>JASHOQ010000129.1 GCA_030041045.1 Acidobacteriaceae bacterium
CCAGTGGCCCGCCGACGTCCGGCCCTACTTTGGCGATGGCGACGAATGCCACATGGCCTTTCATTTTCCGCTGATGCCGCGCATCTACATGGCTCTGCGCCAGGAGGACCGGCTTCCCATTACCGACATCATGGCGCAGACCCCGCCCATTCCGGACAACTGCCAGTGGGCCCTGTTTCTGCGCAATCACGACGAGCTCACGCTGGAAATGGTCACCGGCGACGAGCGCGACTTCATGTACTTTGCCTATTCGGCCGACCCGCGCATGCGCATCAACGTGGGCATACGCCGGCGGCTTGCGCCTCTGGTGGACAACAACCGGCGCCGCATCGAACTGCTCAATTCGCTGCTCCTCAGCTTTCCGGGCACGCCGGTCCTCTATTACGGCGATGAAATCGGCATGGGCGACAACATCTATCTGGGCGACCGCAACGGCGTGCGCACGCCCATGCAATGGACCTCCGACCGCAACGCCGGCTTTTCCAAGTGCGATCCCGCGCGGGTTTATCTGCCCGTGATCATGGACTACATTTACGGCTACCAGGTGATCAATGTTGAAGCCCAGTTGAGCGATCAATCGAGCCTGTTGCACTGGACGCGCAACATGATCGCGCTGCGCAAACTGTTCCAGGTCTTCGGCCGCGGCACGCTGACGTTTCTGAACCCCGCCAATCGCAAGATTCTTGCCTACCTCCGCGATCTCGAGCACGAGGACGGCACGCATGAAACCGTGCTCTGCGTGGCCAATCTGAGCCGCTTTGCGCAGCCGGTGGCGCTCGATCTCTCCGCCTTTGCCGGATCGCAACCCGTGGAGATGATCGGCTACGTTCCCTTTCCCGCGATTCCGGAAACGCCCTACACCCTGTCGCTTGCGCCGTATTCTTTTTTGTGGCTTGAGCTGCAGCCGCCGCAGATCGACTCCGCAACCAGCGCTGCATTCGATGCGGAATCCTGGCAGGAACCGCCCGCCGACGAGGCCCTCGAACGCGTGACCCTGAGCGGCGGATGGCGAGATCTGTTCGCGGGCCGCGGCGCGGCAGTGATTGAAGCCGCTCTGCCCGCGTGGCTCGTGCGCCAGCGCTGGTTTGGCGCCAAGGCTCGCAGCATACAGTCGGTGCGCATTCACACCTGGGTTGAGCTGCGCCCTCCCGTGGATGGGAGAGAATCCGATGGGGCCGCTACGGGCGTTGTTTCCGGTCTTTCTTCCGGAATGTTTCCGGTGCTCTGTTTCCTCGACGTTGCCTACACCGAGGGCTCTCCCGAGGTGTACCAGATTCCGCTGGCGGTGAGCACCGGCCAGGAGGGGATGAATGTAAATGCGAATCAGCCGGCCAGCGTATTGGCGACATTTCACGCGATTGACGGCGAGATCGTTCTCCACGACGCTTCCTGGAGTGAAGATCTTCAGCGAGCTCTGCTCGAATTGATCGCCTCCAACGCCAGCCTTGGGCTGGCGGGCGCGGGAGCCGAAGCTGCCGCAAGCGCGCCCCGGCCTGAAGATGCGGCCAGTGAACCGGCCTACGTATCGCAACCTGCGAACTCCATCGTGGCCAGAGTGCCGGCAGACGGGTCCTCGGCGAGTCTGGCCGAAAGCCTGCAACGAACGCAGGTGGACGCGGCGGCGAATCCGGCGGTTGCGCCGGCTCCGCTCACCGCACAACCCGGCGAAGCCGCCGGACCGCCGCGCTCTGAGGCGCCCGCGCCGGCAAGCACGCAGCGCTTTGAGCCGCGGGAGTCTCCCGCCGCCGGCGAATCCGTGCCGCCCAGCGGCCGGCTCGACGCGAAAGCCTCCGCTGCTTTCACGCGTGCCGGGCGCGTGGCCTCGCGCCTGGGTTCAGCGGAGCAATCGAATACGTCCATCCTGTATGGCCGCGAATTTTTCCTCAAGCTTTTCCGCAAGCTCGAGCCGGGCGAAAATCCGGATGTGGAGATCGGCCGGTTCCTCACCGAGATTGGACATTTTCCGCATATCCCTCCGTTCCTCGGCGAAATCTCGCTTACGCTGGCCAATACGGAGAAGACCACGCTGGCGTTGCTGCAGGGGCTGGTGGTTGACGCAACCGACGGCTGGGAGTGGTTCCTCAGCGAGGTTGCGGAAATCTTTGCTTGCGCAGCTGAGGTCTCGGCGCCGTTCGAGCTCTCCGGCGCCGATTTTCATTCCGGAGAATTACCACGCGCGATCCTCGAGGCCTCGCGGGCTTCGTTCGATGCGGCACAGCTTCTCGGGCTGCGCACGGCGGAATTGCATATGGCTCTCGCTACGCCGACGGAGAATGAGGCATTTTCAGCCGAGCCCCTGACGCGCGAAGATCTCGCGCGCGACGCGGAGCGGATCGAGGCGCAGATCAAATCGGCCCTCGACCTGTTGCGTCTCGAAATTTCCCGCCTGGATGATCCTGTAGCCGATGCGGCCGCTCTCGTGCTTTCGCGCAGGTTGGAACTCATCGCCCGCGCGCGCGCCCTTGCTTCGTTGCCGCCCGGCGGGAAGCGCATCCGCATTCACGGCGATTTTCATCTTGGCCAGACGCTGCGCACGCGTGGCCCGGTTGCGCCGCAGTCGCCAAAGAACGGCGATTTCGTTTTCCTCGATTTCGAAGGAGAACCTGCGCGGCCGCTGGCCGAGCGCCGGCGCAAGCAGACACCGCTGAAAGATGTAGCCGGCATGATGCGATCGTTTTCTTATGCTGCCCACTTCGCGCTGAAGCGATTTCTGGACGCCGCTCAAGAAAGCAAGACTCCAATCCTGCCGGATGCGCTTCGCGCGTGGGCGCATTCCTGGCACACTGAAGCTTCCGCGCGGTTTCTTAGCGGCTACCGGAGCGAAATCCGGGTGAGCTCCGAACTGTTGCCCGCCCCGGAGCCGGCGCAGACGCTGCTGGACGGCTATCTGCTCGAAAAGGCGCTCTACGAATTGGTCTATGAGCTCAACAATCGTCCCGCGTGGCTCGGTATCCCGATTTCCGGCATCTTATCGCTGTAAGGAGATCCTTGTAGAACAAGCGCCGCTGCTGCTGCCGCACCGGCTCGCGAGTTTTTCCTGAAGACCATGGCGACCCCCGATCCGATTCCCGCTTCGACTGCCGTCCTTGAACGGCCGGCGGCCAACCTGCTGGTGATGGTCGCGGCCATGCCTGCGGATCAGCTTGAAAGCGTGCTGGCCAATCTCACCGCCGCTTTTCCGGCGGAAAGTCTTCTTGTGGCCACGCAGAACGAGTTCACATCGGGATCCTTTGCCGATCTGCGCATGGTGCTTGCGCCGCCCACCGGCGCCGCATGGACCTCGACCGCGGCGGACTTCGTGAATGCCTTCGAGCTTGCGCGCGAGGAAGGAGTGCGCGCGGTTCTCATGCTCGGCCCGGGATCGAATTCGCTCAACGCCGCGGCCTTGCGTGCGCTGGCCGGCGCGGTGCTCTCCTCCACCGTCGATCTGGCCGTTCCGTTTTACGCGCTTCCGCCGTACGCCGGCCTCATCAACTCCGCCATTCTTTATCCCCTCACGCGCTCCCTGTTCGCCTCGCGCATCCGCTTTCCCCAGGCGATCGACCTCTGCCTCTCGCTGCGCATGGCCGAGCATCTTGCCGCTGCTGCGCGCCGGTTTACTTCGACCAATCAGCCCGAAGCCATTATCTGGCCGGTGAACGAGGCCGTGGCCGCCGGCTATTCGATGGATGAATTCGATGTGGGACCGCGAGCGCTGCCGCAGCCCGCGGATGTCGACATCAATGCCATTCTTTCGCTGGTCACGGGTTCGCTTTTTGCCGATGTCGAGGCCAAGGCCGCACTGTGGCAGCGCCCGCGCCGCTTGCCGCCGCCGCGCCGGCCATTGCCCGACTGGGCCAATTCCGATGGAGCGCCCGAGGCGGCGCGCATGATCGAGTCGTTTCGTTTCGCCTACACCAATCTGCAGGAAATCTGGTCGCTGGTGCTTCCCCCCAATTCGCTGCTGGGCCTCAAGCGCCTCTCCGTCACCGATGCCGCACAGTTCCGCATGCCCGATCCGCTCTGGGCGCGCATTGTCTTCGATTTCCTGATCGCCTACCGGCTGCGCACCATCAACCGCGGGCATCTGCTGGGCGCGCTGATCCCGCTTTACCTGGCCTGGGTCGCAGGGCACATCAACATTACCGCCGCGGGGAGCAGCTCGGAGCGGCACATCGAAGCGGTTGCCTCGGCCTTCGAGGCCGACAAGCCGTACATGGTTTCGCGATGGCGCTGGCCGGATCGGTTCAAATCGTGATCGTCCGCGAGGCAGCAAGCCAAGGGAGCCGCAGGTGAACGCGGCGATTCAAGGAGTCAATTCCATGCTCAACATGCTTCTGGTTATCCTCCAGTCGAATTCGAATGCGGCAACGCAGCCGATCTACACCGATAACACCTCGGTCTGGCGCCACATGTCCGAAGCGCTGCATCAGTCTGTCGATCGCGTGCTTACGCTTTTGATTGCGGTGCTCCCCGGGATACTCGCGTTCTTCGTGGCTCTGGTTGTCTTCACATTGATCGGTGCCGTCATCGCCGCGGTGCTGCGGCGCATTCTGGCGCTGGTCAAATTCGACGATCGCATGGCCCAGGCTCGCGGCGGCACGGAATGGACGCCGTCCACGCCTCCATCCGACCTGGTGACGCGGGTTTGCTTCTGGGTGTGGGTGCTCATCGGGCTGATTATCGGGGTTGCAGCGTTCGACGCATCCTACGCGGCGGGCACTCCGCTGCCCATCTCGCTGCTCCCTTACCTGACGCA
Source organism: Acidobacteriaceae bacterium (assembly GCA_030041045.1). GTDB lineage: Bacteria > Acidobacteriota > Terriglobia > Terriglobales > Acidobacteriaceae > Telmatobacter. Next base: position 4,739 of record JASHOQ010000129.1, read on the forward strand.
TGCCGTGGGCGCCATCCTTCTTCTCATTGCGGGAACGCTGATCGCCCGGTTTTTGGCGCGCTCCGTCCTTATCGGCGCTGTCAATGCGCAACTGCAGTACGCACGCTTTCTTTCGCTTGGCGTCAAGTGGCTGGTGCTGGTGCTCACTGCGGCCATGGTGCTCGATCACCTGGAGGTCGGCGGAAACATTGTCGAGCTGGCCTTCGGCATTCTTTTCGGCGGCATTGTGCTCGCGCTCGCGCTCGCCATCGGGCTTGGATCGCGCGACCTGGTCAGCCGCTCGCTCGAGAGCCACGTGGAGCGCGCCGGCGAGCGAACTGCCGCGGGGCAGAACGGCTCAGGCCAGGGCCCCTCGGAAACCATCCGCCATTTCTGAATCGTCGCGCAAAATTGCCGCCGTGTCGCGCGGAAGACGAAGGCGGCCATCCTTCCATTGCACATCTTCGCGTGAGGCCAGAGCCAGTGTGCCGCCTGCGCCGGCGGAAAAATCACGAACCGATTCCCCGAGGTTCAAATAGACACGCACCCATCCGCGCGCCGACTGACGGACCATGCAAAGCCACTTCTCGCGCTCGTCGAATTCCACGCGCGTATTGCCCGGCTCTCCGTTGTTCAGCGCGGGCGTGTTTCGCCGCAGGCCGATCAAGGCACGGTACCAGGCCAGCATCTCCGCATGACGGCCCTGTTTCGATTCCTGGGCCGCTTCCTCCCACCGGAGCTTCGCCTGTTCGAAGGTCTCCCGCTCCTCGGGGTCGGGAATGGCGTCGGGATTCCACCCGAACGCGGCGAACTCTTTCTTTCTGCCCTCGGAGACTTGTCGCGCCAGTTCCGGATCGTCGTGATCGGCGAAGTAGGGAAAGGGCGACGAAGCCGCCCACTCTTCGCCCTGAAACAGCATGGGCACAAACGGGCCGGTCAGCACCAGGGCGGCGGCGATCTTGGCCCGATCGATGCCGGCGATCTGCGCTATGCGATCGCCGATGGCGCGATTGCCCACCTGGTCGTGATTCTGGATATAGCCGAGAAAACGGTGCTGCGCGAGATGCGCGGCCGGCCTGCCGTGCATGCGATTGCGATAGCGCGAGTATTGGCCGTCATATACAAAAGTGTGTTTGAGCGCCTTGGCCAGTTGCGCGAGCGATCCAAAATCCGCGTAATATCCCGTGGCCGGGTGCGGATCGAGCAGCGCAAAAAGCGCGTGATGGAAGTCGTCACTCCATTGCGCGTCCAGGCCCAGGCCGCCCGCTTCGCGCGGGGTGACGATGCGCGGGTCATTCAAGTCGCTCTCCGCAATGAGCACCAGCCGGCGCCCGAGGGCCAAGCTCAAGGCCTCGGTTTCCATCGCCAGCTGCTCGAGAAAATGAATGGCCGAGCGGTCTACAAATGCATGCACGGCATCGATGCGCAGGCCGTCCACATGAAAATCGCGCATCCACATCAGCGCGTTGTCCACCAGGAACCGCCGCACCTGGTGCGCGCCTGCACCTTCCAGATTGACCGCGCCGCCCCAGGGAGTGTGGTGCGCATCCGTGACATAGGGGCCGAACTTGCCGGTATAGTTTCCCACCGGCCCGAAGTGGTTGTAAACCACGTCGAGCAACACGGCGAGCCCTTTTGCGTGCGCCGCATTCACAAACCGCTTGAGCGCATCGGGACCGCCATAGGGCTCGTGCACGGCGTAGAGCGCCACGCCATCGTATCCCCAGCCGTGCTTTCCCGCATAACTCGCCACGGGCATCAGTTCCACGTGCGTCACGCCCAGGTTCTTCAAGTAGTCGAGCTTTTCCACGGCTGCGTCGAGCGTGCCTTCAAGAGTGAACGTGCCCACGTGCATCTCGTACACAATCGCGCTGGCCAGCGGAGCGGCCTCAAAAGCGCCGTCATTCCACGCAAAGGCGCTCTGGTCATAGACGCGCGACCGTCCATGCACTCCGCGGGGTTGCCACAGCGAGCGCGGGTCGGGATACACCTTTGGGTCTTCGTCAATCCGGAAGCCGTAATCCGCTCCCGCACCGGAACCATCCAGCTCCAGCCGCCACCAGCCCTGCGCGTCGGGCCCTTCCATGGGGAAGGCGCTGCCGCGCGCGCTGAGAGCCATGCTCCTGGCCTGTGGCGCCCAGATCGCAAATCGCTGCATGATCTACGCTGCCTCTTCCCGCGCAAGCAGTGCAACGGGGAAATGGCTCAGCAGCGATTGCGCCCGCACATGTCCGCCCTTGAACTCGACGCCGGTCAACACATTTCTCCATCGGCCTTGCGGAAGCTCGATCGTAGTCCCGGCCCAGCTTCCGCCGAGTTTCACGTTCCAGCGCGGAACCACTGCAGCGACATTGCCGCCGCGCAGGTAGCCGAGGAGCTGTTCTTTCTAGGGACCGTCCGCGGCAAGCGGTGTGTACTCTGCATCCGCGTCGAACCACTCCGGTTTTTCCCGGCGCAACCCGAGCGCCTTATAGATTACCCACAACTTGGGCATGCCGGTATCCATGCGCCGCAGAATTTCCTGCGCGCACAAGCCGCCTTCCAGCTCGGCGAGCATCGACTGCCGGATCGCATAATCCACTTCGCCGCGATTATCCGGGTCGACCAGATGCAGGTCCCACAGCTCGCTGCCCTGGTATGTGTCTGGTACGCCGGGAGCCGTGTATTGGACGAGCGTCTGCGCCAGGCTGTTGATGCGTCCGGCGGGCAAAACCTTCGCGAGCATTGCTTCAACTTCAGCAATGAATTCCTGCGAAGCGAGAATGTGTTCGATGAAACGTTTCAGAGCGCCCTCGAACTCCGGGTTCGTTTGCGTCCAGCTCGTCTGCTGCTTGGCTTCGCGCGTGGCCTTGAGCATGTATTCGGTCAGGCGATCGGCCGAGATTGGCCAGGCGCCGATCAGGGTTTGATACAGGAAATACTCGGTGTTCGCGTCGGGAAACCTGCCCGTCCTGAACGGCGCATTCCTTCGCGACCAGCGGTAGAGCGCCGATTTCCAACGGGCGGGTATCTCCGTCAGCACGGCCAAACGCGCGCGCACATCGGCAGAGCGCTTGGTGTCGTGCGTGGACAGGGTGTTCATGGTGTACGGGCATTCCGTCTGTCTGCCGGCGCAAAACCGGTGAAATTCGTCCATGGTGATCCCGTTCAGACCGGGAGAGCCGCCCACTTCATTCAAGCCGATCATGCGGTTGAAACAGTAAAACGCGGTGTCTTCAACGCCCTTGGCCATCACCGGCGAGGTGAACTGCTGAAAGCGCAACAGGAATTCCGACTCCAGCGCGCCGCGCGCGCGCAACGCCAGCACATCGGCCATAAAGTCGAGCAGGCCCGGGTCCAGATCCAGACGGCTTGCTTTGGCCTGCGCCACGGCGCGGTCAATCAGGTTGCGGTCTTCGTCGGTGATCTCGTCCCGCTCCGGAACAACATACGTCCGGTAAACCGGCAGGCACGCAGCCATTTCGCGCAGGGCGCGCCGGATTTCAGCGCGCGTGTAATCGCGCCGGTCGCGGTTGTTCTCGCATATTTCGACAAAAATGCTTGCCAGCCGGTTCACGTCGCTGCCCAGGGCCTCGTGCTCCACGTTGAGTTTTTTATCATGCGCAATGGCTTCGAAATCGACCGGCTCCTTGGTGAAGTTGGCATAGATTGCCGTCAGCTCCTTGAGCCCCTCGTCGTGCACCAGCAGCCGGTTGCACGCGTTCAGGAAATCGTAGCCCGTGGTTCCCTCAATCGGCCAGGACGCGCGCAAAGACTCCTCCGGCTCAAGAATCTTTTCGCCCAGGATCCACGCCTCCGGGGCCCGGCTGCGCAGGCGCTCGAAGTATTGTTGCGGATCGCGCAGCCCGTCGGGGTGGTCGACGCGAATGCCATCGAGAGTCCCGTCTTTGAGCCAGTCGAGGATTCTCCGATGGGTCGCCTCAAAAACATGGGGCCGCTCCACGCGCACCCCGATGAGCGTGTTGACGTCGAAAAACCGCCGGTAGCCCAAATCCTGGTCGGCGGTGCGCCAGTACGCAAGCCGATAATGCTGCAGGTTGAGGAACTCGTCCAGCGCATCCAGGTTTCCATTCAGTTCGTTCATGGCTGTGCCGATGGTGCACTGAATCTCCGGGTGCTCTTCGCAGAGGCGCCTGAGCAGCTCGTAAATCACCGTCTTGTCGCGGTGCCGTGAGAGCGAGCCCTCCTTGTCCGCCGCGTCCGGCTCGGGCAGCCTGGCCAGACTGTCGGCGATAAAGTTGAGCGTGGGGTTGCGCGCGGACTCTGCCGCTCGCGTCAGCGGCACGGCCAGCGACCGCGGAGCCAGGGGAAAAAGATTGTCCAAGTAACGGATGCGAAACTGGGCGCACGCCTGCTCGATCCTGATCTGGTTTTCCTTGAGCACCCGGCCGTACTGGTCTCCCAGCACGGGAATCAGCACTTTGTTGCGGAGCTTCACCTCGGGCGAGTGCCAGTCGATATCAAACCAGGTGGCGTACCGGCTGGAGGGGCCGTTTTCCAGAACGTCCCACCAATAGTGGTTTTCCGGGCCGGTGGCCATGTGGTTGGGAACGATATCGAGCACCTGGCCGAGTCCCAGCCCGGCCAGCCGCTGGCAGAAGCGCTTGTGCCCCTCTTCGCCTCCCAGCTCTTTATTCACCTTTTCGTGATCGACAACGTTGTAGCCATGCGTGCTGCCGGGCGCTGCCTCGAGATAGGGCGACGCATACACGTGCGAGATGCCGAGCGCCTTCAGGTAGCCGGCGATTTCACCAGCCTGATCGAAGGTGAATCCTGCATGCAGCTGCAAGCGGTATGTGGAGCGGGGAATGCGCCGCATCATCCAGCCTCTTCGCCGTGGAATCTCCCAGCCTTTGCGCAACAGATTTGCGCGTCCTCGCCCTCGAGGCGAACGGAAAGTCGAGGTGGACCGAGAATCGATCCGAACCGAAAATCGATCCGGACAGAAAGTCGTTGCGCACCGAGATTTGTTGCGAACCGAGATTCGATGCGCACCGAAAGTCAATGCGAATCGGAAGACCTGGCGGGGGATATTCGCCGGCCTTGCACGCCTTCTTGATCCTTGATCCTGCTGGCGCACGGGCACTTTCCGCGGGTTGAGACAGAAGCGCGCGCCGCACCCTTACGACAATTGGATGATTTCAGGCGAGTTGCGGGATGCTTGCGAGTCGAGCACCAGCCTACGCAAAGAGGAAAATCCCGAACGTGCTTCTCGGAATTCCAATAGAAGGAAGTGTTCGATTCCGTTCCGTAGGGGGCACTATGATGAAAAGATTGAAGTGACACCGTTGCCGCGCCGCGGAAGCTAACGGTCCGCGGCCCTTTCCGGCTTAAAGGTGAGCGGCAAAAGACGCATGCCCGGATGGCGAAACTGGCAGACGCAGCGGACTTAAAATCGTATTATCACGCTCACAATAGATGAACAAATATAAGAAAAACAATTAGTTATTGACATTCTTCCGCTTTCGGAATATCTTACACAGTGCTTACACATTCTGGTCGTTTTCGACCGGATTGTGAGGACTGGCATCCATGGCGGAACAGTTCGACATTCTCGGCGGCAAGGTTCACGTCTACCGGCGTCCGAACAGTTCATCGTGGCAATGCTCCACATATCTCGCAGGAAAAAATCGCCGCGTCAGCACCAAGGAAGAGAGCCTGTCGCGAGCGAAAGAAGTCGCCGAGGATTGGTATCTCCGGCTGCGCGGCAAGCTCCGCAATGGAGAAATCAAAACCGAGAAGACCTTTAGCGACGCCTCCGAACAATACCTCAAGGAGTACGACATCATCACGCAGGGCCGGAGAAACAAGCACTACGTCGAGTGCCAGCACTGGCGATCGGACAATCACTTGATCCCGTTCTTCGGCAACATGGGCCTTTCCGAAATCACTGCCGGAACCGTGCAGGAGTACCGCATCCACCGGCACGAAGAGGCGATGAACAAATTCCAAAAGCCTCCCGCCCACAACACCATGCATCAGGAGATCGTGACGCTGCGCCAAACCCTCAAGACGGCGGTGCGCCACGGATGGCTGGACCGGCTCCCCGACCTGTCGGAGCCGTACCGATCCTCCCCGAAAATCTCCCACCGGGCGTGGTTCTCGGCGGAGGAATACAAGCAGCTCTACGAGGCGACGCGCAAACGCGCGCACGAACCGAAGCAGGAGCGCTTCAAATGGGAATGCGAACAGCTGCACGACTATGTGCTGTTCGCCGTAAATACCGGCCTCCGGCCTGACGAGGCGTGGAGGCTGCAATTCCGCGATGTGACCATCGTCGAGGATGAGGTCCCCGGCGAGACCATCCTTGAAATCGAGGTGAGGGGCAAGCGCGGCGTCGGCTATTGCAAGAGCATGCCCGGCGCCGTGAGGCCGTTTGAACGGCTGAAAAGCCGTCCGCGCCCGCTGCGGATCGACGAGCCGGGCCGGGGTGGGACCAACGACAAGACGCGCCTGCCCGAACCCACGGATCTTCTGTTCCCGAGATGGCAACGCGAATTATTCAACGCCATTCTCGACGAAGAAAAACTCAAATCCGACCGCGAGGGTCAACCGCGCACCGCCTACAGCCTCCGGCATACCTACATCTGCCTGCGCCTGATGGAAGGGGCGGACATCTACCAGGTCGCCAAGAACTGCAGGACCAGCGTAGAAATGATCGAGAAATACTACGCCTCGCACATCAAGACGAGCATCGACGCGGCGGCGGTGAATGTCCGTAAGAAGAAAGTTTCCCGGAAGGCAGCAAAGGAATCCCGGAAAGATTCCTGAGCCTTATACTTGAAATGGCCACGCGGGCGTGGCGGAATCGGCAGACGCATCGGACTTAAGCGCAACTTGAGTGCTCGCCGGGAAACCGGCGAAGCAGAACTGCTCAAATTCGGGGAACCCTGTGAAATGGCGATCCCGAGCCAAGCCCGGACGGAGCACTCCGGCCGGGAAGGTGTAGAGACTAGACGGGCAGCACCTACCACCGAACGGTTCCAGACCGAACGGTCATGGTGAAGGGATAGTCCAGACCACAAACCCGCCTAAGCATCTTTCGGATGCTTCGCGGCGGGGCGGCGAAAGCCGCAGCTGGCAAGAAAATCCGTTGGACCGCAAGGTCCGTGAGGGTTCAAGTCCCTCCGCCCGCACCACCAGTTGCGCGACGGCGACTGTTTGACGATCATTAGCGCATGGACGATCCAGAAATCACGAATCCTCTGGCCAAACAACTCCACGAGCGGAAGGACGCGGAAGACGCTCAGACCGGAAAGAACCTCCTGGAGAAGGACTTCATCAGGAAAGGACAGGCCGAAGCTCTTGACCAACTCAAGGGAATAGATTCGGAGATCGCTGAGTACGTGCGGACCTACACCGCTCAGCGACCGGCAACCGCGCCCCACCTTCGGCACGTTCCCAACCGCGTAATTGCGGATATGAAATTCGCGGTCACCTTCGAACTGATCCAACGATTGGGAGAGTCCCAACTGCGTGTAATCGTGGGCCTGCAGCCCGGAGCGGCTGTCATGATGGCTGAGATCCCCGATGTGGAGACGACAGAATGGTGGTTTCAGGCATACATGGATGACGGGGGATTCGTTTGGCGCGACGGGCAAGGACGAAAGTTCAATAATTCTCAGATCGTCAACTCGGCCATGAGGGCTCTCGAAAAACTGCTTTGACCCAACCTATCGCCGCCAGGAGCTTATCGGCGGCTGTCCAAGCCGCCCAACTCCTTGCCGCTGCTTCCATTTTCCGCCGGCGTCTTGCAAATCTGAGACCGCCAGGCCTCTGCCTTCACATTGCAAACTCGTTACCGGCCCCTGCCCGCCTCCTTGCAGATCCGTGACCGCCAAAACCGGCCGTGCTATAGACGCGTATGGCCCGCACGACCGAACCAGGTTCCGCGAAAACCGCATCGCCGATCAAGCCGCCCGAGCGCTGCCCGTCCTGCAACAGCAGGAAGATCGCGCCGAAGGGCAGCCGCGCCAAAAAGCTCGAAACCATCCGGCTCTAT
>JASHOQ010000130.1 GCA_030041045.1 Acidobacteriaceae bacterium
ATCTTGCACAGCGCCGCCGCATCGAGCGTGGACTTGATCTTGGGGTTGACGGTCTCAATGGCCGAGAGCAGGGCGACCTTGGGCTCGGCGATGCCGAGCGCGTGCGCCAGATCGATGGCGTTCTGCACAATGTGCACCTTGTCTTCGAGCTCGGGCGTAATGTTGATGGCCGCATCGGTGATCAGCAGCGTGCGCGCATAGGCGGGCGTATCCATGATGAACACGTGGGAGATGCGGCGCGCAGTGCGCAGGCCGGTATCGCGGTTCATGGCCGCCTTCATCAGCTCGTCAGTGTGCAGGCTGCCCTTCATCATGGCCTGCGCGTTGCCGGCGCGGCAAATGGCCACAGCCAGTTCAGCCGCTTTCTCTTCCGAATCCGCATGGACCAGGGGAAACCCCTCGATGGCGACGCCGATCTTGTGCGCCAGCGCCTTCATGGCATCCTGCGGGCCAACGAGAGTGGGCTCGATGAGCCCGGCCGCGGCGGCTTCTACGGCGCCGCGCAGAGCCACGTCCGTCATGGGCCACACCACGGTGGTCGTAATCGCCGGCAGGTTCTTGCAGCGCTCAAGGAACTGGTGGAAGACGTGATAATCGGCGGGATGCCCGACGAGCGGGTCGACGGTGACGGCTTCAGCCAGCGTGGCAAGGTCGTTCATGTGCTTTCCTCCGGGCCGCGCGGCACAAATCCGGCACGGCCCATGACCTTATTGTGGCCTCGCCCGACGAGCGAGGGTGTGTCTTAGATCACACCTCGGGCGCAATTCTTGCTTCGCGGTACCGAGTGCGGGGCAGGGACCTGATTTGGAACTATCTGAAAACGCGTAGAATGGACCTGTTCAGCGAAGAGGCGGCGGGTGAAGGTCTATCGCATTGCGCTGGTGCCGGGCGACGGCATCGGCAAGGAAGTGGTGCCGGCGGGTCGGCGGCTGCTGGAGGCGCTGGCCCGAACCGAAAGCGATTGTCAATTTGCGTTTGAAGAGTTCCCCTGGGGCGCCGATTTCTATCGGAACCATGGCGTCATGATGCCCGACGACGGCCTGGAAGCGCTCAAAGCAAAGGATGCCATTCTCTTCGGTTCAGCCGGCGATCCCGCCGTTCCCGATCACATTACACTCTGGGGACTGCGGCTGAAGATTTGCCAGGGACTCGACCAGTATGCCAACGTGCGGCCGGCGCGGATATTGCCGGGAATCGATGCGCCGCTGAAGCGCTGTGGCGTGGAGGATCTGAACTGGGTGATGGTGCGCGAGAACACGGAGGGGGAATACTCCGGCGCCGGCGGACGCGTGCACCCGGGATTCCCTCTCGAAGTGGCCGCAGACATGAGCGTGATGACCCGCGCGGGGGTGGAGCGCATCCAGCGTTTCGCTTTCCGGCTGGCCGCATCGCGGCCGCGCCGGCAGCTTACCGTGGTGACCAAGAGCAACGCGCAGCGCCACGCCATGGTGATGTGGGACGAGATCGCGTGCGAAGTGGCGCGCGAGTTCCCCGAGGTTGCGTGGGATAAGGAAATGGTGGACGCCATGACGGCGCGCATGGTCAACCGGCCCGCCTCACTCGACACCATTGTGGCCACCAATCTGCACGCAGACATTCTGAGCGACCTGGCCGCGGCGCTCGCCGGCGGCCTGGGCCTTGGGCCGACGGCGAACCTCAACCCTGAGCGCGTGTATCCATCCATGTTCGAGCCCATTCACGGTTCGGCCTTCGACATCATGGGCAAGGGACTCGCCAATCCGATCGGCACTTTCTGGTCCGTGGTGCTGATGCTGGAGCATCTGGGCGAAGCAGAGGCCGCTCGCCGCGCGATGCGCGCCATTGAGCAGGCAACAGCGAACCCGAAGCTGCACACCCCCGATCTGGGCGGATCGGCTACAACGGGCGAAGTGACCGAGGCGGTCTGCGCGCTGGTTGGAGCGGCGGCAAAGAATCCACTGGCAACGGCGTGAGTGCTGTCCTAGCGAACCTTGTCGATTGAAGGAAAGTGCGCTCCATGAAATCCGAATCCTTCGCCCTGGTGCTGGCCCTGCTCGCGTGCGCCGCCGCGGCGCAGAAGCCGGTCACAATCGAAGTTCCCGGCTCAGCCGTTCCTGTCCACGGCGATTTATACGGCAGCGGTAGCCGCGGCCTTGTACTGGCGCACGGCGGGCGATTCAACAAGGAGAGCTGGGCGCAGCAGGCGCGCGCATTTGCCGGTGCGGGATTCACCGTGCTCGCCATCAACTTTCGCGGAGACACGGTGAACAAAGACGGCTCGCCCAGCGCCGAAGGCTCGACGGCCGACAATGCCGCCGACGTGCTGGCGAGCGTGCGCTATTTGCTCGGCATGGATCTTAAGAGCGTCTCGGCCATCGGCGCCAGCCTGGGCGGCGATGCGGTGGGCGAGGCCGATGCCGCGCATCCGGGCGAGTTTGATCGTGTGGTCTTTCTTGCCTCGGAGGGCGGCGATCATCCCGAGAAACTCACCGGGCGAAAGCTCTATCTTGTTGCGCGCGGCGATGTGAGCGGGGACGGCCCGCGGCTGCCCGGGATTGAGGAGCACTTCGCCCGCGCGCCGCAGCCCAAAGAGCTGGTGATTGTGGATGGTCGAGCACACGCGCAGTATCTCTTCGGCACCGGCGAGGGGCCGCGCGTAATGCACGTGATCCTGGAGTTTCTTCTGCGGAAATGACGGGGAAGAGCGCGCGTAGCGGGTCAGTTTGCAGAGCGTGCAGCCTCAGGGGCTGAAGCCCTGGCCACATTTTGTGGACCTCACGGCACGAGTGAATCCTCCCCGTTCGCTACGGCTTCTTCGCAGCGCCGGGCCGGATGCGTGCGGCCGGCACGATGCCTGCGCCCTCGAGAACCGAGTAAAACCGGTCCGCGTCCAGGTCGTGCATGATGTCGACGGCTCCGGAAGGCCAGTGAACTTCCAGGGTATCGATCTTGGTCGCCGAGTCGAGGCCGAAGTGCACACGCAGATCGTTCTGCGAAAGATAGCTTCCTCCGCTCAACACCCAGGAAGTCTGCGTCATGCCGCCCGCCACGATCTTCACGCGCGCATTGAACGCCAGGCGGTTGCTTTTCGTACCGGCGAGCTCGAAGCTCACCCAGTGCCTGCCGGGAATGCCGTGGTTGCGCAGGATCACGGGCTTGCCGTCGAGGTTTTCGATCACGGCGTCCACGTTGCCGTCGTTGAACAGGTCGCCCACGGCAAGGCCGCGGGAGACGCGCGGCACCATGAGCGCAGGGCCGGCTTCGTCGCTTGCATCGCAGAACTTGCCGTTGCCTTGGTTCATTTGCAGAAGCGCCGGCTGACGGTACCCTCCGGAGTTTGCCAGCTTGTCCACCTGGGGATAGACGTGTCCGTCCACGGTGAGCAGGTCGAGCCAACCGTCGTTGTCGAGATCGACAAAGGCGGTTCCCCACTTCACCCAGGGCAACGACGCCATGGCCGCGCCGGAGGGATAGGAAACCTCAGAAAAGTTCCAGTCGCCGTCATTGCGGTAGAGGTCGTCGTTCTCGTCGGCAAAGTTGGTTACATGAATGGATGGACGGCCGGTGTGGTTATAGTCGCCGATGGCGATGCCCATCGAGGCCTGCTCGGCGCCGTCGTTGCTGAGCGCCGTACCGCTCTCGAGGCCGATGTCCTCGAACTTTCCCTTGCCCAGATTCCTGTACATGTATTTGGGCGTGGAATCGTTGGCCATATAAATGTCGGGGCGGCCGGTGTTGTTGAAGTCGACCCAGACCACGCCCAGGCCGTAATAGCCGCTGGGATCGTCAACGCCCGCGGCCTTCGACACATTCGTAAACGTGCCGTCGCCGTTGTTGTGAAAGAGCGCGTCGCCGGCTCCGCGCAAGCCGCGCGGCCCGCACTGCACGTCGATGCCGCGGTACTTGCA
>JASHOQ010000131.1 GCA_030041045.1 Acidobacteriaceae bacterium
GGCCCACGCCGATTCGCTTCAGCTGGTGGAAGGGCTCGCGGCCGTCGCTCTTCGCTTTTACCACCGAGGCCACCGATCCCGGCGTGGTGGACTTCGACTGGGTGCACTACGAGCCGCAGGGCGTGAATCCGTGGTAAGCCCGGCGGTCGCCGCAAGGTACATTGAGGGGCTGGATAGGCAGCGGAAATAGAGGGCCGCATCTCAGGCTGCAAGATGATGGATGAAACCGCAGCTACGGCATTTTCTGAGTTACTGTGTCCTCTTCGTTCCATCGCAAGGTCGCCGCTCCCTGTTGGTCCCACCCCAGCAAGCGAGAAGCGCTTGCCGGGGACCCGGGTTGGTCGCGTCGACTCTGCTTTCCGTCTTCGGGATATAGCTACTCAGAAAATGCTTTAGCCTCTGCGGCTTCGGGATACAGCAACTGTGAAACCGCTGTAATCGATGAGCTGAGCTTAATCCATAAGCTGGTCTTTGACGGAGGTCTTGCGCACGAAGAAATCGAATTCACCCGGCTTGAGAGGAACGCGCGGGTCGCGCTCGTACTTGCCCTTGTAACACTCATTGGGCGCGATGACGCCGGTAGAGAGAATCTGGGCGACGGGGTACCAGTGCAGCGCGGCCAGGTTTTTTTCCATGCCGGAATCGCAGTTGATGTAGATCTCCATGCCGTTGTCATAGGTGCCCTGCACGGAGAAGAACTTGGCGCCGGCGGGGACGGTGACCGTACCCATGCCCTGGTCGTCGATGTGCAGAGTTTCGCTGTGAATATCGTCGTTATGATCGAGGCGGATGAGAAGATTGGACGGCATGATCGGGTGCGCGGTGCGGGCGTCGAACATGCGGATGGTGATGGTGGCGCCGGTTTGTGCGTGCACGCGGGGAAGCGCGGCGAGACAGGAAAAAACGGCGGCGGAGCAGAGAGCAAGGGCGGAGATCGGGAGCGGGCGCAACCGCGATGGGGTCATACTTTTACTTTGCCATGACCGGCCTCAAGATTTCCAGCCGCGCCGCGATGGAAGCCGTTACTCTTCAGGAAACACGGTAAGCATCGAGGGCCTGAACCGAATCGGGCCTTGGGTGTGCGTGCGATCTGCGGATCGGCGAGGTGCAGCTACCAGGAAGAGTAGGGCTGGTCGTCGGAGCCGGTCTCTTCCGAGCCTGAGTGGACGTCGGAGATGCCGGGCTCGGTTTCGTCGATGGAGTACATGGCATCGCTGGTGTCGGTGACCCAGGTATCGTTGGCGTGGGTCATGGGGTCCTCGGGAATGGCGCGCAGGTAGCCGGCCTGGACGAGGTCGTCGAGCGATTGCGGAGCTTTCTGCTTGTCCATAGTGTAGGAATCGATGGCGTCGCGCATGACGTGCAGGTCTTCCTTGAGCACGGCCTCGCGCGCGGACTTGATGGCGCCCGTGAAGCGGGGAATGGCCATGGCCATCAGGATGAGGATGATGGTCATCACCACCATCAGTTCGATGAGCGTGAAGCCGGATTCGGATTGGCGCGCGCGGGTCAGGTTGAAATTCCTTCAGGGGGCTAAAGCCCCGCCTTCTCGTCTTGCCCTTCTGCGGCACGGCTGAAGCCGTGCCCTTTCAAAACCGTTACCAGGTGTTGTACTTGGTGCCGTCGAGTCCGGTACCGTCGGATTTCGAGTACACGTCAAAGACACTTTGGCCGCCGTAGGAGTCCGAATCCGGGTCGTCCTGCATGGAACGCATACCCCACTCGGCCTTGCCGGTCATGGGGTCGACGGGGATGCGGCGCAAAAACTTGAGTTTCTTGCCTTGCACATCGACGCCATCCACAAGGGTTTGCAGGTCGGGTGGGTAGTTCTGGCTGTCGACCTTGGTCTGAAAGGCGCCCTTGTCGGCTGCGTCCTTGTATTTATCGATGGCGTCGCGCATCATCCACAGGTCGTAGCGGAGCTCCCGCTCGGACTGGCGCTTGTATTGAAAACGGGCGATGGGAAATGCGGCGCCGGCAAGCACGGCAAGAATGGTGATGGTAACGATGAGCTCCACCAGCGTGAGACCGCGCTCGCGGGGCGGGATGGGGCGGGTTGGCGCGACGGGTTTCAGAATGCGTATTCCTCGGGGCAACCGGCCCCTGAATCCATTATCAGGCTTTTTCGGCTTGGCTTGCCGTGCCAGCCTCGAGTTTCCCCGCGTCCGGGACCGCTTGAGCGGGAATCTGAAGCAGGGGCTACAGCGGTTTCACAGTTGCTGTATCCCTAAGCCGCAGATGCTAAGTGGCTTTTTCACCGAGAAAAAGCCACCTTCCGCAACTGTGAAATACGGCTACATGTACTGTGGAACCGCTCTGAAGCCCCGACGTAATCCTGCGGTTTCCGCTCTGAAGCCGTGCCCTGGTTGCAAAGCCCCCTTCCGCAGAGTTTTTCAGCCTTCGCTCTCAGCGCACGCTGACGCTGGCCGGCGTGGACTGCGCGGCAACGGTCTGCTGCGCGCTGGTAACCACCGAGGCGCGGGTCATGGTGAGAGCGCTGGGTCCCGAGGCCTTCGCCTGAAATGTAAGGACGCAGACCACCCCTCCGCCGCTCACGCCGGCGGCGCCGGGCGGGCGCGAAGCCACGATGGTAAGGTTGCCCTGGCCGTCGTCGCGATGGACGAGGGCCGCCGCCTGGCCGTCGCCGCTCAGGAAGTTGCCGGAATCGACGTTGATGAGCCCGAGCTTGCCCGCATCGAAATGGATCTGGATGGGCACCGAAGCGACGTTGGTCGCGCCGTTGAGGACAACGGGCACCTGGAAGGTGGCGCCATTGGCGAGCGGCGCAGCCGGGAGATTGAAGGTGAACACGGGCGAAGAGGAGGGCGGCGCGCCGGCCGGAGAAGCGTTCGCCGGTGAAGCGGCGCCCGGCGCGGCGCTGTCAGGCGGCACACTTGCCGGGGGAGCGTTGGCGGGGGCCACACGGTCAGGCGGCACAGGCTGCGGCCCGGGAGCAGCGTTCGGCGGAGTGCCGGTGGGCCCGTTCGCTGCGGCGTTGCGGGAGGCGCCGACTTCAGCGCCGGATTGGAGATTGTTGAGGGCGGACTGGCGGGCGTTGGCTGCCGCAGCCTGCTGCGCCGGCGTGGGCGGCGCGGGAGCCGGAGGCGAGTAAGGCGGCGGATTGAAGTTGGGTTGCTGGGCCTGGCGCATCTGGGCCAGCGCCTGCGGCGCCGCGACGTCAGCGCTCTGCGCGGGAACGGTGTCAAAGGCCTGCTGATTGGCAGCCGGCGGCGGCTGCTCAAAGGCTGTGGGATGCACGGCGGGCCCATCAGGAACTTCGCGGCGGAGATCGATGGACTGGCCGGAGCCGGTGTCGATGGCGCGCAGGTTTTCCTGGTCGAGATACTGCGAGCGCACGATGTGGGGCACGACCACGAACACGATCTCGTCGTTCTGGATGGTGTGGTCCTTGGAGCCGAAGATGTACTTGAGGATGGGGATGGAGCTCAGGCCGGGAATGCCGGTCCAGCTCTGCTGATCCTGGTTGTCCTGGATGCCGCCGAGGATGCTGGCCTCGCCCTCGCGCAGGCGGATGACCTGATCGACCACGCGTTGCGAGAGGATGGGCTCGGTGACGCCGCTGATGGTGACCGAGCCCGATTGCGCGCTGACCGTGATCTTGATCTTGAGGGTGACGTCGTGATCGTAGTGAACGCTGGGTGTGACCTCGATATCGACGCCGACATCCTCGTACTGGAACTGGGTGTTGACCAGCGAGCTGACTAGAGCCGTGGCCGCACCGGTTTGATACGAACCGGTGGCGATGGGAATCTTGGAGCCGATCTTCATCTCCGCTTTCTGCCCGTCGGTGGCGCGAATGCGGGGATCCTGAAGGATCTGCGTGTCGGTATCGGTGAGCAGAAGATTGAGCGTGGCCGAGCCCACGGTGACGGCAAAGTCAGAAGCCTTGAGATGGGCCAGGTTGTAGAGCGTGGGCGAAGTGGTGCTGGTGGTCGTGGTGCTGGTGGTTGTGGAGGTGCTGGAGCTGCTGCTCGAGTTGG
The DNA here is from genome assembly GCA_030041045.1 of Acidobacteriaceae bacterium. Lineage (GTDB taxonomy): Bacteria > Acidobacteriota > Terriglobia > Terriglobales > Acidobacteriaceae > Telmatobacter. The sequence goes on from JASHOQ010000131.1 coordinate 4,002, forward strand.
GCGCCTGCAGGGCGACGCCGACGCTCGAGGGCCACTCGATGCCGACGGTGCGCTCCCAGTTCCTGCTCACTTCCAGCACCGCGGTATCCACCACGACCTCCGCGCGCGGTTTGTCCAGGTCGCTGATGATTTTCTGCGCGAGCAGAAGCTCGTCCGGCGTGCCGCGCATGACGATGGCGTTCTGGCTCTGCACGCCGTAAACCTTGGAGTTGGGCAGCACGTTGCGCAAGGCGGTCTGCACGTCATTGAGATCGTTCTGCTGCCAGGCGTTGGCCAGGTAGAAGGTCTGCACGGCCTGCTCATCGAGCTCGGTGCGCTTGACGCGCGTGTTCTGGGCCACAAAGATGGTGTTCCCGGTGATGGGGCGCCAGAAGGTGTTGGACATGGTGCTGACGATGCGCAGGGCGTCGAGCAGAGAAACGTTGTTGAGATCGACCTGAATGCGCTTGGAGTTGTAATCGGGATCGAAGAGCACGTTGATGCCGGCAGCCTTGCCGATGGCCTGATAGACGACCTTGGTGTCTTCGGTCATGTGCAGGGTGAGCGGCTCATTGGACATGGGCTTGAGCTGCGCGGGGCCTTCAATGGTTTCGAGCTCATGCTGCTCGCCGGCCAGCTCGGGCACGGCCATCTCCGGCGGCGGAGCGGCCTGGCCCTGCTTCTGGCGGACCAGGTTGATCTCCTGCTGGGCTTCTTCGTCGGAGGGGTCGATCTCCGAGGCGTGGAGAAACTCTGCCAGCGCGCCCTGCAGGTCGCCGGATTGGACGAGCTTGCGGCCGGCGCTGATGTGCGCGGCGGCGGCGGAGACGCGCACGCGGTAGAGCGCGGTCTGGTAGCGCAGGTCCTTGGGGCTCCTCTGGAAGGCCTTCTGGTAGTCCTCAAAGGCGGTGTCGTAGTCCTGGTGCGCTTCAGCCGCCTGGCCGCGCTTGAAATAGGCGTTGGCGGAGTTGCCGGACGCGTACAGGCTGGTGCTCGAAAGGCCGGCCAGCCCCAGCACGAGGAGTGCGGCAAAAGCGGGGAAGGCTCGCGGCCGGACGGGCCCGGAAGCCAGCCCGGAAGGGAGCGGGGAAGCGAACCTCGACGTAGACCTGGAGCTGGCGGAGGATTGGGGACGATGCGTCATTCTACTCCCGGGCGATTCAAGCCCGCCGTGGCGTGAAGGGCGGGATGATCCGGGCTGGCAAGGGGAGCCCGGTGCGCAATGGATGCTGTCGACGGAAATCAGCCGAAGCTGCCTCATTGTAGTGATCGAAGCCTCAGTTGAACAAATCCGCGTTGCGCCAAGGCAGAGTTCGGTCGGCAAATTGGGCCGATGCTGCAGCGATTCCCGAGTAATTCCATCCTTTGAGCAGAAGTGCTCGGTCGACGACTCCCTGTTGGTCGCGTCGACTTGAAGCCGGCGGCTTCAAAACGCGGTGACTCGGGAATCGCGATACGATGGGAATTCGAGGACGCATCCCCATGGCCCGGCAGAGCAGCCACGTCGTGATTCCCAAGGGCGCGCCTGGCGCCGGCAAGCCCGTGCAGCCGCGCGATCCGGTGGCCGCGGGCGAGCGGGACGCGGCGCAGAACCGGGCCGCGGGGCACCACTATTTTCTGCTGGAGAAAGTGGAGGCGGGCGTGGCGCTGCGCGGGACCGAGGTGAAGTCGATCCGCGAAGGCAAAGCCAACCTGAAGGACGCCTATGGCTTGATCAAGGACGGCGAGGCCTTCCTGCTGAACATGCATATCGGTCCTTATTCCCATGGGAACCTGGCCAACCACGATGAGACCCGAACGCGCAAATTGCTGCTGCACCGGGATGAAGTGCGCAAGCTACAAGGAAAGACGCAAATTAAAGGGCATACGCTCATCCCCACCCGGCTTTATTTCCGCAACGGCCGGGTGAAATGCGAGCTGGCCCTGGCTAAAGGCAAGCAGGACTGGGACAAGCGGGAGACAGAACGGCGGCGTGAGGCGGACCGCGAGGCGCGGGCGGCGATCAAGGCGAGCAAGCAGAGGAGCAGCCGGTAGGCGGCGAGTCAGCGAGTCAGCGAGTTAGCGAGTCCGCGAGTCAGCGAGTCAGCGGATGACTTCAATGTCGATTCCCAGGTTGAGGTTCTTCCAATTGTGGTCGGCAGTGTAGGCCGTGGCTCGGCGCTCGAGCGCGAGAGCCAGACAGGCGCGGTCGCCGAGAGACAGCCCGCGAGAATGCGTGCGGGCGACCAGGGCGCCGGCCAATTGGGCATGGTGATCGTCGAACACGATCGACGGGCACTTGAGCGATTGAATGCTCGCCCATGCGGTCTCCGGATCGATGCCTCTTTCGACGAGTTTCGACTGCACCTCCGCCAGATTGACGCTGCTGATGACTCCGTGCGCCACCACCTGCAAGGCGCGATCCAGCCCCGGTTCGCGGTGGAGAATGGCCAGCAAGACAGAGGCGTCGAGGACGGCTGCTTCGGGAGTAGCGCCTTCCAATTCAGCCCACCTTCTTCAGGGATTCTTGCAAAGAGGACTCGAAGAGCGCTTTCCGCTGCTGTTCAAGCTCTTGCTGCTCGCGCCTAACTTCCTCGCGCCGGTCGGCGAGGAGCTCGTCCACGAGGGAGACACCGGGCAGGATCAGCTTCGCGATTTCCTCCTGGGCCTGTTTGATCCTGTGCAGGTAGGTCTCGATGCGCAGGGTTCCGTCAACTACTTCCATTACCAGGGTTTCACCGGGCTCAAATCCAAGCGCGCGGCGGATCTCCGCCGGGATGACGATACGGCCGTTGGGGGCGAGCTTTGTCTTGCCCCGCGGGCTCGAGTCGTCAGAAGCTTTCATTTGTGTCACTTCTCTATATTATGTCACATAGCTACCCGGATGACAAATCCGACAGGTTTATCGGCGCGCTGTTCGCGCGATGTTTCGCACATCTGGGGCCGCGGTGAAAAAATGGCAACATGCGGAGTGATTTGAGTTTTGCGGGACTTCGAGAGATCGAGACCGAGCTGCTGGCGGTGCTGGCGGCAGATACACAAACGGCCAAAGGGCCTGAGGCCAAGCCGGCCCCGGTGCTGCTGACGGACGATGAGGCTGTGAAGGCTGCGGCTGCCGCGGTGCTCGGGAGCGGGGAGTTCAAAGCCGGGACGAATGAGACGCTACTGCTGCACGCACCGGCGGGGTTGAAGGCAAAGCGGCTGCTGGTGGTGGGGTTGGGCAAGCTCGCCACGGCGAGCGGGCAGGCGAAAGCGGTGCACAGCGTGCGCAATGCGGCGGGAACGGCGGTGCGGTTTTTGAAGCCGCGGGGGATCAAAGAACTTATTCTGGCGCTGCCGGTGGCGGAGGGACTCGAGGCGGCGGCGTGCGCCAAGGCCGTGGCCGAGGGCGCGCTGGTGGGGGATTTCGACGCCGACACCTATCGCAGCGAGCGCAAGGACCAGAGCGTGCAGCGATTCACGCTGGTGGCGCCGGGGACGGCGGACCGCAAGGCGCTGGAAGCTGCGTTTGCCCAGGGAGCGCTTGTGGGCGAAAGCCAGAATTTTGCGCGCGGGCTGGTGAACGAGCCGGGAAACAAGCTGACGCCGACCGTTCTGGGCCGGCGCGCGGCAGAGATGGCGCGGGAGGTGGGCCTTGCCTGGGAGGTGCACTCGACAGAGAAGCTGCACGAGCTGAAGATGGGCGCATTCTGGGCAGTGAGCCAGGGATCGGAGGAGCCGCCGGCGCTGATCGTGTTGAAGTACGAGCCGGAAGACGTGAAAGACGGTCCAGTCCTCGGGCTGGTGGGCAAGGGGATCACGTTCGATACCGGCGGCATCTCCATCAAGCCGGCCGACAACATGGAGAAGATGAAGTACGACATGGCCGGCGGCGCAGCCATGCTGGGCGCCATGCGCGCCGTTGCGCTCCTCAAGCCGAAGGTGCGGGTGCTGGCGATTGTGTGCGCGGCCGAGAACATGCCCGACGGCAAGGCGCAGAAACCGGGCGACGTGCAGACGGCCATGCCGACTGCTCCTGACAAGAGGGGGAAGACGATTGAAATTATCAACACTGACGCCGAAGGGCGGCTGGTGCTGGCCGACGGATTGAGCTACGCGCGGCAACTGGGCGCGACCCACCTCATCGATGCGGCCACGTTGACGGGCGCGATCGGCGTGGCGCTGGGGCAGGTGAATGCGGGCGCGTTCGCGAACGACGACGAGACGTTCGCGAAGTTCGAGGCGGCGCTCAAGGTAAGCGGAGAAAAATTCTGGCGCATGCCGCTGGGCGAAGAATACGCCGAGCAGATCAAATCCGATATCGGCGACATCAAGAACACAGGCGGGCGCTATGGCGGCGCATGCACGGCGGCCGAGTTTCTGCACGCGTTCGCCGAAGACGTGCCCTGGATACATCTGGACATTGCGGGGACGGCGTGGATCGACGAGACGCGGCCGTACATTGCCAAGGGGCCGAGCGGGATCGGGGTGCGGTCGATTGTGGAGTGGGTGCGGAGCTATTGAGATGCGCCGTACGCCGGGTTGCGAACGGGAGCGGCCCGGCGCTGCAGTTGCGGCGCGTTTACATCGGTACCACTTCGACCTTGCCTGCACGCATCCCGGCGCCTTTTGAAGTTCTTCGCATGGCTTTTCTTTTCCGGGTTTGCCGCAGAGCAAACTGGATGGCGGCCTTCAACTCTTCGCTCCTGTGGGGCTTGGTCAGATAGCCAAGCGGGAACGCCTCTTCGGCTCGCGCCAGAGTCGATGGGTCCATGTTCGAAGCAAGGAAGATCGCCGGGATTTCGAAAGCCCTGAGCAGCAAACCCGCGGTGTGAATTCCATCCAATGTTCCTGGAATACGAATCTCAATCAAGGCAAGTTCCGGCTGCAGCAGGTAGGCAATCTCCAGGGCTTGGTCCGCGCGGTCGGTGAGGCCGACAACCTCATAGCCAAACTGCTCGATCTCGAAAACCAGATCGAGTCCCGTAGAAAGCTCGCTTTCTACGATGAGAATTCTCTCTTTCACGTACGTACCTCCCAATGGGGATGTGGGAATGGCGTGCGTTCTGGAGACAGCCTATCCGAACATACTTCGATTAGAAACTCGGCAAATCACCGGGGCCTTGAGGTATTGAGGTAATTTGCAGGTTCCAATCTGTCGCGGTGCTTCCTGAACCGCGATCCGCATCTGAAGAGGCGCTGGCCGCTTCTGAATGCCAAGCGCAACGGATGAATTGCGCGGCTGCATCTGCACAGCCGGCACCTGGCGCCGGAGCGGCGCAACCTCTTAAAAATCCTCCATTTGAATTTCCTTATTCCTTCTTTCTTCCCATAGAGGTGCGCCTCCTTTTGCCGATAGACCGGTTAAGGCGCCATCCGGCGCGGTGTGCCTGCGACCGCCCGCATGCAGACACGCTCTGCGCGGCGGCCCGGTAGGGATGGGTTGGGAAAGAAGGACGCGATGACCGATCGCATGGAACTGCTGGAGTCGGCGCTGGACACGCTGCCGGATGGTCTGGCGGTTTTTGGTGCGGCGGGAGAAGTGGTTCTTTGGAACCACGCGGCGGAGGCCATTACCGGTTACGCGAGCATGGAGTTGTTGCGGCAGCCGGTTCCCGGAATTCTGAAAACGCTGCTGGTGGAAAGACCGCGGCTGGTGGAGATGCAGAGGCCCGGAGGCGCGGTGGTGCGCGTGCGGCACAAGCTGGGACATGAAGTGCCGGTCATGGCGCGGTCGCTGGTGCTGCGCGACGGGCTGGGCGAGCGCATCGGCATGGCGGCGATGTTTCATCCGGCCGAGGGCCTGGATGCGCTGCCCCGCGGCGAAGGCGGCGAGGACGAGGACGGCGCGCTGAGCCGGGAGGATCTGGACGACCGCGTGAACAGCGAGTTCGACGATTTTCTGCGCGGCGGATTGCCCTTCGGGTTGTTGTGGGTAGGCGTGGACCAGGCCCAGGAGCTGCGCCGGACGCACGGCGCCGCGGCCTGCGCGGCCATGCTGGCCAAGGTGGAGCGGGCGCTGCGCGCGGGACTGCGGCCGGCCGAAGCCATCGGACGCTGCGGCGAAGACGAGTTCCTGGTGATTGCGCGCGAGCGCACGGCGGTGATGCTTGGGCGCCATGCGCAAACGCTCGCCGGACTGGCGCGGACGGCGGACTTCCGCTGGTGGGGCGATCGCGTGACCTTGACGGTGAGCATTGGCGCGGCGCAGGCGGAAAGCGGACGCGACACCGATCTGGCGCCGCTGCTCGAAGGCGCGCGCAAGGCCATGATGGCGAGCATGCGCGCGGGCGGAAACCGCATCACCTGCGCGGGAGGAGGACAGGGATGTTTGCCATCGTAGGCATCTTCGTTGTGTTTGCCGCCGTCATTGGCGGCTTCCTGATGGAGAAAGGCCATCTGGCGGTGCTGCTGCAGCCGGCGGAGCTGCTCATCATTGCCGGCGCGGCGATGGGGACGATGCTGGTGGCCAATCCCTTGCGCATTCTCAAAGCCATTGTCGCCGGCGTGCTGGGCGCGCTGAAGGGTTCGCCGTTTACCCAGGAGCGCTACCTGAGCACCCTCAAGATGATGTACGAGTTCCTGAACAAGGTGCGCAAGGAGGGGTTGCTGGCGGTGGAGATGGACGTGGAAAAGCCCGCCGAAAGCGCGATTTTCAAGAACTATCCCGAATTTCTCGGCGATCACGAGGCGCTCGAATTCGTATGCGACACGCTGCGCACGGCGATCACGGGAGGCGTGGAGCCGTTCGACATGGACCAGATGATGGAGCTGGACATGGAAGTGCATCATCACGCGGCCATGCAGCCGGTGGATGCGCTGACCACGGTGGCCGACTCGCTCCCCGGGCTGGGCATTGTGGCCGCGGTGCTGGGGGTGGTGATCACCATGGGCTCGCTCGGCGGTCCGCCGGAAGAGATCGGCAAACACGTGGCCGCGGCGCTGGTGGGCACCTTTCTGGGCATCCTGCTGTGTTACGGCGTGGCGGGGCCGCTAGGCGCGAACATGCGCAAGTCTGCCGACGAGCACAACGACTATCTGCACATGCTGCGCGTGCTGTTGCTCGCGTTCTTGAAGGGCGCGGCGCCGCTGATTGCGATCGAGACAGGCAGGCGCGCCATTCCGGCCTATGCGCGGCCCAGCTTCGATGAGATGGAGAAGAAGTGCAAGAACCATGGGCCGGCGGCGACCGTCGCCGCAGCGTGACGAGACCGCAGGTCAGCAAGCCAGCAAGTTGGCGAATTGGCGAGTTGCCCCCGGGACGGGCATTGAGGAGAGAGCGGGAAAATGCAGGGGAAGCCGCAGCCGATCGTGATTGTGAAGAAGAAGGGCGGCCACGGCGGCCATCATGGCGGCGCGTGGAAGGTGGCCTACGCCGATTTTGTCACCGCGATGATGGCGCTGTTCATCGTGTTGTGGCTGATGAGCCAGAGCGACCAGGTGAAGAAAGCGGTCGCGGGGTACTTCAACGATCCCAAGGGAACGGCAAACCTGCTGGGCACTACCATGGCCGGCAACGGCGTGCAGGTGACGCAGAACGACGATGCGCTGAAGAGGCTCAAGGAAAAGCTCGAGAAAGAGATCATGGCCAAGAAGGAATTGCAGAAGCTCTCCAAGCAGATTGAGATCACGATTACGCCGGAAGGCTTGCGCATCGAACTGCTGGAGACCAAGAACGGCACGTTTTACGAGAGCGGCAGCGCGCGGCTGAGCGACAGCGGGCAGGAGCTGCTGGAGCTGCTGGCGGCGGAGCTGAAAACGCTGCCCAACAATCTGCTGATCGAGGGGCACACGGACGCGGCGCAGTACTCGACCAACGCGAATTACTCGAACTGGGAGCTCTCGGCCGACCGCGCCAACTCGGCCCGGCGGCTGTTGCAGCAGGACGGCGTGCGCCAGGACCAGGTGACGCAGGTGCGCGGCTATGCAGACCAATTGCTGCGGGTGAAGAATAATCCCTTTGACCCGTCGAATCGCAGAATATCGATCCTGGTGAAGAACGACAGCGGCGCGCCGTTGCCCGACATCCGCCAGGGACAGGTGGTGAACGGTGCGCCGGAAGCGGCTCCCGCGGGAAGCGGGACTGCGCCGGCGGGGAAAAATAAATAGGGCGAGCGAGCCAGCAAGTCAGCGAGTCGGCGAGCCAGCAAGTCAACGAGTCAGCGAGTCAGCAAGTCAGCGAGTCAGCAAGTCAGCGAGTCAGCAAGTCAGCGAGTCAGCAAGTCAGCGAGTCAGCGAGTCAGCAAGTCAGCGAGTCAGCTATGAGATGCGCTGCGCGGTCGCACGGGCGGCGTGGTGTACTCTGGTGAGCGGATAAGAAAGCGTTTACCAGAGGTCAAGATGGCATGAGCGTGGTGGCCGGTGTTGATTTTGGCACACTCAGCGTGCGCGTGACGCTGGTCTCAAGCGACAAAGGGCCAATCGGGACGGCCTCAGCCGCCTACCCGCTGCACCGGCGGCACGAGGATCCGAACTACGCGACGCAAGCGCACGCCGACCAGATGAAGGCGCTGGTTGAAGCCACGCGCGACGTGCTCAAAACCACAGGCGTGCGCGGCGAAGCGGTGGAGGCCATTGCGCTGGATACGACCGGCTCGAGCGTGGTTCCGGTGGGCGAGGGGCTGGAACCGCTGGACGAATACTACCTCTGGTGCGATCACCGCGCCTTTGCCGAGGCCGAGGAGATCACGCGCAAAGCCCACGAGCTCAAGTTCGAGGGCATCGAGTGGTGCGGCGGCGTCTACTCGCACGAGTGGGGCTTTGCCAAGCTCTTGCACTGGCTGCGCCATAATCCAAAACTGAGAGAAAAAATGGTGACGGCGCTCGAACACTGCGACATGGCGGCGGCCACGCTGAGCGGCGTGACCCGCGTGGAAGATCTAAAGCGCAGCGTGTGCGCCATGGGCCACAAGTGGATGTGGAATCCGAAATGGGGCGGGCTGCCGCCGGAAGAGTTTCTCGTCGCCGTCGATCCCCTATTCAAGGGCGTGCGCGCCAAGCTGGGCGGCGCATACCTGACCAGCGACCGCGTGGCCGGGCAATTGACGGCGAAGTGGGCGGAGGCGCTGGGACTGCGCGCGGGGATTGCGATTCCTGTCGGCGCGTTCGATGCGCACTGGGACGCGATCGGATCGAATATACGCGAGGGCGACGCAGTAAACGTGGTGGGCACGTCGACCTGCATCATCGCCATGGCCCGTCAGGCGGAGCTGGTTCCGGGCGTGTGCGGCGTGGTGCCGGGCAGCGTGCATCCCGGGTACACGGGGATCGAAGCGGGGCTTTCGGCCACCGGCGACATCTTTGACGCGATTGCGACCCGCGCAGGGACCACCGTGGCTGCGTTGAGCGAGGGGCTCGAAGACTACCGCGCCGGGCAGACGGGCCTGCTGCGGCTGAGCTGGGACAACGGCGACCGCACGGTGCTGGTGAATCCGGAGCTGGGCGGGGTGACGCTGGGCTGGAACCTTGTGCACACGGCCCAGGACGAGTTGTTCGCGGCCATCGAGGGCACGGCGTTGCACACGCGCATCATTCTGGAGCGCATGGCCGAGCGCGGCGTGCGCGGCGAAAGCAAAGTGAAAATCGATCGCGTGATCAACGCCGGCGGCATTCCGCAAAAGAACGAAGTGCTGAACCGCGTCTACGCCAATGTGCTCAACAAGCCGGTGCTGGTGCCCCAAGGGGTTCCCACGAGCCTGGGGTCGGGGATTTTTGCGCTGCTGGCTGCGGGCGCGTACAAGACCATCGAAGAGGCGCAGGCGGCAGTGTGTCTGCCGTTCCGCACGGTCGAACCGGACGCGCGCTCGGCCGCGGTGTACGAGCGGCTTTACCGGCATTATCGCGACGTGTATTTTGCGCTGGGTTCGCGCAACGCTGCGCCCGCGGCGCTGGGCGCGGTGCTGCCGGAGTTGCGGAAGATCGCGAGCGAGCAGGTTAACAAAACAGCGAGTTAGCAAGTGAGCGAGTTAGCGAGTTGGCAGGTTGGCGTGGGCCGATATTGATCCGGAAATTGGAGCTTTTTCTTTTCCCGTCCTTCGCGCAGAGAGCGCGTGAAGGCTGGAGGGCCCGGCGAGAGACGGCGCACCGCGAGAAGCGTCTCAGGTTGAGCGGAGCCGCAGTACAAGTGCGGCAACGGCCAGCAGAAGCCAACCGAGCGGGAAGGGCAAATGCGCGTACCAGCGGACACAGATTGCCCACACCATTGCGGCAACAAAGAACAGCACGAGACCTGCCGCCGCAGCAATTCCAATCGATGGAATGGCGATGCCGACGAGCAGCCCCACGGCACCGAGCGCCTTCAGAATGCCCAGCGTTGGAAACCACCGTTCCTCGATTCCAAGCGTCATCATGTTGGTGAGTATCCACGCGGGCCGGGTGAAATCATTGGACGCCGCGTAGAGGTTCGCGGCCGCAGTCAAGATCACGACGATAAGAAACGCGGAATGCACGGCTTCTCCCTGCCCGACTCATGAAAACGGTCTTCGTTTGCCGCCGCAACCCGATTCCTCTTGCTTGAATCCTCGTTGTCACAGGGTTGCGAATTCATGTGTCACTACCATGACACCGGGCGACCAGGAAATGTGACCGATGCGGAACAACGATTGGCTGGCGGGGCAATTCGAGGCGAGCCGGGCGCGTTTGAAAGCTGTGGCTTACAGAATGCTCGGAAACGGCACTGAGGCAGACGATGCCGTTCAGGAATGCTGGTTGCGCGTGAGCGGCGCGGATACGAGCGCTGTGGAGAATCCCCAAGGCTGGTTGACCGCCATTGTTGCCCGGATTTGTCTGAACATGCTGCGAGCCCGGAGGTCACGGCGCGAGGAGTGGTTGGACGAGGGGGCGGAAGATCCCAATCTGGCGGTCAACAGGCCGGGCGATCCCCAAGACGAAGCCATGCTTGCGGAATCCGTCGGCCTGGCGCTTCTGGTGGTACTGGAGAGGCTCAAGCCCGCCGAGCGGGTCGCGTTCGTGCTGCACGATGTCTTCGGCGCGACCTTCGACGAGATTGCTCCGATCGTGAAGCGGTCGCCGGAGGCCGCGCGCCAGCTGGCGAGCCGCGCCCGGCGCCGCGTGCGGGGAGGGACAAGCGCAGGGGACGGCAATATCTCGCGGCAGAACGAAACCGTGAGGGCGTTCTTGATCGCCTTGCGCGCTGGGGATGTGGATGGGCTCCTTGCCGTTCTGGATCCGGAGGTCGTGCGCAGGGCGGACGCGGCTGCTCTGCGTCCCGGGGCAGCCAGAGAGCTGCGAGGCGCGGCGGCAGTCGCCGAGGAAGCGATGGCATATTCCCGGGCCGCAGGGATGGCGCAGACGGCGCTGGTGGATGAGTCGGCCGGCTTTGTTGTGGCGCCGCGCGGGCGACTGCGGATCGCGATTCGTTGCGAGGTCAAGAATGGACGGATTGCGAGGATGGAAGTGACCGCCGATCCCCGGCGCCTGGCAGAGCTGAGGCTGTCCCTTTCACCAGGACGCGGGGATGAGTTTCCGTCAGAGATCAACCAATGAGAGCAAAGCCTGCGACCGGGAGAACGGACGGGCTCACTGCTGTTGCTGCATCTGCTGCATGTCGAGGAACGGCGCGGGATCTTCGGGAGGCTGCTGGGCGCGTTCGACGAGCACGCTCCAGTCCTCAGGGATGGGCAGCTTGCGGTCGAGGGCCGGAGCCTGAACGCTTGCTTCCACCTGCACGGCCACATAGAGCTCGCTCGAGGTCTTGCCGCGGAAGATGCCGTGCGTAGGCGGAACGTCGGCGTAGTCGCGGCCCACCGCGGTGCGAATGTGGCGGTGATGGGCGATGAGATTGTTGGTGGGATCAAAGCCCACCCAGCCAAGGTGCGGAAGCAGGGCTTCGACCCAGGCGTGGGTGGCATCGGGCGTGGAGCGGTCGTGGTCTTCGCGGCTGCGGTAGAGGTAGCCGGAGACGTAGCGCGCCGGGACGCGCACGTGGCGCAGCAGGGCAATCATGGCGTGGGCGAAGTCCTGGCAGACGCCCCTGCCGCTGACGATTGCCTCGTCGATGGGCGAATCGACGCGCGTGGAGCGGGGCACGTACTCGAAATAATCGTAGAGACGCTGATTGAGCTCGCGCACCAGCAGGAGGGGATCGTCGCGGCGCGCAACTTCCAATTGCACGGCGAGCCTTTCGACTGCGGGCGTTTCGACGGCGAAGGTCGAGGGCAGGAGCATCTCCCAGTAGTCGCCGTTGGCGATGAGCTCGTCGAGGGCGTCCCACGCATCGGGCGCGAGGAAGCCGGGTACGTCGGGCGCGGGCTGCAGTTCGACCACGGATTCAGCGACGATGACCAGCTGGTTGTGCTCGCCGGGAATGTCAAAGTGCTGCACATTGTTGCCCAGGTGGTCGCGATAGCTGAAGACGCGGCAGCGCGGGCTGACGGAGAGCGCAAAGGTGAGGCAGTGCTGGCTCGAGTCCGAGCGCGGGTGCATGCGCGTTTCCATGATGCTCTCGCTGATGGGGCGCGCGTAGCGGAAGCGGGTGAGATGACGGATAGAGAAGAAGTTCATAGGTCAGGGTTCAGGGGTCAGTGAACAGTGAACAGTGGACAGTGGACAGTGAACAGTGAACAGTGGACAGTGGACAGTGGACAGTGAGTGGTCAGCCTCATACGGCCAGCGCCGATTGAATGGAATAGTGGACGTAATAGCGGTAGATGAGCTCGTGGATGTGCACGCACTGCTCGCGGATGGTGTGCAGAAAAGCCGCCGGATCGGCGGAGAGGATTTCGCCGATGGTGGTAAAGCCAAGCATGGCGTGGAGGCGGCCGATGGCGGCGGTGAGCTCGCCCGGAGGCCGGCGCCCGCCCGACTGCTGGATGGATTGAACGGCGTCGCGCACGCCTTCGACGCAGTAACGGATGGCGTGGGGAAAATCGCGGTTGAGGAGGAGAAACTCGAGGATTCGGCCGGGGGCAACATCAGCGGTGTAAACCTGGCAGTAAGCCTCAAACGAAGTGCAGCAGCGCAGCAGGCCCACGAGCTCAAGATAGAGATGGCCGGTGCTCGCCTCGGCGGTCTGATGAAAAAGGTCGGGCTGGTAGACCTCGAGCAGCGTGGCCGTGGAGTAAGCGCGTTCCAGATAGCGTCCCAGGCGGATGAACTGCCAGCCCTGGCCGTGAATCATGGTGGTGTCAGTGGTGCCTTTGAAGAGATAGATACCGTCGATGATGGAGGCCAGCGTGTCACTGACGCTGGAGCCGAACTGCGCCTGCGCGTGCGGCGAGTGAATCTGGTGGAAAAGACGGTTGAGGCGCTGCCACTGCTCGGTGGAGATTTCCTCGCGCACCTGGCGGGCATTTTCCCGCGCCGCGTTGACGCAGTAGGTAACCGATAACGGATCGAGCCGGTCGAAGACCAGCTTGCGCGCCATGGCCTCAAGCGAGCCGTCCCAGGCCAGTCCCACCGCGTTGCCCAGCGCGGCGGCCATGCGCTGCCAGCGCTCGCGCGCGTGCGCGCCGCCGCCGTCGAGCATCAGGCTCATGGTCACGTCGAGCTGGCGCGCGGTGTTCTCGGCCCGCTCCAGGTAGCGGCTCATCCAGTAGAGGCTGTCGGCAACGCGGGAAAGCATAAAGTGTGGGCTCCCTGTTGAACCGGTGTGCGTGGCGGCCATGATGTTTTTGCCGCGTCCACGCGTGAAGATTCGTGCATGGATGCGGTTCGATTTCCTCTCCTGTTAAGTGCGGCGCCTGGTCCGGGCTTTATTCAATCCCCCGGCGCCTGAAGCCATTCCGTGCGAAGCTGAAAAGTTGACTTTCGCGGCCCGGTTCCTTCGCCCCTACGGGGCTGGCATTTGCCTTTGCGCTGTTCCCAGGATCTCGTTCGCTGCGGCGAACTCCATCCTGGGCTATTCTCGCGGCATCCCTCCGGGATGCCCCCCTCCCTAGCCGACACGGCATCTGCGACTTCTCGCGGCTGAACTGGGCCCCCCAACTTGTTCCTCGATGCTTTCCGTGGCGGCTGAAGCCGTTCCCTTTCAAAGCTCACGCGCTATTCCAGAACCCATGTGTCCTTGCTGCCCCCGCCCTGCGAGGAGTTGACCACGAGCGAGCCCTTCTCCAAGGCCACGCGCGTCAGGCCGCCGGGGACGATGTTGATCTTGTCGCCGAAGAGGATGTAAGGCCGCAGATCCACGTGGCGCGGCTCCAGGCGCTCGCCGATGAGGCAGGGAGCGCGGGAAAAATCCAGCGTGGGCTGGGCGATGTAATTGCGGGGATTGGCCTCGATCTGGCGCGCGAACTCCTCGCGCTGCCGGGCCGTGGATTGCGGGCCGATGAGCATGCCGTAGCCGCCGCTCTCGCCCACGGCCTTGACCACCAGCTTGTCGAGATGGGCGAGCACGTGCGCGCGCTCCTTCTCTTCGCCCAGCAGAAATGTTTCCACATTGGGAAGAATGGGATCCTCGTTGAGGTAGTAGCGGATCATGCGCGGGACGTAGGCGTAGACGGCTTTGTCGTCGGCCAGGCCGGTGCCGAAGGCGTTGGCAACGGTGACGTTGCCGGCGCGGTAGGCGTTGAACAGGCCGGAGCAGCCGAGGGCGGAGTCGGCGCGGAAGATGAGCGGATCGCTGAAGTCGTCGTCCACGCGGCGATAGATGACGTCGACGCGCTTGAGGCCGTCAGTGGTGCGCATGTAGACGATGTTGTCGTGCGTGACCAGGTCGCGGCCTTCCACCAGGTCGATGCCCATCTGCCGGGCGAGGTAGGTGTGCTCGAAGTAAGCGGAGTTGAAAACCCCCGGGGTGAGCAGGACGATGTTCGGTTCCGGGCGGCCTTCGGGCGCGAGCGAGCGCAGCGTGGCCAGCAGCAACTGCGGGTAATGCTCGATGGGCTTGACGCCGTAACTCTGGAAGAGCAGGGGGAAGGTGCGCTTCATGACGCGGCGGTTGGTGAGCATGTAGCTCACGCCGGAGGGAACGCGCAGATTATCTTCGAGGACGACGAAATCGCCGTTCGCCAGGCGCAGCAGGTCGCTGCCGACCACGGCGATGTAGACGTTGCGCGGCACCTGCAGGCCGCGCATCTGGCGGCGGTAATGCTTGCAGCTGTAAACCAGCTCGCGGGGAATGACGCGGTCCAGGAGGATTTTTCCGTCGGAGTATACGTCGCGCAGAAACAGGTTGAGCGCGGTGATGCGCTGGGTGAGGCCGCGCTCGATGCGGTCCCACTCGGCGGCCGTGACCAGGCGCGGCAGAAGGTCGTAGGGAAAGATGCGCTCGGTGCCTTCTTCGCGGCCGTAAACGGTGAAAGTGATGCCCTGGGTGAGAAAGGCGAGGTCGGCCGACTGCTTGCGCCGCTCAAGTTCATCGGCGGGCAGGCGGGCGAGGGTTTCGGCCAGTGCGCGATAGTGCGGGCGGACTTCGCCGCCCGCCTCGCGCATCTCGTCGAAGGCGCGGTCGAGGGGGTAATCGCCGAAAAGCGCGTCCAGTTCGACTGCAGGTCCGGCGCTCAAGGGTGCTCCTCTGTGCGGGCTCGGGAATCGGAAATCACAGGCGGCGAAGAAACGGCGATGCTGAGGCGCGCGCTGCGCCGCAACTTGCCCTGCCCGGATTTCGAGCAAGCTCCGCCTGTGCCCTGTTCTTCTGTTTCTACCATGGAGGGAATAAAGGAGCCATCAGGAAGAGCGGGGAGGGCCGCATGGGTGGGCTGCGATAGGCTTATCTCTCAGGAGAATGTGCATGAAAAGGATGTGGTTCCGGCTTGCTTTGGCCAGCGGGCTGGCTCTGGGAGTTCTGGCGCAAGCGTATGCAGAGGAGGGAATGTGGACCTTCGACAATCCCCCGCTCAAGGACCTGGCGGCGAAATATAACTTCACGCCCACGCAGGCGTGGCTCGATCATCTGCGCCTCTCGAGCGTGCGGCTGAACGACGGAGGCTCGGGATCGTTTGTGAGCCCGGACGGGCTGCTGCTGACCAATCATCACGTGGCGCGGCTCCAGCTGCAGAAGAACTCGACCGCGGAGCACGATTATCTGCGCGACGGTTTTTATGCGGCTACCGAGGACCAGGAGATGAAGTCGCCCGACCTCGAAATCAACGTGTTGGTGGGCATGAAGGAGGTGACCGAGCGGGTGGAGAGCGCGGCCAAGGGGATTGCCGATCCGGCGCAGGCGCTCAAAGCGCGGCAAGCGGAGATGGCGGCCATTGAAAAGGAGAGCAAGGACGCGACCGGCCTGCGCTCCGACGTGATTTCCCTTTATAACGACAGCGAGTACTGGCTTTACCAGTACAAGGCCTATACCGACGTGAGGCTGGTGTTCGCGCCCGAGGAGCAGGCGGCATTCTTCGGCGGCGATCCGGATAATTTTACCTATCCGCGCTACGACCTGGATATGGCGCTGTATCGCGTGTACGAGAACGGCAAGCCGCTGCATACGGAGAACTATCTGAAGTGGAACTCGAAAGGTGCGGCGCCGGGCGACCTGGTGTTTGTTTCCGGCAATCCGGGATCGACTTCGCGGCAGGAAACGATGGCGCAACTGCTGGTAGAGCGCGACATCGTGGATCCGGACTTTCTCGAACTGGTCGAGCGGCGCATACAGGCCGAGCAGGAGTTCGCCAGGCAGGGAGCGGAGCAGGCGCAGAAAGTGGACAGCTCGATTTTCTTTTACCAGAACGACGTGAAGGCGATCGCGGGCGAACAGGAGGCGCTCGAGGACAAGGGAGTGATTGCAAAGAAGCAGGCTGAAGAGGACGAGCTGCGCGCCAAAGTGGCGGCGAATCCGGAATGGCAGCGGGAATACGGCGATGCCTGGGACACGATTGCGCAGGTGGAGGAGCAGGCGAAGCCGGAGTTGACGCGGCAGATCTTCCGGCGCAGCGGCAGCCAGCTTTTCTCGTTTGCGCTGGAGATCGTGCAATATGTGGCCGAAGTAAAGAAGCCGGATGGCGAGCGGCTGCCGGAGTATCACGAAGCGGGCTTGAGCTCGCTCCGGTTCCAGATGCTTTCGCCGGCGCCGATTTACCCCGACGTGGAAAAGCTGGACATGACCACGACGCTCAAACTGGCCACGGAGAAGCTTGGCGCAAGCGATGCCTACGTGCAGGCCCTCACGCAGGGCGGCAGCATTGAGCGGGCCGTGGACGCGCTGGTGGATGGGACCAAGCTCTACGACCCGGCGGTGCGCAAAGCGCTGCTCGATGGCGGCGAGGCGGCGGTTGCGGCGTCGACCGATCCGATGATTGAGGCGGCGCGCCGCGTGGATCCGATCGCGCGGGCGCAATACGTTTACCTGCGCGACCACCTCGAGAGCGTACTGCAGCTGGCGGAGGAAAAGATCGGCAAGGCGCGCTTTGCCGTCTACGGCAAGAATGCGTATCCGGACGCGACCTTTACACTGCGCCTGAGTTACGGCACGGTGGAGGGTTATCCCTACAACGGGACGCAGGCGCCGCCGTTTACCACCTTCTACGGTCTCTTTGACCGCTCGGCCGGCTTCAGCAACAAATCTCCCTGGGATTTGACGCCTAAAGAAGCTGCGGCCCTGGGCAGACTGGATCTTGCCACGCCGATGAATTTTGTGTGCAGCGACGATATCATCGGCGGCAATTCCGGTTCGCCGGTGGTGGACCGCAACGGCGACCTGGTGGGGCTGATCTTCGACGGCAATATCGAGTCGCTGGCCGGCGATTTTGTTTATGACCCCGAAAAGAACCGCGCTGTGGCCGTGCACGCGGCGGCCATGATGGAGGCGCTGCGCAAGATTTATGGAGCCGATGCGCTGGCGGACGAGATCGAGGGCAAGCAATAGAAAAATGCGGGCGCCGGCAGGCGCAGGTCGGCGAGCGGCTGGTGCGGCGTGAAAGCCAGGAATTCGTTTGCCTTGGCCCTGCAGAAGACGTTGGTTCTGAATCCGTTCGTTCCGTGAAGTCTTCCCTCCACTCCGGTCCGGAGCAAATCTCCGCTTGAAATCCTCCCTCGCGGCGGCGTAAGATGCGCCATCTGCTTACCGCTTCGCCCACATATCCCGGGAGGGAGTCGAACCGCTGTGTCTTTTTCTGCGTTGTACTTCGCATCCTGTTCTGCGCTCCGTTCCACGTCGCGACCGTCGCTGCGTTCGATCCGCTCCAGGGTTGCACGGTGCGGAACAATTTCGCTTGCAGCAATCCTCTGCACCCTTGCCGCTGCGTTGCTGTCCGCCGTGCCGCAACCAGCCCGCGCGCAATTTGACCGCTGGTACCAGCTCAGCGAGCAGGCCGTGCAACTCAAAGGCCAGGGCAAGAATGCGGATGCGCTTCCGGTCGAGCAGCAGGCCGTGCAAGTGGCTCAATCCACCTGGGGTCCGGACGACGCGCACGTAGGCTTGTCTTTGAACCTCGAAGGCATGCTGGAGATGGACCTCGAGAAATACAGCGACGCGGAGACCCATCTCCAGCGCGCGCTCGAAATCTTTACCCGCGCAGAAGGCGGCACCAGCAGAAACACGGCCGGTGTGCTCAACAACCTGGGTGTTCTTTACGGGCATCTCGCCAATTATCCTGAGGCGGAGAAGGCCCTATCCCAGGCGCTCGCCATCGAGGAGAAGCTCCTGGGCGACAACGATCCCACCATTGCCACCGACGCCAACAACCTGGCCCTCATTTACATGAAGGAAGACAAATACGTCGACGCCGAAGCGCTTTACAAGAAGGCCATCGCCATCGACCAGCGGCTGGGCCGCACGGACTTGAGCATCGATCTCGGCGGACTGGGGACAGTCTACGAGCAGATGGCCCGCTATTCCGACGCCGAGCAGGCATTCAACCAGGCGCTCGCGGTGGATCTGAAGGCGCTCGGACCCAACCACCCGCAGATCGGCATGGATCTCTACCACCTGGCGCAGGCGTACCAGTTCGAAGGCAAATTTGCCGACGCGGAGCAGACTTACGGCAAGGCCATGGTGATCGAGCAGAAGACGGGCGCGCAGGATCCGGCCACCATCTCTTTCATTGAATCGGACATGGGTGACCTTTACCGTGCCGAAGGCAAATACCCCGCGGCCGAATCCATGTTGCTGCAGGCGCTCAAGAGCCGCGTGCAGGCCCTGGGGCCGAACCATCCGGATGTGGCCAGCGACCTCTCGGGCCTGGGCCTTCTCTACGAATACGAGTTCCGTTACAGCGATGCCGAGCGGGCCTTTCAGCAGGCGCTGCAAATCGATATGAAGAGCCTCGGACCGCAGAATCTGCAGACGGCCAAAGCCATGATCGATCTCGCCAACCTCTACGGAACGCACGGCGAGTCCGGCGCCTCCGAGCAGTTGTTCTATAACGCCATCCAGATTTTTCTCAAAAGCCCCGGGCAGGTGGAAAAGCGCGTGGCGAGTGTTGTCTTTGAGGGGGCGCAGCAATTCCTGACCGATGGGAAGCTGGACACGGCGGCCAAGCTGTTTAATTCGGCGGGCGGCATCTACCAGCACGTGGAAGGCGACGCGGGCCTGGATGTGGCGAAATGCCAGGCCAATCTTGGCGCCATTGCCGAGGACATGGGCCGTCACGACGATGCCGAGCGGCTCAACCGGGAGGCGCTCGCCACCTTCGAAAAGCTATCCGGACCGGACTCGCTCGACCTGGTCATGCCGCTCGAAGGCCTGGGGAAAACCCTGAAAGACGAGCATCGCTTTGCCGATTCCGAGCCCTTCTACCAGCGCGAGCTCAAGATCGATCAGGCACAATTCAAGCCCAACGATCCCGGGCTGCGCGACGCCGAGGCCGACCTCGCCGCTCTCTATTACGTGTGGGACAAGCCGGAGCAGGCCGCGCCCTTCTTTCAGGCCTATCTCGGCAACCTCATGGACGAGTTCCGCCTGAACGCAGCTACGATGAGCGAGCGCGAGCGCATGATTTACTTTGCCACCGAGCGCTGGGCCTTTCCGCTGTTTTTCAGCTTCGTGCTCAAGTTTCACCAGCAGATGCCGGAGCTCAGCGGGCAGATGTACGACGCGCTGCTCGAGGAAAAGGGCATGTTCGCCGCGAGCGCCACGGCCATGCGCTCGGCCATTGAGAACAGCGGCGATGCGCAGGCGCTGCAGATGCTGGACAAGCTCTCGAGCGACAAGGCGCAGCTGGCCGCGCTGGCCGAGTCAAACACCGCCAACCATCAGGATCAGATCAACCAGCTCGGCGCGGAAGCCAACACCCTGGAGCAGGAGCTGCTCAAGCGCTCGGCCGTTTTTGTACGGCAAAAAGGGCAGAACGCCGCTACCTGGCGCGACGTGCAGAAGGCATTGAAGCCGGGCGAGTCCGCCGTCGAAGTTACGCGCTTTCCCTTCGACGACGGCTTCGCCGGAGGAGGCGACATGATCTACGTCGCTCTCGTGGTCACGCCCGATTGCAAGCAGCCCATCTTCATCCTTCTCGGCAAGGCGAGCGATTTGGAGTCCGCGCCCCTGCTCGCCTTCCGAACCGACGTGGGCCAGACGCGCGGCGTCGAGGCCGAAGCAGAGCCTGCGGCTCCGGGCCAGCCTCCGGCATCCCCACCCAATACCACCGCCGCGTATACCGCTTTCTGGAAGCCGCTCGAGCCTGCGCTGAGCGGTGCGAAGCGCGTTTACTTTTCGCCCGACGGCGTGCTCAATACCATCCCCGTCGGCCTGCTCGCGGACGCCGACGGCAAGCTGGTGATGGAAAAAGTCCAGCTCCGCCTGGTCAACAGCACCAAGGACATTCTCGTTCCCGCCGGCTCAGCTCCAACCAAGGCCGCGCTGCTGGTCGGCAATCCTGCCTTTGCTCTCAGCGCGGCGGAGCAGCAGTCGGCCCTCGCGCAGTTACGCGGAGGTGCAGATCCGGCTATGGCTGCGCAAGCGGGCGATACAGCGCGGAACACGAACGCGGGCGCGGCCCAGTTCACTGGGCGCGGCGGCGACTTGAAGGGTGGCGATCTCAAACCCCTCCCCGGCACGCAAATCGAAGTCGACTCCGTCGACAAGCTGCTCCAGGGCGCGGGATGGGGGCCGAGCGAATTCACCGGCAATCTCGCCCTCAAGCAGACCATCACCCAGGCGCGCGGCCCGCGCATCGTCCACATCGCCACGCACGGATTCTTCCTCTCCGACGAAGTGCTCAAGGCCACGGCGGAATCGCAGGGACGCCAGGCCAACCTCAACGAAGATCCCATGCTGCGCTCGGGATTGTTCTTTGCCGGCGCCGATCGCGTGCGCGAAGGCGCGCCGCCCGGGCCGGGCCCCGACTCTGGTATCGACGACGGCGTGCTTACCGCCTATGAGGCCAGCCAGCTCAATCTTCAGGGCACGGAGCTGGTGGTGCTGAGCGCATGCGAAACCGGCCTGGGCGAGCAGCTCAACAGCGACGGCGTCTTCGGCCTGCGCCGCGGCCTGCAGGAGGCCGGCGCCGAAGCCGTGATGATGAGCATGTGGTCCGTCCCCGACCAGGAGACGCAGGAGCTGATGTCGCTCTTCTACGCCAAATGGCTCTCCGGCATGGACAAGCCCGAAGCCCTGCGCCAGGCTCAACTTGCCGAGCGCGAAGTGGTGCGTAAGCGCTACGGCAAAGACCTTCCTTACTATTGGGGCGCCTTTGTCATGGTCGGCCCCTGAGAGCTTCACAAAAATTTCGTTTGACAGCGGTTGCGAATGATTTATTCTTGGATCACCCCCGCCTTACAGCATTCCCGGGAATCGTGCGAGGTTTTCGCCGGAGGGCCAGACCGCTTGTTGTGTTGGCGCTGGCCTGGGTGGACCGGTTTCTGCCCTGCAACCTTTCCAGGATCGCTGGAACTTGAGGCGTTTGCATGAAAGTTCACCCGGTAGCAGCTCTTACCGCTCTGGCTGCCGTGCTCGCGTCTGCGCCTTTGCCGTCCCAGACGGGAGGGCAGGCAGGCGGCGCGAAACACGCCCTGCTGGTGGGGATTGACCTTTACGAACCGACCGGAACCCAGGCGCAGCATCCATCCGGATGCCACGGCGGCCGCTGTGATCTGCCCGTCTTCAAGAACCTCGATGGCCCTCTCAACGACGTGGCCGCGATGCGCGACCTGCTGAGCAGCCCCAAGTTCGGATTCGATCCCAAAGACATTGTGGCGGTGACCAACCCGGCGCTGCCGGCCGCGCAGCTGCCGTTCGTCAATCTGCCGGCTGAGGAAACCGCGCATGACGGGCTGCTCAAGGCCATGCAGAAATACCTCGTCGATGTTCCGCAGAAGGGCGACACGGTGGTGTTTTACTACGCCGGGCACGGCTCTCTGCGCGTGAACAGCCAGGGCACGAAGATGGCGATGCTGGTGGACGGCAAGCCCAGCCACGCCGACAGCACGCTGGTGCCTTCAGACGCGTGGACGGGCAACTTCGACATTCGCGACCGCGAGATGACGCGCATCTTCAATGCGGCGCTGGATAAAGGAATCAAGCTGACGGTTTTGCTCGACAGTTGCCATAGCGGCTCGTTTACGCGCGGCGTGGAGATGGGCAAGCAATACACGGAGCGTTCGCTGGGCTACGATCCGCGCGACATCAACGAAGCGCCGGACCTGCTGGCGAACGGCGAGGAAGCGCCGGCGCCCACGGAGCGCAAGGCGAATCCGGCGCTGGTGTTCTCAGCCGCGCAGCAGGACCAGACGGCCAAGGAGCGCGACTTCGGCGACACGCCTTCGACCACGGTGGCGCACGGCGCGTTCACGGTGGCGCTGATCAAGGCGCTGGAGGTGCTGCCGGCCGATGCCCCGGCTTCCGACGTGTTTCGGCAGGTGAGGGCAACCCTCGAGGGCGAGCAGGTGGGCGACCAGACGCCGGCCATGGACGCCAGCGCAGACCGGTTGCGCGAGCCGCTGTTCGGCGGCATGAAAGCCGACGTGGGCAAGACGCGCGCCGCGGTGATCGGTGTGGACGAGGACGAAGGCACGGTGCTGCTCGATGCGGGCAAGCTTTCCGGCATCGACGCGGGAAGCGAGTTTACGTCTCTGAGCGCGGACAGCGAGGGACGGCACACGAAGCTGAAGGTCGATAGCCTGGACGGGCTGACGCACGCGACGGCGAAAGTGGTGACGCCGCTCAAGGCGACGGTGACGGTGGGGCAGGTCTTTGAGATGAGCAAGTGGGTGCCGAGCGAGATTGACACGCTGCACGTGTGGACGTGGCCGGCAAACCTGAGCCTGCAGGCGATTGAGAGCACGGTGGAGCAGGTGAAGGCCTCGGGTGTGACCGCGGTCGACGACCCGGTGGAGAAGCCGTGGAGCGACATGCTGGCATGGAACGGCTCGGCGTGGGAGCTGCGCCACGCCGGACGCACGGCGGACACCAGCGTGGGCGCGACGCTGACGGCGGATGCGATCCAGACGGCGGCGAACGGATTTGCGCGGCTGTGCGTGGATGAGACCCTGAGCGCGGATGAGAAGCAGGCGCTGGCCGCGGTGAAGAGCCCGGCGATCTCCTATCAAACAGACGTGAAGGGATGCGAAACGTTTCTGCTCAAGCAGAACAGCGCGTGGATGATTCGCCACGTGGAGCTGGCTTCCACGAAGACGCTGGGCGCGACCGTAAGCGCAGCGGCCCTGAAGCAGGCGCTGGGCGCGGATGCCAAGCTCTGGGTGAACTTGCCCCCGCCGCAGGAACTCGCAGCGAAGCTGGCGCTACACGTGGACGGCAGCCTGGTGAAGGGCGTGGACGACGTGGCCACGGCGGACTACATCCTGGCCGGCAGCCTGAGCGACGACGGACCGCAGTGGGCGTGGTTCCACAAAGCGGAGTACGCGGCCGGGCCGCGCGCTGCCCAGACGCACGATCACAGCCCGGGGTGCTCCACCAGTTCCAAATATCCCGTAGCCAGCGACTGGGTGGTGCTCGCCGATCCGGCGTCGGCTGGCGATGCCAGCGCGGTGCTGAACGGCTATGCCGAGCGGCTGGCCAAGGTGAATGGATGGCTGAACATTGCCGACAATCTTTCGGGCGCCTCGGATGCCGAGTATTACAGCCTGGTCTTCAAGCGCGTCACCGATCAGTCGGTGCTTCCGGAGGGCGTAGCGGCGAAGCAGAATGAGCGCTTCAAGATGTACCTGAGCTCGGACGACCAGATCATCGAGAAGCGCTGGGTGTATGTGCTGGATATCGACTGCCACGGCAAGGGGTCGCTGTTATATCCGGCGGATACGGCGGACAACCGCTTCCCCAACGATGCCGACACGCCCATGCAATTCGTGCTGCCGGGCGCGCCCACGCTGCACATCGTGGCGCCCTTCGGCGTGGACACCATTCTGCTCATCAGCACGCAGGAACCGCTGCCCGATCCGTCAGCGTTGAATTTTGAAGGAGTGGGCACGCGCGGGGGTGGGAGCGCATCGACCAACCCGCTGCAGCAATTGCTTTCCGGCGCCAGCGCGGGAACGCGCGGGGCGGTCGCGGAGATGCCGACCAACTGGAGCATCGATGCCACCACGCTCGAGAGTGTTCCCGAGGGAGCGAAGTGATGACGAGCGAGTCAGCAAGTCAGCGGCAAGTGGGCGCATCGGGAGAAATGTGGAGTTTTTTTGAATCAGGAAACAACCGAAAGCCGTGGAGGAAAGATCGTATGAGCATCCGACGCCGTGAGTTTCTTTTGGGCGCCCCTGCGCTGGGCCTGCTGGGCGCGCTGTTTACGCCCGAGCAACTGCGCGCAATTCAGGACGCGCAGGACCAGAACGCGCAGAGCGAAGCGGCGCAGGAGGAAGAGGAGCTGCCGCACTCTTCCACCGGATTCTGGGGCGGATTTTACGACCAGGTTAATCCGAACAGTCCCGACTACGGAAAGCCGGAAGCGACGCGCGGCGCCGAAAGCCTGGCCAGCCCGGGGCTGGAGACGCAGTACCTGCATTACCTGAGTGACGCCAAGCAACTGCGCTATGCCACGTCGATCGACAAGAGCGAGCTGCTCGATCACGACGGCGACGTTTCCGTGAGCATTCTCATGAACCAGTTCCGGCCCAGCTCCGAGGATGCCAAGGACAAGAACGCCTCGCAACTGCGCGTGGACACGACGCAGAACCATCCCTTCATGAACCTGCTTTCGCCGCTGGCGTGGTCGGCGATGGCCTCGCTCCGGCCGGACAAGGCAGGCCAGATTCCGCCGCTCGATCAACTCGGATTCAAGTCGGACCAGGTGATGAACTCGTCGAGCCACATTCTGCTCACCCAGGGTAGCGGCAAAGTTGCGGTGAATATTTCGCGCGCGGCCAAGAATTCGGGCTTCGTGAAGGCGCTGGGGGTGATGGTGGAGGCGGCTAAAATGGCGGCGCCGTTTGTGGCGCTGCCGGCGGTGAGCGTGCCGGCGATGAGCGCGTTTTCCGAGGCCTTCAGCTATTGGGAGAATCGCACGCAGTTTCTCATCAACGGCAACCTGGTGAACGCCGCGGCCACGCAGCAGGCCATGGACGATCCGGAGCTGCACTCTCCATTGATCGGGCTGATGGCCGGCGACTATGTGGTGGTAGCCAAGAAGGATACCGACCAGCTGCAAGCTGTGCTGCCGCAGCTGCGCATCTTTCAGGGCTACCTGGTGCACGCGGATACCGACCTGAACCAGCCGCTGGAGCAGGTGCTTGCCGACAAAAAGATTCCGGATATCACCTACGCAACCGTGAAGGTGGGTGTGAATCCGATCGATACCTCCGCGGCGAAGGCGAGCCCGGCCGCGGCGGGTGCGGCGGCGAGCGCGAAAGAAAAAAAGAAGTCCAGTAAAGAGTGAACGGGAGGGCGGCGGCGGCGCGCGAGGCGCCGGGGGCGCAGCCGCGCCGGGCGGACATGATGGCTTGCGGGCTGCTCGCCGCCGGCCGGCTGGGTAATCCGATTTCTCAGGGGTCTGGAGCTGCGCAGAATTCTCGCTCCGGCTTTCCGTTTTCGGAGTACCCTGTGCGTATATGCGAGATACATTAGGTTCACTTTCCCCGGCTTTCGCTTTGGCATTCGCCCTGGCTCCCCTTGCCGGACCCGCGCAGACGCCGCCCGCAACGCCTGCCCCCGACGCGTACAAAAATGAGTCCGTCGTCCTCGAGCGCTCTGAAACCACGTACAAGATGCATGCCGACGGAACCGGCGAGCGCGATGTGCGCGTGATCGCGCGCGTGCAGTCCGACGGCGCCGCGCAGCAGTTCGGCGTCCTCACCTTTGACTACGCCTCCGCCTACGAGACTCCCGTGATCAAGTTCGTGCACGTGCACAAGGCCGACGGTTCCGTGGTCGATACGCCGGCCTCGGACGCCATTGACATGCCCGCCGACGTGACGCGCGAGGCGCCCCTCTACAGCGATCTCAAAGAGAAGCACGTGCCCGTGCGCTCGCTGGCCTCCGGCGACACGCTCGATTACGAGATAGACACCACCATCAACAAGGCGGAAGCGTCGGACGAATTCTGGGGCGCCGACCACTTTACACCTCCGGGCACGGTGATCGTGCTGGCGGAGATTCTCAATCTTGAAGTTCCCGCGGACAAGTACGTGCAGGTCTGGAGCCCGAACCACAAACCCACGGTGGCGGAGAAAGACGGCGTGCGCACTTACACGTGGAATGTCGCCCAGCTGGTGACCGCGCCCAGAAACAGCGGAGACGAGAAGGCCGTTCAGCCCAAGGATCCCGATGAGGACGAGGACGGGCGCAAGGTTCCCTCCGTCGCCTGGACCACCTTCCACAGCTGGGCGGAGGTGGGCGACTGGTATCGCGGCCTGGCGCTCAAGCAGGCGCAGCCGAATGACGAAATCCGCACCCGCGCCGATGAGCTGACCCGAGACGCGAAAACGCCCGAAGACCAGGTGCAGGACATCTACGACTTCGTTTCTACGCACACGCGCTACGTGGGCATCGACTTCGGCATCGGCCGCTATCAGCCCCACGCCGCAGGCGAGGTGCTGGCCGATGGCTACGGCGACTGCAAGGACAAGGACACGCTGCTCGAATCGCTGCTGCGCGCCAAGGGATTCTCGTCCGCGCCCGCGCTCATCGGCGCCGGCATTGCCCCCGTGCCCGACGTTCCTTCACCTGCCGTCTTCAACCACGTCATCACCACCGTGAATCTGCCCAGCGGACGCATCTGGCTTGACAGCACGCCGCTCGACGCCCCTTACCGCTATCTCACCGCTGTCATCCGCGACCAGAAGGCGTTGATCGTTCCCACTGACAAGCCGGCCTCGCTTGAGTCCACGCCGGCCGACGCGCCTTATCCTTTCGCCGCGCGCTTTGAGGCCGACGGCGCGCTCGACGCCGAGGGCAAGCTCACTGCGAAGATGTCTGCAACTTATCGCGACGACGACGAAGTGCCCATTCGCGCGCTGGCGCGCGGCATGGCTCCCGCGGATTGGGACAAGGCCTCGCAATATGTCTCCTCGATCACCGGCTTTGGCGGCACCACCAGCGACACCAAGTTCGAAAACGCCGGAGACGCCTCCCATCCCATCGTGATGACTTACGATTATGCGCGCCATCCCTTCGGCGACTGGGACAATCTCCGCATTGTTCCGCTGTTTCCGGCGCTTGAATTCGCGGCGCTCGACAGCGACACCACCGAGCCCCAGGAAGACATTCAGCTGGGCGCGCCGCGCACGCTCACGGCCATCTCCCGCATCCACCTGCCCGACGGCTACCGCACCGACCTGCCCGACCCCATCCACGTAAAGACCGATTTTGCCTCCTTCGACAAGACCTATCGCTTCGAGGAGGGCGAGATCGTGGCCGAGCGCACCATCGTCGTGCTCAAAGAGAAGGTGCCGCGCGCGGACTGGAAGCAGTACCAGGGCTTTACCAGGGACATCAGCCTCGACGGCGAGCCCTGGATCCAGCTCATCCGGCCGTCGAAGGTGACGGCGGCGGCTGAGCCGAAGCTCAACCTGCATCCGCCTGGAAGCGCCGGGTCGGGCAACGATTCGAAATCGTTGCCCCTCCACGTGCAAGAAGTGCCCGCGCCGGAGAGCCCGTCCGCCGCACCCTCCGTCGCTGCTCCTTCCGGCGAATCGGCCTCGGACCTTATGCAGCAGGCGCAGGACCAGATGAGGGAGGGCGACTGGACAGCGGCGCGGCAGACGCTCGACGAGGTGAAGGCCAAGAATCCGGAAGAGGAGAATCTGTGGAGCGGGTATGGAGTGATTGCCGCGGCCCAGCAGAAAAACTTCGAAGAGGCTGAAGCCGATTTCCGCAAGGAGATCACTGCGCATCCCGACAATGAGCCGGCGGTCATGGCCCTTGCCGGGGCGGAGTCGCAAAACGGCGACGCGGCCGGGGCGCAGAAGACGTTGCAGCTATACCTCGCGCGCAATCCGGGCAACATGCGCATCAGTTTGTATCTTGCAGGCCTGGAGCGCACCGCGGGCGACTATGCCACCGAGCTGAAGACTCTGGAAAGCGCGGCCGACCAGGCTCCCGACAACCGCGAGATTCGCGTGCAGGAAAGCGAAGCCCTGGTGCGGCTGAACCGCAATGAGGAAGCGGCTGCCGCGGCCAAGAGCGCGCTCGACGGCGCCGACGACCCCGGCGTACTCAACGATGCCGCCTACGAGCTGAGCGAGTCCGGCCTCGATCTCGACGTGGCCGAGGAGGCTTCGCGCCGCAGCGTGGAGAAGCAGGAGGAAAAGAGCGCCCAGATGACCACCGAGCAGGCCAACAGCAACGCTTTCTTCCAGGCCAATCTCCTCATTGCCTCGTGGGACACGCTGGGCTGGATCCTGTTTCGCGAGGGCAAAGTCGACGCGGCCAAACCCTACCTGAGCGCCGCGTGGCGCGCCGGGCTTGAAGCCGAGGTGGGCGATCATCTGGCCCAGCTCTACGAGAGCCAGGGCCAGAAAGACGAGGCGCTGGCCGCGTACGTGCTCGCCCAGGCGGCCGTCACGCGCAATCTGCCGCCCGACGTGCGCGCGCACATCGATGACGGCATCCGGCGCCTCAAAGCCGCGGGCGCCAAGCCGGGCCCGGCCGACCCCAAGCAGGCCCTGCAGGACCTGCGCACCTTCCAGTTCACGCGTCCGGAAGACGCAAGCGGCTGGGGCGCCTTCCGCCTCGAAATTACCAACGCCGGGGTGATTCAGTCGCAGCAGATGTCCGGTGAAAAGAAGATCGTGCTTGCCGTGCCCGCGCTCAACAAAATGAAATTGCCGGAGCTGCTTCCGCCGGACTCGAAAGCGCACCTGCTGCGCAGCGCCGTGGTGGATTGCAACGCGGGAGCCCTCACCTGCAATCTGATCCTGGTTCCCGACGGCGGACTGCAGACAGAGCAGCAATAAACGGGAGGCGGCTGCGCCGATCGGCCTCGTATCCTTTTTTCAGCGGACCCGGCGTTCGGGAAGTCAAACGATCCAATGAATTCATCGGCCTGAAGCAGACGGCGCAGTGGGTCCGGGCTCAATCCCGTTTCGGAGGCAGGCATGCAGGAAAGCAACGGCGCGGTAGCGCGTCATTCTCCCCTCGAGATCGCACCCGCGGAGTTCCGCGCGCTTGGGCACCGGCTCGTCGACCGCATCGCAGAGTTTCTCGAATCGCTCCCTCAGCGTCCCGTCACTCCCGGCGAATCGCCCGCGCGCATCCGGCAGGCGCTGGCGGCGGAGCGCTCCCTGCCGCATGCCGGGTCCGATGCTGCGGGGCTGCTCGATCGCGCCGCCGACCTGCTCTTTGCACACTCGCTCTTTAACTCACATCCGCGCTTCTGGGGGTACGTCACCTCCTCCGCCGCGCCCATCGGGGTCCTGGGCGATTTGCTTGCTTCTGCCGTGAACGCCAACGTGGGCGCCTGGCCGCTCTCGCCCATGGCCAGCGAAATTGAGGCCCAGACTGTGCGCTGGATCGCAGAGCTGCTCAACTACCCCGTCGATTGCGGGGGCCTGTTCGTGAGCGGCGGCAACATGGCCAACCTGGTGTGCTTTCTCGCCGCCCGGCAGGCCAGGGCCGGCCGCGATGTGCGCAAAGAGGGCGTGGACGGCGCGCGCCTGCGCGTCTACTGCTCCACTGAGACGCACACGTGGATTCAGAAGGCCGCGGACATCTCCGGCATGGGCACCGATGCGGTGCGCTGGATCGCCGTCGACGGGCAAGGGCGCGTTGACACCCGCGCCGTGCGCGCGCAGATCGAGCGCGACCGGGACGCGGGCGAGCGGCCGATTCTGCTGGTTGCCAACGCCGGCACCGTGAGCACCGGCGCCGTCGATCCGCTGCCCGAGCTTGCGCACATCGGCCGCGAGTTCGGCCTCTGGCTGCACGTGGATGGCGCTTACGGCGCGCTCGCCGCCGTCGCGCCGGACGCGCCGGCCGCGCTGCGGGCTTTGGCTGAAGCGGATTCCATTGCCGTAGACCCGCACAAGTGGCTGTACGCACCGCTTGAGGCCGGATGCGTCCTGGTGCGCGAAGCGGGCAGGCTGCGCGATGCCTTTTCGTATCACCCGCCCTACTATCATTTCGGCGATGAAGCGATCAATTACTTCGATCTCGGGCCGCAGAACTCGCGCGGATTCCGCGCCCTCAAGGTCTGGCTTGCGCTCGAGCAGGTGGGCCGGGAAGGCTACGCACGCATGATCGCGGACGACATCCGTCTTTCCGGCGAGCTCTTTGCGCATTTGGCGCAGTTCCCCGAGATCGAAGCCCTGACGCAATCGCTCAGCATCGCCACCTTCCGCTTTGTGCCCGCGGATCTGGGTCCCGGTGAGGAAAGAGATGATTATCTCGATCAGCTGAATCGCGAGCTGCTCACGCGGCTGCAAAACGGCGGCGAAGCCTATCTCTCCAACGCGCTCATCCAGGGAAAATTCGCGCTGCGCGCCTGCATTGTGAACTTCCGCACCTCGGCTTCGGATATTCGCGTGCTTCCGCCGCTGGTGGTGCGCATCGGCAGAGAAGTGGATGCGGAGCTGCGTCCGTCGGGACTCCGCATCGGCTCCGGCCCCGCCGGCCAATTCCCGCATCCTTCCGGTGCGCGCTCAACAAACGGCTGAAACCAATCGGAACCGGACCCTGCTTGGTATCATCAAAGCAGCAGTGCATTCCCGTCGCTCCACCTTTCAGATCCCGATGGCTCCCGTCTCCCAGGCCGCAACCCGCATTCATCTGGCCGCTGCGTCTTCCGTAGAGGTCCGCGAGCACGCGCAAAACCTGCATGCGCCGTCACCCGGCGCCACGGCTACGCTGATCCACGACCTGCGCGAGCTGTTCAAGGTAAAGGTTGTGGGCCTGGTGCTGGTTACCGGGTGGGGCGGTTTTTATCTGGGATCGCTGGCCTCGGGAATCTCCAGCATGCAGCGCGGCCTTATCGATGCTCTGCTGGGCATTGGCCTGGTTTCGGCCGGAGCCGGGGCGCTGAACGAGGTGCTGGAGCGCAAGACCGATGCGCTGATGCGGCGCACGGCGGACCGTCCCCTGGCTTCGGGCCGCATCTCGCTGGGCGTGGGCCTGGCCGCCGGCATGGGCGCGCTCGCGCTGGGCGCGTGGTGGCTGCTCTTACGCGCCAACCTGCTCACGGCCGCCCTGGCGCTGCTCACGGCGTTCACCTACGTGGCCATCTACACTCCGCTCAAGCGGGTCACCACGCTGGCCACGTTCATTGGCGCGTTTCCCGGCGCCATGGGCCCGCTGCTGGGCTGGACCGCCGCGCGTCCGCAGATCGACTGGCAGGCGGTCGCGCTTTTCGCCATTCTCTTCGTCTGGCAATTCCCTCACTTCATGTCCATCTCCTGGCTCTATCGCGACGACTACGCGCGCGCCGGCATCCGCATGCTGCCCGTGGTTCAGCCCGATGGATGGTCCACCGTAATCGAAGCGCTGTTTTATGCGGTGCTGATGATTCCCGTGAGCCTGGCGCCGTGGCGGCTGGGCATGGTCGGCGCGGCCTACGCCGCGATCGCCGTTGCGCTGGGGCTGGTCTACCTTGCGTACACCATCCGTTTTGCGCGCATCCTCAAGGTGCGCTCGGAGACCGAGAGCCGCATGCTGGCGCGCGACCTGCTCAAGGTGAGCGTGCTCTATCTTCCGCTGCTGTTCACCGCGCTCATGCTCTGCGCCAACGGAAAGCGCTAGGCGAGCCGATGACCACCGCCGCATCCGTCCCGGCTTCGCGGTCCGGCGCTAAAGACGGATCTCGACGCGCCATTGCCGCCATCCTCCTCATCAGCGCCGCGGCCACGCTATTCCTCTTCTGGCTCATCTACATTCATCCCGCTTCGGCCTCGAGCGATGAATTCGCCTTCCTGCCTGCGCTCAACGCCATCTTCAACGGCCTTGCCGCCACATCGCTGCTCGTCGGCTATGCCTTCATTCGCGCGCGCAAAATCCGCCAGCACCGCGCGGCCATGATCACGGCCTTTGTCTTCTCCTCGCTGTTTCTGGTCAGCTACATCCTGCACCACGCCCTGCACGGAGACATCCGCTATCCCGCGCACGCGGCCCTGCGCCAAGTCTATCTGCCGCTGCTCGCGAGCCACATCGTTCTTGCCGTGGTGGCGCTGCCGCTGGTGCTGGTCACCTTTTTCTTCTCGCTCTCCGGGCGCATTCCGCAGCACCGCAAAGTGGCGCGCTGGACCTTTCCCCTGTGGCTCTACGTCTCCGTCACCGGCGTGCTCACCTGGGTGATGCTGCGCCTGGCGCAGGGATGAGAGCACAGGCCTGTCATCCTGAGCGAGGTCGCCGCAGGCGACCGAGTCGAAGTCACAGATCCGCCGTGGCGGGGACCTGCAGTTGTCTCGAAAGGAATCGGGGTGCCCCATCCATTTCGCGTTTTGTGCGAAATGGGTGGGAAAGCACGAAACCAACCGCTGTCATCCTGAGCCACCGCGTGCGAAGTGCGAACGAGTCGACGGAACGCGGCTCGAAAATAACTTGTAAATGCCAACGAACGCTCAATTCGGCCCTCCCGCTCCGCAGGACGACGGCACCCGCCAACTCCTCCAGTGGGGCAGCTCGATCGTCGCTGCCGGCGTGGTGGCGGGCGTGCTTCTTGAAACCGTTTTAGGCGGCTACACGCGCACCGGCGCGCACACCAACGCGGGCTGGTTTGCGCTGATCGTCGTGCTGGGCTGCGTCCCCTTCGGCGGCATGCTGCTCGCGCTGGGCGTGGCGAAATGGTTGCGCAACCGGCGCATCGCGCAGGGAAGGGAAGAGCGGTGAAGCGGCGAGTCGGCGAGTCAGCAAGTCAGCGAGTCAGCAGGTTGGCGGAGCTAGCGGAGTTGGTGCTGTCCCACCCTTGCCGCAAAAAAAGCTCGGCAAGGATGGGGCAACGGCAGCGCGCCTTCCCACGCGCTGCTTCTTCGCTTACCCGTTCTGGTTCTGGTCGGGATGAATCACCAGGAAGCTGGTGCCGCCATTCGACCACACCAGCAGCAGAATGTCCTTGTCTGCCGGCAGCGCGTGGACGGCGTTCACAAAGCTGCTGGCGTCATCCACCGGTTTGCGGTCGACCGAGAGAATCACATTGCCGGGAGCCAGGCCCGCGTCCTCGGCCGCGCTTCCAGACCGTACGTTCTCGATGACCGCGCCGTGCACCTGGTCAGGAATGTTGAATTGCTGGCGCACGTCCGGCGTGAGGTTGGCGACAGCCAGGCCGAGCTTTCCGCCGTCTTCGCGTCCGGAACCTGAGTTCGCCGCGACCTCAGTGCCTTTTTCGTTGTACTCGCCCACCGTGGCGTGCAGCGTCATTTCCTTGCCGTTGCGGATGATGCCCACTTCAACCGCGGTTCCCGGCGTCATCTCGCTCACCGCAACCTGCAGCGCGCTGCTGTTGGGGATCTCTTTGCCGTTGAGCGTGCGGATCACGTCTCCGCTCTCCAGGCCGGCGCGGCTGGCCGGCGAATCCGGCGTAACCTGGCTGATCACGGCGCCGGAGGCGTTGGGCAGATTAAAGAATGTGGCGTTGTCCGGCGTCACGTTGTTGATGCTGATGCCCAGGTATCCGTGGTGCACCGTCCCGGTCTTCATGATCTGGTCGACTGAGGCACGCACCATCTGCGAAGGAATGGCAAATCCCGCGCCGGCAAAGGAGCCGCTGTTGGAAATAATGAACGTGTCAATGCCGACGAGCTGGCCATACGCATCCACCAGCGGGCCGCCGGAGTTGCCGGGGTTGATGGCCGCATCCGTCTGGATGAAGTCGCCGGGCTTGCGCGGGTCATCCGAGTATGGGTTGGGCCGGTCGAGGCCGCTCACAATGCCGCGGGTGACGGTGAAGGGGAAGTTGCCGAAGGGATTGCCGAAGGCCAGCACGGTTTCTCCCGGGCGCAGCTGGGCCGAGTCACCCCAGGCGATGGTAGGCAAGTCGCGGGTGTCGATTTTGATCACGGCCAGATCGTCGAGCTTGTCCACGCCCACTACCTTGGCCGGAAAGACGCGGCGGTCGTTGAGGGTGACGCGAATCTGCGTGGCGCCATCCACCACGTGGTCGTTGGTCACGATGTAACCGTCGGGCGAGATGATTACGCCGCTGCCGATGCCGTGCTCAAACTGCGGCTGCGGCTTCATGCCCTGCCCGCCGAAGCCGAAGAAGAACTGGCGGAACTGCGGCGGCAGGTCCTGCGGATTAATGCCGCCGAACCCCTGGCCCTGACTCTGGCCGTCGCCGCCATCGCCGGTTTCATCCGCGTTGACGCGCGAGGTCACGGCGACATTCACCACCGCCGGCGTTACCCGCGCGGCCACTGCTTCCACGGCATTGTCGAGAGCCACGAGCGGCGCCACGCTCGACTGGTCCATGGGCGCCGCGGCGGCAACGGCGGCGGCGTGCGCCGAGTTGCGGCCGGAGAAAAAGGCGAAGGTGAGAACGAGCACCGCGGCTGCGGCCAGTGGCGCCACCACGGACTTCGACTTCGCAATTAAAGAATTAGTTGGTGCGGACATGAGCTTTCTCCATTCGGGTTGAAGGTTGAGGTTTAGAGTCGGATGACCAGCCAGCCGCTGGAGAGCGGCACAACTGCCTGCCGGTGCAAGACGGAATTGAAAACTGGATTCGGCCGCGTCGAATTGGCGCCGGCGGCCTGCGCCTTCGCGCCACGCGCGGGAACAGCGTTCGCGGGATAAACGCGCAAAATCAACTGCGTCACCGTGATTTGCCGTGCATTGCTTTTGCCCGGCTGCGCGAGCGCCGCGGCAGCGGAATCCGCGCCGAAATCCGCCGTCGTGCCCGCGCCCGCTGCCGGGACTTCCACCTGCTCCCAGGTGGTGAGCACGATCCACTGCTGCGGCAGCGCGCTTGCCTGCGCCAAGCCTGTTCTTGCGGCGTCCGTCGTCTCGGCCTCTCTCATTTCGGCTTTCGTCAATGGCGGCCGCAACCCGTTCGAGGCCGGCCCGGTCGAAGCAAGTCCCCATCGATTCGCCTTGAGGATTGCCGTTGCGCCCGCGAAGGCCTCGGATGTGACTGCGCCGTTTCTGGCCGCGCTGCTTGGCATTATCCGCTGCGGCGCGGCGGGCATAATCGCCATTGCATTCACGGCGCGGAAGGCCTGCGCGCTGCGCCCGTCAAATCGGCCGAGATCCTCGGGCGAATTCGTTGCTGGTAAGAGCTGCGCCGCTTGCGCCCCCGCTGCCGGCGCGCTCACAAAAGCAACCACCTGCGGCGAGCGCGCCAGCTCCACGGCGCCCACGAGCAGCCCGCAGCCAACCACGCCCACAAGCGCCCGCGATCCGAGCGGACTCAACACGCTTCTCCGCCGCAGGATGCTGTGCACGCGCCGGACGAGCTCCGAACGGCACTCGAAGGCGCCCAGCGAAAGCGCGGCGGCTGCGCGGCGCGCGAGGCTTTGTTCGAGACGGCGCTCGGCCATGCTGGCCAGGCAGGCGGCATAGGCTCGCGGCGCGCACGTCACGCGCACCACGGCTTCGTCGCAGGCCATCTCGCGTTCGCGGCACAGGCGATGCTCGATCCACGCCAGCGCCGGATTCAAAGGGAAGAGAACCAAGGCAAGTTTCTGCAGCAAATTGGTCCAGTCGTCGCGCCGGCGCAGATGCTCGCATTCATGCAGAACCACCTGCTCCAGCTCGCCCGGCGTGAGCCGCGTATAGAGCCAGTCGGGAATGAGAATGCGCGGCCAAAAGAAACCGATGACGCTGGGCCGGTCCAGCTCGGCGGTGACGCACACGGCAACTCGCCTGCGCCCGCTTGCGCCAGCCGTGGAAATTCCATCGACCGGGCTTGCGCTTTTCCATAGCTTGCGCAGCCGCAGCGTGTGCAGGGCAAGATCGACCGCGCGCGCGAGTGCAAA
The DNA here is from genome assembly GCA_030041045.1 of Acidobacteriaceae bacterium. Taxonomy (GTDB): domain Bacteria; phylum Acidobacteriota; class Terriglobia; order Terriglobales; family Acidobacteriaceae; genus Telmatobacter. The sequence continues at coordinate 40,059 of JASHOQ010000131.1, forward strand.
GACAAGCCACAACGCCGCAATCGCCAGCGCCCAGCGCACGTCGAATTCAACTTGAAACCATGGGTGAGCTGGCAGGCCGCTCGGGTTGATTGGGCTCTCCGTTCCCTGAGCAGCGGCGAGATGGAAGAACAGCGGCAGCGCCTGCAACCCCAGCAGCACCACAAACCCGCCGGCCCAAAGGCTGAAGCGATGCGCCGCCGAAAGGCGCGGAGCCAGGCGCAGGCAAATGGCCAATCCCAGCGCCACCACTGCTCCTTGCCACAGCGCGGCAATCGCAACCGGCGCCGCTGCATGCGCGAAGCGGACAAACGCGGCGGCGAGTTCGTAACCGGCGGACTGCGCCAGGGGAAAAAAGCCGGCAATGGCAGCAAGATGCATCGGCTTATGCCCCTTTCTTCCCCGGCGTTGACGCGCTCTCCGCCCGCATTGCCGCATCGGCCGCGTCGGGTGCCGCGCTGCGAATGAGTTCCTTCAGCCGCTGCAGCTCTTCGGCGGAGATCTCCTGATCGCCCAGCAGCGAGAGCAGCAGCCGCTCGCGCGAGTTGCCGAAGAAACGATTCAGCACGTGGCGCACCTCGCTGCGGCTGGCCTCGTGCTCCAGCACGCAGGGCCGGTACACAAACGCCCGGCCCTCCTGCCTGTGTTCGACGTATCCCTTTTGCTCGAGGATGCGAATGGTGGTGAGCACGGAGTTGTAGGCCAGGGTTTCGCCTTCAGGCATGGCCGCCACCAGGTCGGTCACCGCCGACTCGCCGCGCCGCCAGAGAATTTTCATCAGCCTCAGCTCGGCTTCAGTGAGCGTGTTGGATTTCTTCGGGGGCATCCTGCTGATTCCATAGAGGGGATCCGGTTTCCGGCGCTACTCTCACACCAGTATAGACGCATCAACTAATGGATTAGTTCCGTGAATTTCAAAAAATTCTCGCCCCCTTGCGGCGTCGTCCATGACCCCCTCCACGCGTCTGCTATGCTTTCTCCTTACCGGAGATCACCAAGATGGCCAAGAGCGTGAACAAAGTCATCCTTTTGGGGAATGTGGGCAAGGACCCCGAGATTCGTTCCACCCCCGGAGGCACCATGGTGGCCAGCTTCAGCCTGGCCACAAGCGACCGGCAAAAAGATACGCAGGGCAACTGGCAGGATCGAACCGAATGGCACAATCTCGTCGCCTTCACGCGCCTGGCCGAGATCGTCCGCGACTACGTGAAAAAGGGATCGAAGCTCTACATCGAGGGCAAGATCCAGACGCGCAGCTGGGACGACAAGGAATCGGGGCAGAAGCGCTACCGCACGGAGATCATCGTGAACGATCTCTCGCTGCTCTCCGGCCGCGATGAAGGCTCGGGCGGCTACAGCCGCTCAGCGAATCAGTCCTCGGGCCAGGCCGCGGCGTCGAATTTCGACCAGCGCCAGCCCGCCGGAGCCGACGACGTTGCCCAGAGCGCCGAAATCTCCGACGAAGATATTCCCTTCTGACTGCCACCCCGGTCCACCACAAAAATGGGCACGAAAATGGGTGCCCCATCCAAGCTCTGCTTGGGTGGGGAAGAATCAATTTGGGTGCCCCAGGCTCGGCGCGCTTTTGTTTTTGCGCCTACTGCGGCTTCACAGTTGCTGTATCCCGAAGCCGCAGATGCTAAGTGGCTTTTTCACCAAGAAAAAGCCACCTTCCGCAACTGTGAAATATGGCTACATGTACTGTGGAACCGCTCTAGCCTGGGAACGCAAGATGGATTCCCTTCACGACCCTTACTGAAATCGTGGCCATCACCGCGCCAGCGCCTGCATCGCCACTGCGCCCAGCAGCGCCACGGCAAGCGCCACGGGCATGGCGATCGCGCCCACCTTCAAAAAATCCGCGTAGCCTACGTGCAGCTTTTCTTTGCGGAGCGCAATCAGCCAGAGTATCGTCGCAAGCGATCCGCTCACGGAGAGATTCGGCCCCAGGTCGACGCCGATCAGCACCGCTGAGGCCATCAACCCATGCGTCACCGGGCGCGAGGCGTGCGCGTTTTTGAGCGCTTCGCCGGCCATCAATCCCAGGGGCAGGTTGTTGATCAGGTTGTTGGCCACGCCCACGGCAAAGCCTGCGGCCAGAGCGGCTGGAACGGCCGCCAGCCGCTCCGCCAAGGCGAGCGCGTGCTCTGCCCACGCGAGCGCGCCGATGCTTTCGACCGCATCCACAAGGACGAACAGCCCGGCCACCAGCGCGATGGTGCTCCAGCTGATCTCGCGCGCCAAACGCAGAGGGCCGGTGCGCGTTTTGATGGAGAGAACCGCCGTGACACCGAGCGCGGCCAGGCATGTGGGCAGACCCAGATTGCGATTCAGCGAGGAAACGGTCAGCAGCACAGCGCCGGCGAGCACCAGGCCGGCGAGCACCAGTTTCCCGTCCGCTGTGAGCGGCGCATCGAGATGGTCTTCCGTCCGTCCGTCCAAGTCCTTGCGAAAGAGGAGACGCAGGACTGCGTAGGTGGCGACAATGGAGAGCAACGAGGGAATGCCGAACCAGGCCAGCCATCTGCCCAATGGGGGTATGCCGAGCCGGAAGACCACCAGGTTGGCGGGATTAGAGATGGGCAGCACAAACGAGGCCGCGTTGGCGATGAAGGCGCAGGCGAAGAGATACGGGAGCGGCGGCACTTTGGCTTTGCGGATGGCCGCGAGAATGGCCGGCGTGAGCACCACCGCTGTGGCATCGTTCGAAAGAAAAATCGTTACCAGCGTGCCCAGCCCGTAAACCAGCGCAAACAGGCGCGCGGCCGATCCGTGCGCCAGTTCAATGGCTTCAGAAGAGAGCCAGTCGAAGACGCCGTACTCGCGCGCCAGCTCGGAGAGCAGCATCATGCCGGCGAGAAAAAGATAGACGTCCGTGCCTTCGCCCACCGCGCGCCCGGCGAGCCGCAGCGGCGCCAGCCGGAGAGCGAGAATCAGGAATACGCCGCCGCCGATCCAGTAGACCTCCGCAAGGCCGCGCGGGCGCACCAGCATGAGAACGATGCTGACGGCGGCGATCAAAAGGAGGGCGATGTGGGGAAGGGCGGCAGACGGCATCCAGCCTCAGAGTATAGCCTGAGATCGAATGGTCCGCGCCACCCCCAGAACGGTCGAGCTGACGCCGGTCACCGAGTGGGAAGACGGTGCGGTGCGCGCCGTGGACGATTTTCTTGCCGCCGAGGAGCCGCTCGAAATCCGCGTGCAGGGGCGTCCACTCACCGTGACCATGCGCACGCCGGGCAACGACTGCGAGCTGGCGGCAGGCTTCCTGTGGACCGAGGGAATCATCGACAGGCCGGAGCAGATTGCCTCACTGCGCGAGCCGGAGCCGGGCGAAGGCGCGTCGGGCAACGTCGTTCAAGTGGAACTCAAACAGCGGCTCCTGCAGCCCGCCGACCTGCAACGCAATTTCTTTGCCGCCTCAAGCTGCGGCATCTGCGGCAAGGCTTCCATTGAAGCCATTCGCGTGCGCGGCCTGCGCGCGCCCAATCCTGCGTTGCGTTTGGACGCGGGGGTTTTCTGCGAACTTCCGGCGCGGCTGCGTGAGCGCCAATCTACCTTCGACCGCACCGGCGGCCTGCATGCTGCGGCGCTCTTTGATGCTTCGGGCGCGCTGCTCGAAGTGCGCGAAGATATCGGCCGCCATAACGCCGTGGACAAGATCGTGGGCTGGGCGCTGCTCGCGGGTAAGCTTCCGCTCTCAGAGCATGTGCTTATGGTGAGCGGACGCGGCGGATTTGAAATTGTGCAGAAGGCGCTCGCCGCCGGAATTCCCGTCGTGGCCTCGGTCTCCGCGCCTTCGAGCCTGGCCGTCAAGCTGGCCCGCGAGATGAGTCTCACCCTGGTCGGCTTTCTGCGCGGGCGCCGCTTCGTGGTTTACTCCGGACAGGAGCGCTGTCTTCCCGCTGCTCGCTGATTGCGGCGGAGCTGAATCGCGGAGCACCTGGGATTTCCGCAATTCCCATCCCGCCCGCCACGGGAGTATGCTCGAATCCACGCGGTAGCACTGCGACACGGAAGTCAGGCAGCGAGCATTCGATTCCCCGGTTCCTGCATGAGGAGACAATCCCATGGCTCAGCCCATTCCGTTGGAAGCGCCTCCACGCGACTTGCGCAAGGAAAGAATCGAGCGGCTTGAGGCGGCGCGAGTGGAACACGCCGACGCTCTTGTCGAGGCCTACGAGCTGATCGGACAACTGCACACGAGCCGCACGCTTGAGCTGCTGCGCGGCGCGCTGGCCGCGCGCGGCGACCTGGCAGCGACCGTGGCCACAGCGGCCGATTCGCCCGAGGGCGTGAACGCCGTGCGCAATCTCATTCTGCTGGCCAAGATGCTGGGCTCGATCGATTCGCGGGTGATGGAAAGCTACGTCGACGCGGTCATCGGCTCGGTGGGCCAGCCGCCGGATGCTGCTGCCGGGCCGCCGGGCATTTTCACCGTGCTCAACCAGCTTCGCCGGCGCGAAGTGCGGCGCGCGCTTGCGCTCGTGAACCGCTTCCTTGAAATTTTCGGCACGCGCCTGGGCCAGATCCGCGCCAACGAAGCGAAAGGAGATGGCGGAGCATAACCGCGGCCGGTCGCGTCCGTGTGACGTGATCGCTTCGGCGCGCCATCCAAGTTCCTATGAGCCTCGAGAAGCGACTCCTCAACACGCCTTTGGAAATGGACCCGGACGTCACCCTTGTGCTCGACGGGGCCACGGTGCCGGCCACGCAGGGAGAGCTGCTCATCGAGGCTATCAATCGCGCTAGCCCCAAGCGGCATCTCGCGCAAGTTTGCTATCACCCGCAGATGGGACCCATTGAGACCTGCGATACCTGCATGGTTGAAGTGAACGGCAAGCTGGTGCGCGCCTGCGCCACGCTGGTGGCTGCGGAGATGAACGTGCTCACCGCAAGCGCGCGCGCTGACCAGGCGCAGCGCGAGGCCTTTGACCGCATACTCAGGAATCACGATCTCTACTGCACCGTCTGCGACAACAACAATCACAACTGCACGATTCATAACACCACGGAGCATCTGCGCGTCGATCATCAGTCCGAACCGTTCAAGCCCAAGCCGTACCCTCAGGATCACTCCAATCCTTTTTATCGCTACGATCCCAGCCAGTGCATCCTCTGCGGGCGCTGCGTGGAAGCCTGCCAGAACGTGGAGGTGAACGAGACCCTCACCATCAACTGGGAGTCAGACCATCCCCGCGTGCTGTGGGACGGCGGCGAGAAGATCGAGGGCTCGTCGTGCGTCTCCTGCGGCCACTGCGTGACGGTTTGCCCGTGCAATGCGCTCATGGAAAAATCGATGCTCGGCCAGGCCGGCCTTTTTACGGACCTGCCGCGCGCGGCGCTTGACCGCATGATCAGCGCGGTCAAAGCGGTCGAGCCCGACACGGGATTCGCACCCATCCTGGCCGTTTCGAACGCCGAAGCCGCCATGCGCGCGCAGTTGACCAAAAAAACCAAAACCGTATGCACCTACTGCGGCGTAGGCTGCTCCTTCGACGTGTGGACGCGCGGCCGTCACATTCTCAAGATCGAGCCCGCCGAGGGCCCGGCGAACGGAATCTCCACCTGCGTGAAAGGCAAGTTCGCCTGGGACTACGTGAACGCGCCGGACCGGCTGACGCATCCGCTGATCCGCGCGCGGAACGCACAAGGACACGACGAGTTTCGCGAAGCCACCTGGGACGAGGCGCTCGCGCTCATCGCCGAGCGATTCACGGAGATCAAGCGCAAGCACGGCGCCGATGCGCTGGCCTTCATTGCTTCTTCGAAATGCACCAACGAGGAAAGCTACCTGATGCAGAAGCTGGCGCGCGCGGTCATCGGCACCAACAACGTGGACAACTGCTCGCGCTATTGCCAGACACCGGCCACCATGGGCCTGAAGCGCACCGTGGGCTACGGCGGCGACACGGGAACGATCCAGGACATCGAGCGCGCCGGCCTCATCATTCTTGTGGGATCAAACACCGCCGAAAGCCATCCCGTCATCGCCACGCGCATCAAGCGCTCGCACAAGTTCCGCGGCCAGCGGCTCATCGTGGCCGATCTGCGCAAGCATGAGATGGCCGAGCGCGCCGACCTCTTCATTCGCCCCGCGCCCTCGACGGACGCGGTGTGGATCAACGCCGTGGCCCGGTACATTCTCGACCAGGGCTGGCACAGGCAAAAGTTCATCGACAAATGGGTGAACAACTTTGCCGAGTATAAAAAATCGCTCACGCCCTACACGCTCGAGTTCGCCGAGAAACGCACCGGCATTGCTGCGAAGACGCTTGAGCAGATCGCCCGCGAGATTGTGCAGGCAGACGGCGTGTGCGTGCTCTGGGCCATGGGCGTCACGCAGCACTGCGGCGGATCGGATACTTCCACCTCCATCTCCAACCTGCTCTTACTCACCGGCAATTACATGCGCCCCGGCGCGGGTTCGTATCCCATGCGCGGCCACAACAACGTGCAGGGCACCAGCGATTTCGGCTCCATGCCCAATGTGTATTCCGGTTATCAGGAAGTCGAAGACGCGGCGATCCGCGCCAAGTTTGAAGCCGCGTGGGGCGTCCCGCTGCCGCCGAAAAAGGGCCTCGACAACCACGAGATGATCCAGGCCGTGCACGACGGCAAGCTGAAATGCATTTACCTCAAGGGCGAGGACACGATCACCTCGGACGCCAACGCCAATGACGTCGCCCGCGCGCTTACCGACCTTGAATTTCTCGTGGTGCAGGACGTGAATTTCTCCCAGACCGCGCGCTTTGCCGATGTGGTTCTGCCCGCTTCGCCCTCGCTCGAGAAAGAAGGCACCTTCACCAACACCGAGCGGCGCATCCAGCGCCTTTACCGCGTCTTTGCGCCGCTCGGCGACTCGAAACCCGACTGGGAGATTATTCAACTGATCGCCAATCGCCTGGGCGCGGGCTGGAATTACCGGCATCCCTCGGAAGTGATGGAGGAGATTGCCGCGCTCACGCCTATCTTTGCCGGCGTGACCTACGAGCGCCTGGAAGGCTACAAGTCGCTGCACTGGCCGGTTGAAAAAAGCGGCAAGGATTCGCCGCTTCTGTTCCTAGAAAAATTTCCCTTTCCTGACGGCAAGGCGAAGTTCTACCCGGTGGAATGGATCGAACCCTGCGAAGAGACCACGCCGGAGATCGCGCCGCACCTGAACAACGGCCGGCTGCTGGAGCACTTTGAGCAGGGCGCCATGACCTATCGCTCCAAGGGGATTCGCGAGATTACGCCGACGAACTTCGTTGAAGTCTCTCCGGAACTTGCGCGGGAAAAGAATCTCTCGAACGGCAGCGTAGTGCACTTGAAAAGCCTCCACGGCGAAGTCACCGTACCGGTAGTGGTCACAGACCGCGTGGCCGGCACGCAGGTGTACATGCCGCTCAATTCGGTTGACCAGCCCGTGAACCGGCTCACCGGCTCGAAGGTGGACCGGGCCACGCATACGCCGGCGTACAAGGAGACCGCGGTGCAGATGACGGTGCTCCAGGAAAAAGGGCCCAACCCGCTGCCGCCCGGCAACTTTCGCCACGGCCATCGCACCCCGCAGAGCGGCGTGGAGGTGGAGCGCAAATGGCAGCGCGCGGATTACCGCCTGCCGGGCGATGAGGCCGGTTATGGTCTCGTCCAGATCAAAACGCAGGCGGGGCTTCCGCAGGAGGCGCCGAAGTAGCCAGGACGCAACCATCGCGGATGCGTGGTCGGCAGTCACTCGTGTAGGGAGCGCCGGGAATGGCTCAGATGCGGTTCTGGAGGATTCTTTGCTTGGGATGCTCCCGTAGGGAGCGCCGAAAATAGCCCAGGGCGCAAGCCCTGGGAACCCGGGCGAAGATCTTGCCCGCCGTCCCGTAGGGACGGCCGACTTTCCCTAAACTCCTTCTCCAGGAGATGGTTAGCGCCGAATCAGCCGGATTCCACAGGCATTTTCTTTTGACAAGCGCAAGGAATGGAGCGAATCTATATAGGCGAATAAAAAGCGAATATACGAGTTCGCCCCATGCCTTCCGCTGCCGCCCTTCGCCTCACCATCGAGCGCTCTCTTGAACGCCGCTTTCCCGCTGCGCTTACTCCCGCGCCGCGCGCCGTGCGCGAAACGGCGGCCACGGGCATTGCCGAGGTGGACGCGCACCTGGAGGGCGGATTGCCGGTGGGCGCCATCAGCGAGCTAACCGGGCCTGCGTCCTCGGGCCGGACGAGCCTGGCGTTGGCTTTCGTGGCGCGCCGCACGAGGGAGGGTCCGGCGGAAGGCCGCGCCTGCGCCTGGGTGGATGCGAGCGACGCCTTCGATCCCGAGTCGGCCGCAGCCGCGGGCGTGCTTCTGCCGCGACTGCTGTGGGTGCGCTGCTGGGATCAGAACAGGGCTGGGATCTCGCCCGCGCAGACAGGCAAAATTCGCGGCGCTCAAACTGCCGTTTGGACGCGGCCCGGCTGGACACATCTCGGCTGGGCTCATCTTGACCAGGCCCTGCGCGCCACCGATCTGCTGCTGCAGGCCGGCGGCTTTGCTGCCCTGGTGCTCGATCTGGGCAACATCGCACGTGAGCAGGGCAACCGCATTCCCCTGGCCACGTGGTTCCGCTTTCGCCAGGCCGCGGACCGCTCCCGCTCGAGCCTTGTGGTGCTGGGCCGCGCCTCGTATGCGCAGTCGGCCGCGGCCCTGGTGCTTGCGTGCCGGCCGTCGCGCTCTCTTGCCGCGGGAGAAACCGCGTTGCGCGGATTTCAATTTCAGATCGAGCGCCGCAGGGAGCGCTTTGAGCCGCTTCAAATTCGTGAGCGCAAACCAGTGCTCTCCACATGGAGCGCGGACGCGGCCTGGGACACGGCGGACGCGCGCTGGGAGATCGACCGGACCAAAAAGCCGCGTGTGGGGGAGCGGCGTGCATGAGCCGCACTCTTTATGCCTGCGCCCATGCCGCGGAGTTTCCCGCGCAGGCCCTCCTGCGCCTGCGCCCCGATCTGGCCGCGAAGCCGGTGGTGGTGCTCGAAGGCCAGCCGCCCAAAGAAACCGTCTGCGCGCTTAACCGGCAGGCGCGGCTGCGCGGCGCGGCCCTGGGCATGACCAAGCTCGAAATCGAAGAATTCGGCGGGTTCGTCCTGCTCCCGCGTTCCGTCGCCGGCGAAGCGGCTGCGCGCGCCGTCTTCCTCGAGTGCGCGGCGCAGTTTTCTCCGCGCATCGAAGAAGACAGTCGCGAGACCGCATGCGCCTTTGTGCTCGACATTGCCGGCACGGAACGGCTCTTCGGCCCTCCCGCGCAACTCGCCCGCCGGCTGCGCGCGGCGCTTGCCGCCGCCGGCTTTCGCGCTTCCATTGCCGTGAGCGCCAACTACCACGCGGCGCGCATGAAAGCCGCGGCCGGCCGGGGTCCCCATCGACAGGAAACGCGCGGCATCGCCGTCATTCCCGCAGGCGAAGAGGCTGCGGCGCTCGAGAAACTGCCCATTGCCGCACTTGAGCTCGAGGAAGAACACGAAGAGACGTTTGCGTTGTGGGGCATGCGCACGCTGGGCGAGCTGGCCCGCGCGCCGGAATCGGAACTGGTGACTCGGCTGGGCGCGGCGGCGCGCGCCTGGCGCCGGCTTGCGTGCGGCGAGGCCGAGCACACCTTTGCGCCCATCGAGCCCGAGCTGGCGCTTGAGGAGTTCTGCGAATTTGAAAATCCCGTCGACCAGATCGACTCGCTCCTCTTCATCGGCGCGCGCATGATCGATTGCCTCGCCCGCCGCGCGGAAGCACGCGCGCTCGCCCTGGCCGCGCTCACCCTCGATCTCAAGCTCGACTTGAAGCTCGAAGACGGCCGCGTGCCCCAACGCGTGTATCGCCGCGTGCTGCGCCCGGCCCTGCCCTCCACCGACCGCAAGTTTCTGCTCAAGCTGCTGCAACTCGAAATTGGCGCGCATCCGCCGCCGGCCGCGGTGGTTGCCCTCACGCTTGCCGCCGAAGCCGGCCGCGCGGGCAAGGTGCAGCTCGGCCTGTTTGTGCCCTCCGCCGACGGCGGACCTGAGCCCTCGCGCCTCGACGTGACGCTGGCGCGGCTCAAGGCCATGGTGGGCGAAGACCGCGTGGGCGCGCCCGCGCTTGAAGACACGCACCGCGCCGGCAGTTTTCGCATGGAAAGTTTTTCGGTCGCTCCTGCCGATCTGCCAAAAAACCGGGTGCCCCGCCCTCGGCACGCTTCTGTTGTTGTGCCTGGGGTGGGAGACCACAACGATGATTCGTCGGCGCAACCCCGCATGGCGCTGCGCCGCGTGCGCCCGCCTGCGCCGGTGCGCGTGGAGTTGTTCCCCACCCTCTCATCCAAAAACGGTGCAAGGGTGGGGCAACCGACTGTTTTTCGCGACGCGCAGAATCGCTTTGAAGTGGCGGCTGCCTACGGCCCGTGGCGCGCGAGCGGCTGCTGGTGGTCCGGCGAAGACTGGGACGACGAGGAGTGGGATGTGCTGGCCCGCGCGAGCGGCGGCGCAGGCGACGATACTCTCTTCGCCTGCCTGCTCGTCCGCGACCGCACGCGCAATGCCTGGCGCCTGGAGGCTTTTTATGACTGACCTCCTGCGCCTAGCTCTGAGCCTGGTTCCCAACACGCGCTCGCCGGGAACACCGGTCTGCCATCCGGATGATGCGCACGTGCCTCGCGTACAAGAAACTCCCTCAGGGGCTAAAGCCCGGAGTTTTGGAGGGCCATCGAATGTACGGGCTGAAGCCCGTACCCTTCAAAACCAGCACGACTACATCGAGCTGCACGCCTCGAGCGCCTTCAGCTTTCTGGATGGCGCCTCGCAGCCGGAAGCGTTCATCGAGCGCGCCGCGGAGCTAGAAATGCCGGCCATCGCGCTCGCCGACCGCAACGGCCTCTACGGCGTAGCGCGCTTGCACACCGCCGCGAAGCGCAACGGAGTCAAAGCCCACATCGGCGCGGAGATTGCTGTCTCCTCGTTCGGCAGCCGGCTCACGCCGCCCGCGTGGCTGCCGCATCAGTGCCCCGATGAGCCCCCGCGCATCCTGCTGCTCTGCGTCTCGCAAACCGGCTACCAGAATCTCTCCCAGCTCATCACGCGCTTCAAAATGCGCGAGACCACCAAGGCCGAAGGCGCGGCCACGCTCGACGATCTCGCAGAATTTTCCTCCGGCCTCATCTGCCTCACCGGCGGCGAAGAAGGGCCGCTGGCCGCGGCGCTCGCACAGCACGGCGCAGCCGAAACACGGAAGAGAATTGACCGCCTCGCCTGCATCTACGGCCGCGGCAGTGTGTATATCGAATTGCAGCGCCACCACGAGCGCGAAGAAGAATGCCGCAACCAGGCTCTCATCGGCCTTGCCTCCAGCTTCAATCTTCCGCTCATCGCCACCAACGGCGTGCGCTACGCGGCGGAGAAAGACCGCGAGCTGCTCGACGTCTTCACCTGCATCCGCCATCACACCGCGCTCGACCGCGCCGGCCGCTTGCTGAGCCGCAACAACGGCCGCAGCTTACGCACCGCGCAGCACATGGCCGCGCTCTTCTGCGATCTTCCCGAAGCCATCGCCAACACGCGCATTGTGAGCGACAGGCTCGAGTTCACGCTCGACAACCTGGGCTACGAGTTTCCCCATTATCCCGTCCCCGAGGGCGAAACGATGGACAGCTTCCTTGCGAAACGCGTTGAGGAGGGTGTGATCAAGCGCTATGGATCGGCGGAAAAGCGCAGCCTGCTGGAGAAAGCACGCGCGCAGGTGAAGCGTGAGCTCGCGCTCATCACGCAGCTCGGCTTTGCCGGTTACTTCCTCATCGTGTGGGACATCATCCGCTTTTGCCAGAGCCGTGGCTTTCTGGTGCAGGGGCGCGGCTCGGCCGCCAACTCCGCCGTATGCTACGCGCTCGAAATCACGGCGGTCGATCCCGTAGGCATGGAGCTGTTATTCGAAAGATTTTTGAGCGAGAATCGCGGCGAGTGGCCGGATATCGATCTCGATCTGCCCTCGGGCGACCAGCGCGAGCAGGCCATCCAGTACGTTTACGAGCGCTACGGCGCGCTGGGCGCGGCCATGACCGCCAACGTCATCACTTACCGCGGCCGCTCCGCTGCGCGCGAGGTGGGCAAGGCGCTGGGCTTCGACGAAGAGCAGCTCGCGCGCCTCTCCAGCCTGGTGGGCCACTGGGAGTGGCGTGGCGCCCATGACACCATGGCCAATTATTTCCGGCAGGCCGGCTTCGACGCGCGCCATCCCCGCATCGCGCATTATCTCGACCTCTGCCTGCGCCTGCAGGATTTGCCTCGCCATCTCGGCCAGCACTCGGGAGGCATGGTCATCTGCGCCGGCCTTTTGAACCGCGTGGTGCCCATCGAGCGCGCCTCCATGCCCGGCCGCACCGTCATCCAGTGGGACAAGGAAGATTGCGCCGACATGGGCCTCATCAAGGTCGATCTCCTCGGCCTGGGCATGATGGCCGCGCTCAAGGATTCGATCATGCTCATCCCGCGCCACTACGGCAAACAGATCGATCTGGCAACGCTGCCTGAAGACCCGCTCGTCTACGAAACCCTGCGCAAGGCCGATACCGTGGGCATGTTCCAGGTGGAGAGCCGCGCGCAGATGGCCTCGATTCCGCACAACGCGCCCACGCGTTTTTACGATCTCGTGGTGCAGGTGGCTATCATCCGTCCCGGTCCCATCGTGGGCAAAATGATGCACCCGTACATGCGCCGCCGCCAGGGCAGGGAAGAGGTCACCTATGCCCATCCTTCGCTCGAGCCGGTGCTCCGGCGCACGCTTGGCGTGCCGCTCTTTCAGGAGCAGCTTTTGCGCATGGCCATGGTGGTGGCGAATTTTTCCGGGGCCGAGGCCGAAGAGTTGCGCCGCGCCGTAGGCATGCGCCGGTCGATGCAGAGAATGAAGGATCTCGAAGGCCGCCTGCGCGCGGGCATGACCACGAACGGCATCGCGCCTGAGGCGCAGGACACCATCGTACAAAGTATCTCCTCGTTTGCCATGTATGGATTCCCTGAGTCGCACGCCGCCAGCTTCGCGCTCATCGCCTACGCCTCGGCGTTTTTGAAGGTGCATTATCTTGCCGCCTTCACCTGCGCCCTGCTCAACAACCAGCCCATGGGCTTCTACACGCCGGCCGTGCTCGTCAAGGACGCGCAGCGCCACGGCTTGCGCGTGCGCCCCATCGATGTGCAGAGATCCGACTGGCTGTGCACGCTCGAAGAAGAAGCAGACGGTGCGCTCGCGCTGCGCATCGGGCTGAATTACGCCCGCGGCCTGCGCCAGTCCTCGGCGGAGGCGCTCGTTGGCACGCGCAACCGCGACGGCCTCTTTGCCTCTGTAGATGATGTTGCCCTGCGCGCGCCGCAGCTCAACCGCAAAGAACTCGTCACTCTTGCTTCCATCGGCGCGCTCAACCCGCTCGCGCGCGTGGAGCATCGCCGCGACGCATTATGGCAGGTGGAGGAGGCCGGCCGTCCCGTGGGCCCGCTGCTGCGCTCGGCCGTCCGCGTGCCCGGCGAAGTTGCGGCGCCCATGCCGCTCAGAATCATGACGACCGACGAGCGCCTGGCCGCCGACTACGCCGGCACCGGCCTCACCACCGGCCCGCACCCCATGGCCTATCACCGCGCCGCACTGCGCGCGCAGGGCATTCTCGCGGCGGAAGAACTCGGCGCACGCAGAAACAACCAATTCGTTCGCGTGGCCGGTTGCGTGATCGCGCGCCAGCGCCCCGGAACCGCGAAGGGCTTCGTCTTCCTCTCGCTCGAAGACGAGACCGGCATCGCCAACATCATTGTCACTCCGGATATCTTTGAGCGCGACCGCGTGGTGGTCACGCGCAGCCGGTTTCTGCTGATCGCCGGGCCGCTGCAGAACCAGGACGGCGTGATTCACGTGAAAGCGAAGCGCATTGAACCGCTCGGCATCACCGCGGCGCCGGTGCGCTCCCACGATTTTCATTAGGCAGGCCGCATAGATGAACCGAGGCCGCGAAGGAGCCTCCCGGGGCTAAAGCCCCCAATACTCTATGCGACTCTTTCGGCACGGCTGAAGCCGTGCCCCTTCAAAAAACCACGCATGCAACCAGCTCTACGCCGCCCTCAGCGTGAACACCGTGATCTCCGGCGGGCAATCGAAGCGGAAGGGAAGGCCCACCGTGCCCAGGCCGCGATTCACGTAAAGCTGCATCCCTTGGAGGCGAAACCATCCCTCCACATATCTCCTGCCCATCGGCGGCAACTCCAGAGCGCCTACGAACGGCATGCGCACCTGGCCTCCGTGCGTGTGCCCGCTCACCATCATCGCCACGGCCTGGCCAGCCGGTTGCTTCAGCAGCGCATCGGCATAGTCGGGCGCGTGGCAGAGCAGAATCACCGGCTCGTTGCCAAGGTGACGGATCTGCGGAGGAATCGCACGCTCCGGATCGGGCCGCCCTTCGATGGCATCGTCCAGCCCGGCCAGCCAGAAACGCGCGCCCGCGCGCTCGATGGGCAGGCACGCGTTCACCAGCACCGTCATGCCGTTATCGGCGAGCGCCCGCGCCACCAGGCCCGAATTCACCAGCACGTCATGATTGCCCAGGATGGTATAGCGCAGGCGGCACTCCAGGCCGGCGAGGAGATTGGCGCACTGCCATGCGGAACTCTCGGCAAATTTTCGCGTGGTGACCCCCGCGGTAACGTAATCGCCGGTGAGAAAGACCGCATCCGGCTTCAACGCGTTGATGCGATCGACGGCGTGGCGGACAAACAAGGGCTCGGAAAACTCATCCATGTGGATGTCGCTCAGCTGCGCGATGCGCATGCCGTCGAAAGCTGCGGCGAGGCCGGGAACATGAACCTCCTGCCGCGTGATCTCGATCCAGTGGCGCTCCCCTTCGCCCGCGTACAGCGCCAGGCCGGCCGCGCCCCACAGCGTGGCCTTGAGAAACCGGCGCCGCGTCAGTTTCGAACCTGTCGTCAAATCCGGGGAAGAGACAGAAACAGCCATTCTCTCTATGGTATCGAATGAGACCATCAGCTCCTGAAAGATCGAGCCTGCCCGCGCATCGCGCAAAATCCTGTTGTGCAATCCTTCAGCAGCCACAATCCGTGCAGCCGAGTGCACATTCTTTGTGATGGAATCCAGCGGGATTTAGTTTTCCGCGCCCTCGGCAGCCGGCACTGCGTTCTCCGTTTTCACTTCCAGGCCCAGCGGATCGTTGTCGCGATCGGTGACCTCGGCCAGCGCGGCCAGCCTGGCTGCGAGCTCCGGCGTCCAGCAATTCTCCGGCGCGCGCCAGCTCCAATTGCCCTCGGGAATGGCAGGCGTGTTCATGCGCGCCTCCGGTCCCAGCTCCAGCAGATCCTGCGCGGGAACCACGGCGATCTGCGCCACGCTCGCCTCCACGGCGCGGATCAGCGGCCACGCCGGCCGCTCGCATTCCGGACCCACGAGCGCTTCGGCGGCCTTGCGTTCCGCGTCGCTCGCGCGCTGCCACCAGCCGGGCGTGGTGTCGTTGTCGTGTGTGCCGGTGTAAGCGATGGTCGCGGGAACATACTGGTGCGGAAGGTGCGTGTGCGCGCCGCGGCTGCCGAATCCGAATTGAATCACTTTCATGCCCGGTATTTTCAGTTCCTGGCGCAAGGTCTCCACTTCAGGCGTAATCATTCCCAGGTCTTCGGCAACCAGCGGCAGCGGGCCCAGCGCCGCCTCCAGCGTGCGGAACAGCTCCAGCCCCGGCGCCTTCACCCATTCGCCGTTGACCGCGGTCTCTTCCTCGGCCGGAATCGCCCAGTACGCCTCAAAGCCGCGGAAGTGATCGAGACGCACAATGTCGTACAGCTCCACCGCGCGCCGGATGCGCTCCACCCACCAGTCGAAGCCGCGCATCGCGAGCACATTCCACCGGTACAGCGGATTGCCCCAGCGTTGCCCGGTCGCGGAAAAATAGTCGGGGGGAACGCCGGCCACGCGCTCCGGCCTGAAATCCTTGTCCAGCTCGAACAGTCCCGGATGCACCCACACGTCGGCCGAATCCATATTCACGAAAATGGCCACGTCGCCGAGAATGCGGATGGCATGCCGCGCGGCCGCCTCGCGCAGGTTCGCCCACTGCTGCGCAAAGGCGAACTGCAGCGCCTGCTCTGCGGCGAGCGCGCGGCTGCTGTTGTCATAAAGCGCCTCAAGCGCCTGCGGATCGCGCCGCTTGAGCGGCTCCGGCCATTCGCTCCACGCGCCCGTCTTGAACTGCCGGCGCAGCTCGGCGTAGAGCGCGTAATCGTTCAGCCACGAAGCCTGCGCGCGGCAGAAGGACTCAAACTGCTTCCACTGTTCGGCGAGCGCCGCATCGCTCATGCCGCGTTCGAGAAAGTTTTGCGCGGCCTCGTACAGCAGCGGCAGCTTGCGCTCTTCCACGGCGAGAAAATCCACATTGCCCGCTCGCCCGGCCAGACCGGCGATGCGTTCAGGCTCGATCCAGCCCCAGTCGGCTAGAAACTCGAGACTGATGAGGAGCGGATTGCCCGCAAACGCCGACGAGCCCGCGTAGGGTGAATTTCCAAAGCCGGTGGGCGCAAGCGGCAGCACCTGCCATACATGCTGTTTGGCCGCCGCCAGAAAGGCCACAAACTCGTGCGCCGCCGGGCCCAGATCGCCGATGCCGCCATACGAGGCCAGCGAGCTTACATGGAAAAGAACCCCGGATGAACGCTCGAATTCCATTCCTCTCCCCGTCTGCCCTGCGACCATCCCTGGCGCGCTGCGACCCTTGAGTCACTATAATTGACCCGCTATAATCCCTGCGTCCGGCGCGTACGGTCGCGAACTTGACAGAAGGCCCAGGTGTCCGCCTTTGAAGAATTTTTCCCGTTCTTGGTTTGCCGTTCTATTGGCAGGGGCATCGGCCTTCGTGTGCGCAGCGCCCGCCGTGGCTGCGCCCGCCGCGTCTCTGCCCGTTCCGTTCACCCTCGCCTCCGGCTGGCAGATGCAGGATGCCGCCAAGGTGGCGTACCCGGCCGCGCAGGTGGCGTTGCCCGGTTTCGATACCAGTGGCTGGTACGCGGCCACGGTGCCGGGAACGGTTCTCACCACGCTGGTCAACAATCATGTATATCCCGAGCCGCTCTACGGCGAAAACGACCGGCCCGAGATCATTCCCGACACCCTCGCCCAAACCTCCTGGTGGTACCGGACTACGGTTCTGGTGCCGAAGGCCTACAAGCATCGCCGCGTTTGGCTCAACTTCGACGGCATCAATTTTTCTGCCGACGTGTGGGTCGACGGCATCCAGGTGGGCTCCATCCACGGCGCCTTCATTCGCGGCATCTTCGACATTACCGCGCAGGCCGAGCCGGGCAAGCAGGCTGTCATCGCGGTGCTCGTCTCGCCGCAACCGCATCCCGGCATTCCCCACGAGCACACGCTGCGCGCCGGCATCGGAGCCAACGGCGGCATCAGCGCCATCGACGGTCCCACGTTTCTCTGCACCCTGGGCTGGGACTGGATTCCCGCCATCCACGATCGCGATTCCGGCATCTGGCAGAAGGTGTTCCTGTCGGCGTCCGGCCCCGTGCTGGTCAAGGATCCGCTGGTCACCACCGATCTTCCCTTGCCGAAAACGGATTCCTCCGACGTCACAGTAGAAGCGACCGTCGAGAACGTAACCGACAAGCCGCAGAAAGGCGTGCTCGAAGGGACGATCGAGAACATCACCTTCTCACAGCCGGTCACGCTTGCCGCCCACGCCAAGCAGCTCGTCAAGTTCTCGCCCCAATCCACGCCCGCGCTGCACATCCTCAATCCGCGCCTGTGGTGGCCCAACGGGTACGGACCGCAGAATCTCTATTCCCTGCATCTCGATTTCAAGCGCGACAACGAAATCTCCGACGCCCACGATCTCGAATTCGGCATCCGCAAAATCACTTACGATGTTCCCGGCACAGACACGCTCACCATTTCCGTGAATGGCGTTCCCGTTTTCATCCGCGGCGGCGACTGGGGTCTGGATGAAGCCCTCAAGCGCATCCCCCGCGAGCGGCTGGAAACGGAAATCCGCCTGCACCAGCTCGCTCACCTGAACATGATTCGCAACTGGGTGGGCCAGAGCACCAGCCAAGACTTCTACGAGCTCTGCGACCAATACGGCATCATGGTGTGGGACGAATTCTTCCAGCCCAACCCCAGCGACGGCCCCGATCCCGACGATCTCGATACCTACATCGGCAACGTGCGCGACAAGATTCTCCGCTTCCGCAACCATCCCTCCATCGTGCTTTGGTGCGCGCGCAACGAGGGCTACCCGCCGCCGGAGATCGACGCCGCGCTGCGCAAGCTGCTGGCCGAGCTCGAGCCTACGCGCCGTTACCAGCCCAGCTCCACCGAGGGCGGAGGCGTGCGCTCGCACGGCCCCTACTGGTGGCGCCCGCCGCGCGACTTCTATGTTGTAACCGACGATTACTTCAAGACCGAAACCGGCAGCGTCTCCGTGCCCACGCTCGAATCCATCCACGGCATGATGCCGAAGAAGGACTGGGAGACGATCAACGACGACTGGGCCGAGCACGACCTGGCGCGCGGAAACTCCGCCTCACAGGATTATCGCGAGGAGATTGCCGGCCGCTATGGGCCCATCCGCAACCTGGCCGACTTTGTGCGCAAAGCGCAGATGGCCAACTACGAGGCTTTCCGCGCCATGTACGAGGGGCGCAATGCGCTGCTCTTCCATCCCACCACCGCCATCCTCACCTGGATGAGCAATCCCGCGCAGCCGAGCTTTGTGTGGCAGATCTATCACTACGATCTCGAGCCCATGTCCTCGTACTTCGCCGTGATGCATGCGTCGGAGCTCGAACACATCCAGCTCAATGAAGCCGACGGCCACGTGCAGGTGATCAACAACCTGCCGCAGGCGCTCAACGGCGCCATGGCCAGCGTGGCCGTTTACTCGCTTGACGGCGAGCGCGTGAGCGAGAAGGACACGCTGGTGACCGCGGCGCCCGACGTGGCCACCGATCTCGGCGAGCTCGAGCTGCCGGACAGCGTGACCACGGTCTATTTCGTCAAGCTGGAGCTGCGCGACTCGGCCGGCCGGCTGCTTTCCAGCAACTTCTATTGGCGCGGCGTGCCCTGGAACCCGGACGATCTCACTCTGCTCAACAAGCTGCCCAGGGTGGCGCTCACCGCGCAGATGGAGCGCAAAGACGCCGGCGGCAAATGCTTGCTCACCGTCACCCTGCATAATCCCACGCAGAGCATCGCGCTCATGGCGCACCTGCAATTGCGCCGCAAATCGGGTGAGCGCGTGCTGCCCGTGTTCTACAGCGATAACTACATCTCTCTTGCTCCCGGCGAATCGCGCGCCGTCACCATCGAGGCGGCGCTCGATGACTTGCACGGCGAAGACGCGCTTCTGGTCTTCGATGGATGGAACACGACCGTCGAGCCGGCTTCGTTTGTGGGCGTCTCCGTTGCGCCCAACCGCGAAGCGCAGCCGGAAGACTCGCCCGCAACCGGCTTGCCGTTTCAGACTGCCGGATTGCGTTGATTCCCGGAAACTGCGGCGAGAGGGAAACGAACCGCCTCGTCGCGCAAAAAGGCCCGCAACGGAGTCCGCTGCGGGCCTTCCTGTGCTCCGAGGTCCCTGCACCTTTACATGCCGGGCAACTGCGGCCCCTGGTTCTTGGCATTCATGCGGATGAGGTTGTGCTTCTTGTAGTCGTCTATCACGCTGCTCATGAAAATGTTGAAGGCGTCGGTGCGGCGCTCGTCCAGAATCTGGTCGCGGGTCTGGTCGAAATTCTTCTGGATCTCGTCTTCGCTCGGTTCCTGCTTGTCATCGATCTTGACCACAATGCCGTTGTGCTCGGCGCTGAGGGGTCCCACGATGGCGCCCACATTCATGTTGAAAAGCTGCGGCGCCACCTGGCCCACATCGCCCAGGTCCGGCACCTGACCGGCGGGCGTCACCAGATCGCTGGTCTTCACCGTGGCGCCTTCTTCCTTGGCCGCTTTGGCCAGATCGTTGTCCGCTTTCGCCTTGTCGGCCAGCTCCTGGGTCTTCTGGTTCAGCAGCGCCGGCAGCTTCTCGTTGCGGTAGTCGTCCAGCACGTGCGATTTCCAGTCAGCGAACGCGGGCGCGTGCGCCGGCTGGATGCCCGTCACCTGGAACACGGCGTAGCCCTCGCCCGTGGCTGCAAACTGCGGCGGATCGCCCTGCTTGGCCGCAAAGGCCTTGGTCAGCAGTTCGGTGCTCGAGGGCAGCGCGGCAATCACGCCGTTGCGCTCGACCGGCGGCGTGGTCACCACTTCAAGATGATGCGCGGCCGCCGCTTTCTCCAGCCCCTCCTTATCCGCTTCCGAGGTGAGCGTCCGCGCGTAGTTTTCCTGCGCCTGCGCTGAGGCTTCACGCACCAGCGCCGCTTGAATCTGGGGCAGCACTTCATTCAGCGGCTGCGTGTGCGCCTCCTGCCGGTCTTCCACCTGCACCACGTGGTAGCCGAACTGGCTCTTCACAATTGCAATGTCGCCGATCTTCTGCGTGAAGATGGCGTTGTCGAATTCCGGCACCATGCGCCCCGGTTGCGCCCATCCCAGTTCGCCGCCGGAGTCTTTGCTGCCGGGGTCGTCGGAATACTTCTTTGCCAGGTCGGTCCAGCTTCCTCCGGCTTGGAGCTGCTTCAGAACGTCTTCCGCCTTGGCCCTGGCTGCGGCATCGGTCTTGGCATCGGCGCCGGGAGCCAATTTGATGAGGATGTGCCGCGACTTGGCCTGCTTGGGAACCTGGTAGTCGGATTGATGATCGTTGTAGTACTGCTGAATCTGCTGCTGCGTAGGCTGCGGCAGCCCGCCGGGAAGATCGTTGGGCGTGAAGGCGAAGTAACTAATCTTGCGCGCCTCCGGCACCGCGCGGGCGTAGCGCGCGGCGTTCTGCTTGAAAAATGCCTCCAGGTCGCTGTCGGAAGGATTGATGGTTTTGAGCAGGTCGGCCGAGGAAATCACCGCGTAATCGAACTTGATCTTGACGTTCTGCTTGCGATAGCTGTCGCGCACATCCTGCGGGCTCACGGTCACGCCCGCGGTAATCATCGATTGCAGGCGCCGGATGACGATGTCCTTGCGCACGTTTTCTTCAAATTCCGCCACCGACATGTTCAGCCGCTGCGAGATGAGATTGGCATAGGCGTCCTCGCCGATGAATTTGCCGTCGGGGAAAAGCACCTGGCCGGTGGGACCGCTCTGCAGATACTGGCGCACATCGTCATTGCCGGCGCGGATGCCAAGCTTTTGCGCCACTTGCAGCAGCACCGCTTGCTCCACCATTTGCTGGCCCACCCGCCCTTCGTAGAGCTTCACGATAAAGTCATTGTTTGCGTACTGCGGATTCTGCTGCATCAGCTCCTGGCGCGTCATCTGTTCCACGCGCGCCTCGCTCACCGTGTCGCCCGAGGAAAACCAGCGGCTGTACCAGTGTGGATAAACCACCGCGTAGGTGTCGGGCGCAGAGGCACCCAGGCCGGTGAGGCCGGGGATCAGGTAAATCACCATGCCCACCGAGGCGGCGCCGATGACGACGATGAAAAGCGCCTTGGTCAGGCGATTATCTGTTTGCAGAAAACGAATCATGGATGGATCGGGACCTTCAACTCTCTACGCGGCGGCAGGGGAGGAGGCGTCCTGGAATTCCGCGCCCGCGAACCAACCGGGGCGCGCCCTGCGACGCGCAATTCGCGCTCGATGCGGCAGCTTCATTATAGCGGAGCGCCGTCGGCGCCCGAATTCGCGGGATCGCATCCCGTGGGGATGCTGCGAAAACAGCCGGGGATGAAGCGTCTCGTCCGTCCATGCGGACGACATGCGGAATCCTGGGAAATTGCCATCAAAATCGCCCCCAGCCCCGATGGGGGCGACGGATCCCAGTCCGCGGGCCGAACGAACCGGGCTATTCATCCCCCGCTGCACCCAGAAAGGACCGGGCGCCGACGGCGATCGGCAGCCCAATCAGAAACATCTGCATAATCATCCCTCGCAGAAGTTCTGAAGCCGTGAAAGGCCCCACCCGGGGCAGCGCCGAATGCGGCAAGACCACCAGGCTCATGAACAGGAACACCGTCATTCCGTAGTAAGCTGCGGCGACAAGGAAATGCTTTCTGAGGAAGGTGAGCTTCAGGCTCGCCAGGCAGTAGACCGCTGCCGCCGTAAACGCGATGAGGAAGTGCAGCGCGAGGCCAAGGGTCCAGATGGCAGCGCCGCCCTGAAAGGCCTTCATGCCCAGCAGTCCGCACGCAATGCCGAGCGGCATGCGCCGGCCATACGTAATAAAGGCCGAAGTAGCATCGATGATTCCGGCCCCAGCCCCGCCGGCTGCGATGGCCAGAGCCAGTCGTGGTCCCAGTCTTGGTCCCAGTCTTGGCCCCAGTCTTGGCCCCAATCTTGTTCGTTGCGCAGGGCTGGCGGCGGAGGAATTCATCCCATCTCCTCGGCAGCAACACTCTCAACCCGCAGACACACGAAAACCGGCCCTGAGCGCATGGCGCCATTCTCGCACCGCCCAGGGAAATTCTGCAGGAGGAAAGTGACGAACAGAAGCCCGGCAGGTGCGAGTAGTCCGCAATTCCTTGGCTCAGGAATCCCACGCGCAAAAAGAGCGGGCGCCCCAGAATCGGGCGCCCGGATTTCTTGCTGCTTCTGAAGAAGCTCAGCGCCAGTAATAAACCCCGCCCACCATGTAGTAAGGACGGTAGTAGACCGGCGGGTAGCCGTAGGGATAGCCATAGTAGGCATAAGGATAGGGTCCAGCCATATACGGCGAACCATAGGGAGGATAGCCGCGCTGGTAGAGATTCGGACCGCCGGGATACAATCCCTGCGCCAGCCGCGCCGCTTCCTGCTGGCTCACCGGGTTTACGGTAATCGGCGCCTTCAGGTGGAACGTGACCAGCGCCTCGGACGGAATCCACACGTTCGGTCCCGGCGTGGCCGCCGTTGCAGCCGTGCCTGCGGCCGCGCCCGCGCCCGCGCCGATGGCGCAACCTTCTCCGCGGCCCACCGCGCAACCAATGATGGTGCCCAGAACCGCTCCGCCCACGGCGTTACCCACCGTGCGCCCGGCCTTGTTCGGTCCCTTCACCTTGAACTGGTCGGTGGTCAGAGGATAGTTCTGGCCGCCCATGTCCAGCGACGTCAGCGTGAGCGCCAGCTCCGGACTCCCGGCCAGCTCGCCCGCCTTCTTGGTCTCCGTCACTACGCCGTGCACCGTGGCTCCGCGCGGAATGGCCAGCATGCCGTTCAAGGTCACATCCTGGATCACCGTGAACTGCACCGGTGTTCCATCCGCCGCTTTCTTGTTGTCCACGGCCTCGGAGGTGCGCAACTGCAGCAGCGTGCCGGGCAGCAGCGTCATGGGCCCTTTGGCGGGCTCATACTGCGGCGCCGGGGGCTGCTGGTATCCGTAGCCGTTGCCTTGACCCTGATATTGCGGATTTCCGTAGCCCGGATATTGCGGACGGCCCGGAGGCGGATAAGCCGGATAGCCCGGCGGCGGCGGAGGAGCCTGTTGCGTCTGCGCCGGTGGAGGCGGTGCCTGCTGACCTTGATCGGGCGGAGGCGGCGCCTGCGGGCCCTGATCGGGCGGAGCCGGCGCGGCATTGGGTTGCGGCTGGCCGTTGTCTGCCATCGCATCCGTGTCCGCATCGGGCGGAGGCGCCTGTGCGCCCTGCGCATCCTGCGGATTGCCCACCGTAAGGTTGTTGTTCACCTTGGTCACGCCGTTCACGTGCGAGGCGATCGAGCCCGCCAGCTGCTTGGAGGCATCGCTGGAAACTGTGCCGGAAAGCGTAACCTCGCCCTGAATGGTCGCGGCCGTGATCATGTCGTTCTTGAGCGCCTGCGAAGCGTCCAGGGCCTGCACGACATCCATTTCGATCTGCCCGTCGGTGCGCTGGCCCTGCGCCGCCGCAGCTGCGCCGCTCGAGTCCTGTGCCGGCGCGCCGTTATCCTGCGCCAGCGCAATTGCTGCGCACAGCACCGTCATCGCGGCCCATGCCATCACGCTCTTCAGCAATGGTCGATTCATTTCCCGTTTCTCCTCTGCCAACCATCCCGTTCCGGCGCGCCGGCCTGGCGCGGCGGAATTAAGCGATCTCAGGTCTGGTCCCGGCTCATTCCCTTAGACGTCCGGACGCCCTTCAACGTTGCAAACCCGGACGAGCGGAAAAAGTTCCGCCTCGTCAGCTTGAAAACCGTAGATTCGGAAGCCAATGAACGCGCTTGGGATCGCGCCCGATCGACCCGGCTCGATCAGCGCGATTCGCGCTGGTTGAAATGGTAGGAGAGGCCTACGGTGATTCCATTGGGCTCCAGCTTCGCGGCCGGCGCCTTTCCCTCGAGGGACAGGCCGGTGATGAAGTATTGCGGCCACCATTCGTACTCGTAGTCGGCACGCACCCACAGGCGATGGTAGGTGTCAAATTCCGCGCCTCCGCCCGCCGTGTACACAGTGCGCGTCTGGTGGTAGTGGACGAGAGCCTGGGTCAGGTAGTCGGAGTTGCCGAATCCCGCCAGAAACTCGCCGTACGGCCGGACCAGGAAGTAGTGGTTCCAGCGGTAGATTGCGCCGCCTGACGCCACGTCCTCACGCATGAACGGCTGATCCTTCGGTTGGCCCAGGTTCAGGTCCCGGCCCTGGACCATGATTCCAAGGCCGTACAGCCGGCCTGGGAGCCAGCCGGGGTCGTAGTCGATCCAGAGGGTGCCGCCGTTCAAACGGTCGCTGCCCTCGGCCTGGTTCCCGCTGCCAAAGCCGGAGTCAAAGTTGGAGAATCCCACGCCTACGTTCAGAGGAATTGTCTTGACCACGCCTGCGGGAGTGACTTGCGCCAAAACTGGGTAAGCGGAGAGGACAAGAAGCACTGCCAAGCTTGTTGGGGGAAACAGCTTCAAACGCATTCTGCGGCTCCTTAACAGTTGCAGACCACTGTTGCCGGCGGGGTTTTCCGGTTCAGTTCCCATCTGCAAGCAATGTTGCAAGGCAAAGACTCTGCGCCGTTGCCAGCCGCGAACGCCGGATACCCATCAGGCGCTTCAGGACTGGAACAGAGCCCGATACAGGTGCCAAGCCGCCTCAACTTCGAGGCCGGAAATGAATCATTAAGCGCTTCAACCCGCGCAACTGCGAGGAGTTTTGCGCCTAAATGAGACCAACTCAAAAGGAATGGAACGGGCCCGGCGCTCTCGAAATGCCCAAAAGTAAGCACGAAAGCGCGATCTTCGCGGCCGAGCCTATCTCACGGCGCGCAGACGCAATGGTAATAACTGAGCACAGTATATCGGTAACCTTTACCGAAGTAGCTTCAACTTCCGTGGGATTCCCGTTAGACCATTGAGTCCTTTGCCCCACCCCGCAGCAGCCTGGGGAGCGCTTTCAACTCCCTTTGCAGATAAATTCCCCGGAATTCGCTAATCTGGAGACACTTGCGCGTGCAGCCGCCCCGCCCAAACTTGCCTAACTTCAATCGGCAGAGGAATCTGCGGCTAACTTCTTTTCCTGGAATAATTTGGCGGTGCACGTTGCCGCCAAGGTCAAGGAAAACCGGGAACTTCCGGTCAGGTTCCGGGGGGGAGGGGGGTCACTCAGCCCGGCCAGTTCGGCGTGATCCGGATCAGCTCCAGGCCGCCTGCGCCCGCGCTTGCGGCTTCGACTGCAAACTCGGGCGACTCTGCCGGCACCCCCACGATTCCCCGCGCCGGCAGCTCCACGGGGTCGAAGCCCGCTCCCAGAATCTTGCCTGCGCCGGATGCGGCAAACAGCCAGGCCAGCCCTCGCCGGCCGCCCGCGCTGCGCAGGCTTTCGCTGGTCCGGCTCCCATGCACGGGAATCTTCTCCATACGGAAGTACTCCGCGTCGACAAGGACCGTCCGGTCCTCGAGCGGCACCGGAGTCACTTTTCCCGCGCGCGTGGCCAGCTTCGCGGCTTCAAGCGACTTCTCAATGTGCAGTTCGCGCGGCCGGCCGTAATCGAACATGCGATAGGTCACATCGGCGTTCTGCTGCGTTTCGAGCAGAATCGATCCCGGCCAGATGGCGTGAACGGTACCCGCGTCCACATAAATCAAATCGCCTTTTTCCACCGGCAGAAGGTTGAGGCTTTTCTCCAGAGTGCCCGTGCGGATCTCCTCTTTCACCTGGTCGAGCGTCGCCCCGGTTTTGAGTCCCACCGCGACCTCCGCTCCCGGCTTTGCCGCCAGGGCGTACCAGCATTCCGTCTTGCCGCGCGCAAGGCCGTACTTCCGCGCCATGGCGTCATCGGGATGTACTTGCACGCTGAGCTTTTGCTCGGCAAAAATGACCTTGATCAGCAGCGGCGATTCCGTCGCCGGCGCCTCGCCGCCGAGCAGCGCCTCGTGCGCCTCGGCAAACAGCGCCGCGAGCTGCTTGCCCGCGTGCGGTCCGGTGGCCACCAGGGAATCGTCGCCCGTCAGCCACACCTCGCCAATCGGCTCGCCGTCGGCTCTCCTGTCGAACCAGGGACGCAGATCGCCGTAGCCCCACACGCGCGCCACAAAACGCGGCTCAACCCGGAAAGGCGCCAGGCGAAAC
Source organism: Acidobacteriaceae bacterium (assembly GCA_030041045.1). Classification (GTDB taxonomy): domain Bacteria; phylum Acidobacteriota; class Terriglobia; order Terriglobales; family Acidobacteriaceae; genus Telmatobacter. Next base: position 66,602 of record JASHOQ010000131.1, read on the forward strand.
GGTGCGGGCGAGGGTGCGGCGGAGCTTGCCATCAGGTCGGTCCGTTTCTCCTGGCGAAAAGGGAATGAAGTTCTGTCTCTTGGGTGGGTGCGAGGGGCCGCTTTGCCGTCATTACCCACTCTACCAAGGAGGGATTGCCGGACACGGTCGGCATCATGCTACTCTCAAACCATTTATGCCCCGGATTGCCCTTGTTTTCGCCGTCGCTGCGGCAGCTTTGTCTCTCGCCGGGCCCATCTCTGCGCAAACATATCAGCCCAAATCCATCCAATTCAAAGGCGATCCCGAATACACCGACCAGGAGCTGATGGCCGCTCTGGGTTTGTCCAGGGGCGCGCTCTTGAGCGGTGCGGATATGAACGAGTGCGCCAAGAGGCTGATGGATTCCGGCGTCTTCAACACCGTCTCTTATAAATTCGACGGCGTCGATTTCGTCTTCACCTTGGCTCCCGATCCAACGGTCGTGCCGGTGCGGCTTGAAAACCTTCCCTATACGCCCGGGCCGGAGCTCGATGCCCGGCTGCACAAGCGCCTGCCGCTTTATCACGGCAAGGTGCCCACCGAGGGCAAGCTGCTCGAAGATGTGCGTCAGGGGCTCGAATCCATGCTGGCGGCCGAAGGCGTCAAGGCCACTGTTGCCTACGATCCTTACTCCGGTCCGGGCGACCGCAACCAGATCACGGCCATGAGCTTCAAGATCACTTCGCCGGCGATGCGCCTGGGAACCCTGCGCATTGCCGGAGCCTCAATGGCGCTGCTGCCCAGGCTTCATGAGATTGTTGCCGGCGCTGCCAATCCGCTCTTCGATTCCCAGGGCACACCGGCCGGGCTTGAGCAGGAGTTCACATCGTTTTATCGGGACCAGGGATTTGCCGCGGTGAAAGTTCACGCCGCGCGTTCCGGCGCCCTGGTTTTCACGGCGGATGCCGTTCTGGTTCCTTATACGGTGAACATTCAGGAGGGGCGCCTCTACAAGATCGGCGCCATTCGCGTGCCTCCCAACGCGCTCGTGACGCAGGATGAAGCCGACAAGATTGTCGCTTCGCCAAGAAGTCTGACCATGGGCGAAGCGCTTCCCCATGTTCTGGCGCTCATTGAAGCGCGATACAAGGCCAAGGGCTACCTCGATCTTCGAGTGGATTCCCAGCCCGCCTTCGATGCTTCAGCCGGGACCGTCGACTACACGATTGCCATCGAGCCGGGGCCCGTTTATCGCGTTGCCTTCATTCAATTCGCCGGCGTGACCGACGAACTGCGGAGCCACTTGATGCAGCAATGGCAGTTGATGCCCGGAGACGCCTTCGATCAGACCTATCTCGATGCGTTCCTCACCAGGGCGGAGGGACAGGATCCGCTCCTGCGCCGCTCGCTCGCCGGCGTGACTTCCAAAGTTGAAACCAGCACCGACCCCGCAACCCACGACGTAGACGTGACCTTCAAACTGGAAAAACCTTAACCGTGTGGACCGCAGTCAAGTGCGGATACGTGCTGAGCCTGAACGACGCGTTCCACAACGTCAACCTGACTTTCATGCTGGAGAAAAGGAACTGACGCCGCTATCCTCGTCAGCATGACCCATTCGCTCGTGTACCAACACATGTTTCAGTTGCCGCTTCCCGTGGTCGAGAAGCTGCTTCGTCCTGTCATCGTTTACCTGGTGCTGGTAATTTTGCTCCGGCTCTTCGGCAAGCGCGAGCTGGCCCAGCTCAACCCCTTCGACCTGGTGGTGCTGCTTTCACTTTCGAACACGGTGCAGAACGCCATCATCGGCGACGACAACTCGGTGAGCGGCGGCATTATCGGCGCCTTCGGGCTGCTCGCCATCAACTGGGTTGTGATGAAAGCCCTCTATTGGCTGCCATGGCTCAACAGCGCTCTTGAAGGCCGGTCGACGATTCTGATTCGCGACGGGCAGATCGACCGCAAAGCGCTGGAGCGCGAATCTCTGAGCCGCGAAGAGCTGCTCAGCGTGATCCATCGACAGGGCTTCGAGGACTTCGACCAGGTGCGCCTTTGCGAGCTCGAGCCCAACGGCACGTTTCACATTGAAGCGGTCGAGCCCTCCGCCCTGGAGAAGCAGCACGCGGAGCTGCTCCAGCGCTTTGACCTGCTGCGCCGGGAGATTGCCGCGCTGCGCCCGCACTCGGCGAGCGAGTGAGCACGCTGCGCCGGAAGCCTCGACCAATGCATCTTGCCGCGTGCAGCGGAATCGCTCGGCCTTGGCACGAATGGCACGCGAAGCGCGCGACTGCCCATAGTGGCCAACTATTCCCATTCGATGGTGCCGGGAGGCTTCGAGGTGACGTCGTACACCACGCGGTTGATGCCGCGGACTTCGTTCACGATGCGGTTGGAGATGCGCTTGAGAACTTCCGGCGGCAACGGCACCCAGTCCGCGGTCATGCCGTCTTCGGAGTGCACCGCGCGCACGCCGGCTGTGTATGCGTAGGTGCGCTGGTCGCCCATCACGCCCACGCTCATCACCGGCAGCAGCACCGCGAAGCTCTGCCAGATCTTCGTATAGAGCCCGGCGGCCTTGATCTCGCTCACCACGATCTCGTCGGCCTCCTGCAGCAGCGCCACGCGCTCCGGCGTCACCTCGCCCAGGATGCGCACGGCCAGGCCGGGGCCGGGGAACGGCTGCCGGCTGAGGATCTCTTCCGGCATGCTCAGGTCGCGCCCGATGCGCCGGACTTCGTCCTTGAACAGATCGCGCAGCGGCTCGATCAATTTCAATTTCATGCGCTGGGGCAGGCCGCCCACGTTGTGATGGCTCTTGATGGTCTGACTTGGTCCCTTCACGCTTGAGGACTCGATCACGTCGGGATAGAGCGTGCCCTGCACCAGCCAGTCGAGTTTTCCGTTCGGACCACCGGTCTCGCGCGCGATGCGGCTGGCCTCGTCTTCGAAGACGGCGATGAACTCCGCGCCGATTGTTTTCCTCTTCAGTTCAGGGTCCGTGACTCCGGCCAGTTTCTCGAGGAAGCGCGCGCTCGCGTTCACGGCAACGATGTTGAGTCCCAGCTTGTCGCGCAGATTCTTTTGCACGTTTTGGAATTCATTCTTGCGCAGGACGCCGTTGTTCACAAAGATGCAGGTGAGCTGCGCGCCGATGGCCTTGTGCACCAGCATGGCTGCCACCGAAGAATCCACGCCGCCCGAAAGTCCGCAGATGACGTGATCCTTGCCCACTTTGGCGCGGATCGAATTGACCGTGGACCCGATGAAGTGCGCGGGCGTCCAGTCACCGCGCGCGCCGCAAATGTCGAAGACGAAGTTCCTGAGCAGCTGCGGGCCCAGCGGCGTGTGATGCACCTCGGGATGGAATTGCACTGCCCAGATGCGCCGTTCCGGGTTCTCGATGCCGGCGAGCGCATTGGACGAGATTGCGATACGGCGAAAGCCCGAAGGCAGCTCCAGCGCCTCGTCGCCGTGGCTCATCCATACCTGGAGGGTTGCCGGCAATCCCGCGAAGATCTTCGACGCGGCGTGCTCTATGGTCACTTCGGCGTGGCCGTATTCGCGCTTGGGCGCGGAGCGCACCTTGCCGCCGAGATGATGCACGATGAACTGCAGGCCGTAACAGATGCCCAGCACCGGCGCGCCCAGCGCGAGCACCGCGGGATCGGCCGGCGGCGCATCGGCGTCATATACCGACGAAGGGCCTCCGGAAAGAATGATGCCGATGGGCTGGAGCGCCCGGATCTCCTCGAGCGGCGCGGTGCAGGGCAGCACGGCGGAGAACACATTCTGCTCGCGGATGCGGCGCGCGATGAGCTGCGTATACTGCGATCCGAAATCGAGGATGACGACGGTCTGGGTGTCCACAGTTCAGTGTGGCAGGGCGCGGGTTAGCGTGTAAAGAAGCAAAAGTGACCCGCAACGCGGGACTATTCGTAGTGAAATCGCGCTTGAAGAAAATCAATGCGATCGGCCACAACGCGATACACGAGCCGGTGTTCCTGCGTGATGCGGCGGCTCCAGAAGCCGGCCAACTCGTGCCGAAGAGGCTCCGGTTTTCCGATTCCCTGAAATGGGTCAGCGATGATTGCTTCGACGAGCTCGAGAATTTTCAGCACACCCTTCCGATCGTTCTTCACCCACCAGGCAAGGTCTTCCCGAAACTCCGGAAGGAAGTCAACCCTTGGTTCAGCTTTTTGCCCCTCACGGGCCATGACGCTTCCCTTGACTGGAATCTGGTGGAGGAGCGGCTGAACGCATCGCGAAGGAGGCAGCCGTGATCCTTAGTCTAACTAGCTACTGTATGGACAGCGGTTTTGAAAAATCAAGAGAACAGGTCAGGAAAATCAAGGCGTTTTGGATGGATTTGGAGGTAAAGGCAGGGATGTTAACTGCGCATTGCACTTTCCCGTCAGCCAAGGCAAAATTCAAAGGCCAAGTGAGCGGCGCAATTCCTTTAGGGCGACCGCTGCCGGTTTTGCTGGAGCCTTCTTCTTATCGTTCGCCTTCGACTTAGCAAGAGCCTGCATGAGCCGTCTGGCGTTTGCCGGTGAGCGCAGCAGGTGTGCGGTTTCGTCCAGGCCCGCGAGTTCATCGGCGGCGATAATGGCCACATCGCGCGCGCCGCGCCTCTTTACGACAATCACTTCGCGGTCGTCCACTGCGCGGTCGAGATACGACGCCAAATTCTCGCGGAGAGCCGTGTAGGTGGTTTCGATGGACATATCCGAATCGCCTTCCAAAGTAAGGTACAGGATTCCTGTACGGATTGTCAAATGCCGGCAGAACCGTGGCGAAGGCAATTGCCGGGATCGCCTGTGGTAGCCTGATTTGCATCGCAGTGACGATCTCTGCTTGATGCAAGTTTCATCCGGTCTCCCGTTCGACAATGCTCGCTTTGAACAGGCCCTGACCGTCCGTTCCTCGAGAGGACTCTTCATGAAATCGCTTGGTGTTCTTCCTCTGCTGGCGCTGTGCGCGGCAAGTGCGTGGGCGCAGGCCCCCGCTCCCACGCAGTCTGACAGTGCGCCCACCGCCGAGCCGCCCGCCATCAAGAGCTTCGATGTTTCCGCCATGGACCTGACGGCGGACCCGTGCACGGATTTCTACCAGTACGCCTGCGGCAACTGGATGAAGAACAACCCCATCCCTTCCGACCAGGTGGTTTGGCTGCGGTCGTTTTCTGAGTTGGACGAGCGCAACCGCTATCTGCTGTGGCAGGAGCTCGACGCCGCGGCGAAAGACCCGAAGACGCCGCTCCAGAAGCAATATGGCGACTTTTATGCGGCCTGCATGGATACAGACACGGTGGAAAAACTGGGGCTGGCGCCCATCCGGAACTCGTGGTCCGAGATTGACCGGCTCAAGGACGTCAAGGGAATTCCCGCGCTCCTGAGCCGGCTCGACGACCAGGGAACGCCCGATGGCTTCTTCGGCTTCGACGTGCGCGTGGACGAAAAGGATTCGTCGAAACAGATTGCCAACCTGCGCCAAGGCGGGCTTTCGCTGCCCGACCGCGATTACTACATTGTGGACAACAGTCATTTCGCCACCATCCGCGATGAATACGTGGCCCACATGAAGAAGATGTTCGCCCTTGCCGGCGATTCACCCGACCAGGCTGCGCGCGAGGCTGCGGCGGTGATGGAAATCGAAACCGCGATGGCCAAGGCCTCCATGAGCCGCACCGATCTGCGCGATCCGGAGAAGCGCTACCACATCTACACGCTGGTGGAGCTCTCGAACCTTGCCCCCGACTTCGACTGGAACGTCTACTTCCACAGTGTCGGTATCGGACCTTTCGACACGCTCAACGTGGCCACGCCCGACTTCTTCAAGGCGCTGAACGGCCTGCTGGCGAGCGAGCCGCTCGAAGCGTGGAAGAGCTATCTGCGCTGGCATGTTCTGCACGGGCAGGCGGAGTATTTGCCCAAAGCATTCTTCGATGAGAATTTCGACTTCTTTGAGCACACGCTGGGCGGCCAGCAGGAGCCGGAGCCGCGTTGGAAGCAATGCACCAGCCTGACCGATCGCGCTCTGGGCGAGGCTGTGGGCCAGGACTGGGTGAAGCAGAATTTTCCTCCCGCGGCCAAGGACAGCATGGACCGGCTCGTAGCCGCGCTGGAGACGGCTCTGAACCAGGACATCCAGTCTTTGCCGTGGATGAGCGACCAGACCAAGAAAGCCGCGGAGCAGAAGCTGGACATGATCCGCAATAAAATCGGTTATCCGGAGAAGTGGCGCGACTACTCGAGCGTGAAGGTGAGCCGTGCGGCGCTGATCGAGAACACCCATCACGCGGCTGTCTATGAGCGCGACTACAACTTCGCCAAGCTGGGCAAGCCCCCGGACGAGAAAGAGTGGGAAATGTCGCCGCCCACGGTCAACGCATACTACAACCCACCGTACAACGACATCAACTTCCCGGCCGGCATTCTGCAGCCGCCGTTCTTCGACTTCAAGTCGGACCCGGCGGTGAACTTCGGCGGCATCGGCGTGGTCATCGGGCATGAGATGACGCATGGCTTCGACGATGAGGGGTCGAAATACGACGGCAAAGGCAACCTGCGCGAGTGGCAGACGCCGGAGGACCGCAAGGCGTTTACCGAACGGACGGAATGCGTGGCCCACGAATACGACGGATTTCTGGCCGCCCCGGCCACGGCCGACGCGCCGGCGCAGTATCTCAACGGCCATCTCACGCTGGGCGAAAACACCGCCGACAATGGAGGCTTGCGCATCGCCTATCAGGCGCTGCTGGACACCCTGGCCCAGGAGGGCAAATCGATCGACGAAAAGATCGACGGCTTCACCGAGGCGCAGTGCTATTTCATCGGTTTTGCCCAGGTGTGGTGCCAGAACACCAAGGACGCGGCCGCCCGCCGCTACGCGATCATCGATCCCCATTCCCCGGGCAGATGGAGGGTGAATGGAACGGTCCAGAACTTCGAAAAGTTCGGCGAGGCCTTCGGCTGCACGAAAGGGCAGCCCATGTATCCGGTCAACTCGTGCCGCGTCTGGTAGCGCGGCGTCTTCCCCGGGGCCGGGCCAAGCCGCGTCCCCGCGGCCTTCCTGCTATTTTTGTCGCCGGTCAGGTTGACTTTGGAGGCTTTCGCGCGTCCAAAATCGCGATCGTATCCTCAAGACATTCTCGAGCGCGGGCCGCATGACGCTCGCTTGCGCCGCCTCGAAAACACGGGTTGAACGCGTGCCCCGTTTCCGCAAGAGACTGGAAACTAGGCACAACCTACCCCCGGCTTTTACAATGCAGCAGGGAACAAGTCCCAACCCAGCCGCTGCGCGGGAACGACCAAACCTGACGGCAGAAGCCGAACCAGGATGAAGGAATCGCATGAGGTTTAGGAAATTCGGCAAGGCAGTTCTGATCGGCGCCCTTTCGCTGGGTGTCGTTTTCGGCGTGACGTCTTGTGTGGAAAGCTATACAGTCGGCTACTTGTATGTGACCGGTACGGAAACCGCCGGGACCGACAACAACGGCATCGTCAGCGGATTCAAAATCGACCACAACACGGGCAGGCTGACGCGCATTAACGGTCTTCCGGTTTCTTCGGGCGGCGCCAATCCCGTGCGCGCCGTGCTGGTTACCAGCAGCCGCTTTCTCTATGTGCTCAATCGCGGCGTGAACGCCGAGGGCAACGGAGACTGCACGACCACCGACCCCTGCACCGGCGCCAACATCACCGAATTCATCGTCGGCGGCAACGGCATCCTCACGCAGGAGGACCAGGCCTTCTATACCGAGGGCATCAATCCTTTCCGTCTCATCAGCGACGCCAGCGGAAGTTTCCTTCTTGCGCTCGACCACGACGCTCCCTCGAGCGCGGCCTGCCAGGCAGCCTTGGGCGGGTCTGTTACCTCCTGCGGGGACGTAACGGTTTTTGCCATCAATCAGACCACGGGACGCCTCAGCGTGGTGCAGAACGAGGCGGTGACCTCGGCCAACTGCCCCAGCGCCACGTTTCCCTGCCCCTTGACCTACTTCCCCGTTCCCGCCAATCCGGTCGATTTTGTCATGGCCGTCGGAGATTTGCTCACGTTGACCGCGGCAAATCCGCAAACCTCGTTCCCTTATTCCGGTGGAGGCATTGTATGGCCTTATGCGTATAGCTCCAGCAGCGGCCAGTTGACGATAAGCATCAACAGCGCGCAGCCGCTCACCGATGGCGGTACGCCGAGCGGCCTGGTGGGCGAGGGCAACTCTATCATCAGCGCCGACGGCATCGTCTATGTGCTCGATAACGAGCCGGTCACGATCTCAAGCAGCGACAGCATCTTTACGGCTGGTACCTACCCCGGCGGCCAGATCCTGGCCTACTCCGTCACCTCCAACGGAGCCTTGGACGCGGAGACCAGCGGCATCATTCCCGACGAATCCGATCTCTCCAATCCCATTCAGCTTTTGGTGGAGAAGACAGACAAGTACGTCTACGTTGCCAACCAGGGCAACAATACGACAGCCACCAACAATCCGAACAGCGGCATCGCCGCGTATTACATCGAATCCACCAACCCTTATCAATTGAACTTCGTCACCCCCGCGACGTTCGGCTCCGGTTCCGGTCCGCAATGCATTGTGGAGGATCCCTCCAGCCAGTTTATTTACGAAGCGAACCAATACGACTCCAGCATCACCGGGCGCGTTCTCGACCCCACCTCAGGAAATCTCGACGCCATGCACGGCACGGAAACATGGTCGCTGCAGGGTCAGCCTACGTGGTGCCTGGTTGATGGGCGCACCGGTTAAAGCGGCGGCCTGGCGCGGTGGGCGGCATTGGTCGCACTTCCAGTTTGCCGCAGACAGCAAGGGGCGTCTGGGGAACTCGCGCCAGCGGCTCTGAATCGGCCCTGGCGGAAAGCGGAAGGGCGCGAACTACCTCAGACCCTCAGCATTCGGGATTCGCGTACCAACTGAATTTTTTTGAAGGGCTCACCCTTCCAACGATCGGCGAAAGATGCGCATGAAGTTCAACAAACCGAGTCAGCTTGGCCTGATTGCCGCAGCCAGCCTTCTGGCGGCGACGATGGTCACGGCCTGCTCCCAGCTCGACCAGACCCTCACCGTGGATTTTGTCTTTGTGGCCAGCTCCAAGGCAGCCGGTGCCAACAATTACGGCCTGATCGACGTCTTCGAAATCAACTCGGAATCGGGCAAGATGCGCCACATTCCCGCTTCGCCGTTTCCTTCCGGCGGACGCGATCCCGTCTCCGAAGCCGTCTCTGCCGATTTCGGGAGCCTCTTTGTGGCCAACCAGGACGACAACAGCATCGTCCAGTTTGTCATCGGCACCGACGGCAAGCTTTACCCTTTCAACACCGTGAACACGCCGGGGATATTTCCCGTCGTCATCGCCGCAGACAAAGCGAATCTGTTTGTGGTGGACACCTATCAGCCGCTGGCGATTTGTTCCATCGCCGATCCGTGCTCCGGCTCGATCGGCGTCTTTCCCCTCACCGCGGCCACCAGCACCACGCCCGCCACCATCGGCGCGCCGGCCACCAACCCGGCCATCAGCGCCAACTATTGGCCCATCGAGATCGCCGGTTCGAGCGACATACTTGTGCCTACGGCCATTCAGATCGCTTCCGGCTCCAACGACGGCTCCAATGTCTATGTCTACGTCACCGCGTACGACTCTTCGGTGTTGCCGACCGCCGGCTATGTCTTCGGCTTCCAGGTGGGCTCGGGCGGCGTCCTCACCGCGCTGCCCGGTTCACCCTACCCCGCCGGCACGCAGCCTTCGGCAATCGCCGCCGACTCGACCGGATCCTATCTCTACGTGACCGATATTGCCAACGCCGATGTGCTCGGCTACTCCATCGCCTCTTCGAGCGCCACGAATCCCGGCGCCCTGGCTACGTTGAGCGGAAGCCCGTTTCCGGCCGGCAATCAACCCTCCGCCATCGTGGTCGACCCCGCCTATCCCTACGTCTACGTGGTCAACTCTCTTGACTCCACCATCGAGGCTTATTCGATTTCCAGCGGGGAACTCACGTTTTTGGGCGGTTCCTCCACGCCCGTCATCTACGCCACCGGAATCCAGCCGGTTGCCGTGGGCATCGATCCCTCGACGGAACGGTTCATCTTTACTGCCAATTTTCTCAGCAACACGGTGTCTGGATTTGAGTTGAGCCCTGCGGAAGGAAACCTGGTGGAGTCGCAGTTTTCTCCTTTCCCTTCCGACGCACAGCCCACGGCGGTCGCAGCCATTCCGCACAACGGCACCGGAGCAGGCGTGGAGCCGCAGTAGAGGAGCGCATCATCGTAGCAACATCCCGTACCCGGCTTTTACAATGGCTACGGGCAAACGACAACCGAGGATTTCCGGGGGTCCGAAGCAGATGGGCCCGCAACAAAGGAAGCGCATGAAGTTCAGCAAATGGAGCCACATCGTTCTGGTCTCGACCATCGGCCTGATGCTGGCCCTCTACCTGACTGGCTGCTATATCGTCACCATCGATTATGTCTTCGTCGCGACCTCTTCGGGCCAAGGGAACAGCGCCGGCGAAATCTATACCTACGCGGCCGATGCCGAATCCGGCGCGCTGCGCAGCGGTCCGGCGGCCGTCTCTTCGGGCGGAAACTCGCCCGTCGCCTTGGCCGTTACCGCGGACTACTACAATCTCTACGTCGCCAACCAGGGCAGCGACTCGGTGGTGCATTTCGCCATTGCCGACAACGGCGTGCTGACCCAAAAAGATTCCGTGACCACCGCCGCGCCTCCCGTTGCGGTCTACGCGAATTCAGCCGGGACCTATCTCTATGTGCTCACGGGAACGACCACGGCAACGCTGACCGAATACTCGTTGAGCTCAGGCGTCATCGGCAGCATGGTCACGCAGCAGACGCTCACCCTTCCCGGTTATCCCAACGACCTGATTGTTCCCACGGGCGTGACCGTTCTGCCCAACAGCAATGCCGTGTACGTGGCGGTTTACGATCAGTCGGCCTACAATCCCGGCGGCGTGACCACCAGCAATGCCAATCCCGGTTGGGTCTTCGGCTTGACCGTTGGCTCCGGCGGCGCGTTGGCAGCCACGAGCGGCAGCCCCTACGAGGCGGGCGTCAAGCCGAGCGCGCTCGCGCCCGATCCCACCGATCGCTTCGTCTATGTCACTGACTACGCCTCCAACGAGCTGATCGGCTATACCGTACAGGAAAACGATCAGCTCGACTTCATGGTGAATGGTCCATTCAAGACCGGAAACGAGCCTTCGAGCGTGGTCGTCGATCCCAGGGGCATTTTCATCTACGTCAGCAATGCGCTCGATTCCGACGTCTCCGCCTATAACATCGCTTTGGCCAGTGGCACTCCCTCGGCGGTGGTGAGCGCCACCAGCGCTCAGGCTTACAGCACCGACACGCAGCCGGTCTCGATCACCATCGAACCCTCTCTCGGCCGTTACGTGTACACGGCCAACTATCTCGGCAGCACCGTTTCCGGTTTCCGCCTCAACCCCAAAACCGGCGTTCTCACCGCGACCCAGGCCACGCCTTACCCCACGGGCGATAATCCCACGGCGGTCATCGCCGTGCCGCACGGCAACCACGCGGTGCAAACGGTTTCGCCGTAACTGCACCATTGTTTCAGAGAGCAGGAGAAAGCCCGGCTGCTGTGGCCGGGCGTTTTCTCGTCCTCGAACTTACAGCATTTTCGGATTGGCTGCGGTCCGAATGCGCACTCCCAAGCGGCTTTTTCCTCAAGCCGGGGCCCTCCAGCGACAGGTCTTCGCCGCCGGGGTGGAAGAAAAAGCCGCCTTGCAACACTCTCCAGAAGTCTTCAAGTATTCCGCAAGCGTTCAGGCTTTCTCACTTCCACACGCTCATCCACTTGCGCAATTGCCGCTGCGCCGGTTTCTCCACGAAGTGCAGCGCCAGCAGGGCCATCGTAATCAACAGGGCGTAGCTGATCCAGGGGTCGAATCGGGTCAGGTTCAGCCGATTCAAAATGTGCGAATTGTGGATCAGGTTCCAAAGGTTGAAGTGGAGCAGGTATAGGCAGTAACTGGCTTCGCCGATGAACACCAGCGGCCGCCAGCCAAAGACTGACGCCAACCAGTTGTTTCCCGCCAGACCCAGGATCATGCATCCGAAAAACGGCATGAAAAAACCGTCGTGAAGAAGCGCGTAGGGGAAATGGCTGGCAAGCGTAAGAATCGTAAACGTCGAAAGAAATCCGAAGCCGCCCAGGAATGTCCGTAACCGGCTCCCGCGCTCGATGAACTCATCCACGCTGGCCAGCAGCACGCCGAAGATGAAACTGCACAGGTGCGGCAGGGGCGTGTACTTAAGCGCCTGCAGCCACGGGCCCCAGCTCCAGCGGTCAGGATGCGCGATTCCGTCGGGATTGAAGATCACATACAAGGTTCCCGGCACCAGGCCCAGCATCCATACGCCGAACATCTTGGCGAGATGGAAGTTGATCCGTTCCGGGCGTTTCCACCGCGCCATCCAGGGAAAAAGGACGTAATAAAACGACTCGGCCGACATCGTCCATGCCGGGGTGTTGAGAAAGGTCGCGATCTCCGGCACCCATCCCTGCAACAGCAGAGGCGACAGAACCATGCCCCACCAGAACATGCGGTGCGAGTGCACGCTGTATTCGATGGGCGCAACCTGCCAGCTCAACAACAGGCTGAGCAGGTAAATGGGATAAAGCCGCGTGAACCGCGCCTCCCAGAAGCGCACCTTGTCCAGCTCGCCGCTTCGCGCCTTGGCGGCGTAATTGTAAGCGAGCACGTAGCCCGAGAGCAGGATGAAAAAGCTGACCGAGACAAAGCCCGCGTTAACCACGGGCGCCAGAATCCCGAACCATGCCGGGTTGGAGAAATGGAACAGGACGATATTGATGGCGGCAAAGCAGCGCAGGCCCGTCAAGGCTTCCAACCGTGCTGGCTTGCGCATCTCCACAGACTTATTGGACGTCCCCGCGCGCTGGCGTTTCAAAACTTCGGGCAAGCAATTGGCTGTGCAATCGAAGCAGATGCGGATTTCAGAAAGGGGAAAGCAGCAACGGTGTCAGGCCGTCACCAGCGTTCCCACTTTTTCTCCCAGCACCACGCTGCGGATATTTCCGGGCTGGTTCATATTGAAGACAATCATGGGCAGGGAGTTGTCTTTGCATAGGCTTACAGCGGTCGTATCCATCACTTTGAGACCCTGCTTGATGATCTCCATGTAGGTGATTTCATCGTACTTTACGGCGTCCTTTACCAGGACCGGATCGGCGCTGTAGACGCCTTCCACCTTGGTTCCTTTCAGCAGCACATCGGCCTTGATCTCCATGGCGCGCAGGCTGGCGGCGGTGTCAGTGGAAAAGAACGGGTTGCCGATGCCGGCGGCGAAGATCACCACCCGGCCCTTTTCGAGATGCCGCACGGCGCGCCGGCGGATGTATGGCTCGGCTACCTGGTTCATGAAGACGGCCGTCATCACCCGGCACTGCACACCGCGTTTTTCCAGTGCATCCTGCAGAGCCAGAGCATTGATGACCGTGGAAAGCATGCCCATGTTGTCGGCGGTCACCCGGTCCATCTCCCGGGCTTGGTCGGCCACGCCGCGAAAGAAGTTTCCCCCTCCCACGACCACGCCCACTTCCACCCCCAGCGCGTGAATCTCGGACAGTTCGCCGGTAATTTCGGATATGCGGTCGGCGTCCAGGCCAAAACCGCGTGCGCCCGCCAGGGCTTCGCCCGATAGCTTGAGAACAATCCGCTTGTACATGCCCATTCGAGTATCGCATACAGGCTTCCGGTTGCAGTGGATGGGCCGCGCTGCCGCATAGCCTGCGCCGGGGCATACGTGCTTGAGGCCCGCCGGAATGGAATCCGGCGTTCGATTCCCGATCTGACCTATGCTCGCGGAATTTTCGAATCAGGAACGACGCGAGCCGGTCCTCGCCAGGTATCCCCTTTGATTTCCACAATCCTTCTTTACACTTCTCCTGTTCGGGCCCACCCCCAGAAACTTGAAATTTGCTCCATTCGCTGTTCGGGATCTGTCGCGAATCTTCTTTCTCTTCAACGCCGCAAGGCGCCTCACGCTCTTGGGGAAGCTTCGCCGGGCCGGGCATCGCCCTGCAATCTGCGCCATTTTTTGGGGACCCAGGGACTGCTCAACGCAGGGCTCTCCGTCGTTTCCCCGCGCAATCGGCTTCTGCGGGTCGGGAAATTGTCTCCTTCCGCCCCGGAGAACCATCCAAGAAAGGTACATATGGTCGTCAGGACGCAATGCAAGGGGCGCGAATACCTCGGCGTCGAGGTGGGCGCCGGAAATGTCCGCCGCTATTTTCCCCGCCAGGCGCCGGTTATTGAAATTGAACTCGATCACCTTCAGATCCAGTGCCGCCTCGAGCCCGGCTTCTGGAACGGCCATCCGGAGATCTCCGATCCGCGATTGAAGGCGTGGCTGGAGTCAAAAAACTTCAAGGGAAAACCCGGGGAAGAACCGGTGCCTCTTGTACTTACCCCCTCGGGCAAAAACTGCTTCCGCCTGCAGACAATCGAGGCATTTGCTCACCAATCGCGGAGCAAAGCCCTGACTGAGCCCCTCCATCCCGCGCAGTGCGACGCGTAGGCCGCCGGAGCTTGCCCGCGGCCCATTCGCTCGTCCTCCGCGCGCGCGGGGCGGATGCACAATTCCCGCGTCTGCAACCGGTTTCATCCATGGCTTTGTTCTCTCCTGGGCAATGTTCTCTTCTGCGCAAGTATGCGACCCGACAACAACGCGGGGCCCGGGAGGATGGCGGGTTGACGACGGCGGTTTGTGAGGCCGGTTCCAGGGACCCGCGGCGCGAATTGGTAGACTCGGGATGAATGAAAATCGCGCAGCTTGAAGAGGCTATCGAGCGGCATTTTGCCGCAGGCCCGGCCGCAAAGGCCGATCCCAAAGCCATGGAGGCCTTTCTCGCGCTGCGTGCTGCGCTTGAGCGCGGCGAAGTGCGTGCCGCTTCGCCGGATGGGCAATCGCCCACCGGCTGGCGCGTGAACGCATGGGTCAAACGCGGCATTCTGCTCGGCTTTCGCCTGGGCGCCCTTGAAGAGATGCCGGCTCCGGGGCTCTCCTTTGTTGACAAGCGCACTTTTCCTGCGCGGCAATTCCGCGCCGGCGATGGCGTGCGCGTGGTTCCCGGCGGTTCTTCGATCCGCGCCGGCGCCTACGTGGCGCGTGGGGCGGTGTGCATGCCGCCCATGTACATCAACACCGGCGCGTACGTGGATGAGGGAACCATGGTGGACTCGCACGCGCTGGTGGGCTCCTGCGCGCAGATCGGCAAGCGCGCGCACCTGAGCGCGGCAGCGCAGATCGGCGGCGTGCTGGAGCCGGTGAACGCGAGCCCGGTGGTCATTGAGGACGACGTGCTCGTGGGCGGGAACTGCGGCGTCTATGAAGGCACCATCGTGCGCCAACGCGCGGTCCTTGCCGCCGGAACCATTCTCACCCGCGGCACGCCGGTCTTCGACCTGGTGCGCGGCGAAGTGCTGCGCGCCTCCGGCGAGGCCCCGCTCATCATTCCCCAAGAGGCGGTCGTGGTTCCGGGTTCGCGCGCCGTAACCAAAGGCAAAGGGCAAGAGTGGGGCCTGAGCCTCTACGCGGCCGCGATCGTCAAGTACCGCGACGAAAAAACAGACCTGAGCGCCACGCTCGAAGATTGGTTGCGATAGGCGCAACCCGGGCTACGGCATTTTCTGAGTTACTGTGTCCTCTTCGTTCCTTCGCAAGGTCGCCGCTCCCTGTTGGTCGCGTCGACTCTGCTTTCCGTCTTCGGGATATAGCTACTCAGAAAATGCTTTAAGCGGAGATGGGCTCCGCCAGCGGCAGGGTGACGGTGGCGCGTGCGCCGGGGCCGTCTTCGCGATTCTTGAGCTGCACCTCGCCGCCATGCGCGCGCGCAACCTGCTGCGCCAGCGCCAGGCCCACACCGCTCCCGGTGGGCTTGGTGGTGTAAAAAGGCACAAAGAGATTATCGGCGTTGGCAATCCCCATGCCGCGATCTTCGATTGCGACCATCACGCTGGTATCCTGCACGCGCCAGGTTGCGCGCACCGGCTTGGCGCCATTGGCCAGCGAAGCGTCTACGGCGTTGGCCAGCAGGTTGATGAACATCTGCTCCAGTTGATCGGGATCGGCGGAGAGCATCGCCGGCGGTCCGGGATCGAGCTCGACCGGAATGCGCTGCTCCAGCAGAACCACGCGCTCCAGCAGCGGACCGATGGGTACAGGACGGAACTTGGGAGGAGGCAGCTGCGCCAGCTGCCGGTACGACTGCACAAAACGGTGCAGGGCCTCGGCGCGGCTTTCCACTACGCCCAGTCCACGGCGGAAATCGCGCAGCGTGCCCTCGTCGCCCTCGACCGCGTCCATGCGCTCAAGCAGACTGCCGGCAATCGATTTGATGGGAGCGAGCGAATTCGAGAGCTCATGGCCCAGCACGCGGATGAGCCGCTTCCACGCGATCTGCTCTTCTTCCCTCAGGGGCAGGCTCACGTCGGCCAGCAGCAGCAGGGTGTGGGGCACGCCGTCCTGGCGGAAGACCGCTTTGCGCAGCAGCCAGCGCATTCCCGGTTTCGAAGGGAAGGAATAGATCACCTGATCGGGCAGCGCAAGCAGCTCGTCAAGGCCGAGCTCGCGCGCGGAGCGGCCGAAGCAGCGCGCATAGGGAAGGCCGAGCAGTTTGAGCCCGGCATCGTTTACCAGCTGCAGCAGGTTTTCGCGATCGAAGGCGAACAGCGGCGCATGCATCACTTCCAGAATCCGCGCCAGCAGAGCCGTGGCTTCGAGGGAGCGCACCCGCTGTTTCTGCAACAGGTCAGCCAGCGCGTTGACTTCCGCAGCCAGTTCGCCCATGGCGTCGGCCACGCCCGCGCCACGCGCGCGGAAGGAGTAATCGCCCTCGCGCAGCGAGGAAATCACATTGGCCAGCGTCTGCATGGGGCGCACCAGGCCGTCCACCAGGGCCGACCCCGTGAGGGCGAGGTAGAGCAGCAGGATCCCTGCCAGCGCCAGCGCCATCGACAGGGAGATCGATCGCTCGAAGAAGAACACCGCGAAGCAGATCAGCGCCGGCAGTGAGAGCAGCAGGGAAAACAGCCACACCCGGCCGATGGCCGAGTGTTTCCGTTTGCGCGCGTGCCTCTCATAGGCCATATTTTTCGATGCGCCGGTAGAGCGCCGCGCGGCTCAACCCCAGCGCTTCGGCCGCCTGCGAGATGTTGCCGTCGCAGCGGCGAAGAACCTTGCGGATGAGCAGCGCCTCCACCTCGTCGATGCTCATATTCTCAAACGAAGGCGCCGATGCGCGCGCGGCGGCGATGGCGAGATTGGCCGGCTCCACTTCCTCGCCGCGGCACAATAGCACGGCGCGCTCCACCGTGTGCTCGAGCTCGCGCACGTTGCCGGGCCAGGGATATTGCATCATCTGCTGCATCGCGGAGGGGGAAAATCCGGTCACCTGCTTGCGGTAGCGGCTGCGGTTGCGGGCCAGGAAATGCTGCGCCAGGAGGGGAATGTCTTCGCGCCGGTCGCGCAGCGCGGGCAGGTGAATCTCCACCGTGTTGATGCGGAAAAGCAGGTCCTCGCGAAAGTTGCCCGCGGCCGCCTCCTCGTGAAGCTGGGCGTTGGTGGCGGAGAGAATGCGCACGTCCACGCGCCGGGTTTGCGAGGAGCCCACGCGCTCGAGCTCACCCGTTTCCAGCACGCGCAGCAGTTTGGCCTGCTGGCGCAGGGGCACGTTGGCGATCTCGTCGAGGAAAAGCGTGCCCCCGCTGGCCAGCTCGAAGCGGCCCACGCGGTCCGTGCGCGCGTCAGTAAATGCACCCTTCACGTGGCCGAAGATCTCGCTCTCGAAGGTCCCCTCCGGCAATCCGCCGGCGTTGACGGCCACCAGCGGCATGCGCGCGCGCGGCGAGGCGGTATGCAGCAGCCGCGCCACAATCTCCTTACCCGTGCCGTGCTCGCCGGTGATGAGCACGTTGGCGTCCGACGGTCCGACCTGCGCAATCAGTTCCAGCACCGGCTGCATGGAAGGCGCCGCGGCCACGAACTCCGGCATGCCTTCAGCGCGCAGCAGGCGGTTTTCAAGCTCCAGCTGGCGGGCCCGGCGCAGGGCCTGGTGCAGCTCCGCGTGCACGCGGATGAGCGCCAGCAGCCTTTCGTTCTCCCACGGCTTCTGGATAAAATCGCGCGCGCCGCGCTTGATGCTTTCGACGGCCAGGCCGATGTTGCCCCATGCCGTCATCACGATGACAGGCAGCCGCGGATCGTACTCGTGTATTCGCGCCAGCAGGTCAAGACCCTCCTGGCCGGAAGTCGTGTCGCGGGTGTAATTCAGGTCGATCAGCAGCACGTCGTAGTCGTTCTGGCCCAGGGCTTCCATCAGCAGTTGCGGGGAGCGCATGCAATCCACACCGATACCCTGCGGCACGAGCAGAAGTTCGACGGCTTCCAGAATGGATGGTTGATCGTCGGCAACCAGAACCCGGATTCGTTCCTGTTTAGTGGTGATGACCCGCCTCCATTACACCGTTTCCCGCCGTTGCCCACCCTGCATCATATCCAACGCTCTCCCTGCCCGTGCGACTGCCCACTTAAGAATGCGCCGCGTTGCGCGCGTACAGGCTGCTGCCCGCGATTTACGGCGCATGCGCCACCACCCCCGTCTTGGCGTCGTCGATGGAGACTCCAGTGAGTTCGAGTGTTTCTCCGGTGGCGCGGTCGATGTCTACCTTGGCCTTTTCAAACGCGGTTTGCGCGCCCACCAGGGCGGATTCGGCGACCGCCAGGCTTTGCTGTGCGACCAGCGTATCGTAGCTGGACTTGGCGCCGAGCTTCTGTTCCTGTTGCGTGATGTCGAAGGTACGCTGGGCCAGATCGCGGGCCTTCTGCGACGCATCCACGCGCGCCTGAGCCTGCTGCAGCGCGAATTGCGAGTTGCGCACGTCGAAATGGATGTTCTTCTGCTGTTCCTCGGAAGTGATCTGGCTCTGGCGGTACTGCAGCACGGCGCGGAACTGATCGGCCTTGAAGACGCGGTTGCGGAGGTTGATCTGCAGCGTCATGCCTACCTGGTATTCGGGCGCGGAATAGTTGAAGGTGTTCTCCAGCATGCTGGGGAATCCGGTGGGCAGCGTGGTGGTGCACTCCGCGGTGCTGAGGTCGCAGTACGGGTTTTTTGGCCCGGCCGTGCCCGCGCCTTGATAGAAGCCGTACATGTTGAGAGTGGGCAGCAACTCGCTGTTCACGGACTTCAGGTTGCTGCGCTGAATCTCCGCCTGCTGCGTGTAGATTCCGACTTCGGGGCGGTTCTTTTCCGCTTCGGCGATGAGAGCATCAATCGACTTGGAAGCGTTGGGATCGGGCGCGCCTTTGAGATCGAGGGGAATGACGGGCATCTCGTCGATCTGGGGATCGTCGACCTTGGTGAGCGCGTTCTTCATGAGCAGTTCGTTGAGGCGCAGGTTGGCGCGGGCCACGGTGAGATTGCCCTCGGCGGTGGCCACGTCCGACTCGTCGGTCAGTACCTGCATGGCCGGAATGGCGTTGAGGCTCAGCTGTTGCTGGTCCATCTGCAGCGTCTGTTGCGCAAAGGAGAGCGAACGCTCATTGATCTGCTCGTCCTGATAGGCGTTCACCAGATCCCAATAGATGTTTTCCACCTGCGTGACCGTGGCAATCACCTGGGCTTTGAAGGCCAGATCGGTGATCTGCATGTTGCGCTTGGCAATGTGAATATAGCGCTCGTTGCTCGCCAGCCCGAATCCGGAAAGCAAGGGCTGAGTAATTTCCGCCCTGAACTGGGAATACAGCGTTGGATTAATGACGTCGTAAGGGCTGTTGCTGGCTATCCGCTGCCCACCATACTGGATGTAGAGGTTTGTTCCCAGGGGAAACGACTGGCTGTAGCTGCCCAGGCCCTGGATGGTGTTGTTCTTCAGGACAGGCGTCCCGTACTGGAAAATGTTCTCTTCCTGGGTAACGGTGTGGTCCACCAATCCCTGAAAGGTGAGATAGGGATCGAATGAGGGCACCGGCGCGCCCGCGCCAAGAGCAGAAGTGACAATGCCTCCGGCGCCCGCGGCGGTAAGCCCGGAGCTGGCTCCGCCGCCGGAGGCAGCTCCGGCCCCGAAGCCGCCCTGGGTGCTCTGCACAATGTTGGTGTTGACGCCGTTAGCCGTTCCGCCGGCTTGGGTGCGGGCCAGATCCATCTGCGCAATGGGAAAGTTATAGCGGAAATAAGCCAGATCGAGGTTGTTCTCGATGGAGAGATCGATTGCGTCGCGCAAGGAGATGTACAGCTTTCCGTCGCGGATGAGATTCTGCAAAAGCGGCGAGTTGTTGAGATTCAACTCTGGTGCAGTGCTGGGCAGGTAAGGGGCCAGTGGATTGCGCGAGTGCGGCAGCGGCACATTAAACGGCGGCGGCTGGGCAATTGTCTGCTGTTGCTCCTCGCGCATCTGCTGCGCCAGTGTAGGCGGCGGCGCCTCGCCGTTCGCGGCGGGCGCTGAAGAGGCGGGAGTGGGTGCTTCCGGCGCCGGTTGCGCGGGCTGTTGATTCGCGGGCGAAGATTGTGCTTGCGGAGGCTCGCCGGCAAAACCGAGGGTGACGGCCAAAAGCAGAAAAGCCGCGATGAACGGACGGCACCAAACAGCCGATTTGCAGAAGCGGGAGCGCCTGCTTGCTGCTCTAATCAATCCGGTAGAATTCTCCTTCACTTGACCTCCATGGCGGCTGTCCGCAAGGCTTCGTCGCGCGTCAGCCAGCCGTCGCGCAGCTCCACAATGCGTTTACCGTAGTGCGCGTTTTCTTCCGAGTGCGTCACCTGAACAATGGTCGTGCCCTGGCGGTTGAGGTCGCGAAAAAGCTCCATGATTTCGCGCGCCTGCGTGGAATGCAGATTGCCGGTGGGTTCGTCGGCCAGCAGCAGCGCCGGCGCGTGCACCACCGCGCGCGCAATGCCTACAAGCTGTTGCTGCCCGCCGGAGAGCTGATTGGGATAGAGATCCTTCTTGGCCACGATCTGAAACTTGTCCAGAATGTCGGCCACCATGCCCTGGCGCTCCTTTGCAGGAAGATTCTTGTACGAAAGCGGCAGGTCGATGTTTTCGGCCACGGTCAGATCGTCGAGAAGGTGATAGCTCTGGAAGACCATGCCGATGCGCTGGCGCGCGAGATCGGCGCGCTGCTTGCGGTTGAGCGTGTGCGCCGCCGTCTCGCCGAACCAGTACTCGCCCGTCCATCCGTCGTCGAGCAGCGCCAGCACGTTGAGCAGCGAAGATTTTCCCGCGCCCGACGGCCCCATCACGGTGACAAACTCGCCTTCGCGGATGGTGAGGCTGACGCGCCGCAGCACCCACGTTTCCGAGTGCCCCGTCTTATAACTGCGTTCTACGTTTTTCAGTTCGATCATGATGTCCGCTTCTCTCCAGGCTGAATCATCTTCATTGAACTTCAATTATTCTGTCCGCAGTGCCTGCATCGGGTCCACCGCGGCAGCCCGGTGCGCGGGCAACAGGCAGGCAACGGTTCCCAGGACAAGCAATACGCACATGGCTCCGGCAGCCAGCGCCGGATCATAGGGGCTCACCTCAAAGAGGAGACTGCGCACGAGGCGCGCTGAGGCGAATGCCAGCGCAACCCCCGCAACTGCGCCCGCGGTGACCGGAAGCAGCCCGTTACGGAGCACAAGCCCGTACACATCCCCGCGCTGCGCCCCCAGAGCGATGCGCAATCCGATCTCGCGATATCGCTGCACGACGGAGTAGGTAATCACCCCGTAGATGCCCAGCCCCGCCAGAAGCAACGCCCCCACGGCGAACAGGAGCAGCAGGTCCATCTCGAAGCGCTGATTTGCCACCGAGTCAGCAAGCACGCTGCCGAGCGTGGTCATCGCTCCGACAGGCACGCTGCTGTCCACGCTCCAGATCGTCCGCTGAATGGCATCGGCCATCTCGGACGGATCCTGATGCGTGCGCACAACGAGACCGGCCACCGGCTCGCAGCGGTACCAGTACGGAACATAAACCAGCATCGGATCCGGCTTGGCCAGCGAGACCGTCCGGGCGTCGGCGACGACCCCAACCACCGTAAACGGGTTCTCGCCTGGATCGCCCCGGCTGAAATGCTCCCCAACGGGATTTTTGCCCGGCCACATCGCCTTCGCCGTCTTCTCTGATACCAGGGCCACGTTCTTGCCCCAGTCACTCTGGCTGAAGTACTGGCCGGAGATCAGCTGGAGATGGATCGCCGAAAAATACTCAGGACTCACCCAGCGGAAACTTTCGATGGGAATCTGGATTGTCGGCCGCGTGTCTCCGGCTGCCCGCGCGATGTCGCCCCAACTGTCTCCGGTTAGAGGCAGAACGCTGGTGATGGCCGCGTGCTCTACGCCGGGCAGCCGATCCATGCGCTCCAGGACCTCCCGGTAAAACGCGGCGCGATGCTGGGTATCGGGATAGGACATCCAAGGCAGGTTGATGGTGGCCGTCATGGTCCGCTCCGTCGAGAATCCGCGGTCCACATTGATCAGCTTTTCCAGGCTCGCGGTCAGCAGCCCGGTCATCAGCACGAGCGCCACGCTTACCGCGACCTCAACTGCAACCAGAACCTGCCGCACGCGCCGGCTCCCCCGCGATTCGCTGGCCAGCCGCGACTCGCTGTGCAGAACCTCAAGCGGAGCGGTGCGGGAAACCAGCAGAGCCGGCGCGGCGCCCGCCAGCAGGCAAGCGAGTGCGGAGAGGATCAGCGCGCATTCCGCACCAACCCAGTCCAGATGCAGTGGCCCGCGAAAATCGAGCGCCGCAGGCAGGTAGCGCTGCATCGCGGGAACGATTGCGGAGGCAAGCAAAATACCCAGCGCGCCTCCGGCTGCGGCCAGCACTACAGTCTCGCGGAGCGCCATGCGCACCATCTCCGTCCGGCTGGCGCCCAGCGCGGCGGCCACGGCCATTTGCCGCTTTCGGCCCACGCCGCGCGCCAAAAGCAGATTGGCGACGTTCACGCAACCGACCAGCAGCAGGCCGGCAACCGCCGCCAGCAGGATGAGCAGCGGCCTGCGATTATTGCCCACCAGTTTTTGCTGGAAAGGCGTGAGCGCAATGGAGAGGGTGGCCTTCTCGTCGGCGGGCAGGTTCGCGCTGATGGTGTGCTGCAGCGCATTCAGGTCGGCCGTGGCTGCGGCGACGGAGACTCCCGCTCTCAGCCGCGCCAGGCCGAAGTAATTCAGATCGCCCATCTGCTCGGCCAGCTCATCCTTCCCAAACGCCAGCGGCTCGAGGAGGCCAACGGGCAACGGACGTGTCGCGGCGCCAACCGTGGCCAGCGTGGCCAACACCGGAGGCATGTGGAACGAGTGCGGCATCACGCCGACGACTGTATAAGGAAAGCCGTTCAGCCGGATGGTCTTGCCCAGAATGTGGGGATCGCTGCCGAACTGCTCGCGCCACAGGTCATTCATCAACACCACCACGCGCTCTTTGCCCGGTTGTGCCTCGCTTTCGGTGAAGGCCCTCCCCAGGCTCGGCTGCACCTGGAGCACGGAAAAAATGCCCGGCGTTGAAGAGAGCACGCCCACTTGCGACGGACGGCCTTCGGAGCCGAGCGGCGCGGAGCCTTGCCGCATCACAGCCATGGCGTCGAAGCTGCGGCTGTGTTGCTGCCAGAAGGAAAAGTGATTCGCGCTGACTGGCAGGGTGGGGTAGATGTTGCTCCATTCCGCGGCAATTTCTTCCACTTTCACCAGGCGGTCTGCCTGCGCAAACGGAAGCGGGCGCAGCATCACGTCATACACCAGCGTGAAAATCGCGGTGGTCGCGCCGATGCCCAGCGCCAGCGTGAGCACCACGGTGAGTGTGAATCCGGGCGCTCGGCGCAACTGGCGCAGCGCGCAGCGAATGTCATTGAACGTCGCGTTCACCCTCGCGTCCTCCTTCCGGCAATTACTCCGTGCGCAGCGCCTGCATGGGCTGCACCTGGGCGGCCCGTCGCGCGGGCAGCGCCGCGGCCAGCAGGACCATCAAAGTCGTAAGCGCCACGGCGCCCAAGAGCGTGAGCGGGTCGAAAGGCGTAACCCCGTAAAGTTGGCTCGAGAACAGCCGGGCCAGCGCCACCACCGAGGGCAGCGCGATGGCAGTCGCGATTGCCGCGATCCAGGCCATTTCGCGGACCACCAGCGCAACCACGCGCGTTCGCGGCGAACCCAGGGCCAGGCGCACACCGATCTCCCGCGTGCGCTGCTCGGTGGAATACGCGAGCACGCCATAGAGCCCCACCGCAGCCAGCACCAGCGCCAGCACGGCGAATCCGGCAGAGAGAAATGCCAAGGCGCTCTCGTCGGATGCGCTGCGCTCCACCTGCTCCTCCATGGTGCGCAACCCGCTCACAACCAGCGTGGAATCGAGATGATGGATGGCTTGGCGGATGGCCGGCTCCACAATCTGCGGCGGCTGCGTGGTGTGCGCGTAGATGGTTACGCCGGTGGGATGCTGCAATTGCAGATACGGCCGGTAGACTGCTCCCTGCATCGGCGTGCGCATATTCCGGTGCCGCGTGTTGCCCACCACGCCCACGATGGTGGTGTCGAATTTCACATTGTCGCCTCCGCCCTCGGCGATCTGCCGTCCCAGCGCATTTTGCGGCGAGCCAAAGAATCGCATGGCAAACGCCAGATCGACGATCGCCGCGTTGGGCTGCCCTTTGGTGTCGCTGTCAGTGAACTCGCGGCCTGCGAGGAGCGGTTGACGCAAGGCGGCAAAATAGCCGGGCGTGACCCACGGCTCTTCAAAGTCCATGTCCTCGTCTTCGCCCGGTTTGTAGCCCTGCACGGAAAAGTTGGAGCTTTCCGTGTCGTCGGAGAGCTCCGGATCGGTAGTCGCCGCCACCGAAGCTACGCCGGGAATGCGGCGAATGGCTTCGAGGGAGCCGGTCACAATCGCCGGCGTGCGCCCTTCGCCGTAGCCGGAGCTCGAGGGATCCAGGGTAAAGGCGACCAGGTGATCGGTGGCGAAGCCTACGTCCTGGTGGCGCAGACGGTCAAGGGTGCGGACAAACAAGCCCGCGCCGCCGAGCAGCACCACCCCGAGCCCGATCTGCACGCCAACCGCCAGCTTGCGAAATCGCTGTGACTTCTTTGAGGCCGTGCCTGCGTTCTGGCGCAGCGCGTTGGCCAGGTCGGGGCGCAGGAAATGAAAGACAGGCGCGACGCTGAAGAGCAGCGTGGCCACGATGGAGACGGCCAGCGTGAACAGCAGAATGCGCCCATCGATGGACGCCGAGTAGGGCTCACTTCCCGGGTCGGAGCTGGTCATCAGCCTCACCAGGATCGCCGAGACCATGGGCGCCAGCGCGATGCCCGCACCGGTGCCTGCGGCACCCAGCATACCGCCCTCGATGAGCAGTTGCGCAACGATATTGCTTCGGCGCCCTCCCAGCGCGTAGCGCATGGACATCTCGCGCGCCCTCGCCGCGGCGCGCAGCAGCAGCAGCGTGGCCACGTTCACGGCGCACAGCACCACCAGCAACCCCGCCATGCTCATCAGGATGATCAGCGGCTTTTGGAGCTGCTTCCTGTCCGGAGAGAAACCCTTCGCATCGTCCAGCACTTTGATGTGCGATTCATCGAGGAACGCCTTCTTGAAGTGCGCAGATCGATCTTTCATCAGCGCCAGCTCCCCGGCGCGCAGCGAGTACCACAGCGGTCCCAGGCTGGCTTCGGCCTGCGCGCGCGTCGCGCCCGGTTTGAGCCGCGCAACCAGCGTAAGGAAGGCCGAGCGGTGATTGTTCAGGTCATCGAGCTTCGCTCTCCATGGGATCGCGATATCGACCATGCTGACGGGAAGAAAGATCCCCGGCCGGTATCCACCGATGGCCGAATCGAAGTTCTGGGGCGCCACTCCGACAATGGCAAACGGATGTCCGTTCACCAGCACCGTCTGCCCGATCACGTCAGGCAACGCCGCGAACCGGCTCTTCCAGTAGTCGTAGCTGAGCACGGCCACAAAGTTTGCGTCCTTTGCCGTGTCGTCCTGCTGGGTAAACAGCCGCCCCAGCGCGGGCCTGAGGCCCAGCAGCTGAAAGTAATTGCCGCTGACAATCTCCGCGTCCTCATTCTCCGCCTGGTTGCGCCAGCTCAGGCCTACGCTGGCTTCGTCGGTGGCCAGAATGCCGCTGAAGGCCTGGTTCCGGTCGCGCAGATCCTTGTACATCGGATAAGAAAAATAATTCGAAGAGTCTCCTCCAAAGCTGCTCATGGTGCCGGAGAATGCGCCGGACCACTGAAAGCGCACCAGTTCCTGCGGCTGCACCACCGGCAACATGCGCAGCAGAGCCTGGTCGAAGAGCGTAAATACCGCCGTGTTGGCGCCGATGCCCAGCGCCAGCGTAAGCAGCACGGTGACTGTGAAGCCCGGCGATCTGCGCATCTGGCGCAGCGCGTAGCGAATGTCGTTGAACGTCGCGTTCATCTTGCCAGCCTCCTCATCTTCGTCTATTCCGTGCGCAGCGCCCGCATGGGATCAATGGCGGCCGCACGGCGCGCGGGCAGGTAGCAGGCCGCCAGGGCCGCGAGCAACAGCAGCACGCTCACGGACGCGAACGCATCCAGGTCGATGGCGCCCACGCCAAAAAGGGTGCTGCGCATGGCGCGCCCCACAAGGTAAGCGCCGCCCAGGCCCAGGAGCAGCCCCGCACCGGCCAGCACGGCGCCTTCTCCCAGCACCATCCTCACCACGCGGTCGCGCGTGGCTCCCAGGGCCATGCGAATGCCGATCTCGTGCGAACGCTGGCCCACGGAAAAGGCCATCACGCCGTAAATGCCCACCGCGGCCAGAACCAGCGCCAGCACCCCGAAGCAAACGTACAGCAGCAGACCGAAGCGGTCGCCGGAGAGATCCTCATCGCGAATCTGGTCCATGGTGCGGACGCCGGCAAGGGCCAGCGTAGGATCGACCGAATGAACCGCCGCGGCAATGGTCTTGGTCATGGCCGCGGGATCGCCCGCGGTGCGCGCAGCCATGGCCACGTCGATCCAGGGACTCTGGCTGAAAGGAACCAGGATCTCCTCGCGCTGGTGGTCGAAGTTTCCTCCACGCACATCGTGATACACGCCCACGATCTCCCATGGCTGATAAGCACCGAGCTTTTGCACGCCGGGAATGATTTGCTCAATGTTCACGACCTGCCCGATGGGATTCTTGTTGGGCAAGTAGTGCCGCGCGAACTGCTCATTGACCACGGCGACGCCGAGACTGCCGGCATTGTCGGCTTCGGTAAAGAGGCGTCCCCTGACCGGACGAATGCCGAAAGTCTTGAAGTAGTCGGGGGTCACTGCGCCGAACCCTGCACTCGGACGCTGCGACGGATCGGAGTATTCCTGCCCGCCCTTGATGGTGAAGGGCATGCCGAAGAAGGTTCCTCGAAGAGGCATGCTGGTGGCCGCCGATGCGCTTTCCACGCCCGGCGCGGACTGGATGCTGCGCACGATCTGCTGGTAGTAGGCGACGATCTGAGCGGACGTGAAATCCATGCCCTTGTTCATGGGCAGTTCAAAAGTGAGAATGTGATCCGTGCGAACGCCGAGGTCGACGTGGTTGAGGTTCCAGAAACTGTGGATGGCGAGGCCGGCGCCGGCGAGCAGCGAGAGCGCCAGCGTGAATTCGCCCACCACGAGCAGCTGGCGCAGGCGGTTGCGAATCCGGCTGGACCCTGAACGATCGCCCTCTTTGAGCGATTCGGCCGGATCGACGTGCGAGGCGTACCACGCGGGCGCGCAGCCGAAGAGCAGGCCGGCCAGCGTGGTGGCGGCCAGAGTGACCAGCAGCACGGGGATGTTCAAGCGCACATCGGCTTCGCTGGGCAGAGTGTTCGGCGGCATGGCGGCGACAAGGCCGCGCAGCAGCGCAAATGCCAGCCCCACGCCAAGCGCGCCGCCGATGGCGGCCAGCACCAGGCTCTCGGTGACAAATTGGGCGAAGACGCTTCGCCGGGTCGCGCCCACGGCCGCGCGGATGGCGATCTCCCTTTGCCGAGTGGTTCCCTTGGCCAGCAGCAGATTGGCCACGTTGACGCAGGCGATGAGCAGCACAAAGCCGACGGCGCCGAGCAGCAGCCAGAGCGTCTGCTTCACGTTGTCGCCGAGGAAATCGTTCTGCAGCGGATCGACGCGCGCCCCCCAGCCTTTATTGGAGCGGGGATTTGCCTGGGCGATGTGCGCCGTCACCGCGTTCATATCGGCCTGCGCCTGCTGGAGGGTTACGCCATCTTTCAGCCGGCCCATTACCAGCAGCCAATGAAAATCGTGGTTCTTCTGCTCCGGGCTAAAGACCAGCGGAACCACCAGATCCTGTTCCAGCCTGTCGGCCTGGCCTGCCGCAAGCACGCCCACCACCGTGTACGGCTTCTGATCGAGCATGATCTGTTTGCCGAGGATGTTCGGATCGGAGCCAAGCCTCTTCCACAGCTTGTTCATCAGAATGGCCACGTGCTCCTTCCCTTCCGTACCCTCTTCGGGCAGAAAGTCGCGGCCAAGCATGAAGCGATTTCCCATCATGCTGTACATGCCGGGCGTGGTCTCCTGCGCCGGAACCATCTCCGGCTCCTCTTTGTCCGCCATATTGAAGCTCGTGCCCGTGAAGGCCTTCAGTCCTTGAAAGGACTTGTTCTGCTCCCGCCAGTCGAGAAAATCCTGAGCCGCGACCACGTTCCGGAAGCCCTGAATTTTCGACCAGACCATCACCAGCTGCTGCGGTTGGGGATAGGGCATGCGCGCGAGAAGAGTGGCATAGACCACGGTGTAAATGGCCGTAGTGGCGCCGATGCCGAGCGCCAGCGTGACCGCCACCGTGGCCGTGAGCCCCAGGTTCTTGCGCAGCATGCGCAAGCTGAAGCGGAGATTTTGAAGAACGGTAGGCATCGGTTCACATCCTCCTCGCGGTTTTTCACTCCACCCGCAGCGCCTGCATGGGATCAATCGACGCAGCGCGGTGCGCGGGAATGAAGGCGGCCACAGCCGCGCAGAGATTGAGCACTACGATGGAGACGGCCAGGGCCGCGGGATCGTAAGCTTTCACCTGATAGAGCTGGCTGGCCATCAGGTAGCCCGCGTAGAGAGCGGCGGGAATGCCCAGCGCGAGCCCGACGACGATCTGACCCAGAGCGCTGCGCAGCACCATCCGCACCACGTTCGGCCGCGTGGCCCCGAGCGCCATACGGATGCCGATTTCGCCCGTGCGGCGCGCAACGAAATACGACATCACGCCGTAGAGTCCAACGGACGCAAGCACCAGGGCAAGGATCCCGAAGAGGCTTGTCAGGCGCGCGATCAGGCGATCCTCGGTAAAGTTGCCCGCCACCTGCGCATCGAAGGAGCGCAAGTCCATCACCGTGATATTGGGATCGATCCCAGCCAGCGTGTTGCGAATCAGGCTCTCCACATCGTTCTGTGGCGCGCTGAAATCGATCACCATCGCCTGCATGAACATCGACTGGGCTTCGGTCGAAATCATGTCCGGCTCTTTGTAGCCCGTGAATGGCTGCGCCAGCGGTCGCAGATACACCGGGTGGACTTCCTCGCGCGGGCTGTTCATCTTGAAGTCGCGAAAGACGCCCACGATTTCCCACGAGCCCGAGTACTGCGGCAGGTCGATGCCGAAGTGCTGCCCCACGGGATCCTTGCCGGGGAAGAATCGCTTGGCGAAGGCCTGGTTGACAATGGCAACCGGAGTTGAGGCCGCCGTGTCCTCATCGGTGATGCCGCGGCCGTGAACCATGGGAACGCCGATGGCGTCGAGAAAGCCGGGGCTCACGCGGTCCCACGTGGCGCCGCACCGGTCGTCCGGGCGCGGTGCCGGGTGTCCCTGCTGGACGACGCACTCGCCCCAGTTGTCGTCCTCGAGCGGGCTGTACATCCCCAGGCCGACGGAGGAAACGCCGGGCAAGGCGGAGAAGCGATCCTCGATCTGCCGGTAGAGTGCGGGCAGCCGGTCGGCTGTGTAACCCGCGCCCTGCGGATCGATGTGGAGAACGTACCGGTTTTCGGTTTGCACGCCGAAGTTCTGGTGCTCCAGCCGCGCCAGGGATTTGCCCAGGAGGATGGCGCCGGCGAGCAACACCAGCGAGAGCGCGGCCTGAAAAACCACCAGCGCCTTCTGCGGCAAAGACGACCGGTCGCGCGTCGAACGGTTGATGCCGCGCAGCGCCTCGGCCGGCTGCGCATGCAGCGAAAGCCAGGCCGGTGCGGTGCCGAAGAGAATTCCCGTAACCAGGGAAACCAGAAACGCGAAGCCCAGGACCTCCCAGGACGGGTTGGCGCTGATGGGCATGTACTTTGCTTCGGGAAAGGCAAGCGCGAGGATGGTTTGGCAACCGGCGAAGGCCACCAGCAGGCCGGCCGCGCCGCCTGCCGTGGCCAGCAGCACGCTTTCGGTGAGGATCTCCCGCAGAATGCGGGCGCGCGCCGCGCCCAGGGCGACGCGCAGGGCAATGTCTGCGCGGCGCGCCGTGGCCCGCGCCAGTTGCAGATTGGCAATGTTGGCGCAGGCGATGAGCAGCACCACGGAAGAGAGAATCATGAGCAGCTTGAGCCCCGCGCCCGTTTCCTGCTGCAGATTCTGGATTCCCCCTCCGCCGGGCACGATCACCAGGTGCTGCTTGTAGACGATCGACCCTCCGTTATTCTCCGTCATCTTCGGGTCGGACCAGATCCATTGCCGCAGATTTGCAGAAAGCTTGGTCTGCAGCCCGTCGACATTCGTGCCCGGCCGCACGCGGCCCAGCAGATAGAGCCAATGCGATTCGGGCTCATGAAGAATGGAGCTGTCGCCGCGGACATAAGGCTCGGTGTTCAACGGCATCCAAAAATCCGGCGGGCTATCCGTCACCCGGTCACCGAAAAACCCAGGCGGCGCAATGCCGATCACGGTAAACGGCCGCGCCTGAATAAATAGAGTCGATCCCACGATCGAAGGGTCGCCGGCGAATTCGCCCTGCCATGCCTGGTAGCTCAGGACTGTCGCCGGCGCTGCGGCCGGGGTGTCGTCGCCGTTTGCCAGCGTGCGGCCCGCGTACGCGCCCACCCCCAGCGTTTGAAAATAATTGCCGGAGACGAACTCGCCGCGCATCGGTTTTGCCAGCGTATTCCCTTGGCGCACGCTCCATCGCCACTGGCCGGCCTGCAACGCCGCCAGTTGCTCGAACTCCGGTGCGGACTTCTTCAGATATTGGAAAAGATCGTAGGAGAAGATGGTGAAGTCGCCGTTGTCCGATGCACCGCCGGGAAAGCCGCCCTCGACGCAGCAGTCGTCGTTGTCGCCGATGCGGTAGAGCTGCGCGGGACTGGCCACGGGAAGCGAACGCAGCATGACGGTGTGCACCAGGGTAAAGATAGCCGTATTGGCGCCGATGCCGAGAGCCAGCGTGACCATCGCCGTGATGGTGAATCCCGGCGACCCGCGCAACTGCCTCAGCGCGTAACGGATGTCAGGCCAGAGGTTGTGCATTCTTTCCGCCTTTCGCAGAACTTCTTCGCGTCTTCTCACTCACCCCGCAGAGCCCGCACCGGTTCCACGGCGGCCGCGCGGCGCGCGGGAACCAGCGAGGCGGCAAGCGCGAGCACAAAGATCGCCGCCGCGGCCAGCACCATCACCGCCGGGTCCAGCGGATCGACTTCAAAGAGCAGGGAGCGCAGCAGGCGCGTGGCAAAGATGGCCGCAACCAAGCCCAGCCCGCAGCCGATCAGCCCCAGCCTCGCGCCTGAGGTCACGATCAGCCGGATCACGCCGGCGCGCTGCGACCCCAGCGCCAGCCGGATGGCCATCTCCTGCGTGCGCATCGCGGCGGAAAAGGCAATCACGCTGTAAATGCCCAGCAGCGCCAGCAGCACGGCGGCCACGGCAAAGCTCGAAACCAGCGCGGCGCTGAAGCGGCGCGGCGCCTCGGTGTTGCTCACCCTCTGCTCCATCGATTCCACCTGGATGAGCGGAAGCTGCGGATCGATTTGCCGCACCACCGCGCGCAGCGAATCGGCCATCTGGTCGGGCTTGAGCTTCGTTCGCAACACAATCGCGCCGCCCTGCGCATTCAGTGAGTCGGCCGGCGCCAGAGAGCCGAACGAGGCCACGTTCTGGCTGAAGGGTTGATAAACCTGGTAGCGCACGGGCGCATCCGGCTTGTTCTGCTTGATGTCGCCGAATTCCCCCACCACGGTCAGCCACGGCGTGGGCGTTTCCTGCATGCCCCAGCGCAGCCGCTTGCCGACGGGGTCTTGCCCCGGCCAGAAGTGCTCGGCCAGATGCTGGTTCACGATGACCACAAGCGGCGACTTGGCGTTGTCCGCTTCTGTGAAGGTGCGCCCGTGCAGCAGGGGGATGCCCTCGGCCCCGAGATAATCGCCCATCAGCTGGTTCGGCCAGGCAAGATCCAGGCCCTCGCCCGGCGGCGCAACGTAGCCGTCGGCCAGGAATGCGGTGCTCGACTCTATTCCAGATTCGGGCAGCAGGCCGGCGATGCCCACGGCCTCCACGCCCGGCAACTGCGCCAGCCGGCGCAGCAGGGTGTCGTTGAACTGGTCGATCGCGGCCTGGGTGGAATACTGCCGCTGCGGCAGATTGTAGACAGCCGTCAGCGTGTGATCGATGCGGAAGCCCGGATCGACGGCGCGCAGTTTTTCAAAGCTGCGCAACAGCAGGCCTGAAGAGATGAGCAGCACCAGCGCCACGGCAATCTCGGCTACCACCAGCGTGGAGCGCAGGCGCGCGTGGCCTGCGCCCGCACTGCCCGTCCGCCCGCCCTCCTTCAGCGCGTCGTTCACGCTGGTGCGCGAAGCCGAAAGCGCCGGAACCACGCCGCAGAGCGCGCCGGTGAGAACCGCGCCGGCGAGCGCGAAGCCCACCACCTGCCAGTCAAGACTGATGGAGCTCACGCGCGGCAGCGTCTCGGGAAGAAAGCGCATGCCTTCGCGCAGCGCCACGCCGGCAAAGGCGAGTCCGAGCAGCCCGCCGGATACGCTGAGCAGCAGCGTCTCCACCAGGGTTTGCCTGAGCACGGCGGCGCCGGTTGCGCCAAGGGCGATGCGCACCGCAATCTCGCGCCGGCGATGAATCACGCGCACCAGCAGCAAGCCCGCCAGGTTGGCGCAGGCGATAAACAGCACCACCGCCACGGCCCAGAACAGGGTGCGGATGAGCGGCCGCGCGTCCGCCACCACGGTCTCCGCCAGCGGATGCACGACGGCGCGAATGCGCAAGCTCGACATGAACGCGGGAAATCCGCGCGTGATTTCCTGGGCCATGCGTTCGGCATCCTGCTCCGCTTGCGCCCGGGAGACGCCCGGCTTGAGGCGGCCGACCATCCCGAAGTTCCAGCCGGCAGCGCCTGCGCCCGTCAGCTCATCCTGCGTCAAGCTCATCGGCACCCACAATTCGCTCCGGTTCAGTTGCCCGGGGATCAAAGGAAACTCGAAGCCGCGCGGCATGACGCCGATAATCTCGAAGGGCTTGCGGTCGAGCAGAATCTTCTGCCCCAGGATGTTGTTCAGGCCATGAAAGCGGCTGTGCCACATGGCGTAACTGATTACCGCCACCTGGGCGCTGCCGTCGTCTTCCTGCTGCGTGAAGGTGCGGCCCATCAGCGGCGAAACTCCAAGAGCGGGAAAAATGCCGGCACTCAGCCGCGATGCGTTGATCTGCGCCGGTGCGCCTGCGCCGGAAAGCTCGTAGCCGTCCTGCTGGAATCCACCGAGGCCGGCAAAGCTGCTGGTGCCGCGCTGGTAAGCGCCAATCTCCGGCGCAGTCACGCCCGCGTCTCCGCTCGAGCTGAGCTTGGCTCCCTCGAGAATGTCGGAGAGCACCACCAACCGATCGGGGTCAGGGAAGGGAAGCGGCCGCAGCAGCACGCCCTCGACGATGGAAAAAATTGCCGTCGTGGCGCCGATGCCAAAGGCCAGCGTGAGCACGGCGGTGAGCGCGAAGCCCGGTGATTTACGCAGTTGCCGGAGCGCGAACTGGATGTCGAGCCAGAGGTTGTTCATCGCATTTCCTCCCCGGTTCTTCGCGGCTTGAGCCATGCGCACGCGCCCGGGCATGATCGCCGGCATCGATGTTCGGCGCGCGCCGCAAGCCAGGCGGAAGCAGATGGCGCCGGAGACGCGCGCGCAAGCGCCGCGCCCTGCCGGAGCGGCGTGCCCTTCACCGCAGCGTGCCTTACGCTTCCGCTTCGGCTTCCAGCTTCTTCTGCTCCTGCTCGCTGACCACTTTGCCGTCGAACAGGTGCACCTCGCGCTGCGCGTGGCGGGCAAAGCGCGGATCGTGCGTGACCATGCAGATGGTCGAACCCTCGCGATGCAGATCGGCCAGCAGGTGCATCACCGCTTCGCCGTTCTTGGAGTCGAGGTTGCCGGTGGGTTCGTCGGCCAGCAGGATGGAAGGCGAACCGGCCAGCGCGCGCGCCACGGCTACGCGCTGCTGCTGGCCGCCGGAGAGCTGCGCCGGATAGTGCCGCATGCGGTGCGCCATGTTCACGCGCTCCAGCGCCTCTTTCACGCGCCGCTTGCGCTCGGCCGAAGGCATGCCCGCGCGGTAGGTGAGCGGCAGCTCCACGTTCTCTTCCACCGTCAGGTCGCCGATCAGATTGAAACTCTGAAAGATGAACCCGATCTCCTGATTGCGGATGCGGGAGCGCTCGCTGAAGTTGAGGTTCTCGACCGGGTTGCCGTTGAGCAGGTAGCGCCCCCCGGTCGGCGTGTCCAACAGGCCCAGGATCGACAGCAGCGTCGACTTGCCGCAACCCGAAGGTCCTGACATGGCCAGGTATTCGCCGCGCGAAATCGTCAGATGAACGCCGGAGAGCGCGTGCGTCTCCACTTCGTCGGTGTAGAAGATCTTGGTCAGATCCTCGATTTCAATCAATGTGCCATTCGCTGCCATTCCAATCCCCCTGTCAGTGGTCAGTGATCAGTGATCAGTTGTCAGACCGCACTGCGGTCGACTTCCGCCATCAGTCCCTAGAACTGGTTGCATAAATGGATTAAGGCCATGAAGTAACTTCCCTCAGGGCTAAAGCCCCAATGTTTATGCGGCCTTGGCGGCCCGGCTAAAGCCGTGCCCTTTTACAAACCCATTTATGCAACCATCTCTAGTCCCTTAGTCCCTGAGTCCCTCAGCCTCTCAGTCCCTGCTGCTCACTCCAGCCGGATGCGATCCACGCCGTCCCAACGCGACATATCGGAAAGAATCACGGTGTCGCCTTCGTTCAATCCCGCGAGCACCTGGATATCGTTCACCGAGGCGCGGCCCACTTTGACCGAAACCCGCGTGGCGCCTTTGCCGTCCGCATCCACGCGGAACAGGCTCAAGGTTGAATCCTCGTTGCCCAGCGCCGGCCTGCCCACGTAAAGCACGTCGCTCATGCGCTCGAGGTCAATGGTCCCATCCACGCTCAACTCCGGCACCGCGCCCGGCGGCAGCGGCCCATCCAGCATTACGTCAACCGTGCGCGTTCCGTTCACTACTGAGGGATCGATGCGCGTGACATGGCCGGGAATGGTGCCGTTGTGCGTGTCGATCAGCGCCGGCTGGCCGATCTGAATGTCGCGCGCCTGGGTCTCGGCAATCTGCAAAGCGGCCTTCAGCTTGTCGCGCTGGATCACTTCGGCCACCGACGTTCCTGCGCTCACGTGCTCGCCCACCTGCACCGGCGCGGCCAGCGGCGCCAGCGTTCCGGAAATCGTGGAATGCACCTGAAGCGCCGCGGCCTGCTTCTGGTAAAGATCGAGCAGAGCCTGCGCCTGGTCGATCTTGGTCTTCTGCGAAGCCAGTTGCACTTCGATCGCTTTCTGGTTCACGTCCAGTTGTTCCTGGCTTAACTGGTGCTGCGTGCTCAACTGGTCGGCGGTGCTCTTCGACTTCTCGTACGCCAGGCCGGAAATCACGCCCAGATCGAAAAGCGCCTTGTCGGTCTGCGCCTGCAGTTGATCCTGCGTGTAATCGGCGTTCACCTGCGCCGCCGCCGTCTTCTTGTCCATCAGCGTGCTCTGGAGCGTGGCCTGCAGGCTCTTGTAATCCGCGTCCGCAGCCTTGAGGGCAAGCTGCGCGTTCAGCAGCTCCTGCTCGAGCTCGGGATCGTTCAGGTCCATGATGATGGTGCTCGGCGTCACCTGCGCGCCGGGCAACACGCGAATGCGCACCACGGTTGCGTCCGTCTGCGCCGGGATCAGCTCGATCGAGTCCTCGCGCGGCACCAGGCTTCCGGTGGACGAGCGTACCTGCCGGATGAGCGGCCCGCGCTTCACCGTGTCGGTCCAAATGGTCGAGCGGTCTACGGTGGGCGAGGCCGGCTTGAGCCGCGACACACCGAAGGCCAGCGCCGACAAACCCAGAATCCCGAGCACGGTCCACACCGCCATGCGGCGATTCTTCTTCTTCCTTATGTCTGGACGGGCGATATCCATTGCGCTCCCTATCTTGCATCCGGCTTGCCAAAGGTAGTGCTTGGGCATCCCGCAGAATCCACGGAGATTAGCTCTCTAAAATCCGACCGCTCGGTGCCTTGCGATTGACCGATTCCGTTGCCGCACTGTCCGATATCGGACACCTCTCTTCTCCATTCCGGCCCCCCGTCTCACTCGCTTTTCTGGTTCGCACCTTCGGGAACAAAGAGGAGGGCGCGGGTGTCTAAGCAAGAGTGTTTAACGCACTTGAACTGCATCGCCGGACGGGCAGATGCGCCCCGGAGGGTCACGGCAACATGAGGAGTGAGTGTGCGTGCGAAGGCGCACCCCTGTTGGTTGCGACCGTCTGGATCGCGTTATTGCTACAGTTCGCTCCGCGTCCGCTGCACGCGCAAAGCAGCGAGCCGGACTGGGAAAAAGCCGCCGGCGGCAGGCAATCCTTTGAAGTGGCCAGCGTGCACGAGGACAAGAGAGTCGATGCGCCGTCGAGCAACTTCAGTTTAGACGGCAATGGCAACGCGTACCGGGTCATGAGCCAGCAAGAGACGCTTGCTCCCAGCGGCGATCTTTTTTCTGCCAGGAACCAGCCGCTAATGCGTTACATCGTGTTTGCGTACCGGTTAAGCGGAACCCAGGAGCTGGCGCTGCGCTTCGACTTCTACAGAGGAGTCGCGCTGCATGTTCCCGATTGGTTGAGAACCACACACTATGACATCGAGGCGCGCGCGCCTGGACCTGCAACCAAGGATCAGATGCGGCTGATGATGCAGAGCCTGCTGGAAGACCGGTTCAAGCTCAGGGCACATTGGGAGACGCGCCGGGCGCCGGTGCTTGTACTTGTTGAGGTCAATCCGGGCAAACTCGGGCCGCAGCTCGAGCCGCATCGCGTAAGCGATGACTGCGCCACAACCGAACTGCCCGACAGGGCAGACATGGTTGCAACCGCAGCTCCGCAGCTTGCCGCGCTGCCAATTCCCTGTGGCTGGATTGCGCACCTGCCGGCCAGTGCTTCGGGCGCCCATCGTTTCGGGGGCCGTAACGTCACGCTGGCCATGCTGGCCTCGTCTCTGCCGGCGCAGACCGGCCTGGCAACGTTGTCTCGGCCTGTGATCGACCGCACCGGACTCGACGGCGGCTACGATCTCTGGCTCAACTGGACGCCCGAAGACACGAGCGAAGAGAACAACACGGAAAGCGGCGGAACATTCCGCAATGCGCTCAAAAATCAGCTTGGGCTCAAGCTGGTTCCTGAGGACGGGGCAGTGGAGGTGCTGGTGATTGATCACATCGAGCAGCCGACGCCGAATTAGCAAAGTGAGGAAGCCCCCCGGCTCTGCCGGGGCGACAGTCGGAGTTTGACATTTGAGGGAGTCCACCCAGAAAACTCCAAGCGTGAGCCGACCAAAGCATCACGCGAAGGAGAATCCGGATGGACGAGTACGAAAGCCTAAGCCACACGAAGTGGGATTGCAAGTATCACGTGATCTTCATTCCCAAATAC
>JASHOQ010000132.1 GCA_030041045.1 Acidobacteriaceae bacterium
TTCGCCGCGAACGAAGGCCATCATACCGGTCCATCTCTTTGGCCAGATCTGTGAGATGGATCCGATCCTCGATATCGCCGCACAACGCGGTCTGCACGTGATTGAGGATGCTGCGCAGTCCATCAGCGCAACTTACAAGGGTCGCAGGGCCGGAAGCATGGGAACGTGCGGATGCTTCAGCTTCTTCCCGAGTAAGAATCTTGGCGCGGCCGGCGACGGTGGCATGATCGTTACCAACGATCGTGACCTGTACGAGCGAATGAGCCTTCTGCGCAGCCATGGTGCCAAGCCGAAGTACTTCCATGCGTCAATCGGCGGCAACTTTCGCTTGGACGCGATTCAGGCGGCCATTCTTCTGGTGAAGCTGCCGCACCTGGAGGCGTGGAGCGAAGCCCGGCGAAGAAACGCGGCTTATTATGACGGCCGTTTTGCCGCCTCGCCAGTGCGGACGCCTTTTATTTGTAGGGACTGCGTGTCCATCTATAACCAGTACAGCATCCGCGTGCCCAATCGCGATGCCTTAATGGCGCAATTAGCCCAAAAGCAGGTGCAGACTGAGATTTATTACCCGCTGCCTCTGCATCTGCAGAAGTGCTTCGCCGGACTTGGATATGTGGAGGGAAGCCTGCCTCACGCGGAAGCAGCGGCGCGGGAAGTACTGGCTCTGCCATGCTATCCCGAATTACCGTCGGACGCACGGACCCATGTCGCGGAGACTCTGCTTAGCGCTGTGGCTGCCTACCAAAGCGCTTAGAATCGCGTCCATCCGGCTGGTCCGCGCGTTTGGCGGTGTCCGGCCCGGGTACACTCAGACAACCGAAATGCGAATGCGGGAAGTACGTGGTCCTGCAAGAAGTGGGATGAGAAAATGAAACGAGCAATCTGGATTATTCCAGTGCTACTTTGCAGTGTTGCATGTTTCGCACAGCAGCCCGTCCCCCAGACGGCATTGAACCAGCCACAGAGCGTAGCCCCCGATCTACGCAACATCGCGATCGGACCGGGAGACCTTCTGGAAATAGACGTGTTTAAGGTTCCGGAACTAACCCTGAAAGTGCGGGTCACAGACTCGGGAACCGTGCGGCTTCCCCTCCTGGGCGAAGTGCATGTGGCTGGATTAACGGTGGAGCACGTTGAGGAACAACTGAGTGAGGAACTGGTCGAGCGCAACTTTGTCCTGAAGCCCCAGGTCACAGTCTTCGTAGCCGAATATGCGACACAGGGCATTACCGTGCTGGGCGAAGTGAACCAGGCAGGCACTTATCCGATGTTCGGGCCCCACCGCCTATTCGACGCCATCTCTGCGGCGGGCGGCCTGACACAGCGCGCCGGCTCAACCCTGACCATCATACATGCCGGGGATACTGCGGATCCGCAGCACTTCACCTATCAGGTAACAAACGCCAACGTGAATATCGACGTGGACCTGCAACCTGGAGATACGGTCATCGTGGACAAAGCCCCCGTGGTCTATGTAGTGGGCGAGGTGAACAAGCCGGGTGCATTTCTGATGGAGAACAACACGGATATCACTGTGCTTCGCGCGATCGCGCTTGCCAATGGGCCCACGCACCAGGCTGCGCTCCGGCATGCGCGTATCGTGCGCCACCTGCCCAGCGGAGTTAAAGAAATTGATCTACCGCTGGATAAAATCATGCGCGGCCAGATAATGGACAGTGAGCTGCGGCCCGATGACATCCTCTTTCTGCCGACCAGCAAGGTCAAGGTGACAGCAAAGAATGGCGCGCAAGCAATCATTGCGGCAACGATCGGAATGGCCACCTATGGCAGATTCTAGCGTCCAATCCCGGGCTACAACAGGATGGAAAGGAACTTCGATGCAATCGGATAAATCTCTCGCGATCAGAGATTTGAATCAGCGTCTCTCGGCTACAGAGCGGACCATGCGGGCCGGTGTGCAGCAGGAGGACAAGCTCGACGTCGCATGGCTGATGCATATTTTGCGGCGCGGGCGACTGGTTCTGATTGCCTCTGTGTTGATCGCGGTAGTTGCGGGCACACTCTATAGCGCATTCAAGACCCGCCGTTACGAGGCCCAAGGCGAGATCGCAGTGCATCCAGAGGGCTCGGACGCGCTTAATCTCGAGGACGCAACCGATGGGGCACTCGGCTCAATTGGTGGTGACTTCAGCAGCAAGCTAGAAACCCAGGTGCGTGTGCTTAAAAGCTCGACCCTCGCGGAAATAGTAATTTCGGACCTGCACCTAGATCAGAAGTTGGAGTTCAATCCATATCTCAGGCAGGGCAGCTCAAAGCCGGACTACGTCAAGCAGGCGATGGTGCTGAGAAATTTCGGCAAGAGCTTGACGGTGCAGTCGGTGCCGCGTACGCAGGCCATCGACATCCGTTTTCGGAGCGAGGATCCGGAACTGGCGGCCGCTGTCGTCAACGATCTGGCCCGAGTGTATCAGGAGCATAATTTCATCACTCGTTACAACGCCACCCATCAGGCGTCCACTTGGCTATCACAGCAGCTGGGTGATTTGAAGAGCACGGTCGAACAGGATCAGCAGCGCTTGGCCGGGTACCAGAAAGAGCATGGAATCATCGGCACCGACGAAAACAACAATCTGGTGATGGCTCGCCTCGATGATCTGAGTCGTCAGCTGACCGATGCCGAGGCGGATCGCATTACAAAAGAGGCGAAATACCGGATAGCGCAATCTGGCGACCCGGCGCTGGTGCAGTCCATCTCAACCGATACTACACTGCCCGCATTGGAAGAGGAGCGCGCCAGCCTTCAAAATCAGCTAGCTGACGCTCAGACCACTTACGGCTCTGCCTATCCTCAAGTGGTGGAGCTGAAGGCGCAGCTCGAGAAGACGCAGGAATCCATCGAGAAGACGATTAGCAACATCCGCGCACGTTACAAGAACGAATTTGAGGAAGCGCAAAATACCGAGCAGTCCCTCCGCGCAGCTCTGGATCAGCAGAAGCAAGTCGCATACCAGATGACCGATAACTTCAGCCAATACAATATTCTGAAGGACGACGTGGAATCAGGGCGGACGCTATATGAGGACCTGCTTCGCAAGCTTGAGGAAGCGGGAATCGTTGCCAGCCTCCGCTCGACAAACGTGGAGATTATCGACTCTGCCTTGCGCCCGATCAAGCCGGTTGAACCGCAGATTCCGTTCGTCATGGCCTTTTCGCTATGCGGTGGTGTGGTCATCGGCATCGGGCTTGTCTTCCTATATGACCGCATTGACCAACGGGTTTCCTCGGCGGACGAGGCGGAGTGGATCTCCTGCATGCCGCTTTTGGGCGTGATCCCAGCAATAAAGAGTCGCGCCCGCTCGCGCAAGGCGCCGGTTGAGAATTCAGCATCTCTGGCGCTGCTATCGGCGAGGCGGCCGACGGCGCAATTTTCGGAATCATTCCGGGCGCTGCGTACTGCGATTATGCTCGCCTCAGCAGGCTCACCGCCGCGCGTCATCGTTGTCACAGGGTCGATGCCTGGCGAAGGCAAAAGCACCATCGGCGCGAATTGCGCCGTGGTGCTTGCACAGAGCGCCCAGCGTATCCTGCTGGTGGATGCGGATATGCGGCGCGGCAGACTGGAAGAGGCGTTTGGTCTTCCGGCTGCGAAGGGTCTATCGGAGTGCCTGGCCGGCGTGACGTTCTGGCGCGAAACCGTTCGCAACCTTCCCGAGGCTCCCGGCCTTGACTTCCTGAGCCATGGTGCTCGTCCACCCAGCCCCGCAGATCTGCTCGGCTCACGCCAGATGGAGCAATTGATTGAGGAGTGGTCGCAGCAGTACGACCACATCGTTATCGACACTCCGCCAGCTCTCGTGGTTACCGATGCCTTGGTGCTCTGCCGTCAAGCCAACATGGTGATCACCGTGACTCGCCACCAACACAGTAACCGGAACGCTCTGCGCCGTACATGCGAACTGGTGAT
>JASHOQ010000133.1 GCA_030041045.1 Acidobacteriaceae bacterium
GTGTGGGCAGCTGCCTCGGGCCGCACACCCCAGGCCTACGCCGCTCAACCTCTCGTCGAAAAATTCCTGCTCGACGATACCATCCAGCCGGTCAGCGCCGACGAACTCGCCCGCGCCATCGCCCGCGCCAACGCCGACGGCGCGCAGGCGCTCTTGATTGAAATGGACACGCCGGGAGGGCTGGTGGACTCAATGCGTTCCATGGCCGGCGCCATTCTCGGCTCGCGGGTTCCGGTCATTGTCTACGTGGCCCCTTCCGGTGCGCGCGCCGGCTCCGCCGGTTTCTTTCTGCTTGAAGCCGCGGACGTGGCCGCCATGGCTCCCGGAACCGAGGCCGGTGCTGCTCACGTGGTCTTCGAGATGGGCAAGCCCGACGCCACCGAGATGCAGAAGGTGGAGAATGATGCCGAAGCCTTTCTGCGCTCCTATGTGACACGGAGGAACCGCAATGCCGAGGCGGCCACGGCCGCGCTGGCTTCGTCGCACTCCTATACCGCTGAAGAGGCGCTGAATCAGCACCTCATTGACGTAGTGGCCGAAAGCGACACGCAACTGCTCTCGCTCCTTGACGGGCGCGAGATCACGCGCCTGAATGGCTCCAAAGAAACCCTCCACCTGGCGGGGGCGCGCATGGAGCTGGTGCGGCCCACGGTGCGCGACGACGTGCTGGGCTGGCTGGTGAATCCCAACATCGCCCTGCTGTTTCTTGTGGGCGGCGCGCTGCTCATCTATCTCGAATTCAATTCGCCCGGCACCATCGTTCCCGGAACCCTGGGCACGCTCATGGTGCTGCTCGCCATCTTCGCCTTGAATCTGCTGCCCATTCGCTACACCGCTGTGCTGCTGCTGGTGGCGGCGCTGGTTCTGCTCCTGCTCGAGGCCAAATTCGGCGGCCACGGCGTCCTGGCCATCGCCGGCATCGTCTGCCTCACCTTCGGCACTCTTACGCTGGTGGCCGCGCCCATCCCCCAGCTGGACGTAAGCCCGTGGGTCGCCTTCTCCGTCAGCGCCGCCTTCGGATCCATCACCGTCTTTCTCGTCCGCCTGGCTGTTCGCGCCC
The DNA here is from genome assembly GCA_030041045.1 of Acidobacteriaceae bacterium. Lineage (GTDB taxonomy): Bacteria > Acidobacteriota > Terriglobia > Terriglobales > Acidobacteriaceae > Telmatobacter. The sequence goes on from JASHOQ010000133.1 coordinate 1,061, forward strand.
GGCGGCGCAAGGCGCGCATCGGCGCGGAAGCGATGATCGGCTCGCGGGCGACAGCCATGGAGCCGCTTGCACCTGGAGGCCACGTGCTGGTGGAAGGCGAAATCTGGCGCGCCATTTCTCGCGAGCCGGCTCCGTCGGGAACACCGTTGCTGGTCGTCGGCCACGACCAGATGATCCTGCGCGTCGAGCCTGTGGGCGCAGCCCGCGCCCCCGAACAGCCGGCGTAGCAGCACGCGGCCATAGGCGCGCAAGGCGCCCTAACTCCGCTGACGCCGCTGACCCCGCTGACTCCGCTGTTCCCGCCTGGAGTACAATTCCCGCTGAGGTAAGCCCATGTCCGATTCCATGTTGCCGATTCTGATTTTCGTTGTAATCGTCTTACTCTATCTCTTCAATTCCATCAAGATTCTGCGCGAGTACGAGCGCGCGGTCATCTTCCGCCTCGGCCGCGCGTTGGCCGCGCCCAAGGGTCCCGGCATCATTCTTGTCTTCCGTCCCTTCGATCAGATGATCCGCATCTCGCTCCGCCAGGAAGTGCTCGAAGTCCCGCCGCAGGACGTCATCACCCGTGACAACGTGACCATCAAGGTGAACGCCGTCGTGACGCTCTATGTGGTCAATCCCAATGACGCTGCCATCAAGGTGGCCAACTACGTCTACCAGACCTCGCAGTTCGCGCAGACCACCCTGCGCTCGGTGCTCGGTGAAGTGGAGCTCGACGAGCTGCTCAGCCATCGCGACAAGCTCAACCTGCGCATCCAGACCATCATTGACCAGCGCACCGAACCCTTCGGCGTGAAGGTGGTCTCGGTCGAAGTGAAGCAGGTGGATCTGCCCGAGCAGATGCTGCGCGCCATGGCCAAGCAGGCTGAAGCCGAACGCGAGAAGCGCTCCAAGATCATCCACGCCGAGGGTGAATTCAGCGCCGCGCAAAAGCTGGTGGATGCCGCCGCGCTCATGGCCACGCAACCCATGACCCTGCAGCTGCGCTACCTGCAAACGCTCTCCGACATCGGCGTGGAGAAGAACACCACCATCGTCTTTCCCCTGCCCATCGAAATGATGACATTGCTGAACAAGGCCATTGGCAGCATCAAATCATCGCCGGGCCAGCCATAGGATGCCCTGCGGCCGCCGCGATTACCAATTCCCTCCCTCGCCGGTCGAGGGAAAGAGTATCCTTGTTGTGGACTCGCCCGCCCGGAAAAAAGATTCGAGAGAGCAGGCGGGTATTTGTCTTCGCCGAGCAAGGAAATGCGCATGCGGGGAGCTTTCGACGACCAAGAGCTCGAGCCGGTGAAGTCTCGGCGCGATACCGAGGTGACGCTCGGCTCCGGCGCCCTGCTCACCCTCTTCCTCGGCCTCGCGCTTCTGTGCCTGGTCTGTTTCGGCCTGGGTTACGCCATTGGCCACCGCGGGGCCACGCAGGCCGCCGCCGCGCTTCCTGTCCCCTCGCAGCCGATTGGAACCGGCAACGCCATCGCCAAACCCTCCGCCACCGCGCAGCCCGGCCAGTCGCCCGACGCGGATGACTCCGGCCAAGCGGCCAGCGCCGCCGCTTCCGGCGCAACCTCTGCCGCAAACTCCGGCGCAACCGCCCAGATCGTTCCCGCCGCGGCCACTTCGAATGGTGAGCCGAGCCAGCCATCGGTTCATCCCGCGCTCGCCGTCGCACCCGCGCAAGCGCCGCCTGCGCAGGTTCCGCCGGCCAGCGTCCAGCCGGCGATGGTGCAGGGTTCAGCCGCGCCCGCGGGTTCGCTTCCCGCCGGTTCGCCTCCCGCGGGTTCGCTCATGGTCCAGATCGCCGCCGTCTCTCATCCGGAAGACGCCGCCGTGCTCACCGACGCCTTGCGCAAGCGCGGCTACGCCGTCACCGCCCGCCGCGATCCAACTGACAATCTCATCCATGTGTGCATGGGGCCCTTCGCCACCCTCGCCGAGGCCAACACTTGGCGCATGAACCTTCTCAACGACGGCTACAACGCCATCGTCCAGCAATGAGCAAGCCATCAACAAAGCAGGGTGCCCCCGGTCCCGTTTCTGGAACCTGGGAAAGCACAAATGCCGACCCGCTGACTTGCTAGCTTGCTGACCCGCTGACTCGCTGTATTATCCCCGCATCCACTCCGGCAACCCCGACGCAATCGCGGCTCGCACCGCTTCCAGCAGCGCCTCGCGCGTTGCAAACTCGTCCGGATAAACCGGCGCGTGAAACACAATGTGCGCAATGCCGGGGCGAATCTTCAAACTGCCCTTGGCCATCATGCTCTCGGTGCCGAATATCGATACCGGAATGCAGGGCGCTCCGGTCTCCTTGGCCAGGTAAAACGGGCCTTTCTTGAAGGGCAGCATGCGCCCGTCGCGCGAGCGCGTGCCCTCGACGAACGCGGTCACATGCAACCCCTTGGCCATCACGGCGCGCGCAAGGTCAACGCTCTCCTGCGCGCTCTCCACGCGGCCATCGCGATCGACGGGAATGAAATCTCCCAGCTTGAATGCATACCCGAGCACGGGAATCTTCATCAGCGAGCGCTTGAGAAATGCCGAAGTCCGCCCCGGAATCCGCGGGAGCAGCGCCGGCGGGTCGAGATTCGACACGTGATTCGACATGAAGATGCACGCCGTGTGCGGCGGCACACGCTCGCGGCCCTGCGCTTCCACGCGGATGCCCGCCATGCGGAACGCGGCCCGCGAGACGCGTTGCGCCGCGTTATAAAGCGGGGTCGCGTCTCCCGTAATCATGGCCCAGGGAATCAACACCAGCGCCGCCGGAATCCCCAGGGCGAAAAAGGTGCCGAGCATGACCAGGGAAGCGATCATCCGCGCCTCTCAGGTTGCGCTTGAGTCCGCGGCCGGGAAACGCTCCTTCAGGCGCGCCGGCAGTTTTTCGTAGATGCCGTCGAAGCCGCCATTGGAAAGGATGGCCACCACGTCGCCCGGCGCCACGCGCGGCACAATGCCGCTCACGATCGCATCCGCGTCCGGCAACAAGTCGGCGTCGGTCCCCAGCTCATTCAGCTTGCGCACCACGTCTTCCGGATGCAGCCGCTCCGCATCGGGTATCCGCTGCTGCTGGTAAACGCCGGCCAGCACCACGCGATCGGCCAGCCGCAGACTGGCCACGAGATCTTCTTCGAGCACCTTCCGCCGCAGCGTATTCGATCGCGGCTCGAGCACAGCCCATAGCCGCGCCTGCGGATAGACGGCGCGCAGCGCGCGCAGGGTCTCGCGAATGGCCGTAGGGTGGTGCGCGAAATCCTCGATCACGGTCACGCCGCCGATCTCGGCGCGCACTTCGAGCCGCCGCTTCACGCTCTTGAAGCTGCCCAGCGCCGCGGCAATGGTCTCTTTGCGCACGCCGCGATCGCTCGCCATGGCCGCCGCCGCCGTCGCGTTCAGCGCATTATGCTCGCCCGCCAGCTTCATCTCCAGCTCCGACCACAGCACGCCCGCGCGCCACACCTCCCAGCGCATGACGCCTGATTCAAGACGAAGATTCCGCATTCGCCAATCGGCATCTGCGCTCAGGCCATACCTCTCCACGCGGCAGAACGCCCGCTCCACGCACTCGGATACATTCGCGCTGCCATCGAAGGCCACGATCAGCCCGCGCCGCGGAACCAGGTTGACAAGGCGCTTGAATGCCGTTTTCACCGCCTCCAGATCGGCGTAAATATCCGCGTGGTCGTATTCCACGTGGGTCAGAATCAGCGCATCGGGAAAATAATGCAGGAATTTCGGACCCTTGTCGAAAAATGCCGTGTCGTATTCGTCGCCCTCGACAATGAACGTGCGCGTGGGCCGCAGTTGAAAGCTGGTGCCGAAATTTTCCGCCACGCCGCCGATCAGAAACGAAGGCTCGAAGGCGGGCGCATCCTCTGCGGCCACCTGGAAAATCCACGCCAGCATGCTGGTGGTCGTGGTCTTCCCGTGCGTTCCCGCAACCACCAGCGGCTCGCGCTCCTTGAGAAACTCCTCGCGCAACAGCGCCGCCATGGAAGTAAAAGGAATGCGCTGGTCCAGAATCCGCTCCACCTCGGGATTGCCGCGCGAGAGCGCATTGCCGATCACCACCAGGTCCGGAAATTCGCCCGGGGCCGGCTCCAGGTTGGCTTCCGCGTACGGCTCCATCACCGGGATTCCCAGCTCGCGCAGCAAATCGCTCATGGGCGGATACGCCGCCTTGTCTGAGCCGGTGATGCGGTGCCCCTCGAGCTGCAAGAGGCCGGCCAGCGACGCCATCGCCGTGCCGCAGATTCCGCTCAGGTGAATGTGCTTCTTTTGAGTGTTCTTTGACGCGCTCATGCGGATCCCGATGGCTTGAATAATTCCAGCCTGGTTTGATCGCCTGCAACCAGCTCGGCCTCTGCGCCCAGGCGCAGCGTGACATTGGCGCGCGAAACATGCCCGCTGCGCAGGCCCATCGCAATCGGCCCGGCGAAGCCATCCAGCGCGCTCAAAATCGCTTCCTCCAGGAACTCCGGCGTCGTGCCCGCAGGCGTCGAATCCAACATCTCTCCGAATACGATGCCGCGCACGCCTTCGAGTTTTCCCGCCTGGCGCAACTGCCACAGCATGCGGTCGATCTGGTAGGGCTTCACGCCCACATCCTCAACAAAGAGCAGCGTGCCCTCGGTGCGCGGCTCCCACCGCGTTCCAATCAGCGAAACCAGGATGCTCAGGCACCCCCCGTAGAGCACGCCGCGCGCATTGCCGGTCTTGAGGGCGCGTAATCCTTCGCTTGCGCCGACGCTGTACGCCTCTCCCTTCAGCGCCGCCTGAAAGCTCGCGCCATGCACGCCTTCCTCGCGATAGAAATCGGCCGCGAGCATGGGCCCGTGGAAGGCCATCAGTCCGATCTCATCGAGCAAGCGCAGCTGGATTCCGGTCAGATCGCTGTAAGCGAAAAACAATTTCGGGTGCTTGCCGATGCGTGCCGGGTCGAGCCCGTCAAGCAGATAATTCGCCCCGTAACCGCCGCGCAGCGCCATCACCGCGGTGGTGCCCTCGTCCTCGAATGCCGCGTGCAGGTCCACCAATCGCTGATCCGGCGAGCCGGCAAAATAGAGCGGTCCGCGTTCACCCGAATTTACGCCGAACCTGGGTTCGAATCCAAGCTTGTGCAGTGCCGCCGTCCCTTGCTCCACGCGCTCGGTCTGCGCAAAGCTTGCCGGCGCCACAATGCTGATGCCCGCTCCCTGCGCAACGGTCGGAATTCGCAACAGAGGCTTTCGATCGCCAGCCATTGTCAATACGCCTCGCCGCGCGCAATCAGCGCCGCCGACCCGGTGAGAAACAGCTCGGTGCCCGGTCCGCTCCAGGCCACGGTCTGCGCTCCGCCGGGAGCCGCAACCGTGAGCGGCGACGTGCATCTCCGCAGCGCCAGCGCGGCCACCGCGGCGGCCGAACTGCCCGTTCCCGATGAGGCGGTCGCTCCCACGCCGCGCTCGAAAATGCGGATTTCGATGGCGTGCTCGTTCATGACGTTGACGAACTCCACGTTGGTCTGTCCGGGAAAATCTCTGTGCGCAAAAATCTCCGCACCCAGGCTCTCCCATCCTTTCCCTGCCGCGACAAACAGGTCGTCCACCACCATCACCACGAAGTGCGGATTCCCGGTAGAAACCTCCACGCCCACAATCTCGGTTCCATCGCTGAGCCGGAGCGTATGCGGCGCAAAGGTGGGCACACCCATGGCCGTCGTGATCTCCGCCATGAAACCCGACTCGCGGCAAACCCTGTCCACGCGGCACTCGCGCACGCCCGCGTCCGTGGCAATCTGCAGCTTGTCCCCGGCCTGGCAGCCGAGCTCATCGGCCATCCACGCCGCTACGCAGCGCGTTCCGTTGCCGCTGATTTCTGCCATTGATCCATCGGCATTGTGCAGCCTCGCTCGTCCCGATGCCGGCCCAGTCCACGCAAAGAACTCGATTCCATCCGCGCCGACGCCGCTGTGGCGCGAGCACAGCCTGCGTGTCAGGTTCGCCCGCTCTCCGTCTGCAGCGGCATCTTCGCCCACGATCAGAAAGTCGTTGCCGCAGGCGTGCGCCTTGGTGAAGCCAATCAAGCTTCCTCCATCTCCATCCTTGCCCGATGCTATCACCGCGCATGCGGCTCGATGGGCATCAGGGCTGCTCGGCCGGATGCCAGAGATCGGAGACATAAATCGTGCCGGAAGGCTCGCCCTTCGCCGTGTAGCGCGCTACCGCGGTGAGTTGTGCCGGATGCGCCTTCACCGCCCGATCGATTTCGTCTCCGTCAAACGCGAGCACGATGGCCGCGTTGGCCGCCGGCGCCGCCAGAGCATCGCGGTAAATGTACTGATCGCTTTCGTTGATCGTCTGCCGCAGGCGAATTCCGGTGAAGGCCACCAGCTCCGGATACACTGAGGTGTTCATCAGTACGGCGCCGCCCGGCCGCTCTGCGGCCAGCTTGCGCAGTTCGGGCGGAATGTTCTGGTCAAATGGCCGGCGTGCCTCGCTGTTCTTGGTTCCTTCCACATAAACCAGCGGGCGCAGGCGCATCATCTTCCACGCATTCAACGCCGCCAGTGCGGCAAGCGCGGCCACCGCCCATCTGGCCCATCGGGGCTTGACTGCGCGCACCAGGCTGATAAGCAACTGCACAGCGAAGCCCAGCCCCAGCGCAAGCGCGGGCAGCAGTTCCAAACCATAACGCGTGTTGTACCACGAGTGCGGCCACCAGATGGGAATGAAGATCGGCACCGATCCGTACGCCACGGCATAGGCGTAAAAGGGAACCGGCGCCCAAAGCAGCAGCGTCCACGCAAACGCCCTGCGGCGCGCGATCACCGCGCCCGCCGTCCCCAGCGCCGCCAATGCGAAGATAAGGTTGCCCCACACAGCGGCGTCCATCTCCGAGACTTTGACAAAGAATTCCAGAGCGACCCAGGGGTTATGCCATCCCGGATGGAGCGGCCCGGAGCCGTGAGCCGTGCGCAGCTCGATCGCCCGCGCGGAGTAAGGTCCGCGCGCAAAAGCCAGCCAGTCTCCAAACGAAAACGCGTTATAAACGAACCACGCAATCGGCGCCGCAGCCAGCACCGCGCTCCAGATCCAGAAGCTGCGCGAGCGCAAGTTTCCGGTTTTCGCGAGCGTAACGCCGATCGCCGCCCAGGCCAGAAACGCGATCACCCATCCGTCGTAGCGCGTAAAAACGGCCGCAATCAGCGCCGCCGCAATCCAGCCCAGGAGGCGATTGGCTCGGGTCCCGTCAGTGCTCAGGCGCGTGCGCCACTCCACCAGCAGCAACGCGATCCAGATCAACTCGCACACAAACAGCGGCTCGGTCATGGCCGTGGTCTCAAGGTAAAGCAGGTTCGGGTTGCACGCAAAAAAAGCCAGCACCAGCGCGGCTGCGGCCGGCTCCAGCCACTGCCGCGCCAGCCGGTAGATGCCCACGCATGCAAGCAGATAGGCCAGCGCCGAAGGGATGGTTCCGGCGATTCCATCGGCCCACCAGGCGTACACCTGCACGAACGGGACTATGAGCAGGTGCGGTAGCGGCAGCCACACCGAGCCCAGCTCCGCGATGGAGTGAAATCGGCAATCCAGAAACCGCCGCGCAATGTGCAGGTGGGCAACGGCGTCGCCGTAGTTGAGCAGCGCGTGGTGCCGCCAGCTCCAGGCAATCGCCGCCAGCGACGCTGCCAGGCTGAAGGCAAACACGGGCCACAGCTCCGCGCGCGGGGAGATTCCTTTCGTCTGCTCAGTGCGGCTCGTTGGCGGGCGCATGGCGTCTTCAGTCGAGATGCGTCAACTCCCGGAAGCGGTCGAAGCGCTCATCGATTTCCGCGCGGGAAAGCCCTTCCAGCCGCTCCGTGCCGAACCGTTCCACGGCAAACGATCCCATCGCGCTGCCGTAAAACATGGCCCGCCGGAATGCGCCGGGCGTGAGCTCTGGCTGCGACGCAAGATAACCGAAGAACCCTCCGGCAAAACTGTCGCCGGCGCCGGTGGGATCGACCACTTCTTCAAGGGGCAGCGCGGGCGCGCGAAACGTGTGCTCCGCGCTTTTGCTCTTTGGAGAAGATTCGTGGAACAGCGTCGCGCCATACTCGCCGTGCTTGACCACCAGAAAGCACGGCCCCATCGCCATCACCGCCTTGGCCGCCTTCACCAGGTTTTTGTTCTCGCCCAGCACGCGTGTCTCGGTGTCGTTGATCAGCAGAATGTCCAGGCCTTTCAGCATCTCAAGCAGCGCCGGCCGGTGATCGTTGATCCAGTAGTTCATGGTGTCGCCGGCAACCAGCTTCACCTGAGGCATGGCTTCGCGCACGCGGCGCTGCAGCACGGGATCGATGTTGGCCAGAAAAAGGAAGTCGGAGTCGCGGTATGCGTCGGGAATCTTGGGCTCGAAGGCGGCAAAGACATTCAGCTCCGTCGCGTGCGTCTTGGCCTCGTTCAGGTTTTCGAGATACGAGCCCTCCCAGAAGAAGCTCTTGCCCGGCGCGCGCTCGATGCCGCGCATGTCGATTTTGCGAGCCTTGAAAACGGCTTCCTGCTCCGGGCCAAAATCCTCGCCCACCACGGCAATCACACGCACATCGGTGAAGAAGCTGGCGGCGAGAGAAAAGTATGTAGCAGCGCCTGCAAGCTTGCGCTCGTAACGGCCCGCCGGAGTCTCAACGGAATCGTAGGCAACGCTGCCGACGACGGTAATGGACATAGACGTATTCCTCGATCAGGTGCGATGAGCGACGAAAGCTATTCAGATGGAGGCTGAGAGTTCTTTTCAACAAACTTTTCGAATTCGGCCTCAAAGCGTGCGAGCGAAATTTCCACCTCGGTCCGGCATGAATTCATGCCCTCGTCGTTCTCGATTCCTTTCGCCCATCCGATTGGCTTATACATGGCGGAATGCTCGACCTCCCAGAAAAGACCAATCAACATCGGCACAACTTGGAATTCCGCGCATACCGTGGAACTGATTGCAGGAAAAAATCCAAAATACATTGGAATGCCTCGCTCATCGCCCGCATATGACAGCGGCTCTGCAACCCAGTCCCTGAAAGGCTCATATTGACGGAGCATTTGAACGGTCTTAATTAGCCCGTTGCGCGGAAACACCAATACCCGGGAACCTGCCAGGTCTTTCAGGTCCAATATTGAGTATTTCTCCCGTTTTTCTGGATCAAAGACATTCCCCTCTTGCTGTCCTCGCAGAGTCTTGATGGCGCTTTCGCATTCCTTGACGCGCGACTTCACCACCAACTGTTCGTAGTGTGCCAGGCTTTGCTTTAAGGGAAGCGTGATATGCATTATCTCGGTTTCGAGCTGCCACGCCACTCTGCGGATGTCGGGAAGAATATCGAAGTACTCTTCCCTGAGCCGATCTTCGACCGTACGTTCAGGCATTACCTATGTACGCTTTCGAGGACCTGTTCCAACTGCCGGCGGATACTGTCCGAAGGAGGGACATTAAAATAGAAAATCCAGCCGTTTCCGTTCGGACTCTCCTGAATGCCCCGGCGAAGATCCTCTTCGGAGTGATCGTCGACGAATTCGATGCTAAAGGCCTTCTTGGCAGCATAATTTACATAGAGATCGCGGTCGAAGTTATAACGATAGTTGGCCGCGAAGAGCACCTCGGATTTCTTCATTGTCGTCTCCAGGGAATGAGGCAAGTCCAGTATCGACGATTATAGCCGGATTCGCACCTGGAATCTCGCAGGCCCGCACTAGCCTATGTACTTTCCCAACAGCAGCTTCAATTTTTCCTTTGCCGCCGCGGGAATCGCATCGGCCTGCGTGAGCACGGCGTACTTCGCGGCTGTTGCGCAGGCGCAGCTTCTGTCGCGCGGCATCGCCGCCACAGCCGCCTTCACCACTCTGCATGCACTCTCCGCGTTCTTGTGGAGAACGGCCACAATTTCCTCCACCGTTACCGCGTCGTGCCCCTCGCGCCAGCAGTCGTAGTCGGTCACCATGGCCACGGTGGCATAGCAGATCTCGGCCTCGCGTGCCAGCTTCGCCTCCTGCAGATTCGTCATCCCAATCACGTCCGCGCCCCAGCTGCGGTAAAGATTCGATTCCGCGCGCGTGGAAAACTGCGGCCCCTCCATGCACACGTAGGTGCCGCCCAGCTTGCCCGCCACGTTGACGCTCTTGCACGCATCGGCCGCAGCTTGAGCCACGGTCGCGCACACCGGATCGCCAAAGGCCACGTGGCCTACAATCCCATCTCCAAAGAACGTCGCCACGCGGTGAATCGTTCGATCGATGAATTGATCGGGAATCACGAAGTCCGTCGGCTTATGCTCTTCCTTGAGTGACCCAACGGCGGAAACGGAGATGATGCGCTCCACGCCCAGCTTCTTGAAGGCGTAAAGATTGGCGCGAAAGTTCAGCTCCGAGGGAAGAATGCGGTGCCCGCGCCCATGCCGCGCCAGAAAAGCAACCTTGCGCCCTTCCAGCTCGCCCAGAACAAATGCGTCGGAAGGCTCGCCAAACGGCGTTTCTACCCGCTCTTCGCGCACGTTCGTGAATCCGGGCATCGAGTACAGCCCGCTGCCCCCGATAATGCCGATCTCTGCCTCGGCCACGCTCCCGCTCCTTCCGACTAATCTTTCTTGACCCCTGACCCCTGACCCTTCATCGCTGATCGATCAGCCGCATCGTTTCCAGAATTACATCTCCGTCAATGGTCAAACTATGCGCGCTGATCTTGTCCATCGTGTCCTGCGCCGTGTGGTGGTAGCTGTTGTTGGGTCCATAATCGAGATCGATAATGTCGATCGAAGGCACGCCGCGCTCAACAAACGGCAGATGATCGTCCTCGACAGCCATGTCCTTCTGAAAGAAGTAGCGCTCGTCGCCAAATTTCTTCGCCGCCTGGCCGACGAGCTCCACCAGCCACGCAGTCGAATTCGTCTCGCGCTGGATGTCGAGATCCTTATCGCCAATCATATCGGTAAGAATGAACGCCTTGATCTGGCTCAGCGTCCCGTCGCGTCCCCAGCGCGCCGCCAGGTGCCGGCTGCCGTAAGTCGAATCGGTGTCCGACCACGATTCGATTGCCTCTTCACCGTCGAAAAAAACCAGCCACACGGAGTACCCGTCGAGCTTTTTCCCTCCGGCTGTCTCCTCGCGCAACCGGTCGCCAATCGCCATCAGCAGCCCGGTCGTCGATCCGCCGTCGTTGGCGCCCACAAAGTCGATGGTACGCAGCGGGTAGTTGGTTTCGTAATGCGTGGCCAGGACGATGATGCCTTGCTTTGCGCCCGCAAAACGCACGATGAAATTGCGCATCGGCACCGGACCGATGGGCGTATCGGCGGTAAACGTGTCTTCCTCGCAGGCAAGGTGCTCGCTCGTAAAATGGCTGCGCAGGAATTCCTCCGCCTTCACATGTCCCGGGCCCGTCGGCCAGCGCGGGCCGATGGCCACGAACTCCCGCGCGTACTCATACGCCTTCGCCCCATCGAAAGCCTGCCCTGAGCCTGGCGAAGGGTGCTGCGCCTCGAGCGCAAGCGGCGCAGCCAAAGCCACCACTGCCACAGCTCTCTTCCAAGACCAGGAACGGGACCAGGAACGGGACCAGGAAAAGGACCAGGAAAAGGACCAGAGAAAAAACCAGGGAAAAATCATCCGGCAGCCTCCTTGGCTCGCTTGCGCGAGGGATGCACCCACCACGCCACGCCGATGCCGATGAGATAGAGCGCAAGCATGGGCAGCGCGTAGATGCACATGGTCCACACATCGGGGCTGGGGCAGATGATGGCGGCCACCACGAACACCGCCAGAATGGCGTAGCGGATGTTTTTCCAAAGGAAGCGCGGGCTCACGATGCCGAACATGGCCAGAAAGAAAATCAGGATCGGCAGCTCGAAGCTGATGCCCAGGCCCAGAATGATGGAGAGAAAGAAACCCGTGTACTCCTCGATAGTGACCATGGGGTTGAAGTCTTTCCCGAAGTGCACAATCAGAATCTTGAGCGCGCCGGGCAGCACAAAAAAGTAGCCGAAGGCCGCGCCGGTCAGGAACAGTCCTACCGTAGCCGCCATAAAGGGAACCACAAACCGTTTTTCTTTCTGGTAGAGCCCAGGTGCAATGAACAGCCACACCTGATACAGGATCATCGGCGACGCCAGAATGGCTCCGCCGATCAGCGACACCTGCAGATACAGGTTCAGCGGATCCATCGGGTGCGTGTAGTTGAGCTTGATGTGTAACTGGTCCAGCGGCTCCTGCACCAGGCCGTACAGCTTCTCATGAAAGATGTAGGCAACGATCGTTCCCAGCACCAGGTAAACGGCGGAGTGAATGATGCGCCGGCGCAGCTCCTCCAGGTGCTCCATCAGGCTCATCCCCGGGAGCTCT
>JASHOQ010000134.1 GCA_030041045.1 Acidobacteriaceae bacterium
CCGACCACGTAATTGCCGCCGACAACAAACTGGCCGAAAGCTTCAATCACGTGGCCCGCCGCCGCGGTGCCCTCATTGCCATGAAGCAGGATGCGGCGGCTGGAGGCGATATTGAGGGCGAGGCGGAAGAGCGTGAGCAGCAGCAGCAGCGTGGGAAAGACCGACAATTCGACGGCACGCCGAATCTGCACGGCGGCAAGGAAGACAATGAAGGAGGCGGCCATGGAGAGCGCGAGCAGAATATCGAGGCCGGCCGCCGGCAATGGGACGAGCATGACGAAGATCACGCTGATCGCGGCCAGCGGCAGCGCGTACTCGCGCAGGCGATCGAGAACGGAAGAAGAAGACGCAGCCGGCGGCGCGCCGCCGGCAAGGGCAGTCGAACTCATTGCGGAACTCCTCCAAAACCTGGAGCCACACCTTGCGTTTGGGGGCGGCGGCGGGCGCGCAACTCCTCCTCGACGCGCTGGCGGTAAAGCCAGGCAAGGATGGCGGCCACGGCGGCGTAGAGCTCAACCGGGATGGCCTGGCCCACCTCGACCGAGCGGTAGAGCGAGCGCGCCAGCGAGGGATTCTCGACGATGGGCACGCCCGCCCAGCGCGCCTCGGCCTTGATCTCCTCGGCCAGCAGGTTGCGGCCCTTGGCCAGAACCTTGGGCGCCTCCATGGTGGCGAAGTCGAAGCCCAGGGCGACGGCGTAGTGCGTGGGGTTGGTGAGCACCACCGCGGCGCGGGCGACGTCAGCCTTGACGCGGCGGCGGCGCATCTGCCGCTGCAGGCCGCGGATGCGGGCGCGAATCTGCGGGCTGCCTTCGGTCTCCTTGTACTCGTCGCGCAGGTCCTGGCGGCTCATTTTGAGGCGCGACTCGCGGCTCTGCCATTCAACCGCATAGTCGATGGCCGACCAGGCAAAGAGCAGCCAGGCCGCGGCCTCGAGCAGACCGTAGATGTCGGGCCCGAGCTGGTTGAGCCGGTCGAGCGAAAACGCGGGAAGAGCGAGCTGGCGGCCGATGCGCTGCGCGGCCAAGACGGCCAGGAGCGCCGCGGGCAGAAGCGATTTGCCCAGGCGCGCGGCCGCGCGCAGCGAAAACAGGTTCTTAAGATTCGAAACCGGATTCAGCCGGTCGAGCTTGAAGCCGATCGCGCCCGCGTGGACGTTCACGCCGCCGGTCTGGAGCACGCCCACGGTGAGCGCGGCGCCGGCCACCAGAGCCAGAACCAGGGCCGGCGGCGCGAGCACGGAGAGCAGAAGCCGGCGCAGGGCGGCGAGCGTGGGCAGAAGCGTGCCCGGCTCCCAGCGCGCGCGATCGCCGAGGGCGAGAAAGGCGGCGAAGGCGCCGCGCCAGGCTTCGAGCGCGCGGCTGCCCAGCGCGCCCAGAGCCAGCACCCCGGCCAGGGTGCCGGCCGCGGCCGAGAGCTCGCGGCTGTGCAGGATGTCGCCTTCCCGGCGCGCCTTCTGGCGGCGGTGCTGCGTGGCCTGTTCGGTGCGCTCGCCGGGCATGGGTCAGCCTCCAAGGGCGCTGCCGTGCGCGGCGATGAGGCGCTCCGCCAGGTCGAGCAGCGCGGCAAAGCGCGCCTCAATGAACCGTGGCCAGAGCGCCAGCGCCGCGGTGAGAATGAAAAAGCCGGTGATGGTCTTCAAGGGCACGGTGAGCGCCATCACCGGCAACTGCGGGCTGAGCTTGCCCAGCAGGGCAACGGCGACTTCGACCAGCATGGTGGCGGCGAGCACGGGCGCGGCCAGCTCGAGAGCCGCGAAGAAGACGCCGGCGCCGGCGCGAAAGATCAGGAGCGCCGTGGGCCGTGTGAACGCGAACGCACCCATCGGCGCCACGCGGAAGCTGCGGATCATGGAGGCGAGAAGAATGCGGTCGAGCCCGGCGGTGATGAGGACCAGCGTGCCGAAGAGCTGGAAGAGGTCGCCCAGGAGCGGCGTCTGGATGGAGGAGCCGGGGTCGAGCAGATTGACCAGCGAGAAACTGAACTGTACCCCGGTAACCTGGCCGGCAAAGAGAAGCATTTCGTTGAGCAGCGTGAGCGAGAGCCCGTAAACCAGGCCGACGGCGAGCTCGCCCAGAAGCGCGGAGAAGCTGAGCTCGGCGTGCGCTGCCGGGAGTGCGGCGACGAGCGGCGCCACGAGAAAGGCCACGGCGCCTGCAAAGACAGCCTTGACGCGCAGAGGGAAGGCGGTCGAAGCAAAGAACGGCGCGAAGACCACCATGCCGCTGATGCGCACCAGCGCCAGCGTAAGCGCACTCAGGAATGTTGTCCAGTCAGTCAACGCAAGCTCCTAGCTTCTAGCTCCTAGCCTCTAGCTTTCCCCTGACGCATGACGCTTCGGTCGCTTTGCCGAAGCCGAGGCTAGCGGCTAGAAGCTAGTATCTAGAGGCTGTGTCTTTCATTCCAGATACCGGTGAAAGTCCCCGAGCAGCAGGCGCGTGTAGTCGGCAATGCGGCCCAGGAACCAGGGCATGGCGGCGAGCAGGATCAGCGCGATGGCGGCCAGGCGCGGCACGCTGGTGAGCGACTGCTCCTGCAGGCTGGTGAGGGTTTGCACCAGGCTGAGCAAAAAGCTGATCGCCGCGGCGGAGACCAGCAGGGGCGCGGCCACGATCATCGATTCCTTCATCAACTGGCGCAGCAGCTCGGCGACGAGATCGGGGGTCATGGGCAACTCCTTTCGCGGGCTCTTTGTGCCTGTACCTGGCCCGGTTTCGAATTCCTCGCCATCTGCCCCGGGTCAAAAGCTCTTCAAGAGCGAGTTGCCGAGCAGGTTCCAGCCATCGACCATCACGAAGAGCAGAATCTTGAGCGGTGTGGAGACCACCACCGGCGGCAGCTGGAACATGCCGATCGAGGTGGTAATGGAAGCGGTGACAATATCGACCAGCAAAAAGGGGAGAAACAAAACCGCGCCGATGGCGAAGCCCACCTTGAGCTCGGAGAGAATGTAGGCGGGAACGACGACGCGCATGGGCAGGTCGTCGGGCGTGTTGGGCCGCGGAATCTGGCCCGCCGCGGTGAACAGGGCCAGGTCTTTCTCCCGCGCATAGCGGAGAAGATAGTGCTTCACCGGCTGCGCGCCGCGCTCGATGGCCTCGATGCCGGTGATCTGCCCCGAGCGGTAGGGCTCGACCGCCTGCTGGTCGACTTGATTCAACACGGGCGTCATGAGAAACCAGGTCATCATGAGCGCCAGGCCCATGAGCGTGGGATTGGAGGGCGCCGTCTGCGTGCCCAGCGCCTGGCGCAGAAAGTGAAAGACCACGAGCAGGCGCACCAGAGGCGTCATGGCCATGAGGATGGCGGGCAGCAGCGTGACGAGCGTGAGAACGAAGAGGATGGTCCACGGCGTCGAGTCCGAGGGATGAAGCTTGGTGTTGAGATCGGGCAGGAGCGGAGCAGGCGCGGCCAGAGCCACGCCCGGGGCAAAAAGGCCCGGCGCAAACGCGCGCGCCGAGAGAAGGCCCACCGAAAGGGCGTTCACCACGAAACCCTCGGCGCTCGCCTCGACTGCGCCGCCGATGCGTCCCCGCGTCTCAAAGACGGCCGGGGATCGTCGAGGGGAAAGAAGGCCGAGCCGCCATCCGCCGAGGTCGCAACGAGCAGACGCCGGCCCTCGGCCTCG
>JASHOQ010000135.1 GCA_030041045.1 Acidobacteriaceae bacterium
GCTCCGCCACGAAGTTCTCCTTGTACTCCTTCATGGCCGCGTGCAGCTTGGTACGCAGGTCGTCGTCGAGCTGCTTTTTCTTGGTCAATTCGTCCATCAGCGCCGATTGCGCGGTTTCAAAGAACTTGTGCAGGCCGTCTTCAAAGGCGCGGATGTCTTCCACCTTCAGATCGTCGACATAGCCCTGCGTGCCGGCGAAGAGCACTATGGCCTGCTGCTGCCAGGTGAGCGGCTGGAACTGCGGCTGCTTGAGCAGCTCCGTAAGCCGCACGCCGCGGTTGAGCTGCTTTTGCGTGAGCGGATCGAGGTCGGAGCCGAACTGCGCAAAGGCGGCAAGGTCGCGATACTGCGCGAGGTCGAGTTTCAGCGTCGAGCCGACTTGCTTGACCGCCTTGATGGCCGCCGAGAACCCGACGCGCGAGACCGAGAGGCCCACGTTGACGGCCGGACGCACGCCGGAATTGAACAAGTCGGTTTCCAGATAAATCTGGCCGTCGGTGATGGAAATGACGTTGGTGGGAATGTACGCG
This sequence comes from Acidobacteriaceae bacterium, assembly GCA_030041045.1. Taxonomy (GTDB): domain Bacteria; phylum Acidobacteriota; class Terriglobia; order Terriglobales; family Acidobacteriaceae; genus Telmatobacter. The sequence continues at coordinate 531 of JASHOQ010000135.1, forward strand.
GAGACGTCGCCGGCCTGGGTCTCGATGACGGGCAGCGCGGTCAGGCTGCCGCCGCCGCGCTTGTCGCTGAGTTTGGAAGCGCGCTCGAGCAGGCGCGAGTGAAGATAGAAGACGTCGCCGGGGTAGGCTTCGCGGCCGGGGGGACGGCGCAGCAGCAGCGAAATCTCGCGATAGGCCATGGCGTGTTTCGAAAGATCGTCGTACATCACCAGCGCGTGCTTCTTGTTGTCGCGGAAGTACTCGCCCATGGCGCAGGCCGCGTAAGGCGCAAGGTAAAGCATGGGCGCGGGCTCTGAGGCTGAGGCGGCCACGATAATGGTGTGGCCCATGGCGCCGTGCTCGGTGAGCGTCTGGACGACCTGCGCGATCGAAGAACGCTTCTGGCCGATGGCGCAGTAGATGCAGATGAGGTCGTTCTTGGCGTTGTTGATGATGGTGTCGAGCAGCACGGCGGTTTTGCCCGTCTGCCGGTCGCCGATGATGAGCTCGCGCTGGCCGCGACCGATGGGGATCATGGCGTCAATGGCCTTGAGGCCGGTAGCCATGGGCTCGCGCACCGGCTGGCGGTCAATGATGCCGGGCGCCAGGCGCTCAACCGGCAGCGTGGCCGTGGTGGCGATAGGGCCTTTGTCGTCAATGGGCATGCCCAGCGCGTTCACCACGCGGCCGATCAGCCCCGGGCCCACGGGCACGGAGAGAATCTTGCCCGTGCGCTTGACCTCTTCGCCTTCCTTGAGCTCGGTGAATTCGCCCAGGATGACGGCGCCCACCTGATCTTCTTCGAGCGAGAGCGCCAGGCCCGCGATGCCGTGGGGAAAGCTGAGCAGCTCGCCGGCCATCACCTTGTCGAGGCCGTAGAGATGGGCGATGCCGTCGCCCAGCGAGGTGATGGTGCCCACCTCGTCCACCTGCACCTTGGCGTCGTAGTTTGCGATCTGCTCGCGAAGAAGCTGCGTGATTTCGTCTGCCTTGATCTGAGCCATTTTCTTTCCTCAGGGGTCAGGGATCGGGTTTCAGGTTTCAGCCTTCCGGCGCCTCGCACGGAATGCTGAATCTGCGCCCGCCGATTCCCTTGATCCTCCCGGTTCCAATTCCTTAAGTCCGACTGCTGTCTGCGCAAAGAACGATTTGTAGAGGGCGGGCTTTTTCTGATCCCTGACCCCTGACACCTGAACCCTGCCAGAATCAGCCGGCCATTAACTGCTCCTTCAATCGCTCCAGCCTTCCTCGCACCGAGCCGTCGTAGACCGTGGAGCCGATGCGCACCACCGTGCCGCCCAGGATTGCGGGATCGAGCTTGAAACGCGCGTCAATTTTGGCGCCGGCCAGCCTGGCCACTTCGGCAACCAGCCGGCCGCGGTCTTCCTGGCCAAGTTCGCGCGCGGTGACAATCTCCGCGGGGCGAATGCCAAGCTGTTCTTGAAGCAGCCGGCGATAGGCCGCGATCACTTCCGCCACATGGCCGATGCGGTCGTTCTGAATGAGCACGGCGATCAGATTGCGCAACTCCTTTTGCATGCCCAGCAGGGTGTTCAGCTTGTCGAGGAAGGCGATCTTCTGCGCGTTGGGAACGGCGGGGTTGACGAAGAATGTGCGCAGCTCCGCGCTGGCGGCCCAAGTGCTCAGAAAGTCGCTCAACTGGCCGTCGATGGCCGCGCTATCGAGTTTCGCGCCGGTGACCACTTCAAGGAAGGCCGTGGCGTAGCGGGAGACAAAGGCGGGCATTAGCTGGCCCCTCCTTTGCTTCCGCCGTTGCGTGCCACCTCGCCGATGAACTCGGTGATAAGAGCGCGATCGGTATCCGGCGTAAGCGCAAGCTGTTTTTCGGCCTGGCCGATGGCCAGATCGGCGGCGAAATGGCGCAAGCCGCGCCGGGCCTGCGCAGCCGCGGCGGCAATCTCCTGCTCGGCTGTGGCCAGAATGCGCGCCGACTCCTCGGCGAGAGAGGCCTTGATGCGCTTTTCGTCCTCCAGGCTCTCCTGCTCCACCTGCGTGCGGAACTTTTGAATCTCGTCCGCCAGCCCGGCAAGCTTGGCTTCGACGGCGCTCAAGCGGGCGCCGGCGTCGGCTGTGGCGTCGCGGGCAGTTTTGATCTCGCGATTGAGCGTCTCCTTGCGGTTGCGCAGCGCGCGGGGAAGGATGCGGACCAGGGGAAGAACGATGGCGAGGATGATGATGACAAAATTAATGGTTTCAAAGATTTTCGCCGTGGTGTCGACGTCGAGGCCCATTTTCTGGCCGATTTTGGCCACGATGGGCGCATGGCGAAAAATGTCGAGCTCCTTTTGCTCGTCGCGTGGCGTGGTTTTCGCGGCCTCATCGGCGTCGAAAGAGCTGGAGCCGCCCGATGCCGTCGAATCCTGGGCAGCCTGCGCCGGCTGCTGCGCCAGGGTGCCCTGCGGCGCGGCTCCAAGCGCCAGGCCCAGGGCGGTGAAGAGCAGAACCGGAAGGAACCGGGCAAGTGGCCGCGCCGGCAGCGTACTTTTCGAGTTACCTCTCAACGGGAACCCCCGGCAGGCGCGGGCAGCACGGCGCGAAGGGCCTGCTGGGCGAGTTCGGCGGCTGAAGCCTGGATGGCCTGCCTGGCTTGAGCGGCCTCAGCCTCAACCTGCGCCGCCGCCTGGTTCACCCTCTGCCCGGCGGCTTTGCGCGCCGTGTCCAGAGCGGCGTCCCGCTCCTGGCTCCACTGCTTCAGGCGTTCCTCGCGCAGTTTGTAGACCTCCGCGCGGGCCTGGCGCAACCGGGCGGCGTACTCGGCGGTGCGATTCTCAGCCTGCTCAATGGCTTTGCGCGCGTCTTCCATGGCCCCCAGGGTGAGGGCGCGGCGCTTTTTCAGGGTTGCCGTGAGCGGCGACTGGATAAGGAACTGATAAGCCAGGACAAGGAGGATAAACAACGCAGCCGTGGGTATGGCCCCCACCAGAAGTGCCCCGACTTGTTCGACAATCTGCATGATCTGTGGGGATGTGCTCCGGGTATTCTTTGGGCTTCAGGTTGGGTGGAACTCCCTTTTTTTATCAGGGGTGAAAGCCGGAAGTCAACGCGGGCAGACGCCGCCTTCCCGGTCCTGTGACTGCAATCACGGGAGGGAAGATTTCTTGAAAAAAAGGCTTGCTTTTGCCCGCAACAAGCCTAAACTAAACATACCACCTAGACCCGGTCCAGGGTCCAGCGGGCAGCCAGTTTCGGGAAGACCTTCCACTCCCGATTCCGGAGGCCCGCTTCTTAATTTCCGGGGTTTGTTCAAGCTCAAGGAATCATCGAACCAGCACGAATCAGGAGGGAATCCCATGGGAACCGCGAACGGAATCGGCCTATCCGAACTTCTCCTCCAGCTTCGGGGAGAGCTCGACGAAGCCCAAGCAAGGCTCCGCCAATCGGGAGTGGCACCAGCGATCGACTGGGAATCTGCCGAGGTCGAGATTTCCTTTGGCGTGACCAAAGAGGCGAAGGCCGAAGGGGGCGCGAATTTCTACGTCTTCACGATCGGTAGCGGCGCCAAACATAAATCCGAGCAGGTCCACCGGCTAAAGCTCCAACTTAGGCCGCATGTTGAGCCTAAGGTCGAGAATGCGCCGTACACAGGTGTCAGACCAGGGCTCTTTGACGTCCCCGTCCCGTCCACCGCGGTGGCTGAACTACCACCGAATCCGCCGGGCGGCACGGCAAAGAGCCCCAATAATTAACGCTGGCCACCACGCCATCGAGCACGGCCCCGTTATTTCCGATCAACCGCCAACAGCCCCTTCTCCCGCAGCCACATCTCGAGCAGGTTGGGCCACTGGTCGAGCGCGGGGTCGCCCTCGCCCAGGCCGGAGCCGTGTACGCCGTGGTCGAAGATATGCAGCTCGGAATCGACGCCCGCCTTCACCAGCGCGTCGTAAAAGTCCAGCGCCTGCTCCACGGGGACCGTTTCATCTGTAAACGTGTGGTAAATGAAGGTGGGCGGCGTGTCCTTGGTGACGAAAAGGACGGGGTCGTACTTCTGGCGCAGCGCGTCGCACTGGTCCATCACGTTGAAATGCTTGCAGTAGCTCAGGTGTGAGGTGTCGGTGGTGATGGCGCCGATCCAGGGATAGCCGAGGACGAGGTAATCAGGCCGGCTGGAGACACGGTCAATCGGATCGTCGGCGTCGGGATTGCCCGGAACCGGCTGCGTGGCGGCCAGAGCGGCCAGGTGGCCGCCGGCGGAAAAGCCGATCAAAACAATGCGATTCGGCGCGATGTGATAGTCGGCCGCGCGGGCGCGCACGGTCTGGAGGGCGCGGCGCGCGTCGAGCAGAGGGACGGGCAGCAGGTAGCCGTTGGAGCTGAGCCGGTAAGCGAGGATGAAGGCGATGAAGCCGCGCGCGGTGAACCAGTCGGCCACCTGGCGACCTTCAAGATTGCCGGCCAGGTGCTGGTAGGCGCCTCCGGGAAAGATGACGACGGCGGAGCCGTTCTCCGTTCCGGGGTGGGGTTCGAGGACGGTCAGCGTGGGAATGTCGTCGCAGGTGTCGCCTTTGGCCTGCGGCGCCGCGCCCGGCCACAGGCGGAGGGTCTCCACGCCGAGGAACCCATTGTTGGTGCCCACAACCGCGCAAGGCGAAAGCTGTGCGTGAACGACGAAGGAGGCAAGCAAAGCTGCGCAGAGTAGAGCGAGCGAACGATTCATGGAAGCCATTCGATTCCGCGAGGATTATAAAGGCAGGGATCAGGGATCAGGAACCGAGGCTGCCATTTGGATCGGGGGTGATGGTTCAGCGGGGCGATCGCCTAGGAGCATTGTTAACCGCCGGAACGTTTGTCGAGAAGTTGTTGCAGATTTGCCCACTAACCTCTGGCATGCCAAGTCATCCGAAGTATTCTGCCTTGCATTGGGATTTGGTAGACTCCCGTCAAGACGCAAACTCGACGGCGGCCTAGCGTGCATGAAACTATCGCTTTGGGCGTAAGCACTGAGGACAGATCCGGGGCTCGCCAGCATTCTTGAGGAGCCCCTGGATGGGCCCGACAGCGAAGACTTCTTCTGGTTCAACGAAGCGTGCGGCTTCCGCCAACGTCCATCAGGAAGAGACCCCCTTCGAGGCGCTGGCCAGCATCTGTTCCGTTCTGGTGGTGGGCCTGTTCATTCTGACCTTCTTAGCGCAGAATCGCGTTATTCCGTCAGGCTCGATGCAGAACACGCTGCTTGTAGGCGATCACCTGGTCGTCGACCAGATCACGCTCGCGCCGCCCGCTTCGTGGATGCCGCTCATAAAGTATCGCGAGCCGAGGCGCGGCGATATCGTGGTGTTCCTCAAGCCCGTTTATCAGGCTGGTATCGATCAGACCGACGCCGATGGGACACCGCAATACACACCCCTGGTGAAGAGGCTGATTGCCATACCGGGCGATCATATTCATCTACGTAACGGCATCGTGATTGTGAATGGTGTCGCACAGCCTGTGGGATTTGCGCAGCCGACGACGACGGATAACTTCAACGAGTTCCTCGATGATTTTCCCGCAATTCCCCCGTCGGAGGCGACTGGGTCCACTGAGTCGTGGGCTGTGAACTTCTCGACCTATGTGCACGACGGCGACCTAGTGGTTCCACCCGGCATGTACTTCATGATGGGCGACAACCGGCACAACAGCCTGGATTCGCGCTTTTGGGGCTTCGTGCCTCGCGCAAACATAATTGGGCGTCCGCTGTTCAACTATTGGTCGTTCGAGGCCGCAGAGGGGCAAATTGACCAAACAGGATTCGGTCAAAAGCTCGCGTGGATGGGCCACGTTCTGGTGCATTTCTTCCCGGACACGCGCTGGAAACGCACTTTCCACGTTATTCGTTGAACCGAAATTGAGGAATCGCGACTTGGTCCCGAGCCGGCATTTTTCGCTGAACCTGACCCCTGACCCCTGTCTTCACAGCCAGATCGCCTTGTGGCCAGGACAGTCGTCGCCGGCCTGCGCGCACAACGTCTCCGCCAGCTCAAGCCCATACCGCGCAAAATAATACACCGCCCCATGCACGCGCTCCTGCAGCACTTGGCCGGGGAAGAGCGCGTTCGCGAGCGTTTCCGCGTGGCGCGCGACCGTGGCCTCGCGCTGCAGCTGGAAGTTGGCGGCCATGGTGCGCAGGCGGTTCATCTGGTACTGAATCTTGCTGGCCGCGGTTTCAGCCGATTGGCCCAACCCCTTGTCCTGCGCCTGCAGCCAGGCGACCAGCGCAGCCAGCTCGGCGTCGAGCGCGTTGCCGGCGGCTTCGAGCTTGTCCCGCATCTGGGGCGGCATGGAGCGCGCGGCGAGCGAGCGGGCCAGCGAAGCCGAATCCTCAGAGAAAATCTGCTCCAGGGTGAGCCCGTGCTTGCGCAGCAGCTCGCCCACGTGCGGCTCAATGAGCGTGGCCGAAAGCCGCGCGGCCGGCGGCGTCTGCACCCCAAGAATGCGCTCGAAGAGCACGCCCGATTGGGCCAGGTAGGCGATCTCCGCCGGACCGGCCACCTGCGTTGAAGTTCCCAGCAGGAAGTCCTGAAACACGGGACGCAGCAGCGCCGAGGGCGAAAGGCGCTCGGGCGCGGAGGCGAGAATGCCGAGAAGATCGGCGGTCGAAAAAGCCTCAGCGCCGGCGTGCCACAGGCCGTGCGGCTCGGACGCGGAGGGCGGCGTGCGCTTGAGCGCCTGGCGTGCGCCGGTCTTTTCCCCTCCGGCTCCTTCATCGATCAAAAACAGCAAACTCGATTGCGGCGCGACCGCAACCTGAACCTGGTAGCCCGCGGCTTCGAGGGCGCGGTTGCGTTCGACCAGCGCCGAGTGCAGCTCGTCGGCGCGCTCCAGGGCCGCACGGAGCACAGGTGCGCCCAGGCGATGGAAGTCGCGGCTGCTCGCATCGAGAACCAGCAGGCCCTGCGCGGCGAAGGCCGTCGAGTAGAAGTGCGCGAAGGCTTGCGCGAAGGTGCGGCCGGGCGCATATTGCTCTACCAGCGATGCCCCCGCAGCGGAAAGATCGCGCACCTGATCCGCGAGCGCGGCGATCGAATCGTCGAAGACGATGCCGCCGGCGGGACGCGCAGCCTCCGGCGCGGACCCGTACACCAGCTTTTTGAGCTCGCGGCCGGCAGGGAGCGAAACGTGATCGACTTCGGCAAAGTCGTGGTCTTCACTCGCCAGCCAGAAGATGGCCACGTGCGCATGGCCCGCGGCCGCGGCTTTTCTCGCGCGGGCAATGGCGGTTGCAGCCTTGAACGGCGTGAAGAGCGGTCCGCCGAAGAGGCCGACCTGCTGGCCGGTGACCACGGCCCCGGCGCCCTCGGCGAGCGCGCGGAGCGCGGCCTGGGCCGAGGCTTCGGACGATGCATTCTGCGCGGCGAGAAGACGCACCAGCTCAGGCCAGTGGGCCGGCAGCGGCGGGCGCGCGCGTCCCTCTTTCGGGTGTTTCTCGCCATCGAGCGGCAGAAAGGCGCCGAGGGCTTCCGCGGCCGCGCCGCCCGAGCAAAAGTCTTGAAACAGCCGGGTCAGGCCCGGCGTAGCGGCGAGAGGAAGACAGTCTGCGGTGCGGGCTTCAATCCTGGTTGCGTTCAAGCGCGTCTCAATGGCTTCAAGGAGATTTGGAGATGCATCCTCTACAGGATGCCATGGCAGGCCGCCCGGATTCAGGCGTGAGGCGTCGGGCGCCGGCCCCGCTTCGACGCATTTCCCCGTCGAATCAATGGTCTTCGACCGTGGCCGCCCACCACCCCTGCAGGTTCAGCTGCAAGCGCTTGTCTTTGAGGGCCTGCTCGTTCTGCTGGATGCTCTCGGTGATGGCCTCTTTTTCCGCTTTCATGGCCACGCTGATTTGTTCCTCGGCTTTGGTCAAATCGTCTGCCGGAAATGCGGAAAAGCGCGCTTGAAAGCGGGCAACGGTCCTGGGATCGGCCTGGCCGGAGAGTTGTTGAATGGCCGCCCGGATCTGCTCCATCCTGGCGAAGTCGTCCAACCCGCCTTGGGCGAGAACCGGCTCGGCCACTTGCTTGATGTGCGCCAGCTCGGTCTGCGCGCCGAACCTGGCAGCGGCCAGCTCCGCAGCCGCACGCGCATCGCCCTCATAGGTATCGTCTGCAAACAGCGCCGCGGTGAGAGTCAGGTACTGCGGCGGCGGACTCTCAACAAATTTTCCGTCGACCATTCTTCCGCTGCGGTCCATCCCCATGGGTCCCTCGAAGCTCGCGCCCGGCGCAAGCAAATCTTTCAACCCTCCTTCGTTGATGGCCACACTGCCAACCGGCTTTTTCCCATCGGACTCTTCGATTTGCACCGCGGAGACGGCCTTGCCGGATAGGTTATGCAGGCTGAGCCGGCCTTGGTTTAAATCGACCGGCTCATATCCGATCTGGATGGAAGGCAGGCTGCTGCGCGTGACGGGATGGTAGTCCGACTTGGCCGAGAGAATGCGGAGCGTGATCGGCTCCAGACCCACCTGCGCCATCTCCGGGAAGGCGACAGTATCGTTCAACTTTCCGGAGTGCGTGGCCAGGGTTCGGCTGCGGCGGGGTTCGGCGGAAGCGTGCGGCTCCCCGGATTGATTGTCGCCATAGAAAACCACGGGCGTAAGCGAAACCGCGTCTCCTTTGACTTTGCAGTCGAAGCCCAACCCTGCAGGCGTTTCCACGCCGGCGCCGGTGTGGGCCAGCCGGTGCAGATTGCCTTGAAGCATCAGCAGGGAAGAATCCGGGGAAGACGATGGCGACAATGCCGGAGCGTTGGCGTAGATTGGCGGCGATCCGGGGCCGTTGAAAATTTCCAGGGCGAACCCCGCCTGCGCAATCGTGGTTTGCGCCGTGGACGCTTGTCCGATTTTCTCCGGCTCCCTGGGGATCAACCGATTGGGCCATTCGGCTCCGGACGAGAATCCGGATGCGCCCCGGCTATACTTTCCTGAGGGCTGCATGTGGGCTGAATACAGCACCCATACCTTCTCGCTTCTGGCGATCGGCGTTCCCGTCAGCAGTTCATACCCCTGGTCATCGATGGTAAAGCGGAGGCGATTGTTCTCCACGCGCCCTTCCACAGCGCCGCCCAGCGGCGTCAAGGAGAACTCGTACATGCCGTCACCGGGGACGTAGAACCAGCAGAGGCCCGTCCGGCTCCGGATGCCGCCTGAGCCTTCATCGAACACGACCTCTTTGCCGCGGAGCAGGACCGGCGATACCAGACTGATTTCGCCCGCGCCGGGCTCCAGGTCCTGCGCCAGATTCCAGTTGCCGAAGTAGGGCATGTAAGCCAGCCATTCGCCGGTTACGGTGATCGCGCCGGCTCCTGCGGTTGCAATGCGCAGCGTCTCTCCCGGCCGAAAGTCGACTTCTTTCTCCGGCGTGTCCTGGTAGATTCCGCCATGCGACTCCTGGTATTCGTCGTCCGCCTGCGACAGGAACTTGGTGCGCACCCCCAGCTTCACGCGGTCGCCGCTTCTTGAAAGCAGCCGGATGGCGCCCTTCAAATAACCGTTCTCCATGTTGACCGTGACGCCGCATGCGGGCTGGTCCCGGTCGACGGTGGAGAAGGCGCAGGTTCGAGCCTCGCCTTCGCTGGTTGCGATGCTGAGCAGCACCACATTGCCCGTGCCGTGGGCCTGCACCCTGGCCCGCACCAGGCCCAGGCTCAAGCCCACAAGCACAACCACCAGGGCCGCAAAGGCAAGGCGGGGGAGCCGCATAGATTCCCATCCCTTATGCCAGAAATTCGACAGGGTTCCCGATCGCCTTTTCGCAAGCGCCAGGGGCACAACGGCCTCCGTTGTGCGCAGGCTGGCCGCGCGGCGCAGCTCCGCGCCCAGCTCGAGATACTCGCGCATCCGCGCCTGGCAGGCCGCGCAGGCGCCCGCGTGCTCGGCCGCCTCGCGGGGAATGATTTCGCCGTCGCAAAGCGCGGAGACAAACTCCGCCGCATCTTCGCATCTCATGCCTGCCTCCGATCGCCGTGCCACAGCTTCCGCCAAGCTTCGCGTGCGGTGAATAATCGCGAGCGCACGGTGCCCACGGGGATTTCGAGCAGCGCCGCCAGCTCCGCGTACGATTGCCCCTCGACCTCTCGCAGCCATAACAGCGATCTTTGCTCCTCGGGCAGACGCTCAAAGAGCTCTTCCACGCTGCAGCAGGACTCCAGCCGGCAATTCTGCGCGATTTCTCCGGGCTCTTCTCCGTCCACCCTCCGCGCGCGCAGCCACTCCAGCGCCCGATGGCGGGCCACGCCGAAGAGAAACGCGCGCAGCGGTCCGCGTTCCGGGTCATAGCCGTTGGGCCGCATCCAGAAGCGGGTAAAAGTTTCCTGGGCCAGGTCCTCGGCCGCCTGGGAATCGCCGGTCATCTGCCGCAGGAAGGCCCGAAGACGCGGCGCGGCATCGAGGTAAAACTCCTCGAAGACCCGCTCGTCTCCCTGCAGGATCTTTCTCCAGATCTCCCGGTCCTCTGCCAACAGGCTCCCCCATTTGGTAATTCGGGACGCTTACCCGAAAAGTTCGCTCGTTCCAGGGAAAAAATAAAAGCGCGGGCTACGGTAAAACGGTAATCCATCCTCCGCAAGCTTGCGCTTCCATCGAATCCCGAACCAGGCCTCCACGCCCCGGCCGCCGGGGTGCGGGCCGCAAAAACGTCGGGGCGAATCGCTCTGGGTATACTCGACTTAGATGGGGCGCGGGCGTCGCGCCCATTTACTAAAGGAGTGAGGATGGCAGCGAAAGCCACAGCCCGGAGCCAGGCGGCGAAAAGGAAAATACCGGCGGCCGACGAACGCGCCACCGTCCTCAGCTCCGAGATCGTGTTTAGAGGATCCTTGTTCCGGGTTCAGCACGATCGCATCATCGAGCCGGGCGGGCGCAGAAACGAGCGCGACATCATCCGCCACGGCGGCAGTGTGGTGATCCTGGCGCTGGATGCCTCAAAGAACAAGAAGGACCCCTGGATCGTGATGGAACGGCAATACCGGCACGCCGCCAACCAGTTTTTGTGGGAGCTGCCCGCGGGCAAGATCGATGCCGGCGAAGAGCCGCTGGCTGCAGCCAGGCGCGAGCTCATGGAGGAGACCGGCTACCGGGCCGCGAAGTGGAGGCCGCTGGTGGAGTATTATCCCAGCCCGGGATTCCTGGGCGAGACCATGAAGATATTTTTGGCCGAAGGATTGCAAGCAGGCGAAGCCCAGCCCGAGGCGGACGAAGATATTGAGTTGCGTCTGGTCAAGCTCTCAGAGGTGCTGAAAATGATTGAAAAAGGGGCCATCCACGACGGCAAAACGCTGACCGGCGTGCTGTGGTATGCGCGCTTTATGGGCAAAGGCGGATAGATGGCGCTGTGAGAGGCGTTTTGCGCGTTTTTCCCGGGTTCTTGTCCTGGGAAGGTACATGGAAACGGGCCGGGCGAGCGCAGCCGGCCCGTTTCATTTTGTGGATTTTTCCCGGAACGGCCGATCAACCTTTCCTCTGTTAATCACGTCTTAAAAGGTATCGGTGTGAGACTCCCTCTCCATCACCAAACTCTTCGAAATTCCAAGAAGGAAGGCAGGAACCTGTGGCTCAGTACAAGGGAAAGGTGAAGTGGTTCAACAACGCTAAGGGCTACGGATTCATCGGACGCGAAGACGGACCGGATGTATTCGTTCACTATTCCGCGATTCAACTGGACGGGTACAAAACGCTCAAAGAAGGCGACGAAGTCGAGTTCGATATCGTGGAGGGCCAGAAGGGCCCGCAGGCGGATGCCGTAGTCCGCTACCGGGATAACGCCCACACAGCGGCGTAAGCGCCCACCCCCCGGGGCGTTCGAGATTGACCTCCTCCGCGGCGGCGCAAGAGAAGTGCGCTCCGTGCCAAATTCGTAATCAAATCCTTATGTGGGCGTTGCGCGCCCCACCGCGCCCCACCGCACGCCACCGCAGCCCGGCCGCGCACAAGCGCAAGCCGTCCGGCGGGCGCCCATTGGCCTTCCCTGGCGCCCATGGCCGATACTGGACCGATACTGCGGTGGGAGGCCGAGTCAGGCATGGATAACCGGACGTTTGCCCGGCTGCTTGAAGAGACCGCCGATCTGATGGAGATCGACGGCGCCGACAGCTTTCGCATCCGCAGCTACCGGCGCGCAGCCGAAGCCGCCGAGCAGACCACTCTCGACCTGAGCGCGATTGCCGGAGATGCCGCTCGCCTGCTCGAGATCGACGGCATCGGCAAGAGCATGGCGGCCAGGATCCAGGCCATTGCCGCGACGGGCACACTCGAGCAACGCGACGAGCTGCTCCGCAAATACGGCGCCGGAGTTCTGGAACTGTTGAAGCTCCCCGGCATGGGCCCGAAGACCGTGGCCCTCCTGTGGGACGCGGGAGTGATCGCGAGCGGCGACTCCGATAGCCCCAGCTCCAACAGTATCGATCAGCTGGCCGCGGCCATTGAAGCGGGCCGCTTGAACGGGCTGCCGCGCATGGGCGCCAAACAAATTGAAAAGCTGCGCAAAGGCATTGAAGACTACCGGCGCTCGGCGGGAAGGTTCCGCATCGATGTGGCCGACGAGCAGGCGCGGCAGATCGCTGCGTACCTCAAAAAGTTCCCAGGCATTGAGCGGGTTACGCCGGCAGGCAGCTTGCGGCGCGGCCGCGAGACTGTCGGCGATCTCGATCTGCTCGCCACCGGCCCCGCCTGCGCCGCGGGGCAAACCGGGCCGGCGGTGGAACACGTGGCCGCATACCCGGGCCTTCACGACATGATTGCCAGGGGCGAAAACAAGGTGAGCTTCCACGTCGAGCAGGGTCTGCAGGTGGACGTGCGCCTGCTGCCCGGTGAGTCCTACGGAGCGGCGCTGCAGTATTTCACCGGATCGAAGGCGCACAACGTCGCGCTGCGGCAGCGGGCGCTGAAGATGGGCTTGACGCTGAGCGAGTGGGCGCTGGCGAAGCTGGACGACGAGTCCGTCGTGGTGGCCGCGGCCACGGAAGAGGAAATTTACGCCGCACTGGGCATGGAGTGGATGCCGCCGGAGATGCGCGAAAACCTGGGCGAGATTGAGCGCTCCGCGCAGCACGATCTGCCGCGCGTGATTGAAGCTGCGGACATGCGCGGCGACGTGCACATGCACACGACGGCGAGCGACGGCCGCAGCTCCATCCGTGAAATGGCCGGCGCGGCTCTCGAATGCGGCTACCAATACATCGCCATTACCGACCACTCGAAAAACCTGGCCATGACCAACGGCCTGGACGAGAAGCGCGCGCTCGAGCACATCCGGAAAATCCATGAAGTCGACCGCGCCATGGAGGGCCGCCTTCGCGTCTTTGCGGGCATCGAAGTGGACATCCTGGCCGATGGCGCGCTCGACCTGGCCGATGAGGTGCTCGCGCAGATGGAAGTCGTCATCGCCAGCGTGCACACGCGCTTTGAGCAGAGCCGCGAGGAGATGACGGCGCGCGTGCTGCGGGCCATAGAAAACCCGTACACGCGCATTCTCGGCCATCCCACGGGGCGATTGCTCTTGCGGCGCGAGCCCTTCGCTCTGGATACGGGCGCGGTGCTCAAGCGCGCGGCCGAGCTGGGCGTGGCCGTGGAGCACAATGCGGCGCCGGAGCGGCTGGACCTCTGCGATCGCGACCTGCGCCTGGCCAAAGAGCTGGGCTGCAAAATCGTCATCAACTCCGACTCGCACGACGCGCGCAACCTGGGCAAAATGGGCTACGGTGTGCGCCAGTTGAAGCGGGCGTGGCTTACGGCCGAGGACGTGCTGAATACCCGCGACGCAAAAGGGTTTCTGGCCCTCTTGAGGGCGCGTCCGTAGGAGGGACCGCAGGCGGTTTCTCCTGTGTTGTGCACAGGAAAGATACGTCGGTCCCAGATAACCTAGCCCGTTGCGCTCGGACGGCGGTAAGATAGGGGCGCGATGAGTCTGCTGCAGCAGAACGGCGCCGACCTGGACGATGCGTCAAAGGGCGAGTCGTTAACCAGGGGCACAAGCCACATTGTGATTGCGGCCGTGGTGGCCACCGTCCTGGTTTCCATTGCCATTGCGGCCTACATCATCGCGGGAGAAAAACCCCCGGCGGTCACGGGCCAGGTTCTTTCCGTGGTCGCGCATCCCATGCACACGGAGACGTCGGGATTGGACGCCAGCGGAGCGGTCGTTCCCACGGAGACCTTCGACCAGGTATATGTCTTTACCCAGGTGCGGCTGTACAACCAGAGCCAGGGTCCCATGTTTCTTTCCAACATGATGACCAACGCCACCCTGCCTGACGGCATTCACTCGAGCTACGCGGCTTCAGCCAGCGATTACGAGCGGATTTTTCTCGCCTATCCGGATATTCCCGTACCGCACAACAAGGCTCTCCCGCTCGATACCACCATCCAGCCGGGCCAGACGGTGGAGGGGACGGTGGTTTCCGCGTTCAAGCTCAGCAAGCAGGAGTGGGACGCGCGCAAGGACCTGAGCTTTACCTTTTCCTTCCGCTATCAGCCCAACCTGGTGCTGGCGCCGCACCTCGCGGTAATTGAACAGTAGCCGGAAATCGGCCGCCAGACCAAATTCAGCTCAATCAGGCGCCGGTGCGTCCCCGTCGCCGTTATTGGCCGTTCGGTGGCGCGGTGGGCGGAACGGGAGCGTTCTTGGGCGCAGACAGGTACCCGGTGATCTGGTTCTTGTTGTTGATGCTGTTCACCACGATCTCGAATAGGGCCGGATCCTTGCCGCTGTAAAACTGCAGCGGCTCATTTACATTGCGGTCCTTCTTCTCGTAGGTCTTGTCGTCGGCGTAAATGTCAAGCGTAAACCGGTTGCGCTTGGCATCGGTCTTTTTCAGCTCCAGGCTCACCGTGCCCACGGGCTTCTTCTCGCCCCGGGTGAGCGTGAACTCGTAGAAATTGCGGTCGCCCTTGTGCTCCAGAAGCACCAGCTCATCGTGATTGCGCGCGATAACGCTGTTGGTGTCGGAGAGGTCGCCCTTCATGGTCTGCAGCTGGCTGATGGCGCCGGCCAGGTCATTCTGGGTCTTGCCCAGGTCGGTCTTCACGCCGCCCACGTCGCTCTTCACGTTGGTCAGGTCGCTGGAAACGGCATTGACCTGCTGCGCGGTCTGTTGCTGGGCGCTCTGCAGGCGCTTGTTGTCGGCCTGCTCGCGGTTCAGGATTTCCTGCGCGCGTTCGTCGAGCTGCCTCTGCGTCAAGCCGAGAGACTTGCCCAGCTCGTCGGTGGTCACGCGCAGCCGCGCGTCGGTTTCCCGCAGTTCCGCGGCCAGGGCCATGTTCTGCTGCTTGGCGTCAGTCAGCTCGGTCTGCTGGGTGGAGAGATGGCTGCCCAGGATCGCGCACCAGATGAGGCTGGCGACGGCCGCCAGCAAAGCGATGCCCATGGCCGCCATAAACGCGCCGGAATAGGTTCTGGGGGTATCGTCGTAGGTTCTCGGGGTTTCCTCGATTTCGCTCATTCCTAACCTTTCATCGCATGGCGGCTCTTGGTGCGAACCGCGCCTGGATTTGCGGGATCTGGATTTGCGGGCCCCGCTCGCGCGCCCTGCGCCGCTGAGGGGAATCTTCTGTTGACGAAAGCAAATTCCTCCCCCTCGGGAGAGCCAATCCGGGGAGTCGAAATCTCCGCTTCGCGACCGAGGAGATTTTACCCCGGCGTCCTCCGGGAAGAAACAGGATACCGGAGCCGGGGCAGCGCCGGGAAAAGAAATGCAACCCCGGAAGCCGCTTCCGGGCGGGCGCCGTGACAACCCTCCAACCGCTCGTTTATAAACATCCTGACTGCATTTTTGGCGTGGAACTGCTTTCGTCCCCGAAACTGCCGATAACTCAAGCACCATCAAAGGAAAAGGGAGAGTTCAGAATCATGTCGACTGCTGTGGTGGGCAAAGGTCTCGAAGGCATTGTGGCCGCCAACTCCGGAATTTGCTTTATTGACGGAGAGGCCGGAGTCCTGTCCTACCGGGGAATCGACATCCACGAGCTGGCGGAAAACTCGACCTTCGAGGAGACCACTTACCTGTTGTGGAACGGCCGGCTGCCCAACCGGCAGGCGCTCGCGGAATTTGGCCGCCAACTGGCCCAGGCGCGGGAGCTCGATGCGCGCATCGTCGACCGGCTCAGGAACATTCCGGAAACGGCCGCGCCCATGGAGGTGCTGCGCACTTCAGTCTCGGCGCTGAGCTATTACGATGCCGACGAAAAGGACAATTCGCACCAGGCCAATGTGCGCAAGGCCTACCGGCTGACGGCGCAGATTGCCATGCTCGTGGCCATCTACGACCGCATTCGCAAGGGCAGGGAAATCGTTCCGCCGGACAAGTCGCTCACCCATGCCGGCAATTTTCTGTGGATGCTGAAGGGCGAGAAGCCCTCCGAAACCGCAACCCGCACCCTCGATACCGCCCTCATCCTGCACGCCGACCACGAACTGAACGCCTCCACGTTTGCCGCCCGCGTCATCGCCGCCACCCTCTCTGACATTCACTCCGCCATCGTGGGCGCCATTGGCGCGCTCAAGGGGCCGCTGCACGGCGGCGCGAATGAGGGCGTGATGCGCCTGCTTCTGGCCATCGACAAGGCCGGCGCCGATCCCGTGGAGTACGTGAAGCAGATGCTCGAGGCCAAGCAGAAAATCTCCGGATTCGGCCATCGCGTGTACAAGACCGAGGACCCGCGGGCCACCCACCTGCGCCGCATGAGCGAGAAGCTGTGTAAGGACGCGGGCCAGCCCAAGTGGTTCGAGATGTCGCGCGCCATCGAGCTTTACATCAACCGGGAAAAGAAGCTCAACGCCAACGTCGATTTCTATTCGGCTTCGACCTACACCACGCTGGGCATCGACATCGACCTGTTTACGCCCGTCTTCGCCGCGAGCCGCATTGCCGGCTGGGCCGCGCACGTGATCGAACAGCTCGACGACAATCGCCTCATCCGTCCGCGCGCCGAATATATCGGCCCCGCGTACCCCACGCCCTGGGTGCCGCTCGACAAGCGCGCGTAGGCGTCCGGTAAGCACGGGCCGGTAGGTCGGGGCTTTAGCCCTGACACCCCGATGCCGCAAAATCTCGGGGCTTCAGCCCCTGAGGGGCGTTTCTTTCGCAAGGGGATTTGCGCATTAATTCCCCAAACTCCGCTACCCTGAATCCATCCGGCGCTGCATGGCATCGCAAGCGCCCGTCTAACCCCAGCCAGCAGAGGAATCTGCAGCGAACTCCTTTGCCTGGAAGAGCGTAGTAGAGAACACCGTCGGCAAAGTCAAGAAAACAAGGAACTCGCCGCCAGATTCCCGGGGGAGGGGTCCGCGCAGGATGCAAGCCGACCGGATTTGCCGATGACGGCGGCCGGCGCTTCAAGCCGGAACGACTGCGGCACGCCCCTGCTTCCGGCTGAGGTCGCATAAGGCCCGGTCGAAGGTTACAAGCTGCGCGCCGATCACCGATGCGAAGGCAAGCAGCCAGCAGTCGCCGACCGCCTTTGCCGCTTTCTGCGCAGAGAAAGGCGCCGTCGCGCGGCGAAAAGCGACATCGACGCCCCGCGGCTCGGGATAGAACTCTACGCGCGGGTCTTCGAGCCACCGGTCGAAAATGCCCCATGCCTTGCCCACAGTGAGCGCGGCGCTTCCCATGACCGACGGAGTGACAAGGAGACGCAGCAGCCCAACCTGCGTATAGCGCGAGAATACCAGCCTGCAATCGCGGGGAAGGCTTTTCATCCAGTTCCAGGCATGCCGGCTATGTATGTGACCGCTGTCTGAAAGCGCCAGCCACACATTCAAATCAGGAAAAAACAATGTCATGCGGGTTCTCGTCTTTAGGGAACTGCGGTCCCCTCTTGCCTTTTGCCCGGATGAGCGGCCCGGTTACGGGAGCTCCCTTTGCGGGGCCGGTGTATGCCTGTTCGATGGCCCCGACAATCAGGCTGCGGATGGAGACGCCGGAACTCTGCGCCCGATGCCGCAGCCGGTCATGAATAGGCTCGGGAATGTCCACGGTGGTTCGAACGGCCATGACATAATTATGTCACTCCTGACAGTACGATGCAAGCATCGGCCGCGAGGAAATGCAGCGGCAGCGGACCGGGGCACGCTGCATCAGCCCGCCGCGCCTGGGCAGCCGGCGCGGATCGGTACCGCCTTCGCGCCCTCCAAGATCGGACGGCCGCCGGCGGATTGATATAATCCGGAAAAATTCCGCGTTGAAGGCCGCTCCTCTCGCTCATGCTCATCGCCGTCTTCACGTTCTCCATGTTTTTGAGCGCGACTCTGCTCTTTCTCGTTGAGCCGATGATCGCCAAGATGATCCTGCCTCTGCTGGGAGGCACTCCTGCCGTCTGGAATACCTGCCTGGTTTTCTTTCAGGCGATTCTGCTGGCCGGCTACCTCTATGCGCATGGCGCCATTCGCTGGCTGGGCCGGCGCGCGCAGATCGTGCTCCATCTTCTGGTGGTTCTGCTGCCGCTGCTCATCGTGGGTCTCTTGCCTCTGCATCTTCCCGCCGGCTGGGAGCCACCGGCGGAAAGCAACCCCGCGGGATGGACTCTTATGCTTTTGCTGACCATGGTCGGCCTGCCCTTCTTTGCGCTCTCGGCCACCACCTCCATCATGCAGCGCTGGTTTGCCGCTTCCGGCCACAGGGACGCGGAAGATCCTTACTTTCTCTACGCGGCCAGCAATGCGGGCAGCCTGGTGGGCCTGCTCGCCTACCCGCTGCTCTTGGAGCCGCTGCTGCGCCTGAGCACGCAGAGCCGCCTGTGGAGCCGCGCCTACATGGCTTTTGTCTGCATGACGGCCGTGTGCGCGGCGCTCACCTGGAACTCGCCGCGCGCCGTGCGGCCAGGCGCCGCTGCTGCGGACCCCGAGCCCAAGCCGGAGGAAGCGGAAAAACTGCATTGGCCGCAGCGCCTGCGCTGGATCGCGCTGGCCTTTGTGCCCTCGAGCCTGATGCTCGGCGTCACCACGGCCATCACCGCTGACGTTCCTGCCATTCCGCTCTTCTGGGTTTTGCCGCTGGCGCTCTATCTGCTCAGCTTCATCCTGGTTTTCGCGCGCAAGCCGCCCATCTCCCACCAGTGGGTGGTCGACCGGCTCCCCTTCCTGATTCTCTGCGGCATGTGCCCCACGCTCTCGCAGACGCGGTTTTCCCTGGCCATCCTTCTGGCGGTCTATCTTCTCGTGCTTTTTGGCGCGGCCATGGTCTGTCACGGCGAGCTGGCGCGCAGCCGCCCGCCGGTGGGCCGGCTCACGGAGTTCTATCTCTGGATCTCGGTGGGCGGCGTGCTTGGCGGCATCTTCAATTCTCTCGTCGCCCCGGTCATTTTCCATTCCGTCATGGAGCTGCCGCTGGTGCTGATCTTCGCCGCCCTTCTGCGCCGGACCAACGAGCAGCCGCCGGCTTCACCCGCCGCAGCCCGCCGGACGGCGCGCAACGACTGGCTGCTGCCGCTCGCGCTCGGGGCTTGCATGGTTGCCGTCATTCTCGGGCTCGCCCGCACCGGCATCCAGCCCGGTCACGTGGAGACCACGCTGGTCTTTGGCTACGCCATGATCTGGTGCCTGAGCTTTGGCAAGCGCAGGCTGCGCTTTGCGCTCGGGCTGGCGGCCATGCTCGTGGCCAGCTGGACCTACGCGCCCTATGGGCACCTGCTGCTCGCGCGGCGCAGCTTCTTCGGCATCTATCGCGTGATGGACAGCGCCAATGGGCAACTGCGCTATCTCTTCCACGGCGGCATCATTCACGGCATTCAGAATCGCAATCCTGCGCTGAGCCGCGAGCCGCTCGGCTACTACACGCGCAGCGGGCCGGCGGGCGCGGTCTTTGCGGCCGCGCAGGCTGCCCTGCCGCGCGGCAACTGGGCCATTGTGGGGCTGGGCGCCGGAGCCATGGCCTGCTATCTCCAGCCTGGGCAGACGCTCACCTACTACGAGATCGATCCGCTGGTGGTCCAGATCGCGCGCGACACGCGCTACTTCACCTTCCTGAGCCAGTGCGCGCCGCAGTCGACGATCGTGGTGGGCGACGCGCGGCTGAGGCTCAACGATGCGCCCGACCACAGCTACGGCCTCATTGTTCTCGACGCCTTCAGCGGCGACTCCATCCCCATGCACCTGATGACGCGCGAGGCGCTGGCGCTCTATCTGCGCAAGCTTGCGCCGGGCGGCATCCTCGCCTTTCACATCTCCAATCTTTATTTCCGGCTAGCGCCCACGCTGGGCAATCTTGCCCAGGATGCCCATCTCGCCTGTCTCGTGGCCAACGACACAGGAGTCACAGAGGAGCAGATCCAGGCGGGAAAGTCGCCTTCGATCTGGCTGGTGATGGCGCGCAGCCCGGCCGATCTGAGCGCGCTCTCTTCGAATCGCAGCTACGCCTTCGGCTGGACTGAAGTCTACGGCCGGCCGGGCGCAAGAATTTGGACAGACGATTATTCCAACCTGCTCAGCGTGGTCAAATCCTTCACGAAAGTGCAATAGGAAGCAGAATCTTTCTCACGGAGCGAGCCGTTCCGGCTGCCGCCGTTCCAGAGCGATGGCCTTACTTCTGCCGCGCCTTCCACAGCAGGTACAATCCCCAGGCCGCCACCGTGCAGCCGTCGCGGATGGTCCCGTCGAGCATCATCTGCTCGAACTCCTCCACCGTGACCGAACGCACGGTGAGGTCGTGTTCCTCGGCGTCGGGATCTTTCTGTGCAGGCTTGAGGCCGGTGGCGAGAAAGACGTGCTGCTTCTGCCGGGTAAAGCCGTAGGCG
Source organism: Acidobacteriaceae bacterium (assembly GCA_030041045.1). Lineage (GTDB taxonomy): Bacteria > Acidobacteriota > Terriglobia > Terriglobales > Acidobacteriaceae > Telmatobacter. The sequence continues at coordinate 21,211 of JASHOQ010000135.1, forward strand.
ATCCACAGCATGCCCAGGCAGCGCATCTCGGCCGCGTCCATGCCGATCTCCTCGCGCAGCTCGCCGCGGGCCAGCTCTTCAGGGCAGTCGATCTCCATCTCCCAGCCGCCCTGCGGCAGCTCGAGGGCGCGCTCGCCGATGGTGTAGCGGTGCTGCTCCACCAGCCAGATGCGGCCGTGATCGATGGGCAGGATGATGGCGGCGTCGTGCTTCTCCACCACGCCGTAGATGCCCTTTTCGCCGTTCGAGCGCAGAATCTCGTCTTCGCGCAGCCGCATCCAGTGGTTGCGGTAGACTTCGCGGCTGGAGAGAGTGGTGATGGCCGGAACTGCGGTGACCGACGGCGCTTTCATGAAACCTCCTGCCGGGCCTTCGCCATTTGAGGCCGCAGCGGCGCTTACCCTTCAGGATACCCAGCATCGAGGAAACCGGGGGTGAATCGAGGAGCATGGCTTTGGGTACCGGCGGGCGTTTGCCCGGTGACGACCGGATTCCCCTTAGAAACGGACCTTGACCAACGGACCTTGACCAACCAACCTTGACCAACGAGCTTCGATACACGGACTTGGATGCGCGCGGGAGGGAATGCGCGACTAGGTGCCGTGCACACGAAACCGCCGCATGCGGCCCACGAGCGACGCCGGCCCGCTGACCGAGAGATGGACGAGATTGCCTTCGTATGCACGCGCATGAACGACCATGCCGGCATCGATGGCGGCGAGCGCCGCGCCCTCCTGCTGCGGTACGCGCAGGTCGGCTTCGATGACGGGGTCGGAGTGCAGAGCGCCGTCGATGGCCGCGAGCAGCGCATCTACACCTTCGCCGGTGAGCGCCGAGACAGCGACCGCTCCGGGGCCGTGGGCGCCCTTAGCTTTTGGACTAGAGCTCGTTCGGGTAAGCAGAGCCGCGCGCTCGTCTTCAGGAAGCAGGTCAATCTTGTTCAGAACCTCGATGCGTGGCTTGGCCAGCGAATCGAGCTCGCCCAGCACCTTTTCCACTTGCGCCTTCTGCTCTTCGCCGTAGCTCGAAGAGGCGTCGCGGACGTGCAGCAGCACCTCAGCCTGCGCAACTTCTTCGAGCGTGGCGCGGAAGCTGGTGACGAGCGTATGCGGCAGATTGCGGATAAAGCCGACGGTGTCAGAGAGCAGCACCTTGCGCCGGCTGGGCAATTCGATGGCGCGTAACTTGGGATCGAGCGTGGCGAACATGCGCGCGGACGAGAGCACCTGCGCGCCGGTGAGGGTGTTGAAGAGCGTGCTTTTGCCGGCGTTGGTGTAGCCCACGATAGCCACGGTGGGCACGGGCACGGCCTCGCGGCGCTGGCGCTGCTGCTTGCGCACGCGGCGCACAGCTTCGAGATCGAGCTTGAGCTGGTCGATGCGCCGCTGGATGCGCCGGCGGTCGGTCTCGAGCTGCGTCTCTCCCGGTCCGCGGGTGCCGATGCCGCCGCCGAGCTGGCTCATGGCTTTGCCGCGCCCGGTGAGGCGCGGCAGCAGGTACTGTAACTGGGCCAGCTCCACCTGCAGCTGGCCTTCCCGCGTGCGCGCGTGGCGGGCAAAAATGTCCAGGATGAGCTGGGTGCGGTCGAGCACGCGGCAGGGCAGCGCCGCTTCAAGGTTGCGCAACTGCGTGGGCGAGAGATCGTGGTCGAAGAGGACGAGATCGGCCTCAGTGGAAGCAGCCACGCCGGCAATCTCTTCCACTTTGCCGGAGCCGATGAGCGTGGCCGGATCGGGCTTGGGACGGCGCTGCAGCAGCTCGGCTGCAACCTGGCCGCCCGCGCTCAGAGTGAGCTCGCGAAATTCGGCAAGGGATTCTTCGAGTGTGAGAACGGGCGCAGAGCTTCTTGGGCTTTGAGAGCCGCGCCGGAAAGGGGAGTGCCGGGCGTGATTCGGCGCCGGGGGAGAATCGCCGTCTTGCGGCGAATCCGCTGCCGGCGCACCAGCCCGCGCGCCTGCATCGGGGGCGTAGCCGCGGCCCAGCTCGACCGCGACCAGCACAGCCCGCTCCGCTCCGCGCTCAGGCAGGAGAAGCTTCGCCGCGGCGCGCACGCGCCCGTCTCCGGCCGAACCGGTTCTCTGCTCCTCGCCCGGCATGCGAGAGGCTGGCAATTCCTTGCTCGGCGAGCCCGCGCCCGTCGAGCCCGTGCCCGTCAAGCCCCTGCCTGTCAAGCGAGGACGTCCCAGTCGACTACCGTTGCTCCGCTGTTTGAGAAACGGAGGGCACCGCTACGGGGGTCGGTCCCATCCCGGTCGTCACAGCAGCCGGTCGATGCTCGCTGTGCATGACGCTCCGGTTGCTGACCACGGTTGAAATGGCGTGCTTGAAAATCAACTGCTCCTGGCTGTTGTTTTCAAGCAACACGGAATATTTGTCGAAGGACCGGATTCTTCCCGTCAGCTTGACGCCGCTGACCAGATAAATGGTGATGGGAGCCTTGTCCTTCCGAACCGTGTTCAGAAAAGTGTCCTGAATATTTTGTGCCGGCTTGTTCTCCATTTGCCGATCTCCTGCTTTCTTTGTTGGTTTAACTGCAACTGCGCTTGGTGGAAATGCAAGTGCGCGGGGAGGGCCCCGGAACCCCCGGCGCCGTAAAGCCCCGCAATGTGACCACGATATAGGGGTTTGCCCTCCATTTCAACTCCACAATGGCGCAAACTTCCCTCCCCATCCTGTTTTTAACCCGCCTGACACAACCCGATACGTGCTCGCCGTTGGCGCCGAAAGCCTTCTGCCCGCAGCGTTTCGCCTTCGTTTCCCGACCGGAAAAGCGCTCCAGCCGCTGCTAGAATAGATGCGTGCAAAAGGCCGTCAGTCCGCACTCTGCACCCCGCCCCACACCCAATTCCGCCACCGCCTCCAACCCCCAGCCGGTTCCCATGCTCGACCTCGAGCGCCAGTACCGTGGGCTCCAGCGGGAGCTGCTGGCCGCCCTGGAACATGTGCTAGAGACGCAGCAATTCATTCTTGGCGAGCAGGTTGCCGTGTTCGAGCGGGCTGCCGCCGGCCAATTGGGAGCGGCGCATGCTGTGGGCTGTTCCTCGGGGACTGATGCGCTGTGGCTGGCGCTGGCCGGCGCCGGGATCGGGTCCGGCGATGCCGTCATCACCACGCCTTTCAGCTTTTTCGCCTCCGTGAGCGCCATTCTGCGCGCCGGGGCCACGCCGGTGCTGGCCGATATCGACCCGGCGAGCTTCAACCTTTCGCCGGCAGCCGTGGAGACGTGCATCGAAGTCGGGGTCGACGCGCCCAAGGGCGGCCCAAATTCCAGATCCGAAGGCGCGCGCGTGCGGGCGATTCTGCCCGTGCACCTTTACGGCGGGCCGGCAGATTGGGGCGCGTTTGCCCGTATCGGCCGGGAGCGCGGGCTGATTCTCATCGAAGACGCAGCCCAGGCCTGGGGCGCAGAATGGCAGGGCGTAAAGGCCGGGTGCCTGGGCGATGCGGCGGCCTTCAGCTTTTATCCCACCAAGAACCTGAGCGCGGCGGGCGAAGCGGGGATGGTGACGACGAGCTCCGAACAAATTGCGGAGCGCGTGCGCTCCCTGCGCCAGCACGGCATGCGCCGGCGCTACTACCATGAGGAGCTGGGCTGGAACGCGCGCATGGACGGGCTGCAGGGCGCCATCCTGCTGGTGAAGCTGAAATACGTAGAGGGATGGAACGAGGCGCGGCGCACGCTCGCCGCGCGCTACCACGCCCTGTTTGCGCAGGCGGGATTGGCCGAGCAAGGCCCGTATCCGCAGCATGGCGTGGTGCTGCCGTGCGAAGCGCCGGGAACCAGGCACGTGTGGCATCAGTACGTGATCCGCGTGCGCCGCCGCGATGCCTTGCAGGCATTCTTAGAGGAGCGCCGGATCGGGTCGGAGATTTTTTATCCCGTGCCGCTGCACCTGCAGCCGGCACTCAAAGGGCTCGGTTCCAAAGAAGGCGATTTTCCCGAGGCCGAGCGCGCCGCGCGCGAGGTGCTCGCGCTGCCCATCTTTCCGGAGCTGCGCGCGGACGAGCAGGAGACGGTGGTGGCGGCGATTGCCGAGTTCTTCTCATAGCTCTTAGCTTCTAGCTCCTAGCTCCTAGTTGCTCGTGCGGGCGCCGGGCGAAGCCATGTCCTGATACAAAACTGACAGGAGCTTTCCGCCTTGCGCATTGCCATCGACACCGGCGGCACATTCACCGACTGCGTCTGCCTTGAGAACGGCGTGCTCCGAGTGGCGAAGATCTTCTCCACGCCCGCCGACCCCGCAGAGGCCGTGCTCGAAGGCGTGCGCCAGCTCGGCGCCGGCGACGATCTGGAACTCCGCCACGGGGCGACACTCGAACGGCGCCATGGGGCGACACTCGAACTGCGCCACGGGACCACCGTGGGTACCAACACCATGCTCGAGCGCACCGGCGCGCGGGTTGCGTTTGTCACCACGGCGGGTTTCGAAGACACCATCGCCATCGGCCGGCAGGCGCGGCAGAAGCTTTACGACTGGTTCGCGCCCGCGCCTGTCTGTCTCGTCGCGCGCGAGCTGCGCTTCGGCGTGCCCGAGCGCGTGAGCGCGGAGGGCGAGTTGCTGCGCGCGCCCACGGAGCAGGAGCTGGCCGCGCTCGTCGAAGCAATCCGCGCAAGCGGCGCCGAGTCCGTGGCCATCTCGCTGCTGTTTTCCTTTGCCCGGCCGCAGACCGAGCAGCGCGTGGAGCAGGCCTTGCGCGCGCTCGGCATTCCCGTCTCGGCGTCGCACAAAATTCTCCCCGAGTTTCGCGAGTACGAGCGCGCTTCGACCACAGTGGTCAATGCATACCTGGCGCGGCGCATGTCTCATTACCTGGAGCGGTTGGAAGAGCGGATCGCGGAGCGGCACGCGAAGGGGCGCGTGCACGTCATGCAGTCCTCGGGAGGCATCATTCCCGCGAGCGTGGCGGCGCGGGAGCCGGTGCGCACGGTGCTTTCGGGTCCGGCGGGCGGGGTGGTGGGCGCATGCCGCGTGGCGCAATGGGCGGGCATCGAGCGCATCATCGGCTTTGACATGGGCGGCACATCGACTGACGTGTTTCTTGCGCGCGATGCGGCCAGCGGCGCGGAGCGCACGCGCGAGTCGATTGTGGCCGGGGTGCCCATCGGCGTGCCCATGCTCGACATTCACACTGCGGGCGCGGGCGGCGGCTCTTTGGCGCGTTTTGACGCGGGCGGCATGCTGCGCGTGGGACCGGAGTCGGCCGGCGCCGATCCCGGGCCCATCTGTTTCGGCCGCGGAACGCAGGCCACGGTGACGGACGCGAACCTGCTCTTAGGCCGGCTGGATGCGGAGAGCTTTCTCGGCGGCGGCGTGCATCTCGACCGCGAGCGGACCGAGCGCCTGATGCATGAGCAGAAGGGCGCGCTCGCCAGCGTGGAAGAATTTGCGGCGGGAATTCTGGGCGTGGTGGAAACGCAGATGGAGAAGGCGATTCGCGTCATCTCCGTCGAGCGCGGCCACGATCCGCGCGACTTCACGTTGGTGGCCTTCGGCGGCGGAGGGCCGCTGCACGCCTGCGCGCTCGCCGCGGCGCTGCGCATTCCCCGCGTGCTCGTTCCCGCGCTGCCCGGCGCGCTCTCCGCCGTGGGCATTCTCCTTGCCGATACCGTCCGCGACTATTCGCGCACGGTGATGCTGCCCGGCGAGGCGATCGGCAACCTCGATGACGCGTTGAACGAGCTGATGGGGCGTGGCGCGGAGGAGTTCCTCGCTGAAGGCGCCGCGGCCGTGGCTGAACGCTCGCTCGATCTGCGCTACCGCGGACAGGGGTTCGAGCTCAATGTTCGCTTCGACCCGCGAAATCCGGCGCGATCCGTCGAGGCTTTTCATCGCCTGCACCAGCAGCGTTACGGCATTGCGGATCCTGCTCGCCCGGTGGAAATTGTGAACCTGCGTGTGCGCATGAGCGCGGCGGGCGAGTCTTATCACCCCAGGCCGCGCGCGCTCACGCCCGGCGATGGAAGCGCGGCGCAATACTCCGAGCGGCCGGTTTACTTCGAGGGCGGAATCAGGCCCGCGCGTTTCTTCAAGCGCGATCTGCTTGTTCCCGGCGACGTCATCCAGGGTCCGGCAATGATCACCGAATACACCGCGGCCACGCTTGTGCCGCCCGGGTGCAAAGCAGAAGTGGACGCATTCGGAAACCTGGCGATTGCAGTCGGCGAAGGGGTGAACCCATGAGCGCGCAAAGGGCCGATCGAACCAATCCCGCAAATCCAAAAAGTCCTGCAAATCCTATCGACCTTTCCGTCTTCAGCGCCGCTGTGCATTCCATTGCCGAGGAGATGGGCGCGGCGCTCCGGCGCACGGCGCTTTCGCCCAACATCAAGGAGCGGCGCGACTATTCGTGTGCGGTCTTCGACGGACAGGGACGCGTGATTGCCATGGGCGATCACATGCCCGTGCATTTGGGATCGATGCCCATGAGCGTGGAGGCGGCCATTGCCGCCATCGATTTTGCGCCCGGTGACATGGCCATTCTGAACGATCCCTTTGCGGGCGGCACGCATCTGCCGGACATCACCCTGGTGCTGCCGGTCTTTCTTGCCGGGGCTGCGCGGCCCGCATTTTACGTAGCGAACCGCGCGCACCACGCCGATGTGGGCGGGCGCTTCGCGGGCTCGATGGGACCGGCAACCTCGATCTTCGAGGAGGGCATTCGCATTCCGCCCGTGCTTCTCGTACGCGGTGGAGAGGTGGATCGCGGCGTGCTCGACCTGATCCTCTCGAACGTGCGCACGCCGCGCGAGCGCAAGGGCGACCTGGACGCACAGATGGGCGCGTGCCGCGTGGGCGAGCGGCGCGTGCTGGAGCTTGCCGGCAAATGCGGCCTGGAGAAGATGTACGCGCTCATCGAAGAGCTGCTCGATTACTCGGAGCGGCTGGTGCGCGCGGAGTTGCGCACCATGCCGGCCGGCGAATGGAGCGCGGAAGACTGGATGGATTCGGATGGCGTGACCGACGAGCCGCTGCGCATTCGAGCGCGGCTGCGCGTCGACAAGGACGCGGGGCCGGAGGCGGGAGCGCTCGACGTAGACTTTGCCGGCTCCTCACCGCAGGTTGCGGGCAGCGTGAACGCGGTGCGCGCCATCACCCTCTCCGCCTGCTTTTACGTGCTGCGCTGCCTGCTCGGCGACGACGCGCCTGCAACCGCGGGCATTCTGCGCCCGCTCACGCTGCACACGCCCCAGGGCTCGATCGTGGACGCGCGTTTTCCCGCGGCCGTGGCCGGCGGCAATGTGGAGACGTCGCAACGCATCGTCGATGTGTTGCTGCGCGCGCTGGGCGCGGCAATTCCCGAGCGCGTCCCTGCCGCCAGCGCCGGAACCATGAGCAACCTGGCCATCGGCGGCGCGGACCCAAGAACCGGAAATGGATCCGGAGAGGCGTTTACTTACTACGAGACCACCGCCGGCGGCATGGGCGCGCGGCGCGGCCTCGATGGCATCAGCGGCGTGCAGACGCACATGACCAACTCGCTCAACACGCCCATTGAGGCGCTCGAATACGCGTATCCGTTTCGCGTGCGGCGCTACGCGTATCGTTATGGCTCGGGCGGCGAAGGGCAGTTTCGCGGCGGGGATGGCTTGGTTCGCGAGATCGAGTTGCTGGCCGACGCGGAGATGACGCTGCTGGCCGACAGGCGGCGCTTCCGGCCCTATGGATTGGCCGGCGGCGAAGACGGCGCCGCAGGCAAGACGTGGTTGACGCGCGCGGAGAGCGGAGAGCGGATCGAACTCGAGGGCAAGTGCAGCGTGCCGCTCAAAAAAGGCGATGTGCTGCGCCTCGAGACGCCGGGCGGGGGAGGGTGGGGGAAGGCAGTGGACAGTGATCAGTGATCAGGGATCAGTTGATTTGTGCCGCATTGAAAGTTCCGACATCCAATGTCTGAAAATCCAGGCCGGGGCGTCTCTTCTCTGACCGAGCCCGCTAGGCGCCGTGTACTTTCACTTCGACGTGCGAGGCCGCCTCGACAAAGGTAGCGATGGCGGAGTGGTCCAAATCTCCTTTGCCGTGGGCGACGAGGGAGGAAATCATCTGCTGCACCAGCGCCGTGATGGGAAGGCAGACACGGTTGGCTTCAGCGGTCTCGAGCGCGTTGCGCAGGTCCTTCTGGTGAAGATTGATTTTGAAGCCGGGCTTGAAGTTGCGCGCAAGCAGCATGGGGCCCTTGGCGTTCAGAACCGCGGAGCCGGCGAGTCCGCCCTTGACGGCATTGACCACCACTTCGGGATTCAGGCCGCAGCGCGTGGCCAATGTGAGCGCCTCGCCCATGGCGGCGATGTTGCAGGCCACCATGATCTGGTTGGCGAGCTTGGTGGTATTGCCCGCGCCCACCGGTCCGGTGAGCGTAACGCTCGAGCCCATGCACTTGAGAATCGGCTCCGCCTTCCGGAAATTCTCTTCGTCGCCGCCCACCATGATGGCCAGCGTACCTTCAATGGCCTTGGGCTCGCCCCCGCTCACGGGCGCATCGAGAAAATCCACGCCTTTGGCGGCGCAGGCGGCAGCGATCTTCTGCGAAACCAGCGGATTGATCGAGCTCATATCGATGATCAGCGAGCCGGGCTTGGAGCCGGAGAGAATTCCCTCCGCGCCCAGCACCACCTCTTCCACTTCCGGCCCGTCGGGCAGCATGGTGACGACCATCGGCGCGCGCGCGCCCACGTCGCTGTTGGAGGCGCCGCGCTGGGCGCCCTCTTTCACGCAGGCATCCAGTTTTTCCGCATTGCGGCCATAAGCGACCACGGTGTGGCCGGCTTTGAGCAGGTTTCTGAGCATGGGCCGGCCCATAATGCCCAGGCCGACAAATCCGACGGTTGCCATGGCGAATCTCCTT
>JASHOQ010000136.1 GCA_030041045.1 Acidobacteriaceae bacterium
CGCCTCTGGCGCATCAACCAGACCATCTTCTCGGCCTTCCCGCACTATCTCGCCGCTTCGGGCGCCGACTCCGACGGCACCATGCCGGGCATCTCCCTGCACACCGAGCTCGAATTGCTCGTCCGCCTCGGTCTCTCACCGCGCGAAGCCCTCGCTGCCGCCACCAACAACTATTCGCTGGAGCTGGGCTGGAATGAGCTGGGCCAGATCGCACCCGGCCGCCGCGCCGACATTCTCGTCCTCGACGCCGATCCCACCGCCAGCATCTGGAACGCGCGCCGCGTTACCACGCTCATCCTGGACGGCAACGTCATCGATCGCGATGCGCTCCTCCATCTCAAAAAGTAGGCTCAAAAGGCAGGCTCAAAAAATGCTTCCGGCGCGCATCGTGTAATTTGAGGAGGGAAGGATCCAATTGCCCGCAAGCATGACCGGCTCACCCAGGAAGTCTCTTGTCAAATTGCGCGGCCACGACCGCTGGCTGCTTCTTATCGCGGCCTACAAGTTCTTTCACGCGCTCCTGTTCGTCGCCATCGGCCTGGGCGCGCACCGTCTGCTGCACAAGGACATCGCCGACGAGATCGAGCTTCTGGCCCGCCATCTCCGCTTCAATCCCGAGTCGCGCCTGGTCGGCTTCATCCTGGTCAAGGCCTCGCTGGTCAAAGAGCCCCTGCTGCGCCGCATCGGCTTATTCGCCTTTTGCTACGCGGGCCTCACGCTGGTCGAGGGCATCGGCCTCTATCTCGAAAAGGCCTGGGGCGAGTTCCTCACCCTTACCATCACCGCTTCCTTTCTTCCCTGGGAGGTCCTGGAGATCGTCCGCCGGCTCACCTGGGTCCGCGTCTCCCTGCTGACCATCAACTTCCTGGTGTTTATTTATCTGCTCAAGCTCATCGCCGAGCGCGGCCGGGAGCGCGCGCACCGCCTCCGCCATCCCTCCTGACCTCCGCAGCTTGTCCCCCGGCTTGGGCCGGGCGCCAACCCGCCGCGCCCACTTCCTCTTCGCAAAGGCTCATTACCGGGCGAAAAATGCCGATATTACCCTTGGACGCACTCTCGGCCTCGAATTTTTCTCGTGACCTTCGTCATTTTCGGGTAACTTTAATCACCTGGAAAAAATGGTTACTTTGGGACAATAATGCGGACAGGACAGAAAAAGAAGATGTCTCCTCAGATTGCTCCCTTGCTGCGCTCTCCCGGTCGCGTTTTTCGGCAATCGCTTTCCTCACTAGCGGTTGCGCTCGGAGTCCTCGCGTTCAGTCTGCCTGCCGCTCGCTGCCAGATGGATTCGAGGTTGCCTTTGACCTCTCGCGTCGCCGGCGTGGCCTTCGTCACCACGCTTGAATCGCTCTCTGTGGGAGCAGCGCCCACAGCCATTCCCCATGCGGTCCGACCCGGCGGGCCGGCGGTAACTGCCTCAGCTCCAGTTGCCGTCACCAACCGCCGGGTTGCTCCCGCCCTGCCGCAACTTCAAGAATCCGGGCACCTCCGCAGGTGCTCGAAGATGGTTACTCCTGGATCAGAATCTTCTCTCGGGATGCGAAGAAATGCGTAGCCTGACTTCCCATCCTCGCCGTACCGTCAAGCCATTGGTCTTGAGCGCATTGCAACCGCTTCTCGCAATCGCCGTATTCTCCGGGCTGCTGTGCACCGCAGCATCCGCGGCCACGCGCACCGCTTCGCTCCTGGTGAGCACCACGGTAGCGACGGGCTGCCAGGTTTCCCCCGTCCTCTCCGCTGCCCAGCGCGCTGCTTCAGCACCCAACGGCTGGGGCACAGCCGTGTCTGTGAGCTGCTCTCTGCCTGTGTCTTACCAGGTCGATGTCAGCAACGGCTCTCTCATCGAGCTTGCCGGCCTTGGCCCAAGCAGCCCCACTGTCACCGGTCTTTCCGGATACGGGGGCGCCCGCAATCCCGACTCTCTCCGGCGGCCGGATGAGCCCACGCAGGCGAGCGCCCAGGCAGACGATCACGGTCTGGCTGGATTGCTCTCCCCGGACGCGACCCAAGGCTCAGCCGGCGTTGCGGATCGCTCTGGCGATGGACCAGGCCCTGGAACCGTCACCGTCACCATCGTCTACTGAACTATCGTCATCGTCCTCGGCTGCACCGGAATCCCGAAGAGAATGACCTAGATAACGTAGTGTGGCGAACTAAACCATACATTCTTTTGACTTCAGCGAAAAGTAACCGTCCCGCCGGTCCCAGGTGGGGAGGGGCATGCGTCCATTCGGTTAACATCCGTTACACAATCTAGCTATCGCCTTCAGAATCAGCTCCTCCTAACATGTTGCCTAAGACTTGCAACATTTCTTCTGAGGAGCGATTAAGTGAAATACACACATGTAAAGTCCGCAATGGTTGCTGCAGTTGCAGTGGCTCTTGGCCTGGCGTTCGCGCCCGTTTCCGCGTCGGCGAGCACGGCCACGGCGACGATTGCCGTTTCCACAACCGTGACCAACAGCTGCACCATCAACAACGGCACGCTGAGCTTCGCGGCCTACACAGGCACGGCGCTCACTGCGACGGGTACTTTCACCGTTAACTGCACCAACAACGGCGACTACACGATCGCCTTGAACAAAGGCACCGGCACCGGCGCATCCTTTACCAACCGTTATATGACCAACGGTTCATACGAGCTGGGATACAACATCTACACCACCTCGGGTGACACCACGGTCTGGGGCGACGGCACCGGCTCAACGGCAACAGTCTCGGGCACCGGGACCGGCAGCTCACAGACGATCAACGTCTATGGCGCCATTCCGGCCAACGAGAGTGCAACCTCGGGAACGTACACCGATACAGTCACCGCAACCATCACTTACTGACATCGGCGTTTCGCAACCTTGCATAGGACACCATGACTTCGCGGAATTGGAAGTCGTTCCGGCTCACGGCGGCGGCAAAGATCGCTACCGCCGTGGCCATTTCTCTTGGTTTCGGCTCGGCGGCCGCGCAGAGTTTGTCGGTTCTGCCGGTGAATGTTTTTCTTCAGCCGGGCGAGCGGGCGGCATCGTTGTCCTTAACCAACTCCGGCACCAGGCCCACCTCGATCCAGGTGCGCGCTTATGACTGGAGCCAGAAGGACAACGAGGACCAGCTCACTCCATCCCAAGTGGTCGTCGCCAGCCCGCCGCTGGTCACTATCGCGCCGGCAAGCACGCAAGTGGTGCGGCTGATTCTGCGCCAGAACCCGCAAAGCGGCGAAGCCACCTACCGGATCATTCTCGACCAGATTCCGGGGCCCGGCGAACCGGGGGTGATCCAAATGGTGCTGCGTCTCTCCATCCCGGTGTTTGCCGCGCCGGAAACGAGGGCAGCTCCGCAGACTCAGTTTCATCTCGAACGCGACGGGGACAATCTGTTCCTGGTGGGAGTCAACACCGGTCAGAGCCATGAGTCCATTCACGACATCGTCGTAACCACAAGTGGCGGCCGCAAATTCGAACCGAAGGCGAAGGTTTCACCCTACCTTCTTGCCGGGGCCACCAGACGCTGGGAACTTGGCGCACAAGGGTATGTGCCGCAACCGGGAGAATCCCTGAACTTAACTGCCCATGGAGTTGCAGGTGCCATCGACGAGCAGGTTGCGCTTTCGCGCTGACCCGGAAGAGCGCCTGGCACTTTGTCTTCGCCTTGGTGTGGCCTTGATTCTGGCGTTCTGCGCGGCGCAGCCATTGGCTGCGTCTTCTTCCTCTGCTGCGTCCCCCGCTGCGGGACCGGCCTCCGCCTCCTCTTCCTCTTCATCGTCGAGCAGCTCTGCCGACTTGGCAGATCCCACGGATCCCGGAGCAGGCCCGATGGACCCCGCGCTGGCCTCCATGGAGCCGGTCGGAGGAGTGGATGAGACCCTGCTCCTGGATGTCATCGTGAACGGCCATCCCGTCGGCTCGGTGGGCGAGTTCGTTTTGCGTCACGGCACCCTGTACGTGCGCCCGCAGGAATGGCAGGACCTGGGCTTTCGCCTGCCCAAGAGCGCAGCCGCGCGCGGCCCGCTCTTCCCCTTGAACAGCGTGCCCGGCATCGCCTGGCGCGTCGATGTGCCCAAGCAGCAGTTGCTGGTAACCGCCATCGATGCCGCTCTTGTGCCCACCATGGTTCAACCCATGGCGGTAGAAGGAAAAGAGCGCCAGCGGCCCATTGAAAGCGGCAACGGACTCACCCTGAACTACGACACCGTGGGCACATTCGCCAGCAGTCAGAACGGAGGAAGCGGCGGAAGCGGGTCCTTCGACCTGCGCGATTTCAGCCGCTGGGGCATCACCAGCTCCGATTGGATGACCTATCAGGGCTCGGCTCTCCACGCCTCGGGAACCAAGCCGGTTGTGCGCCTCGATTCGGCATACAGCTTCGCCGATGTCCACACGCTGCGCCGCTACAGCGTGGGTGACTACATCAATAGCGGCCTGAGCTGGACCCGCCCGGTGCACATGGAAGGGCTCCAGGTCCGCTCCGACTTCACCATGCGCCCCGATCTGATCACCTTTCCCCTTCCCTCCATCAGCGGTTCGGCCGCGGTTCCATCCACGGTAAACGTTCTGGTGAATGGAAACGTGGTCACTTCCAGCGAGGTGAATCCCGGCCCCTTCCAGGTGCCGCAGTTGCCCGTCATCTCCGGCGAGGGAACCATCACCATGACTCTCACCAATGCGCAGGGCGGACAGACCACCGTGAGCCAGCCGTTTTACGGAGGCACCACGCTGCTGGCCAAGGGGTTGCAAACCTTTGCCGTGCAGGCAGGCCTGGTGCGGCGCGAATGGGGAGTGCTGAGCAACGACTACGGAAAGATGGCGGGGACGGCTTATTACCGCCGCGGGCTCTCGCAGAATTTCACCGTCGAGGCCACTACGGAATCCACGCCCGGCGCCTTCATGGGCGGAGGCGGCGGCGCCGCCACTCTCTGGAATCGCGCCCTGGTCAGCGTTGACGCGGCCATGAGCGGCGGCTCGGCCGGCGCCGGTGAGCTGCTTTCCGCCGGACTTCAGCATCAGGGCACCATCTTCGGCCTGGGCGGCTCCGCGGCCGTGGCCAACCGCAACTATCGCGACGTGGCGGCCATGAACGGCTCGCCCATTCCGCGGAAACAGGTGAGCCTGTTTACGGGCGTTACCCTCAAGCGCTTCGGTTCTCTCGGACTGGCCTACGCGGGCATCAGCGAGAGCCCTTCGCCGGTGCAGTTGCAGCTGCCGAATCAAAACACTTCGGCGACCAGCGCATTGCTCGGTCCGCTGCAGTCCGATGTCGTCACTGCGAATTACTCGGCGCAGTTCCATCACGTCTCCTTTTTCGCCACCGAATTCCGCGATCTGGACGCGGCCGATTCGAGCGGCATGCAGGTGGGCATCACCATCCCGCTGGGCCGGCGCAGCTCGGCATCCATAAGCGGCGCGTCAAACGGCACCGCGCAGGTTCAGGCGCAGGAGTCGCCGATCGTAGTCGGCGACTGGGGTTATCAGGCCTATGTTTCCGGCGGGGGCGGCATGCACGAGTTTGGCGTGGCGCAATACAAATCGCCGGTGGGGCTGTTCTCGGCGGGCGTCGACAACTCCGCCGGACAAACCACCGCGCGCCTGGAATCGCAGGGCGCGTTTTCGTTTGTGGATGGGCGCCTGTTTCCCTCCAACACCATCTATGACAGCTTTGCTGTGGTCGACACCGCCCCTCTCGGCAACGTGCACGTTTTCCAGGAAAACCGCGACGTGGGTACGACCGACAAGGCCGGATACCTGCTCGTGCCCGACATGCGTTCCTTTGACGTGAACCATATCGGCATTGACCCCAGGGACATTCCCGCCGACGCCGACATGACCCTCGACAAGCGCATCGTGCGCCCGCAGGACCGCTCCGGAGTCGTGGTTCGTTTTCCCATCCGCTTCAGTCACAGCGCTCTTCTCAAGCTCATTGACGAAGCCGGACACCCGGTTCCGCTGGGCAGCACGGTCACGCTGCGCGCCACCGGCTCGGTGGCGCCGGTAGGTTACGACGGAGACGCCTACCTCGAAGACCTGAGCCCCCACAACAGGCTGCTGGTTGCCCTGGCCAACGGAAAGCATTGCACCGCTTCCTTTGACTACAAGCCCGCCCCCGGCGATATCCCCACCATCGGACCCCTCCGCTGCCAGGAGGAAAAGCCCTGATGCGAAGCATGACTCGAAATTTGGCGCGAAGCATGACTCGAAATTTGGCGCGAAGCATGAGCCGAAATTTGATGCGAAGCATGACTCGAAATTTGGCGCGAAGCATGAAGCGAGGCATGGCGCGAAACCTGGCGCGAAAACTCGCCATCGGTTTCTTGGGGCTGGCCCTTTGCTCCATCCGGCTCACCGCGCAGGGCACTTGCCAGATCAGCAATACCTTTTCCGTGTTTTTCTCGAGCTACAGCTCCCAGACCGTGCAGACCACGGGCTCGGTTCAGTTCACCTGCTCGAGCGGCACCGCCTATACCATTGCCCTCAATGCCGGCACGACCGCCGGCGCCACCATCACCAATCGCCTGCTCTATAGAAGCTCCGATGGATCCACGCTCGGCTACCAGTTGTTCAACAATGCAGCCTACACCATCAACTGGGGCAACAGCGCCGGAACCAACTGGGTGACCGGAACCGGTACCGGTAATACGCAGACCGCGACCGTCTATGCCCAGATCCCCGGCGGCGAGGCCTACTACGTAAGCCAGAATGGAAACAACTTCTCCGATACCGTCACGGTGACCCTCTCCTGGGGAACGAGCCAGGCCACGCGCACCCTCCCCATCACACTGCAGCAGGTGATGCCGGGATGCGGGATCGGCGCAAACGCCCTCAGCTTCGGCAACTACACCGGCGCACTCTTGAAAGCCACCACCACCATTCAGGTGGCGTGCACCGGCGGCGACGCCTACACCGTAGGACTCAGTGCGGGCTCCGGCGTGGGAGCCACCACAACCACGCGCGAAATGACGGGGCCCGGAGGAGCGGAGTTGAGCTATGAGCTCTTCAGCAACTCCGGCTACTCCGTCAACTGGGGCAACAGCGGCACCAGTATGGTGTCCGGAACCGGCGACAACGGAGTTCAGACTCTCACCATTTATGGAGAGATTCCAGCGGGACAGACGACGGCCGCGGGCAATTACACCGACACCGTCATCGCCACGCTCACCTATTGAGGAATTCGCCGGAAGGCAAAATATGATGCGTAGAATTGCAGTCGCGGGAATCATCGTTTTAGCGCTATCGGCCTGCCGCGCCGCTGCGCAGAATCCCAACTGCAACCTCACCATCACCAGTCCGTTGAACTTCGGCACCTATACCGGCACGCAGATTCGCAGCACCACGCCTTACGTTGTCTACTGCCCGGGCGGTTCGTGGGATATTCCCATGGGTCCCGGGATGGGAGCAGGGGCAACGGAGACTGTGCGCTACTTGACCGGCCCCAACGGCGCGGAGCTCGCCTACGAAATCTATCGCAACAGCGCCTACTCCGAGGACTGGGGCAATACAGCCGGCACCGAAGAGACCGGCACAGGCAACTACGACGGAACCATCTACGCACAATTGAACAGCGGGCAGACCGGCCCGCCGGGAACCTACACCGACACGGTCGACACCGCCACGACCAGCTACTTCACCCTCACCGTAAGCGTTTCCCCGGCGTGCTCGATCTCAGCCAACCCCCTGGCCTTTGGCAACTATTCAAGCGTGGTGCTCGACTCGACCACCACGCTCTCCGTTACCTGCACTGATACCACGCCCTACAATGTCGGTCTCAACGCCGGCACGGCAACGGGCGCCACCGTGACCAGCCGCATGATGACCGGGCCGGGCGCAGCCACGCTGAATTATGCGCTCTACAGCAACTCCGGTTATTCCACCAATTGGGGAAACTCGACCGGTAGCTGGGTGGCCGGCACCGGAACCGGCAGCGCACAAACGCTCACCGTCTACGGCCAGATCCCAGGGGGTCAGTACCCCACAGCCGGCGTTTACAAAGACACCGTTATTGCCACTGTGAACTACTGAGGGTTCAGGTTTCAGGTGTCAAGTGTCAAGTAACACGGTTCGGCTCCCAGCTCTCAGCCTTCAGCCCTCGGCTCTCGGCCTTCTCGCTAGTCCCTACTCCCTACTCCCTACTCCCTATTCCCTATTCCCTGTTCCCTGTTCCCTGTTCCCTGCTTTTTCGCCCTTCTTTCGCCTATCATACAACTTTAGCGTATGTCCAGCCCCTGAACCAAATCCGTAAACACAACATCTTGTGGTGATTCCCGCTTGAAGTTCTATTAGAAGAAATTCCCGCAACCGACTTATTTTTGGGGGATTTTGGGGCAATTTTCCCCTTGGCGCGCGGGCAGAATGGCGCTACTATCGGTCGTGGGTGGATATTTTTGGAGCAAGGTGGAGTAGAAGGGAACCACCCAACCAACTTTCGACTCCAGTGTATCCCTTCTTCTCCCCGGATTCCGGTTTTTCAGGCTGGTGGGCCCGACAAGGGGATCAGCCTGAACAACCGGAGGCAATCTCGCTCAAACCTCCGGGCTGCATTTTGGAGGTCGGCCCGGAGATGAATTTTGGACTACCGGCGTCACGGCAAGACTAAACGCGGCATAGAAGGAAGGCAAGATGTTTCGCGGCAACCATCCGGCCAAGGTTGATGAGAAAGGACGGCTCAAGCTTCCGGCGGCATTCAAGCAATTGCTGGACGCGCAGCACGTGACCCAGTTCTACATCACCTCGACGGACGGCGTGAAAGCAGACATCTGGCCCCTGCCGGTGTGGGAAAGGCTCGAAGGCAGGCTCGCCGAGTTCAGCACCATGAACGACGCCGTGGAGAAGTACCTGAGCATGACCGGTTATTACGGCCAGCAGGTGGAAGTGGACACGCAGGCGCGGGTAACCCTGCCGCAGCTTCTGCGCAGTGCGGCCAAGCTCGATGCCGAGGTGGTGGTCATGGGCAAGATCGATCATCTCGAGGTGCACAACCAGGCGACGTTTGAAGCCAGTTTGCCCGCGAACTCCCTTACCCCGGACGATCGCAAGGCGGTGGCCGCGATCCTTACCGGAAGGAGTTCCAGTTAGTCCCCCAAGGGGGAGCGCATGAACGAGCCGAAAGCCCGCCATGTGCCTGTTCTTTTCGATGTTGCGCTCGAGTTTCTTCGCATCCGCCCGGATGGCGCATACGCGGATTGCACCCTCGGCCTCGCCGGCCATGCCGAAGGCATCGCAAGGCGATTGGGTCCCGCCGGCCGGCTGATCGGCTTTGACCGCGACCCCGAGGCGCTGGAGATGGCGAAGAGCAGGCTCGAACAGGCGCGCGCCGCGATGGGCGCGGAGGCGCCGCAGGTGACGCTGATCGGCGAGGCCTTCAGCAGCATCGCCCGGCACGTTGCGCCGGCATCGCTCGATGGCCTGCTGGCCGACTTCGGCGTGAGCAGCCTGCAGTTCGACCGGGCGCAGAGAGGTTTCAGTTTTCAGGCGGATGGTCCTGTGGACATGCGTATGGATACGCGCACAGGCGTGACCGCCGGACAAGTGGTGAATGAGATGGACGAGCGCGAGCTGGCCAATCTCATTTACGAATACGGTGAGGAAAGGAGGTCGCGGACAGTCGCCAGAGCCATTGTGCGGGGGCGGCCGGTTACGTCCACAAGCCAGCTGGCCCGGATCGTAGCCTCAGCCGTCCCGCCAATGAAACACCTGCACCCGGCAACGCGCACGTTTCAGGCGCTGCGCATGTACGTCAATCGCGAGCTTGAAGAAATCAAAGCCCTGCTTGAGGCCGCACCCAAATTGCTTAAGCCCTCCGCACGGCTGGTCGTTATCAGTTTTCATTCTCTTGAAGATCGCATCGCGAAAGACAGTTTGCGGCAAGGCGTGCAGCAGGGAATCTGGAATGTATTGACGCGGAAGCCGGTCACGGCGAACGAAGAAGAGATAGAAAAGAATCCCCGCTCCCGCAGCGCCAAGCTGCGTGCAGCGGAAAAAATGAAAGGCAGGGAGTAGGCAGTAGGGAATAGGGAATAGAAAAGGCAAACACAACCGGCATTCCAGCTTTTTCTATTCCCTATTCCCTGTTCCCTACTCCCTGTTCTCCGAAGGAGAACGCACATGGCGGCATGCACCACAACCTATAACGACGCCTATCTTGAGGCCGGCCGCAGCCTGACCGCGCGCGTGGCCGAGCACAATGCCGGGCTGATGGCACAGCAGGCCCGGCGCCGCCGCGGCGTGCGCACGCCGGAGTTCTACTTCGTCAAGCACATTGACAACTCGCGCCTGGTCAAGGCCGCCGATCCGGTCCGCGTGCGCCAGATGCGCACCTTCGCCGCCGCCGTGGCCGTGCTCTTTTCGCTCATCATGGTTTACGGCCTGCAGCATTTCTACGCCATCGAGAACAGCTATCGCGTGGAGAGCGAGAAGCAGGTGCTGGAACAGTTGCGCGAGCAAAATCGCCAGTTGCACCTGAGCCAGGCCGAGCTTGACGATCCCGGCCGCATCGACGGGCTGGCGCATCAGATGGGCCTCAGCGCGCCCCAGCCCGGCCAGATCGTGCATCCCGCCGCGCAATTCAATCCCGGCGCTCCGGTGCTGGCGCAAGTGGTGCCGCCCGCGCAGCCCGCGCGGTAAACAGCTCCAAGCTCTCTTTGTCCGAAGCTTTGAAAGGGCACGGCTTCAGCCGTGCCGAAGAAGCAAGATTCAATGTCCGGGGCTTCAGCCCCCGGAGGGAACCACCAACGAGCACGAAAAAGCTAGGAGCTAAAAGCTAACAGCTAACAGCTGAAATCCATGGCCACCGCCGTTCGACCCATCGCCAGCCGGCCCAGGACCACCCCGCGAGCCATTCCGCTGCGGCGCACGCGCTTCTGGCTCATCTGCGGCTTTTTTCTCTTCTGGGCCTGCGCCATCCTGGCGCGCCTGTTCTGGATTCAGATCGTCTGCCACAGCGACTACGTGGAGCGCGCCCAGAAGGAGCAGCAGCGCACCTTTGAAGTCGCGCCGCGCCGCGGCATCCTCTACGACCGCAACCTGCACGAGCTGGCCATTACCGTGCTCGTGGACTCGATCTACGCCGACCCCACCCAGATCGACGCGAAACCCGCCGCCGCGCAGATTCTCTCTTCCCTCACCCACACCGATCCTGAAGACGCGCGCACCACCGAGCAGGCCATCGCCCAGCGCCTGGCCGACGGCCGCAACTTTGCCTGGATCGCGCGCCGCGTCACGCCCGAAGTGGCCGCGCGGGTGCGCGCCCTCGGCATGAAAGGCATCTTCTTCCAGAAGGAGTTCAAGCGCTTTTATCCGGGCAACGATCTGGCTGCGCAGATGCTCGGCTACGTGGGCGCCGACGACGACGGCCTCGGTGGCCTGGAAGAAAAATTCGATGCGAGCCTGCACGGCGCGCCCGGCGAGATGTACACCGCCATGGACGCGCGCCGCCAGGTCCTGGGCTCAACCGAGCAGGAGCCCGAGCCCGGCCGCAACCTCGTCCTCACCATCGACGAGAACATCCAGTTCATGGCCGAGCGCGCACTCGACCACGCCATGGCCAAAACCCAGGCGCTCAACGGCACCGTCGTCGTCCAGGATGTGCACACCGGGCAGATTCTCGCGCTCGCCATCCGGCCCACCTTCGATCCCAACAATTTTCGCCACACCACCCCCGAGCTGCTGCGCGACCACGCCGTGAGCGACGTCTACGAGCCCGGCTCGACCTTCAAGCTCGTCACCTATGCCGCCGCCATGGACGCGCAAGTTGCCAAGCCCGACGACATGATCGATTGCCAGGGTGGTCAAATTGCCCTCGCCGGCCGCGTGATTCACGACGACAGGAGCGACCGCGGCCTGGGCGTGGTCACGGTGGCCACGGCGCTGGCGCGCTCCAGTGACGTGGCGGCGGTCAAGCTCGCGCAGAAGCTCGGCCCCGATCGTCTCTACAGCTACATTCGCGGCTTCGGCTTCGGCCAGCGCAGCGGCATCGAGCTGCCCGGCGAAACGCGCGGACTGCTGCGTCCGGTCAAGGACTGGCAGCCCGCCTCGATCGGCTACGTCGCCATCGGCCAGGAAGAAGCGGTAACGCCCATCCAATTGGTGTCGATGGTTTCTACCATTGCTGACGGCGGCGTGTATCTCCCGCCGCACATCCTCCTGCCGGACCCTTCCCCATCCACGGATGCAAACCAAAACCCCGCCCCACCGCAGGTGGCGCAGGGGGCGCAGGGGACGCAGGGTCCGGACGAGCTGCATGCCTCGCCCTTCAAGCCCGACCAGGATCTTCCCAATCCCCTGCCCGGCGGCGCGCATCGCGTCATCAGCGAGCTGGCCGCCGCCCAGATGCGCTCGATGATGGAGGGCGTGGTGCTCTACGGAACCGGAAAGCCGGCGCAGCTTGATGGCTACAGCTCCGCCGGCAAGACCGGCACCGCGCAGAAGATCGATCCCAGAACCCACCTTTACTCGAAGACCATGCACATCGCCTCCTTCGCGGGCTTCGCGCCGGTCAACAATCCCGTCATCTCCGTGGCTGTCATCATCGATTCCCCGCACGGCGATTACTACGGCACCACCGTCTCCGCACCCGTCTTCGCGGAAATCGCGCAGCAGGTGCTCGAGTACCTGGCTGTCCCCCACGACATTCCCCTGAATCCCGTCCCCGCAACGGCGCAGAAGAACGCGCCCTCTAAGGGACGTGATTCGGCCCGCAACTCAGAACACGATTCTGAAGACGATTCCGCGCCGCCCGAAAAAGACATTCAGGCTCTCTACGAAGCGGCCAACGATCTGCCCAGCGACGATCCGCAAAGCCCGGCCGCGCAGAGAGCCGCGGTTGCCGCGGCAGCTCAGGCTTCCGCACCGCCTGTCGCTGCCCAGTCAAATGCACCGGCCGCATCCGCATCCAATTCAGGCGCGCCCGCAGGTTCCGCAAACGCCAAGGGCTCACCCGCGCAAGCTCCGCCCGCGTCCGGCACATCCCTGTCCGCGCAGCCTTCAGCTGCGCAGCCGCCTGGCAGTGCCGCGCCCTCCGGCACAGCCCCCTCGGACACAAAGATTGTCCAGCTCCCGCCGGAGAACCAGCTCCGCGTTCCCTCGCTTCTCGGCCTTTCCGTCCGCCAGGTCATCGAGCAGGCCGGCGCCGCGGGCCTCGACGTCCAGATCGTCGGCGAGGGACTCGCGCGCGAGCAGGCGCCTGCTGCAGGGACCATGGTCGCTCCAGGAACCAAGATCGTCGTCCGTTGCGCGCGTTGAACGCCCCGAAAGGGCCGACTGCAAATGCATCCCGGAGGGATGCCGCGAGAATAGCCCAGGATGAAGTCCGCCGCAGGCGGACGAAATCCTGGGATGCGCACACAGAAGTGATTCTCAGCCCCGTAGGGGCGACGGAAATGATCCACCCGGCTCAATCTCTCGCGCAGTCACTTGAGTCTATGAAGCCATCGGCAAAACCGAGCCGATGGCTCCGGCCTCGGGCAAGCACTGTCGTGAAATTTACAATCAAGGTCAGCCATGCTCTGGTCCGAACTCATCGCCGAAGTTGCGCACGTCGGCTCCGCCGGCGCGTCCCACGCCCCTATCGCGGGTATCGAATACGACTCGCGCCGCGTGCATCCCGGCTCCATCTTCGTGGCCATGAAAGGCGGCACCACCGACGGCAATCGCTTCATCGACAAGGCGCTCGCCGCCGGCGCGCTGGGCATCATCACGGACTCGGCGCAGGCCTTCGACCATCTCGCCGTCTACCATCCCGGCCTGCCCGCGCTCGAAGTCGAGCACGGCCGCCGCGCACTCGCGCAGGCCTCCGCTGCCTTCTTCGGCCATCCCGAGCGCAAACTCGCGGCAACCGGCATCACCGGAACGAACGGGAAAACGACCACCGCGTTTCTCACGGAATCTTTGCTCAATGCAGCCGCACGCACAACGGTGCTCATCGGCACCATCGAGTGTCACATCGCCGGCGAGGTACGCGCCTCCGTGCACACCACGCCCGAGCCGCGCGATCTTTTCGAACTGATGGCCGAAGGCGCGGCGCGCGGCGCCACCGAGCTCGTGACCGAAGTCTCGAGCCACGCCCTCGACCAGGGCCGCGCCTTTGGAATCGACTTCGAAGTGGCCATCTTCACCAATCTCACCCGCGACCACCTCGACTATCACCAGACCATGGAGCAATACTTCGCCGCCAAGCGCCTGCTCTTCGACGGCACAAAATATCCCGCGCCCCGCGTGGCCGTAATCAATGCTAATGATCCTCATTCCGAAGAGCTCGCCGCCGCCGCGCGCAACGCGGGCGCAGAAATTCGTACTTATGGCATCGGCGCCGGCGACTGGCGCGCCGCGCACTACACGCTCACACCTGCGGGCGCAGTCATCGACCTCGAGACCCCCGCCGGCTCGGCGCATATTCAATCACGCCTTGCCGGCGAAGTGAACATTCTCAATCTTCTTGCCGCGTTCACGGCCGCCCACGCGCGCGGCATCGCATTCGACAAACTGGTCGAGTCGGTTGGGAATCTCAAGCCCGTCCCCGGCCGCTTTCAGCCGGTCGACGCCGGCCAGCCCTTCACCGTCATCGTCGATTACGCCCACACTGACGATGCGTTGCGCAACCTCACCGCGCTCGCCCGCCAGATGACGGCGCAATCAGGCAAGCCCGCCGCGGCGGGCAAGCGCGTCATCACCCTCTTCGGCTGCGGCGGCGACCGCGACCGCACCAAGCGCCCCAAGATGGGCGAGGCCGCAGGACGCGGCAGCGACTTCGTCGTGGCCACCAGCGACAATCCCCGCTCCGAGGATCCCCGCGCCATCCTTTCCGAAGTGGAACCAGGCCTCAAAATTACCGGCATCGAATACGCCATCGAGCCGGATCGCGCCGTGGCCATTCGTCTCGCGCTCGCCGCAGCCGCGCCCGGCGATGTGGTGCTGCTGGCCGGCAAAGGCCACGAGAGGGAACAGGTCCTGGCCGACCGCACCATCCCTTTCGACGATGCAGAAGTCGCGCGCGCCGCGCTGGCCGATCTCGGCTACACCGGTTCGGCAGCGCCGGCCCGCGAAGCGGGCAAGAGAAGGTAGCCCCAGGCGCAAGCCTGGGGTAAACAGCCCACAACAGCGCGCCAGCCCGCGAAGCGGGCGAAAGAAGATGGCCAAACGCGAGGCTCGACGAACGAACCCGCGAAGCACAGCGTTGACCCGGTAATCTCGACAGAGCCCTGCAAGCACGTCCAAGCAGTCACTTTAGCCATCGATGGAACTTCAAACGGAAACTCATCCGCCGTGGGACCTTGGTAAGGATTGCGCGTTTCGCGAAACCGCCGTATCGTGGGGAACGATGAAGCTGACGCTCGCAGAGGCGGCCATGGGCGCAGGCACGGCGCTGGAAGCGCCGGCCTCGATTGCCAACGCCGGCGCGCTCGAGGCGCAGGGCTATTCCATCGATTCGCGCACCATCGCGCCCGGTGAGCTCTTCTTCGCCGTGCGTGGCGACCGCCTCGACGGCCATGATTTCGTCCCTCAGGCCTTCGCGCGCGGCGCCGTGGCGGCCGTCGTCTCCCGCGCCCGCGTGGCTGGGCTTCCTGACGAGGCTCTCTCCCATCCCCTTCTCGTAGCCGAGGACCCGCTGCTTGCCCTGCAGGCGCTCGCCGCGCACGTGCGCCGCCAGTGGGGTAAGCGGGTAGTCGCCATCACCGGCTCCGCCGGCAAAACCACCACCAAAGAAGCCGCGGCCGCCGCCCTGGGCGCAAAACTCAGCGTGCTCAAATCGCAAGGCAATCTCAACAACGGTTACGGTCTTCCGCTGCAGCTGCTGCGCCTGGAGCCAGAGCACGATGTCGCTGTGGTCGAAATGGGCATGAATCACGCCGGTGAAATTGCCGCGCTGGCGCGCATCGCCTCGCCGGACTGGGGCGTCGTGACCAACGTGGGCAATGCGCACATCGAGAACTTTGCCGAGGGCCAGGCCGGCATCGCCCGCGCCAAATTCGAGCTCGTGGCCGCGCTGCCCGCGAATGGCGTCGCCTTTCTCAACTGTTCCGATCCGTATGTTTCGCAGTTCGGCCGCGACTTTCCCGGCCGCGTGGTCTACTTCGGCGAGGGTCCCTGCGCCGATCCGCAGATTCTCGCCGTGAGCGAAGACTCCGCCGGCCTGCATGTGCGCCTGCGCGCCGGCGAACGGGAAACCGGCTTCAGCCTCAAAATGCTGGGCGCGCACAACGCCGCCAACGCCATGGCCGGCCTGGCCGTCGCCCTCGAAGCCGGAGTCGATCTCGATGCCGCCATCGCCGCGCTCGAAACTCTTTCCGCCGGCGACAAGCGCGGCCAGTTGATGGAGATTGCCGGCGCCACCCTTCTCAACGACAGCTACAACTCCAACCCTGAGGCGCTGCGCTCCATGATTGCCACGCTGGCTGCGCGGCCGGCGCAGCGGCGCATTCTGGTGGCCGGCGAAATGCTCGAGCTGGGCGAGTACGCGCCCGCGCTGCACACGGCCTGCGGCCACGCCGCCGCCGAAGCCGGTCTCGATTTCGTCCTCGGCGTGCAGGGCAACGCGGAGCACCTGGCCGCGGCCGCCTGCGCCGGGGGCGTGGCCTCGCAATTTCTTCCCGACGCCGAGGCCGCCGGCCACTGGCTGGTGCAGAATCTCCGTCCCGGCGACCAGGTCCTCGTCAAAGGCTCGCGCGGCGTTCACCTCGAGCGCGCCATTGAGATTCTCTTGCGCAGCGTTGCGCCTGCCCAATCCGCGCCCGTCGGAGCCGAATGAACCGCCGCCATTTTCTCATCCGCTCGGCTCCTGCATTTCTTCTTTTTCCCGCCGCCTCCACCGCGCTGCTTCGCGCCGATCAAAACCCGGACCCAAATCCTGATTGGACGCGCCCCTTCCCCGCCTTTTGCATCGCCGGCAATTCACCGGGGTCCCTAAGGACAGGTCCTCGTCCTTGGGGTGGTCTCTATTACGTCGGCAGCGCCGATCTTGCTTCCTATCTCATCGCCACGCCCGCGGGCCTCATCCTCATCAACAGCAATCTGGTTTCGTCGCCGCCGCTCATCCGCGCAAGCGTGGAATCCCTTGGCTTCCACTTCAAGGACATCAGGATCCTCCTCATCAGCCACGCGCACTCTGACCACTGCGGCGGCAGTGCCCAGATCCTCAGGCTCACCGGCGCAAAGTACTACGTCATGGCCGGCGACGCACGCGTAGTGGAGACCGGCGGCCGCGCCGATTTTCAGTACGGCTCCGAGCCCTCGCAGCACTATCCGCCCGCGCACGTCGATCGCATTCTCCACGACGGAGACACCGTGAGCCTTGGCGGCGTGGTGCTCACCGCCCACCTCACCGCGGGCCACACCCGCGGCACCACCACCTGGACCCTGGACGAGAATCAGGATGGCCGCACGCTGCACGTGGTCATCGTCGGCAGCCCCAACGTGAATCCCGGCTACAGGCTCGTCGGCAACACGGCCTATCCGCAAATCGCCGCCGACTACCGCCGCGGCTTCGCCGTGCTGCAATCACTGCCCTGCGATCTCTTTCTCGGCGCGCACGGCGGCTACTTCGGCCTCAAGGAAAAATACGCACGCTGGAAGGCCGGCGACCGCAATGCCTTCGTCGATCCCGCCGGCTACCGGGCCTACGTCGCCGAACGCCAACAGGCATTCGAAGCCGAGCTCGCGCGCCAGTCCCACCCGCGCTAACGCACCGTCCCAATCGCGTCTTCTTTTTAGGAATCTTCGGGCTGCGGGCTGCGCCTCCCAAACAACGCCGTCCCCACGCGGATGCGCGTCGCGCCTTCGGCGATGGCCAGCGGAAAATCCCCGCTCATGCCCATCGAGAGCACGGCAAAATCCAAGCGCGGATGCGCCTGCGCCCACCGCTCGCGCAGCACGCGCAGGCTGCGGAAACAGGCGCGCGTCACTTGCTCCTCTGCGCCCCACGGGGCAATCGTCATCAGGCCCCGCATCTCCAGATGAGGGAGGTCGGGAAGAGTTTCGAGCAGACGCGCCGCTTCCTCTCGCTCCGGCTCCACGCCCGTCTTGGTCGCCTCCGCGCTCAGCTTCACTTCCACCAGCACCGGCAGCCGCTTCCCGAGCCTTCCCGCCGCCTCATGCAACCGTCGGGCGAGCCGCACGGAATCGAGCGAGTCGACGCCGTCGAAAATCTCAGCTGCCTTCGCTGCCTTGTTCGACTGCAGGTGCCCGATCAGGTGGACGCGTGGTCCCTCCAGCACTGCACTTGTCCGAGAATCCGCTGCATGCAATGCCAGTGCCATTGCTTTGGCCGCGAATTCCTGCACCCGGTTCTCGCCGAACAGCCTCAGCCCCAGCGCCGCCGCCTCCATCATCGTCTCCGCGGGAAAGGTCTTGGTCACCGCCATCAGCTCCACTTCCGCGCGCGCACGGTTCGCCGCGCGGCAGGCCGCGCCGATCGACTCTTCGAGCTTTTCGAGATTCTCCTCGAGCCGCGTCATCGATTGATGATCCCCATCCATCCCCACTCCACCGTCAGCATCAGGCAGGCAAGAGCCGTGGCCAGGCGCGGCGTCCTTGTCACTCGGGAGAAGCTCGACAGCAGAGAGACGAGCAGGCACAAAAAAACAGCGACCAGGTTCCCGCCGAGGATGGCGTAATGCAGCCAGGTATGCGCGGGGGCGAGAAACCGCCAGTCCGCCGCTGCCGCATCCATCCAGATCACGCTGAGAGTGGCAACCGAAAGAGGCAGAACATCGATGAGAGTCGCTCTGCGCGAGCGCGTCCAAAGTCTGCGCCCCGCGTAGGCAATGGGAATCGCCGGCGAAGAGAAGAGCGCCCAAACCAGCCAGTATTTCCAAGGAATGGAATCGCCCATGGCTCGTCGATCCGTCTCAATCAGCCGCGTCAGCGCCCATGCTCGCCAATACCCGCGACCATCAGCGCCCGCGTTCTTCGAGGAACTTCTCCGCTTCGAGCGCCGCCATGCAGCCCGAGCCGGCCGCCGTGACCGCCTGCCGGTAGCGCCGGTCCTGCACGTCGCCGCAGGCAAATACGCCGGGCACAATCTCGCCGTGGTGCGTGGTGAATACGTTGTTGATGGTCCGGATGTACCCCTCCTCGTCGAGATCCACCTGCCCGGCAAACATCTTCGCGTTGGGCTCGTGCCCGATGCCGAGAAACATCCCGCTTACGTTGAGCACCTCGGTCTCGCCGTTCTTCACATCGCGGATCCTGAGGCCCTTCACTTCCTTGTCTTCCACACCCAGCACTTCTTCCACAACCGTATTGGTGCGCAGCTCGATGTTGGGGTGGGCAATGGCGCGTTCCAGCATGATCTTCGAGGCGCGGAAATGTTCGCGCCGGTGCAGGATGGTCACCTTGGTGGCGAAGCGCGTCAAAAACAGCGCCTCTTCCATGGCCGAATCGCCCCCGCCCACCACCGCAATCTCCTTGCCGCGGAAGAAAAACCCGTCGCAGGTGGCGCAGCTTGAAACCCCGTGCCCGATCAGCGCCTGCTCGCTCGGCAACCCCAGCCAGCGCGCGCTCGCGCCGGAGGAGATGATGAGCGTCCGCGTGGCAATCTCGCCCAGCGAGGCATTGAGCCGGATGGGATGCGCGCCCAGCTCCACCCGCTCCAGATGCGCCAGCTCGAAGGTGGCGCCGAAGCGCTGCGACTGCTTCTTCATGTTCTCGATCAGCTCCGGCCCCTGAATGCCATCCGGCCATCCGGGAAAATTCTCCACCAGCGTGGTGATCGAAAGCTGCCCGCCCGGCTCGTGCCCCTCGAGCACCAGCGGCTTCAATCCCGCGCGCGCCGTGTAAATGGCCGCCGTCAGCCCGGCGCAGCCCGAGCCCAAAATCACTGTGTCCCGTATCTCTGTCATCTTCGTTTTCCGTTCCCGAGTGAGCTTGCCGATTCCCGTATCGATTCCCGTGTCGATTGTAGACGGTCGAGCCCGTGCGGCCCGCGTGCGCTGCATTCCGCGGCGCGCCGTCGGCCCGGGTTCGCTGCTAACTGTGCCGCATACAAAATTGGATGTTTCTCATAATGAAATCGACTCTTCGCGCGGACTCGATGCCAAATCGGCTCCGCGCGCACAAATATTCGCAAATTCTAATGTGAATCTTCTTGCGCTGGCTCAGAACGTGCACATCTTTTCTCTGTCCGGAGAAATCCTGTGCATGTTCTTATCCGCATTCGCCCGGCCGCCCTCGGCTGCTCGGCCGCGCTGCTCCTTGCGCTCGCGCCCGCGCTCGCCCGCGCCGGCGGACCCAAGTACGTCGCCGGCCCCACGTATTTCAACCCTGCGGTCATGGGCCAGCCGGTTCACTGGTCCGGCGGCCAGCTTAACTATTACGTCGACCAGGGCCCGCTGAACAGCTCCGTCTCCAACGCGCAGGCCACGGAGATGGTAGACGCAGCCGCCGCGCTCTGGAGCGCGGTGCCCACGGCCGGCGTCACCCTCACCGATGCGGGCCAGCTGAACGAGGACGTCAATGGCTCCAATGTCGAGGTCAATGCCCAGGGGGAGTTTCTCGCGCCCGCGGACGTCACGCCAGCATCCACCGGCTATCCCGTCGCCGTCATCTATGACGCCGACGGCTCCGTCATCGACGCGCTTTACGGCGCCGACTCCAGCCTGCCCGAGGCCTGCCAGAACAACGGCGTGTTTTTCTGGATCGACAACTTTCAGACTGACGCCACCATCGCCCACGCCGTGATTGTGCTCAACGGCCTCTGCGCCACCAGCGCCAATCTTCTGGAGATGATGAGCTTCCAAATCGAGCGCGCCTTCGGCCGTGTGCTCGGCCTCGACTTCTCCCAGGTGAACCCCGACGCGCTCACCGCCGATGAGCCCGACGGCACCCTGGGCTGGCCGGTGATGCAGCCCGTGAGCGGCCTGTGCGGCGCCGGCGGCGGCACCTGCATTCCCTCGCCCGGACAATTGCGCTATGACGACATCGCCGCCCTCAACCGCATCTACCCCATCACCGCGGCAACACTGGCGAATTTTCCCGGCAAGGAGCTGACCGCGGCCAGCACCGTCTCCATCCAGGGCACGCTTGCCTTTCGCGCCGGCTACGGCATGCAGGGCGTCAACGTGGTGGCGCGGCCTCTCGACGCCAACGGCAATCCGCTTTACCAGTACACCGTCACCTTCGTCTCCGGCGCGTACTTCGGCGGCAATCACGGCAATGCCGTCACCGGCTGGGATGATGCCAACGGCAACCCGCTCTCCATGTGGGGCTCGACCGTTCCCGCGCTCCAGGGCTTTTTCGATTTGAGCGGCATTCCCCTTCCGCCCGGCGTCACCAGCGCCAATTATCAAATCACCTTCGAGCCCGTCAATCCGCTCTACATCCTCGAGAATTCGGTGGGCCCGTACACGCCCGGCCAGGTTGCGCCCTCGGGCACGCTCAATCCGGTCACGCTTTCCAATCTCGCGGCCGGCAGCGCGCAGACGCTCTCGCTCACCATCCCCGATTCGGCCGTCGGCGGCTATGACGACGCCATCGGCAGCGCGTCCCAGCCCCGCCCCATGCCCGCGACCGGCTTCTGGGTTGGACGCCTGAGCCGCGTGGGCCAGACCGACTGGCTCGCGCTTCCCGTCCGCGCCAACCGCACTTTCACCGTGGTCACCCAGGCCCTCGACGAAGCCGGCGCGCCGTCGGATTCAAAAGCCATGCCCTCGATCGGCGCCTGGGACGGCTTCGACGCCGTGACCGCGCCCGCCGTGGGCTTCGCACCCGGCTTGAACGGCTACGCTGAAGGAGAAACCTGGCTGCGTGTCGCCTCGAGCGGCGCGGACACTGTGCGCCTGGGCATCGCCGATCTGCGCGGCGACGGCCGTCCCGACTACGCCTACCTGGGCTGGCTGCTCTACGCGGACACGGTTTCGCCTGCGCATATGCCCGCGGCGGGCGGGCCCATCGTGATTCAGGGCATCGGCTTTCATCCATCGGACTCGGTGCTGGTCGGCGGGCAATCGGCGCTGGTGGTCAGCATTACGCCCAACCAGATCGACGCCATCGCGCCCGCCGCGGCCGCAGGCATCACCGGTTCCGTCGACATCGAGGTCGACGATCTTCCCATCTACTACGCAGCCGCCATCATTCCCGGCGGCGTCAGCTACGACTCCGGCGCCGGCGATGCGCTCACCCTGGTCACCGCGCCCTCGGGCACAGTGCCCATCGGCGTGCCCGTTTCCTTCACCGTGGCCGCGCTCGCGGCCAATCTCACGCCCGCGGGCAGCGTCACCGTCACCTTCGCCGTCACCGGCGGCTCGGCCACGCTCGGCTGCGGCCAGGTCTCCTGTTCCGTAACCGCGACGGGCGACGGCCTCGCCACCATGAACGTGACGCCCACCGGCTCGGCGCTCACCATCGTCACCGCATCGCTGACCAATGGTTCCACGTTGCAGGCGCAGTTCACCGGAGGATCGCCGCCGGCGCTCGCCGCGCTCACGCCCCAGCTCTCGCTTGCCGCGGGCGCGGTTTTCACCTGGACGGTCCAGGCGCTCGCGCTCACCAACGGCGCGCCCGCGCCCGGGCAATCCGTCGCCTGGCAAAGTTCGCCGGGCATCGGCGCGCCGTCCGTGCCCGTTGTCACCGGCCAAAACGGCATCGCCGCGGAGACGCTTACCGTGGGCCCGCTTGCCCAGGGCCAGACCGCGACCGTCAACGCCTGCCTCAATGGGACAACTACCTGCGTCGCCTTCACCGCCTTCGGAGCGCGGGGGCAGTACGCCGTGCTCACGCCGGTCTCGGGCACAGCGCAAGACATCCCGCTCAACGCCACGCCGGCGCCGATCGTGCTCCGCCTGCTCGATATGAACTCGAATCCCATGGCCGGCGGCACGGTCACGCTCGACCAGAGCCTCTATGCCTGGGCTCCGGCCTGCGCGCCGCACACGGTCTGCCTGCCGGGCGCGCTGCTCTCCGCGCAATCCTCAACCGCGACCTCGGCCGTCGACGGCACGGTGGTCTTCACGCCGGCCACGCTCCCCGGCGTGGCCACGGATCTTCGCGCCGTTGCCGCGTCGGGCAACACGTCGACGGTCAGCATCTCCATCGAGCAGCACTGAAAGACAGGGGTCGGGGGTCAGGTTTCAGGTTTCAGGGGTCAGGGGTCAGGGGTCAGGGGTCAGGGGACCGAGGGACCAAGGGAACAGGTATCGGGCAACGAGAAGAGGCAGGCGCGGACGGCGCGCAGAAACCTGCGAAAAGGTGGGGAATTCGGCCAACCTTTCGAATGCCCTCTCTGATCTGACCCCTGAACACTGTTCGCTGTTCGCTGTTCACTGTTCACTGTTCACTGACCACTGACCACTGTTCACTGACCACTGACCACTGTCCACTGACCACTGTCCACTGTCTCTCAATCAAACACCACCGTCTTGTTCCCATAGCAGAGAATGCGCCGGTCCAGGTGCCAGCGCACCGCGCGCGAGAGCACCATGCGTTCGAGGTCGCGGCCGCGCGCCACCAGGTCCTCCACCTGGTCGCGGTGCGAGATGCGGGCCACGTCCTGCTCGATGATGGGTCCGTCGTCCAGCACCTCGGTCACATAATGGCTGGTGGCGCCGATCAGCTTGACCCCGCGCGCATGGGCTGCGTGATAAGGCCGCGCGCCGGTGAAGGCAGGCAGAAAGGAGTGGTGCACGTTGATGATGGCCGCGGGATAGCGCTGGACAAAGGCGGGCGAAAGGATTTGCATGTAGCGCGCCAGCACCACCAGCTCGATCCGGTGCCCCTCCAGCAGCGCGAGCTCGAGCGCCTCGGCCTCGGTCCTGGTTGCGGCTGTCGCCGGCACGCATTCGAAGGGAATGCCGTAGAAGCCGGCAAGCTTCTCCACTTCGCGGTGATTGGAGACGATTACGGGAATCTCGCACGCGAGCTCGCCCGTACGCCAGCGGTAGAGCAGATCGGCCATGCAGTGCAGGTATTGCGAGCAGAACAGCGCCACGCGCGGCTTGCGTGCGGTCGAGGAAAGCTGCCAGCGCATGGCGAGCTCGCGGGCGAGCGGGGCAAAGGCGGTGCGGAACCCCTCAAGATCGAAGTTGCCATCGAACGCGCCGGCCCGCGCCGCATCCCCGCCACGGCTCTCCTCCAAAGGTGCGCCGTCCGCAGGACCAATGGCAAACTCGACGCGCATGAAGAAGAGGCCGAGATCGTGGTCCTGGTGCTGGTCGGCGTGGAGAATGTTGGCGCCGTGTTCGAAGAGCAGGCCGGCGACGCGCGCCACCAGGCCCCTGCGGTCGGGGCAGTCGATCAGCAGGACAGCGGTGTTCTTCATGCCCCTTCAGATTACAGCCCGCAACCCTGCCCGGCGGCGCGGGGAAAAAAACGCCGGAGCCCTTGATGAAGGCTCCGGCAATGTACGTAAGGACACCCAAAAAAAAATCCGGGCGGCGCTTGCGCACCCCGAACTTGATCTCGCCGCGCCATCCCGGCAATCGCGCTAATAGCACACCCTTACCACTCCGGGGACAGCGCCTCAGGCGGCCGACTCGCCCTCCGTTCCCAGGGGCGGGCTCAGCTTCTGGCGCAGGTTGCCGGCCAGATCGGCCACCAGGCGCAGCTTGTCCGCCACCGGCGCGGGCACCTCGCTGCCGGTGAGCGCCAGCTGCGAATGCAGGAGCAGCCCGGCCACGGTCGAATTCAGCTCCGCTTCCATGGCTGCCGCTGCGGCCCGGCGCGCCAGCAGCTGCTCCCGCTCGCGCCGGTGCAGGCCGGCGCGAATCTCGCGCACCAGCCGGGCAGCGCCGGAGAGAGCAAAGTTGATCTGCAGCGGAATAGCCAGCCCGGCGTGCTCCCAGATGGCCTCGGCCGAAGCCGGATCGCAGTCGGCCGTGGTGTCGTCCACCACCACCGCGGCAAACTCATGGCGGCGCAGCGCCGCCAGCGCCGCCTTGCGCCCTTCGGCAACCTCCACCGCCATCCCCAGCTGCGCGCCCACAGTCTCGGCGCAGTTGCGTGCTCCCTCGATGCCCGTCACCATCAGAATGCTCATGTCTCCGGCTCCTGTGTTCCTCAGTGGTCAGTGGTCAGTGGTCAGTGGACAGTGGTCAGTGATCAGTGGTCAGTTGGTTTGTGCGTCCTTGAGGTCAGGGACCCAAGGGCCAGTTGATGTTGACTGCGCAAGTACGGAAAAGCTGACCCCTGATCCCTGATCACTGATCACTGCTCTTCAATCTCCCCGCAGCGGATCGGCGATGCCGTACTCTTTGAGCTTGCGGTAGAGCGTGGTCTTGCCGATGCCGAGCAGTTTCGCGGCCTGGAGCTTGTCCCCGTTCAGGGTGCGGATGGCTTCGAGAATGGCCTCGCGCTCCATCTCCGCCAGGGTCTTGACCGCGGGCGCGCCGTCGGCTTCGGCCGCGCCGCTCTTGGGGCTGGCCGCGCGCCTCGCCTCCAGACCCTGTTGCTGCAGCTGCGTGGGCAGGTCGCCCAGCTGCAGCACCGGCCCGGAAGAGAGCGCGCAGGCCCGTTCGACGGAGTTCTCCAGCTCGCGCACGTTTCCCGGCCAGTCGTAGCGCATCATGGTGCGCAGAGCTTCGTCGCTGAGGGTGAATTTGCGCCCGCGCTCGCGGCTGATGCGGTCGAGAAAGTGCGCCGCCAGCAGGGGAATGTCCTCGCGCCGGTCGCGCAGAGAAGGCAGGCGCAGGTTGACCACGTTCAGGCGATAAAACAGGTCCTTGCGGAAGCTTCCCTTCTCCACCATGGCGGCAAGGTCGCGGTTGGTGGCGGCTACAATGCGCGCGCGGATGGGCACGCGATGGGTGGCGCCCACGGGACGCACCTCTTTTTCCTGCAGCGCGCGCAAGAGCTTGGCCTGCAGGTCGAGCGAGAGCTCGCCGATCTCGTCGAGAAAAACCGTGCCGCCCTCGGCCGAGACCAATAAGCCATCCTTGGACCGGTTGGCCCCGGTAAAGGCGCCCTTCACGTAGCCGAAGAGCTCGCTTTCGATCAGCGTGGGCACCAGCGAGCCGCAGTCGACGGGCAGAAACGGCTTCTGCGCGTTGGGCCCGAAGGCATGGATGGTGCGCGCCACCAGTTCCTTGCCGGTTCCGCTCTCGCCCAGCACCAGCACCGGGTGCGAGCTGAGGGCGACCTTGGAAAGAATGCGGTAGAGCTTTTCCATCTCTCCCGAGCGCCCGATCATGGCGCCCAGTCCCTGGGAGAGCCGGACGCGCTCGCGCAACTGGCGGGTAGCCGCATCGGTCATGTGGCGCTGGGCCGCGCGCTCGAGCACGGTGGAGAGCTCGTCCACGGCGAAGGGCTTGGTCAGGTAATCGGACGCGCCGCAGCGCATGGCTTCTACGGCCGCGTTGACGCTCCCCGATGCGGTCATGGCCACTACCGCGGTGTCGGGATAGAGCAGCCGCGCTTCGGAGACCAGTTCCAGCCCCTGATTCGACTCCGGCGGCAGATTCACCAGCAGAATATCGATGGCGTGGCCGCGCAGCAGGCTGCGCGCCTGAGCGAGGTCGCCCGTGCTTTCCACCGCATAGCCGAGGCTGGAGGCGATCTCCGCGCAGGCCGAGCGCACCGCCCCGTCGACATCCGCCACCAGCAGGTGCAGGCGGACCACCGGCTCCGCAAGTTGAGGAATAAAGTCCATTGTTCTTGCATCGGGGATTGTTGCCAACATTGTATTCGCCTCCCACTTCAGTTGTGTGAACTTCTGCGGCTGAGCGGCGCCAGCCCTCAAGCCGCGCGTACCGGCAGCTCGAGGGCAATGCGCGCCCCTCCCTGCTGGCGGTTCGAAGCCGTAATGCGCCCGCCCGCGGCCTCGACCAGGGAGCGGGCGATGGCCAGGCCCAGTCCCCGATGCAGAACCGGCCAGCTGCCCGCCGCGGAGTGGCGCGCGTGCGTGGTGAATCCCGAGTCGAAGACCCTCCCCAAGACCTCCGCGGGTATGCCGGGGCCGTTATCCTCGACCGCCAGCAAAATCGATGCGGAAGCGCCGTTGGCCTGGCCGCACTCGCGCAGGCTGATTTGGATGTGACCCGGACCGGCCGCGCGCGGGATGGCCTCGGCGGCATTCTTTACCAGGTTCACCAGCAGGCGGGTGAGGTCTTCGGCCGTCAGTCGTACCGGGCGCGCGCCGCCTTCCGCATCCACG
>JASHOQ010000137.1 GCA_030041045.1 Acidobacteriaceae bacterium
CGCCGGATGGTGCCCGCCCGGCATGCTCGGCATCGGCATCGGCGGCACGGCAGAGAAAGCCATGCTCCTCGCTAAGCAGTCCCTCATGGACCCCATCGACATCCAGGAACTCATCGCCCGCGGCCCCAAAACCACGGCGGAAAAACTCCGCGTCGAGCTCTACGACAAGGTCAACCGCCTCGGCATCGGCGCGCAGGGACTCGGCGGCCTTACCACCGTGCTTGACGTGAAGGTGCTTGACTGCCCGACTCACGCCGCCAATCTTCCCGTGGCGATGATCCCCAACTGCGCGGCCACACGCCACGCGCACATCGTGCTCGACGGCTCCGGCCCCGTCTTCCTCGACCCGCCCGATCTCGACGCCTGGCCCAAGCTCACTTACGATGTCTCCGGCGCGCGCCGCGTGAACCTCGGCACGGTCACGCGCGAAGAAGTTGCCACGTGGAAACCCGGCGAAGTGCTTCTGCTCAGCGGCAAGCTGCTCACCGGC
Organism: Acidobacteriaceae bacterium; assembly: GCA_030041045.1. Classification (GTDB taxonomy): domain Bacteria; phylum Acidobacteriota; class Terriglobia; order Terriglobales; family Acidobacteriaceae; genus Telmatobacter. The sequence goes on from JASHOQ010000137.1 coordinate 491, forward strand.
CGCGATGCGGCGCACAAGCGCATGGCCGAGATGCTCAACCGCGGCGAAAAGCTTCCCGTCGATTTCACCGGCCGCTTCATCTACTACGTCGGCCCCGTCGATCCCGTGCGCGATGAAGTCGTGGGCCCGGCCGGACCCACGACGGCCACGCGCATGGACAAGTTCACGCGCCTCATGCTCGAGCGCACCGGCCTGCTGGGCATGATCGGCAAGGCCGAGCGCGGCCCCGCAACCGTCGAAGCCATCCGCGAGTTTGGCGCCGTCTATCTCATCGCCATCGGGGGCGCGGCGTATCTCGTCGCCAAGGCCATCCGCGGCTCGCGCCTGCTGGCCTTTGAAGACCTGGGCATGGAGGCGATTTATGAATTCGACGTGCACGAGATGCCCGTCACCGTCGCCGTTGACAGCAAGGGCACGAGCGTCCACGTCACCGGCCCCGCGGAGTGGCAAAAGCGCATCGCGGGGATTCCGATTTTGCAGTGAAGAGGCCTCACAACCAAAGGAGGTCTGTCCTGTACGACGTCATCCTCAAGCGCTTCGAAATTCCCGACGAAGTCCGCACCTTCGCCAAGGGCAAATTCGAGCTGGTGCACATTGGCGGCATGACCATTGGCCGCGCCACCTACGAGCCCGGCTGGAAATGGTCGGAGCACGTGGGCCGCGCGCTGGGCAAGAAGAGCTGCGACGTGGAGCACGTGGGCATCGTCGTTTCCGGCCGCGCGACCGCGGCCATGGACGACGGCCGCATCTTCGAGTTGAGGCCCGGCGACATCTTCTTCATCGAGCCCGGCCACGACAGCTGGGTTCTCGGCGAGGAGCCCTACGTTTCGCTGCACCTGCTTGGCGCCGCCAATTACGCCGCGCACAAGTAGCCAATCCTGCAGCCGCCCAGCCATATTATCCTGAGGGCTCGCGTGAGCGCGACTTCGATGAGGCCTTCCGTCCTTCTATCCGGCGTCCTCTGTTTTTCCGCTTGCCTGCCCGCCCAGCAGCCCGCCTGGCAGCCCTCACCCGGCCACACCCAGGCGCCCATCTGGCCCGGCGCGGCGCCCGATCCGCAGCCGGTCAAAGGGCCGGAACGCACCACCATCGATCCAACCTTCCACGTCGCCGGCAAGACCGTCACCGGCATCAGCAACGTCACCGTGCCGACCATGACCATCTACGCGCCCGCCGGCAATAACACCGGAGCGGCTGTCGATACCGGAGCGGCTGTCAATACGGGAACGGCTGTCAATACCGGAGCGGCTGTCGTGGTCTTTCCCGGCGGCGGCTTCCAGATTCTGGCCATCGATCTCGAGGGCACCGAGGTCTGCGACTGGCTCATCACGCGCGGCATCACCTGTGTGCTGCTCAAGTACCGCGTCACCGACGTCGGCCCCTACCCCAAATCCGGCCCGTACCCTGAGTCGCCCATGGCGCTTGAAGACGCGCAGCGCACCCTGGGCCTGGTCCGCTTCCACGCCGCCGAGTGGCACATCGACCCGCACAAAATCGGCGTGCTCGGCTTTTCTGCCGGCGGCGACCTGGTGGCGGCTACGAGCAACGAGTTCGCGCACCGCATCTACGAGCCCGTCGATGCCGCCGACCAGGTAAGCTGCCGTCCCGATTTTGCCGTGGCCATCTATCCCGGCCATCTCTCGCTCGCGGCCGCCGAGTATGACGCCGCGCAAGGCACGAAAAAATTCGCTCTCCTTCCGTCCTCTCCTCAAGACCTTGCCAACCCCAACGTCGCCCTTAACCCCGAGCTGCGCGTCACGGCGCAGACGCCGCCCACATTTCTCCTCCAGGCCGAAGACGACCACATCGACAGCGCCTACGACTCCGTCGCCTACTTTCTCGCCCTCAAGCAGGCCGGCGTCTCCGCGGAGATGCACATCTACGCCCATGGCAATCATGCCTTCGGCCTGCGTCGCACTCCCCTGCCCATCACCGGCTGGCCCGCCCTGGTCGAGACCTGGCTCAAAAGCATCGGCATGATCCCGCAATAACCCTGCCCAACCCCACCAGCCCCACCAGCCCCGCCAACCCCGCCTGCCTGCCGGCTTGCTGACTCGCTGACTTGCCGACTTGCCGACCCGCTCTCCCGCCCCTATTCAAAAATATTTTTAAAATCCCTGAGCCGCTTTTCCCCTGGCTTGCGCAATAGAGAACAAAAGCCCTTTTGAGAGCGCAGCCGACAGGCCCCAGGGGGGAACCTGCGCTCTCAGCTTTTTCCTCAACTCACGCAAAAAGGAGTCCGCTCAATGAAATCGCTTCCCGTTTCGTCATCGTCCCGCTTTGGCCAGCTCGCCCGGCGCTGCGGCATCGCTTTCGTTCCCTCGGCGCTTGCCCTGGCCTTCGCCGCCGTGGCCGTTCCGGCCTCGGCCCAAACCCAGATCGCTCCGGCGCAGCCCGCGGCTTCAGCCCAGGCGCAACCGGCGCCGCCAATCTCCGCTCCTGTTCCCGTTGCGGAGCAGGCTTCGCTCGCCAGTCCCTTCAGCGACTCCAACTCGCCCTCGGCCGCCGGGCAGCAGAGCGCTCCCGCGCAGACCTTCTCCGCGCCCGCGCATACCCAGGGCCCGCACCACACCCTGGGCAAGACCATGGCGATTCTCGGCATGGTGGCGCTTGGCGGCGGCGCGGCCGCCTTCACCGTCGCCGATCAGCACTGCAAGACCGACAATGGCCAAATCTGCGGCGGCCTCCACAATGGCGGCATCGGCCTCATGGCCGGCGGCGGCGCCCTCGCGGGGGTGGGGTTCTACTGGGAATTCCAGAAGCCGAGGCAGTGATGCAGCTAGTCAGCGAGTCAGCTAGTCAGCGAGTCAGCAAGTCAGCAAGTCAGCCGGGTGCCCCATCCTAAACGCGCACTTTGCGTTTAGGGTGGGAAACCACCAGCCTCAATTGGCCACGAAAACCGTGCTCCATCCCTTCGGCGCTCGTTGTCGAAAGCGTGGGAAAGCACCAGCCCCGCAAACTTGCGAACCTGCTCACTCGCTAACTCCGCTAGCCCCGCCAACTCCGCTGATTCCGCTAATTCCGCCCCGCGCCTCATTCCTACAGCGCTCTTTGCCGAAACGGTGGGAAAGCACCAGCCCCGCAAACCTGCTAACCCGCGAACGTCCGCGACTGCGGACGCTAACTCGCCAACTCGCTAACTCGCCCACCCGCTAACTCGCTACGTTGAGATATCCCATCCCTCTGAGCACACCGCGCATAAAGGCGAAGCTCTCGATCACGCCCGGCATGGGGTCGTCGGCGTGAATCTCGTACTCGAGATCCACATATCCCTGGTAGTCAATGGCAATCAGCGAATCGAAGATGGCGCGCATCGGCATCAGCCCTTCGCCCACGGCCACCTGGCTATCCTTGTTCGAGAGATCCGACAGGTCCTTGGCGTGCATGTTGAAGAGCCGCGGCCCCGCGTCGCGAATCGCCTGCGGCACATTGGCGCCGGCGCGGCACGCATGCCCGATATCGATGCAGCAGCCCAGCCGCGGATCCATGTTCGCAACCGCCTTCAGCACGTCGTAAGGCGAAGGCCAGATCTTGTCCTCCGGCCCGTGGTTGTGAATGGCGATGCGAATGTCGTACTCCTTTACGAATTTTTCGAGGCGCGGCAGCGTGGTCACCGCCGGGTCGCCGGCCACAATCACACCCACCCCCGCGCGCCTGGCGTACTCGAACTTCGCGCGGATATCATCGTCCTCGTCCTTGGTGAAACTCACCGTGCCCACCGCATGCACCCGGATGCCGTTGGCCGCGTAATCGGCCAGCGCCGTGGCTTCGCCCGCCGCATCCATGGGCAGGTGATCCCGAGCGTCCTTGCAGTTGATGTCGCCGAGGCCAAGCTGCTGCATTGCTCCAATGGTCTGCGCCCGCGTGAAGTTGCGGAAGGTATAGCTGGCCAGCCCCAGCTTGATGGGTGCAGGCTTGCCACTTTCCGGCACGGCCTCGGCTGCGGACGCCGCCGCCCCGGCCACGGCGACCCCCGCGGCCAGCGCGCCCGAGCGAAGAAAATTACGGCGTGAAATCCCGTTCATCATGGCAGGAAGCCTCCTTTGGACACGCGACTCAACCGGCTGCATGCATTGCGGCCGGATTAATCCAAGCTCCAAACTATAAACTTTTAACACTGGCCGTGTCGTACCGTCATGCAGAATTTTTGTGATTACGCGCCGCGCTCGGCAACCCGCAACCGCGCGCGAAGCGCACGCTGACTTGCTAACTTGCTGACTTGCTTGTTTTCACTGCTTTCCGAACCGGTACACGAGCCCGGTGGTAAAGCCGAAGCTGTTCTGCGTGGTCGAGCCGAAGCCGGTGACGTAGTCTTCTCCCGTCAGCCGCAGGCTCAGTCCGGGACTGATATTGAGCTGCCCGATCAGGCTGCCCGCGCCGGCATACGTGACCCCATCCGGCCAAATGCCGAAGTAGGTTGAGCCAAAGCCGTTGGTGTCGCCGGAGAAATCCCCCAGCGCAAACCCGCCCAGCACGCGGCCGGAGATGGAGAACTTCGGCTGAATGTAAAACCGGTACGTGGGCCCGCCGAGTACGTTGTAAACGCTGATCTTGGGCCGCGTGTCTGTGGCGTTGGTGCCCGAGCTCGTCCCGGTGGGAAACTGCAGTCCCGTAAAGGCAATGCCGTAGTATCCGCGCGCATCGATGTCCACGCCGAAGCGCTCGCTGTAATAGCGCGTGAGTCCCGTGTTCCAGCCGTAAAACGTGGTCCGCTGCAGGCTGGGGCCGGGCTGAAAGCGCAGGTATCCCATCCCGGCGTAGGACTCGAACATGTGATCGTAGGCATCGTGAATCGCCGTCGCCCGGCGCTGCGCGCGCCGCTGCCGGATGCGTTCCTGCACGCTGATCTGCGCCGGCGTTTCCTGCGCCGCCTGCCCCGTCTGGTCCTGATTGGAATCGCTCTGCCCGGCCGTCTGCGCGGGCGGCGCGCTGTTTGCGTCCATGCTCGAGCCAGGGCTCGCGTCCTGCGCCCGCGCCGCTGGGATGGCCGCAACCAGCAGCACCGGCGCCAAAGTCAGTGCGATTCTTGCCCCCATGCGCCTTACGCGGCCAACCGAGGGAGGGAAAACCGCAAGCCGGCTGCTTGCGATGGAACTGTTGGAGGCAGGGCGATGGCCAAAGTGCCAGGGACGGCGAAAAGAAAACATCGTTCTCGGGATTCCTCCATGGGAGCACGGCAAGCGCGTCCGCTCGCGCAGACATTTGAGCGTGCAGGGTCTCCCCTCTGGTATTAAACCATCCCGGACCCTGCCGCGTTTTCAGTCTGCGCTTGACTCGCTCCTCATTGGACGCGCCTCCCCGCCAATGGGCGCGCGCTCCCTTTACACAATGGCCGCGAGATCGGCCTTCAGCTGCGCCAGGTTGAATCCGTTGGGCGACCCTTTGGAAGAAATCCACGCCGGCGCGAGCAGCGTATGCGCCTCGTCGCAGTACTTGTTCCAGAAGGCTACGGTCATGGTCTTCAACTGCCCCCAGGTGATGCAGGTGAAGGTCTTCTGGTCGTACTTGGGCACAAACACGCAATGGCCGCCCCAGCTTCCCGGCGTGGCGTTCGCGCCGCCATTGGGCACCACGTCCCAAACCTCCTGCGTCTGCGCCGTGATTGGCAGCGACAACCCGATGTAGACGCCGCCGAAGAGCGCGATCGACTGCCGCACCTCAGTCAGATTGGCCGCCTTGGGATCGACGAACGCCAGCAGCGGATTGCCGCCGAAGCCGTTCTTCTGCCAGTCGTTCAGCACGTCCAGCTCCACGCCGCCCCGGTCCGTGCTGGCATTGCCGAGCACGTAGCCGTCCCACTGCTCGTAATAGTTCAGGATGGTTGCGTCAGGCACCGTCACCATGGCGCCGTTGTTCGCCGTCCACACCTGGATGGCGTGACCCACGCCGGCAATGGTGCAGTCGCCCAGGCCGTTGGGAAACTGCGGTTCGCCCGGTTCGGGACCGTTCAGCATCATGCCCCAGCTGGTGATGCCCTTGGTCCAGTCGCACGTGGCCGGCGGCGGCTTGAGCGCCGGCGTCAGGTAGCGGCTCAGCTGCAGCGTGCGGCTGTCGGTCTTGATGGCCTTGCGCCCCAGCCTCATCTTGGAGTGATCGACCGGGGCAGGCTTGGTCCTCTGCCCGGTCCCTTGCGCGGTCCCCCGCCTGGCACCCTGCGCGGAATTTGACCGGCCGTTCTTCGCCTGCTTTGTCTTCGCGTGGCTTGTCTTGGTTGCAACCGTCATGGCGTCTTCCTTTCTTTCTGCGCGCGCGGCCGCTCGTCCCGCTTTCGCAACCTGGACGCGGCTCTCCAACGGCCCGGCGCGGCTCTTGCTTCAGTGGTGTCGTTCGCGCTCCAACCGTTTCATCTCTGCGCGAAAACTGCTTGGGGGAGGCTTCCGGAATTGTCTCAGCTTATCCCGGAAACACCTGCGCGGCAACGGCGCAAGAGCGGCAGGGCAAGCGATGAGCCTCCTGTTACCATGGCCTTGCACCATGCTGTTTCTCCGGAGGCTTCTTCCGTATGAGCCGTTTCGTGCTCGGCTTGATCGTCGGTTTCATCCTCGCACCCGTGGCGCTCGTCGCCTGGTTCTATTGGGGCCATCCCCCTGTGGCCGTTGCCGACTCGCCCCTCCCCCTCGAGCGCCGTCTCACCCACGTGGCCCTTGACGCCCGCATCGCCCGCGAGGCGCCCGCCACCGCGCCCATCACCGCCGACGAAGCCACGCTCGTCGCCGGCGCAGAAATCTATCGCCTGCAGTGCGCCGCCTGCCACGGATTCCACTCCGAGCCCTCGACCTTCGGCCCGCACATGTTCCCAGGCGCTCCACCGCTCTGGGAAAGACACCAGCACAGCGACGTCGTGGGCGTCAGCGACGATCCCGTGGGCGAAACCTACTGGAAGGTGGCCAACGGCATCCGCCTCACCGGCATGCCGTCCTTCAGGATGGTCCTCTCCGATACTCAGATCTGGCAGGTCTCGCTGCTCCTCTCCGTCGCCGACAAACCGCTGCCGCCGGCCGCGCTCGATCTGCTGCGCTCGCAGTTGCCCACGCCTCCGCCGCAGCCGGCGATCGGCGCCGCGCCCAGAAAGAAGCCGTGACCAAGCTGAAGGTCCCTCGCTCCCTCGGTCCCCTGATCCCTGACCCCTGACCCCTGTCCCCTTAGTCCCCATCCTGCCTGAAAAGCGGCAAATGATCTGCAATCGCGGTTGCTCCATCAATTCTGCGCTGGTTGCGGCAAGGGAAGGCGTCTTCGCCAACTCGCCCCAGTTCTTCAACTCGCTGGCTTGCCAACTTGCTAACTTGCCAACTCGCTAACTCGCTGACTTGCTGACTCGCTTACTTGCGCTTGCTCTTCAGATTCGCCGCCACGGCCGCGCGGATGAGATTCTTCAACGCCGCTTCGTCGATCTTGTCGCCTTCGTGAATGTCGATCGCGCGCCGCACATTGCCTTCAAGGCTGGAGTTGAACAGCCGCGCCGGGTCGGGCAGCGAAGCGCCCTTGGCAAAGGTCAGCTTGACGTGATCCTTGTAGGTCTCACCCGTGCACACTATGCCGCCATGCGACCAGACCGGAACGCCCGGCGACGACGGCTTGGCCCACTTCCACTCTTCTTCGATCTCCGGGTCCGCTGCCCGAATGATCCGGCGCACCAGGGCGAGCGTCTTCCCTCGCCAGCCGCCCAATTCGTTGATCTTCGCGTCGATTTGCGCGGAAGCCGATTCCGCCGGGACCAAGCTCTTCATGTCGACCTCCAACCCTCGCAACTAACGTAGATGCGCATCGCGCAGTCTGCAACTTGATTTAGCGTCGTCGGCGTTTCGAGGCCGCCCGCCATTCACCCCGCGCGCCGTCCGCTGCGCCACCTGGCCGCATAAGGCAGCACGAACAAGTACGCGCCGCTCAAAAAGAGCAGGGCGAGCGTGCCCACCGCGGAGAGCCCCATGGAATTCGTATACTTCTTCATGGCCACGGCGATGCCGTTGGCGAGCACGACCGCCGTAAAGACCACGGAAAGCCAGCGGTGCGTCTGCCGCATCCACTTGTTCCAGTTCATGGGGTTTCTCCTCGATTCAAGGTTCCTGCGCCGCTTTCGGCGGCTGGTTGGGCGGCTCGGCGCCGAACTGCTCGGCATACTCGGCCACCAGCCGGCGCCAGCCCGCGTACTTCATGACGTCGGCGCCGGCGATGCGGCCGATGGGCTCATCCGCGAGCAGCCGGTCCAGAACGTCGAAGGCGATGTGCCAGCCCGCGGCGCCCCAGGCCACGAAGCGGCGATCGATGGCGTGCCACAGCGTCAGCCGGGTCCACTGGCCGCCAATCGGCTCAAGCTCCCAGCGCAGATCGTGGTATTCAAGCACGCGGGGCGCCTCGGCGCGCGTCACTCTTGCGTCGGAAACATTTCCCGTTCCTGACCAGGTGAGCTTCACCCGCGCTCCGGCCGCGCCCAGGTTTGCATCGGCCTCAAACGGCGCCCACTCGCGCAAGTGCTGGGGATGGGTGAGCGCCTGCCACACTTTTTGGGGCGGATGGCGCAGCTCGCGCGTGAGAATGAGCGTCCACTTCTCACCGTCTTTGAGCACCCGGGCCCCGCTTGCCTCGCCCGGTGCGTACTGCGTGCTCTGGCTCATCATCTTCTCCACTGGGAAGGTCAGCACTTCCACATCAGTTGCGTGAGCTGAATGAGGTTGCCGCAGGTGTCGTTCACCATGGCGATCTTCGAGGCGGTCACGTCCTTGGGCGGCTGGGTGAACGCGGCGCCGCGCGCTTTCATGCGCTCGTAATCGGCCTCGAGATCGTCGGTGAAGAACATGGCTGCGGGCTGGCTCTGCGCAAACAGCGCCTGCTGATACGTTTTGGCCGCGGGGTTCGTGTTGAGGGCCAGCTGCAGCTCCGTTCCCTCCGGCTCTTCCGGCGAGGCCACGGTGAGCCAGCGATACGGCCCGTTGCTGAAGTCGGCCTTCTTCTGGAAGCCCAGCACTTCGGTATAGAAGTGCAAGGCCTTTTCCTGGTCGTCGACGTACACACTCATCAATTTGATTTTCATCTCGTTTCTCCTGGGGGCCGCGTGCGCGGCCCTGTTTGCAGATTGGCTCAGGTACGCGGCCCTCGCCGTGTGAGTGGTTTGCCCCGCGGACGCCTTCTCTTTGTCTTCCTCGCCTTCTTTGCCGCTTGCGCGGGCGATTTCGGCGCGGGGGATTTCGGGGATTCGCCCATGCGATCGAGATGGCGCTCGAGCGCATCGATGTGCGCTTCCCAAAAGCGCCGGAACGGGGCCAGCCACGCATCCACTTCCTTCAGGGGCTCCGGTTTGAGCCGGTAGAGCCGGCGCTGCGCATCCACCGTGGCTTCGACGAAGCCGGCCTCGCGCAGCACGCGCAGATGCTTGGAAACGGCGGGCTGCGGCATGCGCAGGCGGCGCTCGATTTCGCCCACCGATTGCTCTGCCGGGACCAGCAGGCTCAGGATGGCGCGGCGGTTGGGCTCGGCCAGGATCTCGAAGGCGGATTCCATCACTCTTCGTATATACCTTAACAGGCATATACGTGTCAAGGCATATAAAAGAAAAAATTATTCCCGGATTTTAAAAAAAGCGCGTTTCAGAATTTCAGAAGAACTTGGTGAAGTTGTAGCCGAAGGTGGGGCCGTGACCCGCGCCCAGGGCGAGAAATCCCTGAGCGGCGATATGGCCCTGGAGCGACAAGGCGACGCCTACGCCTGCATCCTGGCGAAGGCCGGCGAAGGAGAGGCTGGAGAAAGTGGATCCGACCGTTCCGGCGTCGTAGAAGACCAGGATGTTGTAAAGGGGCAGAATGTAGTTGGTCTGAACGAAGACAGCATCGGGGGCGCGAAAGCGATAGTCGGGCCAGGCGCGCAAGCCGAGCCGGGAGTCGATATCGGAGCCGCCGACCGTGGGCTGGAGATAAAACGGGACCGTCGAACCGGGCCCGGTTCTGGAGGCGGCGATATGGGAAACCAGATCGAGGTCTCCGAAGCCGCAGGGTTGGCGCACCTTGAGCACGTAGTCGGCTGGTTTGGACCAGTCGATGTTCTTATCGCCGCAGGTTTTGGCGAGTATGGAATCCCAGAAGTGCCCGGCGCCGGTTTTCGCGTCGCCAACCTGCACGAAATGGCGCACCCGCGTGCCCAGCTGGATATTTTCGTCCGAGTCTTCGACGAATTGCTGGAACGATGAGGCTGAATGCTCAGGGGCGGAATACCAGTGATACTCCGCGCTGTTGTTGAAGGTGAACTGGACGTACGGCTTCATCAGGGGCCCGGTATGGTTGTCGTCCTGGTCGTCTGTCCGGGGCGACAGAATCGCGATGGGACTGGTGCGCAGCGCGATGTGATAGTGACCAAAGCCGGGCTGCGAAGCAAGGCCGGGAACGGTTGCGGCGGTGAAGTTCCCGTTGACGGAGTTGGACGCGGTGATGGGCGGAAGGCTGGTGAGGCGGAACTCCGCGCCCGACTCGACGGTGAGCCAGTCGGTGAGGGGAAGCGCGGCGCGGATGGATGCGAAAGTATCGTTCTGGTGAAAGACGTATTTGACCGTCGGCGAATCGGGACCAAGGCCATAGAACGAAATGGTCTCAAGACTGCGGTGCGAGGCTTCGAAATGCAGGCCGAAAATCTGCTTGGTACACAAGGGGCCGAGCCTGTTGCAGCCGATCTGGACACCCGCGTGGTCAGTGCGGTGGCCGTCTTTGTAGCCCTTGGACATCACGGTGAGGGTGCCGATGGTGGCCCAGCTTCCGTTGGTGGAGAAGACGGCGGCGAGACGTCCGTCGGCGCTCCACAGCGAGCCGTCTGCAACCGAAGGAAGCTTGCCGGTGGTGTAGTCCAGCGGCTCGGGATTCGACAGGCCGGGAATGGCGCCGGGCCCGGCGGGCAGCGAGAACGGCGAAACATAATGGTTGTTCTGTTCGAGCACTCCGCCAAAGGCCATGCCGTTTCCGGGAGGCATGCCGGAAAACGTGAGATGCGCAGGGTCTTCAGAAAACCACGCTTCAAGACAGTCGATTTTGAAATGCAGATTGTTTTTGGAAAGGGGTTCGGAGAAGCCCTTGCAGCTCGCGTAGGTTTGCGCATGGGAAATGGATGCGGCAGCAAGCATCAGGCCCGTCGCGACCATTCCCGGAAGATTGCGAGTGCGCAGAAGCCGGGTCATTGTCCACCCCCCGCCGCGTTTTGCAGGGCTTGCAGCGCCTGTTTCAGGTAAGCGCACACCTGCGTGGAGTTGGTGAGAGTGGTGTAATCGCCGGGCGGCTGAATGCCTTGCTGCTGGAGCGTATACTGCATGGCGCCCGCCATGAGCACCGTGAGATCGGTTGGGGAGCGGGGAATGGGCGCCTGCGCAGCCGCGCTGATATCGACACCGGCAGAGGTATCGGGATCGGGCAGGTTGACCACGTCAGTGCGGATGTCGGCTCCGGTCAGCGTGAGTACGTTTTCGAAGGTCGCCGCCTGGGCTTCGCGCCAGTTCAGCGGCTGGCTGGCCGGATTGCAAAACAATTTGCGAACGGTGGAGACCACGGAGCAGTGGTCATAGTTCTGGTCGCTGATCACCGTGTTGGGCGGGATGCACGGCGAGATAAAGACCGCGGGAACGCGGACGCCGAGACGCGTGAAGTCGAATACGTCGGGCGGGCCGGAGTGCTCGACGTCGGGAAGATTGTTGTAGGCGGGATTGCGCGTGAGGACGGGCGGCGCGACGTGATCGAAGATTCCGCCGTGCTCGTCGTAGAGGATGAGGAAGAGCGTGCTCTTCCAGTCGGGGCTCTTGGTGAGGGCGTTGTAAATGTCGCGAATGAGTCCTTCGCCGCGATCGACGGGAAAATCGGGATGCTGGCTGGCGGCGAACATCCCTTCGCCGTCGTCGTCATAGGCCGGCTCAATGAAGGTGTATGCGGGAAGATTGCCGCTGGTGGCGTCAACCTGGAAGTTTGCATAGTCATGGAATTTGTCCATGTTCTGGAGAAGATACTTATTGGCGTAAAGGATGGAGGAACCGGCGGTGTAGATAGCGAAGTCGTGCGGCGTGGTGTCGTCGAAGCTCTCAAAGATGGTGTGCACGGCAAAGGGGGCGGCGATGGCATCCTGCGTGAGCGAGCCCGCAGAACTGGCGGCGTGAACGAACAGCCGGTTGGGGATTGTCGAGCCGGGCACGGACGAGAACCACCGATCGCAGACCCCGTATTGCGTGGCCAGCGTGGAAAGGATCGGCAGCGTCTGCGGAGAGAAGCATTTCATGATGCCCGCGGCATGGGCCGCGTCGTTGCAGTCCGAAAAGTAATCGCGCACGAACCCCTTCATATCGGGATTGCCAACCGGGTCGCCGGTGCTGGAAATTTGCAAAGTGACGTGTGCGAATTCGTGGTTCGGATCGGGGTTGAGATCCTCAACATCTCCGGCGTCGTTGCTCACCGTGATATTGGCCTGGCCTTCTGCAGCCGGATAATTCCACTCGTTGCCATTCAGGCCGTTGATGGCGGGATTGGTTTGTTTAAGGAATCCGAGCATGTGGTCGAACGACCTGTTCTCGAGCATCAACACAACCAGTCGCGTGATCGGAGTCGGCATTTGCACGTCACCTCTATCGATTGCCGCGGAAATGGGAGCCAAGAGAAACGGTAAACAAAGGCGAGTGCTCAGCGTGGGCGGCTCGGCAAACCGCGGTTATCCTGGGCTGCGCTCATGGCGCGGGTCCCGCGGAGGCGCAGGCAAAGATGAGCCGGGATTCGATTGCCCATTCGCGCTCCTTGCACATGCGCTGGTGCGCCCGTTGCGCCTGCTCTCAACAGGCTCAAAATAAAGAGCCTACCTACAAGTTTGCAGGTCGCGGACGCAGCCCATCGAAAGCAGAGCCTTGGCTCGATTTCGCCGGGGAATGAGTGCTGGCTGGGGAAGGCTGTGCGGCAAAGTTGGGCTATGTCTTGTTTTTCCGCATTGCAGCAGATGCAATGCGCAATGTCAATCCATTTCGGGCTCCCGAGCTCCGGGAATCTGGCGCCGCCGGATTCCGATATGAATTGCGCGGTCGGAGGACCATTTTGCGGCGCGAGCCGCAGGCTGCTCATCTCTACTGCCATAGGCCGGCATCCGACCCTCGGAAGACGGCCTGGAAGCGGACTTCCCCGTACAATGAAAAGGGAAGGCGCGACCCCTCACCCGATGGCGGACGACGAGAAAAACAAGACCCGCAACGCCGGCCCCGAGAGGTCGGGCCGTGACAAGTCCGCGCCCAGGTCCGAATCGAGATCCGATTCCAGCTCCGATTCCAGATCCGATTCCGGGCGCAAGCCCGATGAAGACCCCGTGGTGGGCAAGGTCTACGACGCGCGCCTCATGCGTCGGCTCGCCCGCTACGTGCGCCCCTACTGGCTTGATGCCGCCGTCTCTTCGCTCGCCGTCTGCATCAAGTCTCTCTGCGACGTGGCCGGACCCATCCTGGTCATGGTCGCCATCGACCGCTATCTTGCTCCCGGCTCCGCCAGCCAGGACGCCAACAGCATGGTCGCCCGATGGATCGACCGCTCAAGCCCGCTGGCGCACTTCTTGCCCGCCGATCCCTGGCGCGGCATCTCCTGGCTCGCCGGCATCTTTTTCGCCATCATCCTCGTCGGCTATCTCTTCGAAATTGTTCAGGTCTATCTCATGCAGTGGACGGGCCAGAAGATCATGTTCGACCTGCGCCGCGACATCTTCCGCCACATGCAGCGCATGCACGTGGGCTTCTTCGATGTGCACGCCGTGGGCCGGCTGGTCACGCGCCTCACCTCCGACGTGGACGCCGTCAACGACATGTTCACCGACGGCATTCTCGCCATCGTCAACGACTTCTTCATGCTCACCATCATGGCCGGCGTCATGCTCGCCATCCGCTGGTGGCTGGCGCTGCTCGCTTTCTCCGTCCTGCCCGTCATCTTCATCGTCACCCGCATCTTCCGCGACCACGTGCGCGAGAGCTATCGCCGCGTGCGCGCCGCCATTGCCCGCATCAACAGCTTCACCCAGGAGCACATCTCGGGCATGAGCGTGGTGCAGCTCTTCAATCGCGAGAAACGCGCGTTTACTGACTTCTCCGAGGTCAACCGGCAGCACATGGTGGCCTTCAAAGACACCATCTTTGCCTACGCCCTCTATTACCCCGCCGTCGACATTCTTTCCTCGGTTGCCATCGCCATCGTGGTATGGCGCGGCGGCTTCAGCGTGCTGGCGCGCGGATCGGTCACCATCGGCATGCTGGCCATGTTCATCCAGTATTCGCAGCGCTTCTGGCGGCCGATTCAGGACCTGAGCGACAAATACAACATCCTGCAGGCAGCCATGGCCGCCTGCGAGCGCATCTACAAGCTGCTCGATACGGCGCCGGAGATCGTGAGCCCCGCGCATCCGCTTTTAGGCGACGCGTCGAATCGCATCCAGTTCGACCACGTCTGGTTCACCTATCAGAAGCTCACCGACGAGCAGAAGGCGGCCGTCGCCGCCGCTGTGAAAGGGCACGACTTCAGTCGTGCCAATGAAGCGCAAGGAGAAGATTCGGCTTTAGCCGCCGAGGGAATGCGATCTGGGCGAGAAACTGGACCTCCGGGGCTAAAGCCCGGCAACGCAAACGCCCAACCAGTGGCACGGCTAAAGCCGAGCCCTTCCAAAGCGCCCACTTCCCCTGCACCCGATGCCGCCGCTCTCGCCGCGATCCCCGGCATCGAATGGATTTTGAAAGACGTCTCCTTCACCATCGAGCCCGGCCAGACGGTCGCCATCGTGGGCCACACGGGCGCGGGCAAAACCACGCTCACCAGCCTGCTGATGCGTTTCTACGACGTCACCGCCGGCCGCATCCTGGTGGACGGAGTCGATCTGCGCGACCACGACCTCAGGCGGCTGCGCGAGCATTTCGCCGTCGTCCTGCAGGACCCGTTCCTCTTCACCGGCACCATCGGCGAGAACATCCGCCTGGGCAATGAGCGCATCGGCGCCGAGGAGATGCGGCGCGCCGCGCGCGACGTGAACGTTCTCGACTTCATCGAGACCCTGCCTAAACAATTCGACGAGCCCGTACGCGAGCGCGGCAACTCGCTCTCCACCGGCCAGAAGCAGCTCATTAACTTTGCGCGCGCCCTGGCCTACAACCCGCGCATCCTCATCCTCGACGAGGCCACTTCGAGCGTGGACACCGACACCGAGCTGCGCATCCGCTCCGCTCTCGAGCGCATGGTCGAAGGGCGCACCAGCGTGCTGATCGCGCATCGCCTCTCAACCGTGCAAAGGGCCGAGACCATTCTCGTCATGCACAAGGGCCAGCTGCGCGAGATGGGATCGCACCAGGAATTGCTCGCCCAGCGCGGGCTCTACTGGAAGCTCTATGAGCTCCAGTACAAGGACCAGGAGATGGGCGCGGCGCCGCTCACGCAGCCGACACCCGCGCCGGCGGATTAGTGGTTTGCGCCTGAAGTTCCAGGAACCGTGATTTTGCTGTTTGGAAGACGTCCATCAGGGGCTAAAGCCCCAGCGTCTTAGCGGCTATTGCGGCACGACTAAAGTCAAGATTATTCACTTGACAAAGGGTAACGAATCTGGCAATATACTCTCATGCTGATCGTTACTCTTTTCCTTTCTTCGGTTTCTCCGAAATCTTGGATTCGAGAACGCGACGCAAATCCCGCTTAATGCTGGCGACCAGCTTTTGGGTGGGTACACGCTGAATCGGTGATTTCGATTTACGAGGTTCGACCATGACGCTCCCTGAGATCAATACGCTGTTTTCGACTGACGAGAAGTGCCGCGAACTGCTTGAGAGACTGCGCTGGCCCGAAGGCGTTGCCTGCCCGCGCTGCAAAGATCGTCGCGTGTCGAGGATGAAGGAATACGCCCGCTTCGAGTGCGTCGGCTGCGAGTACCAATTCACGGTGATGAGCGGAACGATTTTCCATGACACGCACCTTCCGCTCCCGACATGGTTTCTTGCCGTTCTGTTGCTCTGTGAGGCCCGCAAGGGGATGAGCGCCAATCAGGTCAAACGAACGCTTGGCGTGTCCTACAAGACAGCGTGGTATCTCTGCCACAGGATCAGGGCTGCAATGGCTTCCACGGAAAAATCGATGTTGCATGGCACGGTCGAAATGGATGAAACCTACGTCGGCGGAATCCAGCGCGGTCATCAACACAAACCCGGCCATCCTGAATGCAAAAAGCAAATTGTTATCGGCCTTCGTCAACGTGGCGGCGAAACCCGCTTTTTTCACGCAGAGGATGCCAAAAGTGGAACGCTGGCGCAGTACATCAAGGACAATGTCAGCGAAGACGTAGATGTGATCGTGACCGATGAATTCAACGCCTATCCTCCGGCAATGAAAGCAACGGGGCTTACTGCCAAGCACAAGACCATCAAACACAAGGCGAAAATTTACGTGGACGGCGAAATTCATACCAATACAGTCGAGTCTGCTTTCTCGCTCTTGAAGCGCGGCATTATTGGCTCGTGGCATAGAATTTCTGCAAAGCATCTTGAAGCCTATCTTCAGGAAATGGAATTTCGGTTCAATCGCCGCAACTCCAAAGACCTATTCGTTGATACGTTGCGTCACATGGTCACATCCGACCCTGTGACGTTCGAGGAGCTAACAGCATGACGTTCATTGGTGTCCACTGCAAAGGTCAGACTCAATCCTGCAAAGCGGCGATTGCCTTTCAACAAGTGCAAGAAGCGCCTACAGCAACTGGCAACTCCGATGTGGAGCTTCCCTTTCTTGTCCGATGTGAAACCTGTGGGGAAACCCATTCATACGGTCGGGAGGATCTTGTCATCTTTGAAGACTAGACCCCCTAGGTCCTTAGCATTAGCAACAAATTGTCCCGTAAAAACGTTTCCTTCTTTCTTGAACACATTCGTAGCTGGAACCTCAATCAAGTATGGAAGTTTTTTGCTTTCCTCTTTTCGTTTTCTCTCCTCTTCTTCCTCGACGATCTTCCGATAGCGTGCCCACATTTTCTCAATCTTCTCGTCGCTCTTCTTCTTTTCCTGTCTCAGGTCAGAAATCTCCGTCATAAATTTCTGGAGATTGGCCTGCCATACGGCGTCCGAATCCGTTCTCGTTCTCATCATCGCGAGCATCAACTTATTTGCAATTTGCGCATGTTGTCCTAGGATAAATTCCTCATCGCGAATCTCCCATCCTGGCTTTTGACTCACGCTCGCATCGTGGCGTAGAACAGCCACCTTCGAATCGCCTCCTACTCCATCAACGTACTTCTTTGCAATTTGCAACAAAGACAGGGCAGCCGCGACGCCATCTTCGGTCGTCATTGCGCTGTCGTAAGTCTGATCGAGGATGAAATCGACAAGTGTGCCGGACCCAAGAACAAACTTTTGCCTTTCGACAAGAGTTGATCCGTAACTTGAAAATAATTTTGGCTTCTCTAGGTCTGGCGCTTTTACAGCAATCAGGAGCCTCATTTCACTAAGGTCCTCCGGTTTGTATACGGGAAATCGCTTCCCAAAAATATCATTGAGGATTTCTTCTATCTTGCTTTCCGCTTCCTGCATGCTGGTCCAATCGCGAGCGTGCTGCACAATCTTGTGGGCGGCGTAGTCCGCCAGTTCTCCGTTCCCGGCGCCGCCGATAATGGTCGAACATCCGCTGACACTGCCGCCGCTCAGTGCTGCCGCAAATAACCCGTCTGCTTGGCAGCTTTCCAGCTTTGGGACATTGGATTTCCTGAAATATCCAGATTGCTCTGAATCAGCGGCCATGACAATGCCGTCAGTGCATACCATGCCAGCAATCAAGGTCATGATTCGCCCCTTCTCGCCATCTTTACGGTACGATGACATCATAAGGCACTCCCTTAGTCAAGTGAATAATCTTGACTAAAGTCGTGTCCTGATACAAAACCTACGCCCCCCCTTCTTTGCAAGGTCTGAAGCGGTTCCCGTTTAAGGCCGCGTTTGTGAAGCGCTGTCGTGTTTTAGCGTTCGCCGGAGATCATGTTTTAAGCGGACGTTTTGGGGTAAGGAGGTTGGCCTGCAACAGGACAGTCGCTCCGTTCGATGTTCGCGGCGCAAAAAGGCTGGGCTTTGGGCCAACACCCGGGCGGGAATCGTCGGCTTCGCTGCGGACGAATGCAGTCGGATGCAGGCGAATAATGGCGCGAAATTGACGTGTTTTTGCGTGTTTTCAGGCGCCGCCGAGAGAGGGCGTTGCTTTCCCAGGTCTCAAAGGCGAGACCTGGGGCACCCACTTTCGTGCGGGCTCGAGACGTGGGCCACCCGCCAGAAATCAGGAATCGCGAAATTCCCAGTTGACATTTCTAGAAAATCCACTACCATATGGTTGTGGATCGCCTGGGTACAACCTTTGCGGCTTTGTCTGATCCCACCCGCCGGGCGATGATCGAACGGCTCGCCCACGGGCCTGCCTCTGTGCATGGATTGACGGAGCCGTTTGCCCTCTCGCAGCAGATGATCTCAAAGCATATTGCCTGCCTGGTGCGGGCACGGATCGTGATCAAGGCCAAGCGTGGACGGGAGAGTGTTTGCACGCTCAGGCCGCAGGCCATCAAGACGGTCAGCGACTGGGCGATCAGTTATCGCCGATTCTGGGAAGAGAGTTTCGACAAGCTGGAGGTGGTTGTGAAGCAAATGAAGAAGGAGGAGGTTCGACATGACAAAAAGCGCGGTGAATGAGACGGAGCGGATGGTTGTGACACGAGTTTTTGATGCCCCACGCGAATTGGTTTGGAAAGCGTGGACAGACCCGCAATATGTGATGCAGTGGTGGGGGCCGAAGGGCTTTACATCGCCTTTTTGCCAGATCGATTTTCGCGTGGGAGGAAAATTTCTCTACTGCATGCGAACGCCGGATGGGCAGGAGTTCTGGAATGCCGGCGAATACCATGAGATTGTTCTGCACGAGAAGATCGTTTCCTCCATGTACTTTGCCGATTCGAAGGGAAACCGGGTTGAGCCGGCGCAATTGGGAATCGAACATGAGGCCATTGAAGGTGCGTACGACGTGACCCTCTTTGAGGATCTGGGAAACGGCCGGACGAAACTCACCTTCATTGGCAATGAAACCATGCAGAACGCAATCGAGACCGGTCAACTGGAGGGCACGAAGCAGGTCCTCGACAAGTTTGCTGCCGTGGTTGAGGGGCTTGCCGCAGCGAAGTAGGAGGCCGAAGCCTGGAAGGTCGTCCTACGCGAGTGAGGGAACGCAAAGCAAACGCAGGTCTACCCCGGCAACCCCAGCCGGGGTGGTCTGGCGAGAGATGCGCTTCCCTCCCCGGTCCCTCCGCCTCGCCACGGCGAGCAGGCGCGGCGGACGAGGGACCCTTCGACTGCGCTCAGGGCAGGCTCGG
Organism: Acidobacteriaceae bacterium; assembly: GCA_030041045.1. Taxonomy (GTDB): domain Bacteria; phylum Acidobacteriota; class Terriglobia; order Terriglobales; family Acidobacteriaceae; genus Telmatobacter. Next base: position 19,835 of record JASHOQ010000137.1, read on the forward strand.
GGGCACCGTCTCAGCTGAGTAATATGTGCTGAGGTCGTGGCCGGCCGCCAAATCCAATGACGGCGTTTCCGCTTCGAATTCGGCATTAGATGGGCTCAGACTTTGCTGGCTCCCGGTGCTGCCCCTCCCTCACTGCTAGTCTTTGCCATCTGATCAACGACAATGCGTCGTATGGCGTCCTCGAGTGGATTTTTCGGGTCAAGGGGAGCCGACAGCGCAGCTTTGAGCGCGTCTAGTTTCTTGGTTAATTCTCCATTGACCTGTGCTGCAGTCCCATTCCTCTCCTTATATTCAACCAATGCGGGGTATGCCTTGTCTTGAGGCGCGCCTTTCACGCTGCGTTTGAATGCTTCGGTCAGAACTTCGTTGTAAAGACTCTCGTTCTCCCGCAATTCCTTTCGGACGAGGGTGCATTTCGCGACCGTATCGTCAAAATATGCTTTCCACGGGCCGTTTCCGGCACCGCTGGGGTGAATAGCGAACACAATTTCGAATACGTTAATTTTCATATATGCGATGGCGCGTAGAGACCCTCGGAGTTTAGCATCCGCCTGTCTATCCTTCGGCAGCTTGTCGAATTCGTCATCGTAAATCGCGAGTAATTCTGGGTTTGATAAAAATTGCTTGTTGATTTCCAGCAAGAGCTTCTGTGCCTCAATTCTTACGGTGCGATCAGGCAGCTGGCTGCTGAGCGCACGGGTCCTGCGGTAAATACCGTAGGTTGCAGCCACGGCAATCAACGACCCCACGAAAGCGAGGACACCAGGGAACAGCAGTATTTCGCGCAACGTGCCGGTACCCCCGTTTGCTTTTCCGTCATCGTTCCCGGAATCCTTAGCCGTGTCACTGCTCGGCTTCTGCAGAACAGACGCACCTTCTTGGGACTGCGTTCGTGGCTCCGGCGGCTCTTTCAAATCTGGCACGACTCCGCTGGCGTGCGCCTGCTTGTTGATCGGTGCCGTCGCCGCCGCCTGCTCCCAAGGTGCACGGCCAGCCGGCGACATCAGAAGAAATACCAGGAGGAGCTTTGGGTAGGCCATTAGGAAGAATATTCGGAAAAGGCGTCCGTAAAATCAAGAGTTTTCTGGTAAGCTCATCCACCTGTTTTCTGTATGGCCTAATCCGGTATTTGCGGGGTCGATCCTGAACCCCGGGCTTCCATTCGCCTGGAATTCGCTGCCGGGATATCATGAAGATCGAGTACTTATTGCGTCAGTGGCTGGAGGCAGCGGCCAGGATTCTTCAGGGGCTTAAGCCCCGGTGGTTATGCGGCCTCTTCGTTAGTCAGGGCTGAAGCCCTGACCTACCAGCCCTGACCTACCAGCCCTGACCTACCAGGCGTGCCTTTTCACAAGGCCATTGATGCAATGAGTTCAGGCTTTCCGCTGGCGTAATCTGCAGGACACCATGAGCGAGCGCGCGACAAGAAAAGTCGAACTGTTTGACACCAGCCTGCGCGACGGGCTGCAGCAGCCGAACCTCGAGATCTCCGTGCCCAATGCGGTGATGCTGCTGGAGCGCATGGCGGCCTTCGGCGTGAGGTACGCCGAGATCGGCTTTGCCGGCGCCAATCAATTTGTGGGCGAGCTGACGCGGGCGCTGCGCACCGTCGACACCGGACAGATGAAGCTCGCGCTCTTCGGGCGCACGCGCGGGCGCGGGGTGAAAGTTGCGGACTGGCCCGACGTGCAGTTCATCCTCGAACACAAAGACCGTGTGCCGGTGGCCGTGGTGGTGGTCAAGTCGCGCCTGCTCGATGTGGCCCGCTCGCTCGAAACCACCCCGGAAGAAAGTCTGCTCATGGCGCGCGAGACCATCGACTGCCTGCAATCGAATGGCCTCGAGGTCATCGTCGATCTGGAGCACGCCATGGATGCGAGCTGCGGGCGGCGGGAGAACGGCATGGCCGCGGAGGGGGATTTTGCCAAGCGCAGCCTCGATTACTTCCGCGAGCTAACCGAGCAGTGCGTGCGCCAGCAGGTGAGCCGCATGGTTATTTGCGACACCACCGGCGGCGCCAGCCCGGAAGAGGTCTCCTCGGTGATGAGCGGTCTCATCCAGAAGTATCCGGTCGCGAATTTTCCTGCCGGAAATTTCCCCGGCACGCGCTTCGGCTTCCACGGCCACACGGACCGCGGCCTGGGCATTGCCAACACGCGCGCCGCCATTCTCGCCGGCGTCGCACACGTGCAAGGAACTTTGCTCGGCACCGGCGAGCGCTGCGGCAACGTGAACCTGACCACGGTGATCGGCGCCATGCAGTTGCGCGAGGAGGCCGAGTTCGTTGCGCCCGAGTCGTTGAAGGGGCTCACCAGCCTTGCCCACCAGGCCTACGGCGCCTTCGGACTGGAGCCGCCGCATGGCGCGCCCATCGTGGGTGCGGGCGCGTTCGGCACCTGGGCGGGCATGCATGGGTCGAGCGAGCGCAAGAATCCGGGCGCGTATCTCTGGTGCGATCCCGCGCGCGTGGGCGCGAACCCGGTGATCGGCGTGAACGCGCAGTCAGGCCGCGCCAACGTGGTGTTGCTCTCCGAGACCCTGGGCGTGCCGCTCAACGCCGCGCAGGCGCAGGCGCTGATGGATTCGAACGGCGCCATGATCGAGGGCGGAGGATTCACGGCCAGCGAAACGTCGTTCCGGCTGGCCTGCATGCGGGTGCTGGGGAAGCTGCCGAACTGGTTCAGCCTGAAGAGCTGGCGCGTCTTCGATGAGTCTGACGAGATCGGCAGCCGCTTTGTGCAGGCGTTCATCACGCTCACAGTGGGCGACGCGACCATGGCCGCCTCGAGCGTGGCCACTTCGCGCGCCGAGGGCGCCGGCCCGCTGGTGGCAACCACGCGCGCCGAAGGCACCGGGCCTGTCGACGCGCTGACCAAGGCCATGCGCAAGGAGCTCGAAAAGTGGTATCCGGCGCTGGCCGAGATGCGCCTGGGCACTTTTACCGTGGCTGCGCTCGATGTCTCCGCGCACGACTCCGCCGCGCACGTGCGCGTCACCGTGAGCTTCCACGCCGACGGACACGAACCCTGGATTACCGCGGGCGTGAGCAGCGACCTGAACCAGGCCGCGCTGATGGCGATTGTGGACGGCTTTCACTTTTGGCTGCTCAAGAAGAGCGGCGAGGCCTTGGGCGCAGAGCCGGCACGGGCTGAGCGGATTCCGCATTTGAAAGAAGCCGGGCCCGAGCCTGACCCGGCAGTGGCCGCTATCCAGAAAATGTTGGACAGGTCCGCTGAAGCGGTCAAGGACCCGAAGTACCAGGTTCCGTATTAGCCGGCAGCGCGGATCTCCGCCGGCGTGGCCTGAGCGCGCCGTTCCTTTTCCCGGAACGGCCCGTTTCTGTGCCGGACCGTCTCCCGTTTTCCTTGTTCCACTCCTGCTTGGCCGCCCGTGACCTCGGGCACATTTTTGCGTTGTACCCCTCTGCTACCATTAAGGATGATTGCGGCTCCCGCAAGCGTGCCTTAGCGTTGGGCCATTTATCTTTCGATTGCGCGGGCTAAAGCATTTTCTGAGTAGCTATATTCCGAAGACGGAAAGCAGAGTCGACGCGACCAACAGGGAGCGGCGACCTTGCCAAGGAACGAAGAGGACACAGTAACTCAGAAAATGCCGTAATCCATTCTTGAAGAGGGAAGGAGAGTATTTATGCCACTGGTATCGATGCGGCAGCTCCTCGACGAGGCCGCCAAGGGCGGTTACGGCGTGGGCGCGTTCAACGTGAACAACATGGAGCAGATTCAGGCCATCATGATGGCGGCCAAGCAGACTCGGTCGCCGGTGATTGTGCAGGCCAGCCGCGGCGCGCGCGCCTTTGCCGAGGACCTTTACCTCTTCCGTCTCATCCAGGCCGCGGCCGAGCTCAATCCCGACATTCCCATCGCCATGCACCAGGACCACGGCAACAGCTTTGAGACCTGCAAGAGCGCCATCGCGCTGGGCTATACCTCGGTGATGATGGACGGCTCGCTCAAAGAGGACGGCAAGACGCCGTCGACGTTTGAAGAGAATGTTGCCGTCACCCGCCGCGTGGTTGACTATGCGCATGAGCGCGGCATCACCGTCGAGGGCGAGATCGGCGTGCTGGGCGGCGTGGAGGATGGTCATGGCGCGGGCGGGTCGGGGCTGGAGCACATCACCGATCCCGACCAGGCGGTTGAATTTGCCGAGCGTACCGGCGTGGACGCGCTGGCTCTGGCCATCGGCACCAGCCACGGCGCGTACAAATTCTCGAAGAAGCCCGACGGCTCGGTGCTCAAGATGGACGTTCTCATTGAGATTCACCGCCGCCTGCCGCACACGCACCTCGTCATGCACGGCTCCAGCTCCGTGCCCAAGGAGCTGCAGGATATCGTCAACCAGTTCGGCGGCAAGCTCAAGCCGACGTGGGGCGTGCCGATCGAGGAGATTCAGCTCGGCATCCGCAATGGCGTGCGCAAGATCAACGTCGACACCGACAACCGGCTGGCCATCACCGGCGCCATCCGCAAGGTGTTTGCCGAGTCGCCGGAGAAGTTCGATCCGCGCGATTATCTGAAACCCGCGCGCGAGGCCATGGCCAAGGTGGTTGCCGAGCGCATGACGGAGTTCGGCCAGGCCGGACACGCCGGCGACTACAAGCCCATCCCCATGTCGGAAATGATCAAGGGTTACGCCAACGGCTCGCTGGACACGCGGCCCTCGCTGGCGGCGCGATAAAGCATTTTCTGAGTAGCTGTATCCAGAAAACGGAAAGCAGAGTCGACGCGACCAACAGGGAGCGGCGACCTTGCGAAGGAACGAAGAGGACACAGTAACTTAGAAAATGCCGTAAGCGCGGGCGAAATCGCTCCACAAAGAGCGAATGCGTCATCCGCGAAGCGCGGGTGGCGCATTGTTTTTGCCCGTGAATGGGCGCCGGGGAAGCGGAAGCGAACCGGTGTGCGGTCGTGATTGAGCGCTTGCGGGCAGGGCTCAGAAATAAAGCTGTTCCTGCTCCTGCTGGCGCACGTGCGGCGGCGTCATGCCCCTGGGCACCACCACGGAGCGCTCCACGCTGGCCCTGGTCTCCATGGCCTGCTGCACGCCGAAGCTCATGGCCAGGGCGTCGATCTTGTCGAAGTAGAGCGCGCGCAACTCGTCCAGCTCCCGGCGCAGCTCGGCGAGATTGGCCGCTTCCACGCTGCGCGAGGCCTCCCACCGCGCCAGCAGAATAATGGAAAACCGCAACCCGGCGAGCTCCTGCGTCATGGCGGCCAGATTGGTTTCGCGCTTGAGGCGGACGAAGACGGCTGCGGGAACGATGGCTGCGGTCTCGACGGGGGGAGCGGGCATGGAGGATCTCCTTCCGGGCGTTGCTCGAGTCAGGCGCTCGATTCCAGGCGGGAAGTACAGGCCCAGCGAGCACCGTTTCCCTGCAAGCACCACGGATCCGGATGAACCCTGTCCCCTGGCTGAATGACAATTTTGAGTTTGACCCCGAATGTACCACAGGCGATGTGAGCCAAATCACTCGCCGCGCGCAGCCGCCCCATTCCGTGTTCGCCCCATGGAACTCTCGAACAGCCGGCTCAAAATGCGGCCCGCGCGGCGTGCGCCCACCCGGCTTCGAGACTCTTCCCTTCGCGGCTGCGCACCCCTTTATGCCCGTTCAATCTTGGACCGGCTGCTCAATCCTGGGACCGGCTGCATGAGTATCCCGAGCGCCACGGAAAAGCGTCCCTTAGGGGCTGAAGCCCGAATGCCGATACGGCTTGCGCGGCACGGCTGAAGCCCTGCCCTTCCAAAGCCGGACGGATGCAACCGGTTCTAGGGATTCCACGCGCCCAGCAGCCTGCGCACCAGGATGAGCTGGCCCACGTGGTAGGCGTTGTGATCGGCGATGAGCAGGGCCTCGCGCAGGATGGTCTGGCCGCTGCCATGGGGAATTTTGGCGTAGAGATCGGTTTTCGGGTCGGAGACCAGCGCGCAAAAACTCTTCAGGTCCTTACGGAAGGCGCGGATGCTCTTCTCCCACGCCTTCTCGTCCGGAGGCGCGGCGGACGCCGGCCAGTAGCCTTCGGGGAAGGGCCGCTCCTTGTACTTCGGGTTGCGCGAGAAGTCGAGGATGTCCTCCTGCGCGAGGCGCAGGTGATCGAGGAGTTCCCAGGGCGAGTGGTCGGCGCCCTTGGGTGTTTTGCCGCGCAGAGCCGCAGGCAGGTCTTTCACCGCGGCGTCGAAGGGGACGTGGGCGTTGGAGCCGGTGAGCAGGTCAAGCAGATGATTGCGCAGGATTTTTTCCCGGCGGTTTACGGGGCTCTCCTTCTTTGCCATGTGCGCTCTCGCGTTCTCCTTTTCAAGAGATTCGACGGCGGTCTCAGGAGTTTCTGTCTTTTCATCCCCGCCGGCATCGGCCCCGTGTTTCCGCTGACTCGCCGACTCGCCGACTTGCTGACTCGCTCACTTGCTGCCTTCGAGCACCGCCCGCTGGGCGGCAAAGATCTCCTTGAGGCCGGCTTCGGCCAGGTCGATCAGCCCGTTCAATTGCGCGCGGGAATAGGATCCCTTCTCCGCCGTCGCCTGCGTCTCCACCAGGCCGCCGCCGGCCGTCATCACCACGTTCATGTCCACCTCGGCCTGCGAGTCCTCTTCGTAGCAAAGGTCGAGCAGGGCGGCGCCGTCCACGATGCCCACCGAGGTGGCCGCGACCAGTTGTTTGAGCGGCGAGGCCTTGAGCGTGCCCGCTTTCACCAGCGCGTCAAGGGCGATGGCCAGGGCCACGGCCGCGCCGGTGATGGCCGCAGTGCGCGTGCCGCCGTCGGCCTGGATCACGTCGCAGTCGAGGATGACGGTGCGCTCGCCGAGAGCCTGCATGTCGACCACGGAGCGCAGGCTGCGGCCGATCAGGCGCTGAATTTCGTGCGTGCGCCCGCCGATCTTGCCCCGTTCGCTCTCGCGCGGGGTGCGCGTGACCGTGGAGCGGGGCAGCATGGCGTACTCGGCCGTCACCCAGCCGCGGCCAGCATTGCGCAGCCAGCCGGGCACACCCGGCTCGACGGTGGCGCAGGTGAGCACGCGGGTGTTGCCGAGCGAGACCAGGACCGAGCCCTCGGCGGTCTGGACGAAGTTCGGCGTAAGCGAGAGCGGTCGCAGCTCAAAAGGGGCTCTGCCGCCGGGGCGGAAGAACTCGCCGGAGGATTGCATAAGAAGGATTTTAAGGGAGGTGCGCGGGAGCGAGGTGCGGGGAGCCGGGGGCCGGCCCGAAGCGGGAAAATGCGTGCGCCCGTTTCCCGATTTGAAAAAGGACGGTATCGCCCTGAGATTCGGGAGGTTAGCAGTTGCAGCCGGGGCCGGCGGTTCCAAATTGAAACCGCCCCGGGATTTCCACGGGTTGTTCACTCCGCCGAAAACAGACAGAAACTCTTTCCCTTATCAGGAACTTAGGAACTTCCTCCTAGTTTGGCACGCAGCGTGTATGAGAAAGGGCACGATCCCGAAGTCAATCGCGGAAACGGGAAGGGCAGGGGGCGTGAGAGGGAAGCGCACTCCAAAGCCTGCAGGGGGCGGCGCCAGCACCCGGGGCGGTGCCAGCGTCCGGGGCGGTGGCAGCGCCCGGAAGGGGAGGAACGGCCGGGAGGCCGTCAGCTCCCCGAAGAAGGAGCGCCTGCGCGCGACACCGGCAGGGCCCGCACACCCAGGCGCGAGCGCGGCCAAAAGCCACGGCCCTGCCATCGCGAGCCCGGCCATCGGGGGCCCAGTCGTCGGGGGTTCCGTGGTCGAGGGTTCGGCGGTCGGGAGATCGCTGCCGGCTGCATCGGGGAAGGCGGTCAAGGGCAGTCCGGGCGGGAACCTGGGCGGGGAACTGAGGGGGAACCTGGCCGGGAGACCTGGAGGAAGTCCGGGAGGGGAATCGGGGGAGAAACCGGAGCGAGCAAGACCTTCCGGCTGCTGGCGGCGAAAGACAGCGGCCGGATCGGGGGACACCATGGAGCAAGCGGGGGATTTGGGGGCGCAAGCCGGGGATCTGGGATTGGTCGGCCGCCAGCGCGTGGAGGCGATGGTGGAAACATTGGCAAGCCTGGGCTCCCGGGGGGAAAGCCTGGCTGAGGTGGCGCACGATGCCCGGAACATGGTCACGGCGCTCGGTCTCTACTGCGATCTGCTGGAGGAGCCGGGGGTGCTGGCCGTGCCCTTCGCGCATTACGGCCACGAATTGCGGCTGGTGGCGGCAGCCAGCCGCCGGCTGGTGGAAAAACTGGTTGCGCTCCATGCGCAGGCCGGCGCCGGGGCTGAGCTGCACAGCGTCTCTATTCCGGGCACAGCAGGCCCGGGCGCAGGGAGTGTGGGCGCAGGGAGTGTGGGTGCAGCGAGCGTGGGTGTCGTGGCATGGCCGTCCCCGGCGGGCGCGGCCAGCGCGCCGGAATCCGCCGCGGACGCGCGTGCGGCCAGGACTTTGCATTCCGGCCGGGACGGCGCCGAACAGCATGGCCTCGAACACAATGGGTCCAGACAGAAGGGAATCGCGAGCGCTCAAGCGGAACCTCGCTGGAACCTTGACGGGAACCTCGACCGGAACCATCGACCAAATGCCGGCCCGAACCTCGACGCGGCGCCCGCGCCCGGCGGGGAAAGACTCTTCCCCGTGCGCGGGACGGCCCGGCGCTGGGAGACCCTGCTTTCTGCGCCGGTCGACAATTTGGCCGCGGAGATGCTTGCCAACCGCAACCTGCTCTCGGCGCTCGCCGGTCCCGGCATCGCCGTGACCGTCGATGCCGAAGGCGGCGCGCGTCCGGTGCGGCTGATGGCCGAAGACCTGACCCGCCTGCTCGTCAACCTGGTGAAGAACGCCGCCGAGGCCATTCCCACGGCCGCGGGCCCGGGGCGCATCCAGATCAGCCTGCGCGAAGACGGGCAGAAAAACGCGGCTCCGGCATCCCTCCTGCTGGCCATCGAAGACAACGGTCCCGGCATTCCGGCGGCGGCGTTGGGGCGCGTCTTCGACCCCGGGTTTACCACCCACGCCCGCAACGCCGCCGCCAGCAGCGGCTGGCCGATTCTGCATCGCGGGCTCGGCCTGGCCATCGCCCGTTCGCTGGTGGAGGCCGCGGGCGGGCGCATCACGGCCTCGAATCGCGAGCAGGGAGGGGCGCGCATCGCGCTCGAACTGCCGGTGCGCGCGGCCTGAAAGGTGCGCATTGCCGGCCGCAGCCGGATGGGCCCGCGGGCAAAAACCCGCGGCCCCGGAGGAAGAAGTTCACACAACCGCAGTGAGAGGCGAATACAATGTTGGAAACAATCCAAGATTCAAGGGCAATGGAGTTCATTCCTCAACTTGCGGAGCCGGTCATCCGGTTGCGCCTGCTGGTGGTGGATGCGGACGCGGCCGTCCGGTCGGGGTGTGCGGAGATCGCCTCCAGCCTGGGCTATGCGGTGGAAAGCACGGGCGACCTGGGCCACGCGCGCAGCCTGCTGCGCGGGCGCGCCGTCGACATCCTGCTGGTGAATCTGCCCGCGGAGTCGAACCTGGGCTTGGAGCTGGTCTCTGAGGCGAGGCTGCTCTATCCCGACACCGCGGTGGTGGCCATGACCGCTTCAGGAAGCGTGAACGCAGCCGTCGAAGCCATGCGCTGCGGCGCCTCCGACTACCTGACCAAGCCTTTCGCCGTGGATGAGCTCTCGACGGTGCTGGAACGCGCGGCCCAGCGGCACATGACCGACGCGGCCACCCGCCAGTTGCGCGAGCGGGTCCGGCTTTCGCAGGGGCTGGGCGCCATGATCGGCCGCTCGGGGGAGATGGAAAAGCTCTACCGCATCCTTTCCAAGGTTGCCTTGAGCTCGCACCCGGTGCTGGTGCTGGGCGAAAGCGGCACCGGCAAGGAGCTGGTGGCGCGCACCATCCATGCCTTCGGGCCCCATGCCCAGAAGCCGTTTCTTCCCGTCGATTGCGGATCGCTGGTGCCTACGTTGATCGAAAGCGAGCTCTTCGGCTACGTCAAGGGGGCCTTCACCGGGGCCAACCGATCCAAGGATGGGTTATTGGTCTCGGCCGAGGGCGGGACCGTGTTTCTGGACGAGATCGGCGAGCTCTCGCTCGATCTGCAGGCCAAGCTTTTGCGCGCTCTGCAGGAAAAAGAGGTGCGCCCCGTAGGCGCCACCCACCGCGTGCCCATCCGCGCGCGCATTGTGGCCGCGACCAATCGCGATCTGGCCGCCATGGTGGAGAAGGGGAGCTTCCGCAAAGACCTTTTTTACCGCCTCAATGTGGTCAACCTGCGGCTGCCGCCGCTGCGCGACCGCCGCGAGGATATTCCCCTGCTGGCGGCGCACTTTCTGGACCGCATCAGCCGCGAGCACGGGCGCAAGTTCACGCTGAGCGACGAGGCGCTGCGCACCATGATGCGCTACGACTGGCCGGGCAACGTGCGCGAGCTCGAACACTCGGTGGAGCGGGCCTGCGTCCTGTCCTCCGGTCCGGTGCTGCGCCTGGGCGACCTGCCCACGCAGCTGCAGCAGCAGGGGCTGGAGGCGGGGCGCGCGGCGAACTCCAAGGGCGTTGCGGCCGAAGGCGACGGCGGGCCTGCGGTGAAGACCCTGGCCGAGCTCGAGCGCGAGGCCATTCTCGAAGCCATCCGCACCCTGAACGGCGACAAGCTGCAGGCCGCGAAGCTGCTCGGCATCGGCAAGACCACGCT
>JASHOQ010000138.1 GCA_030041045.1 Acidobacteriaceae bacterium
TGATGGCGCTGGTGGTTGCCGGCCGGCCCAACAAGCAGGTGGGCGGCGAACTGGGCATCAGCGAGATCACCGTGAAAGCGCACCGCGGCAGCATGATGCGCAAGATGAAGGCGGAGTCTCTGGCGGAATTAGTGAACATGGCGGCACGTCTTCGCCTGGCGCGGCCGCCTGGATCCGCTTCGCCCGTTGCCAGGTAAACCCTCAGGGCGAACTGTGCCGAGCCCGGCCTTCTCTGCTGGAACTCTGCCAATCGAGCCGATACCGAAGCAGACGCGAAGTTTCATGGTTCACCTTTCTTTGCAGTGTGTCTCGCGGACCGTGAGAGTGAAACCGTGAGGGATTCCCAGACGGAATCTGATCGAAGCCTGCGTGCCTGCCCTCGGCGCAGCTGGGGTGATTGGGCGGGAGCGGTCATCCGGCATTCGATTGGACGATGGTGCCGGGCGATTCCGTGGTTTCACACCCGGATGGGTTGGAATTGGCGAGGATGCCAATTGATTTGAGAGGGCAGGGCGATGCGTGTATTTGTGGCCGGGGCCAGCGGCGCGATCGGCGGACCATTGATCGCGGAGTTGCTAAGGCAGGGACATTCTGTGCTGGGGATGACAACGAGCGGGGCGCGAGCGAGGATTTTGGAAAGTCAGGGAGGCGAAGCGCTGATCGCAGACGCATTCGACGCCACCACGGTGGAGAATGCATTGCGACGGTCAAAACCGGAAGTCGTGATCGATGAACTGACGTCGCTGCCGAAGGAACTAAGCGATATGCCAAAGTATGCGGCCGGCGATAGAAGACTGAGGATTGAGGGCGGAGGAAACCTGCTGCGTGCGGCAATTGCGAGCGGTGCAAAGCGCTATCTGCTGCAGTCAAGCGGATTCTTTCTGAAGGCGGGAGAAGGTACGCTGGCCGACGAGCATTCCCCGCTGGATGTAAACGCAAGCGCGAGCATAGCGGCGAGCGCGCGCACGTACGCGGAACTTGAAGCGCGCCTCTTCAGTTCCACTGCGATTGAGGGCGTTGCCCTGCGTTATGGATTCTTTTACGGACCGAAGACGTGGTATTACCCCGGCGGAGCCGCAGCGAACATGGTGACAAGGCAACAGAATCCCGTGGTGGGTAAAGGACAGGGAGTGTCGTCATTCGTGCATATCGAGGATGCAGCGGCGGGGACGGTGGCGGCAATAGCGGCAGAGCCCGGCGTGTACAACCTGGTGGATGACAACCCGTCGCCCCAGGCCGTGTGGCTCCCGTCATTCGCGAAATCTTTGGGTGCTCCCGAGCCGCCGCACATGAGTGAAGCAGAGGTGAAGGAAATTGCCGGCGAAGATGCGGTGTACTACGCGACGAAATTGAGCGGCGCATCCAATGCCAAGGCGAAGCGTGATCTTGGGTGGAGGCCGCGACCATTGGAGTGGCTGGAAGTGTAGGAACCAACGACAGATTGCCGGAGGAGATGCTCACGTGGCACATTACGCCGGCATGCTGACGCGCGCTTTCATGCACGGTCTGCACTCGTTTCCCGCCTTCAAAAGGCCGCCGGCAGATCGAGTGGTTGCGCAGGCGCGGCCGACGCAATTACCGGTGGTCTTTCGGCTCTCCCGGAATCTCCAGCGGGACCAGGAAGTTGCTGGCGAGAACATAGTCGTAAAGGTAGCTGAGTGGCGGTGGAGGATGAAGCTGGCGGGCAGAAACCCATCCATCGGCATCGGTCCATTGCCAGCCCGAGGCTGAGATGCTTTGAATCACCTGCCGGAGGTCATCGGAGCGCATGGGGTGAGCGTAAATGCGCACGTTCTGGGCAAAGAGGCGAGACAGGGCTTCAAGGAAGCTGCCGGCGAGACTGTACCGATAATCCCAAATGCGAACGATCAGAGACAGGCCTACGACGAAGCGGATAGGCTCCTTCGTGTAGCGATTCAGGAGTGCAGTCATGCTGTAGAGCTCGCGTTCGCGGAACAATAAAACATCACCGCCATGGGTGTGAAGCGCATCGATGCGCTCTAGCAGGTCAGCGATACCTGGAGCGGGATCTCCATCTCTGAGCGGCATGGCAGAAAGGCAAAAGAAACCAGCAGGCGCTGGATGTTCTTGAGCCAACTCTGCGCGGAGCTGTTTGAGTCCCGAGGCCAGCAGTTGATTGTGAATCGCCGCGTGAGCGGAATCTACGTGCTCGAAGGTTCCCGGCGCGAGCACGCCAGCTTTCTTGTGCAGGACTTCGATGGGCGGCACGGGCGGGGTGGTGCATGGAAAGCAGACGGCCTCCGCAAGGCCAGCGCACACCAGTTGAACCAGAAGCGCGTGCTGGTCCCACCCCTCAAAGGCGGGCCCGCGCGTCTCCACATAGTCGATTTCGATGCGCTTCTCCACTGCCTCGGCAACACTTGCAAAAAACGATTCGTTCAACTGCAGCTGATAGAAAACAGCGTAGATGAGGTTCACGCCCAGGATGCCGATAGCCCCCTGCTCGAGGGGATTGGAAGGATCCCGCAGGTTGATATGGAGAACAATGTCGTTGGGTTGGCCTCCGGGCTGCGATTGGAACCGCAGGCCGACCCAACCGTGAGGCTCGTTGGTTCCGGCGTAGTTGCGGGCGGAAATGGTATCAACAAAGGAGAAGAAGCGAGTGCTCGATCCACGGCTGTTGTTCAATTGGTTGAGGAGCTGGGCCCATTCGCTATCGAGCATGGCCTGGAGGCGCTCTTTGGAAACGTAGCGCGCACCAACACCGTACAAATCGTCGCTGACTTCTTTGTCATACGCCGAGATCGATTTAGCAACCGTCCCCGAGGCCCCTCCAACGACCATGAACCATCGCACCACTTCCTGGCCGGCGCCAATTTCGGCGAAGGAGCCGTAGCTGGTGGAATCGAGATTGATGCGCAGTGCTTTTTGATGGGTGTTGAGCTTTTCCGTGGACGGCATGGAAGGTTCTCTTCATTCCCGGAGCGGTCGCCATTTCATCACCGGCAGCGAAAACGCATCGCGAGTTTCGTGCGTTCGCATCATCGGCACTGAGATGCGCGAGCACTGTATCCTCTCACACGCGCGCCCTCGCGCCGCTTCGCAGGCAATCAACCAGGTCTGAGTCCTAAGATGCAGAGACTTGCAGAAAGGTGCGGGCAAATGACAATACCGCCTGCCTGGAGTCTTGAGGCTGCGCCAACCGATACCAAAGTAGCAACCGATACCTAAGTCTGATAGCGCCCTCGGAGATTCCCAAGCAGACTAGCTCCCAGTGATGCGCGCGAGGCATTGGCGCGGCCAGGAAAGCTCAAACTTCTTCAAGATCGCAATTGCCTGAACCTGTTGGCCCACCTATGGCTCTCTTAATCAAGCACAACATCAACCAATCTCAGGGTTCGTCGACTGCAGCCTGTCGAACGAGCAAAGCACGGTTGCGTAGAACGAGCACCGCCGACGGCAAAGCAAGATGCAAAAACGCCAGAGAAAGAGTCGACATGCAGCTTCGAATATGGGCCAGCGCGATCCTGCTCGTGGTTCCATTGTATGGCGGAGTCGCCGCGTCAGCGCAGTACAGCACACCGGCTACGCCCGCGCCGTATAACCCCATTGCCCTGGCCGATGTGACGGGAGCCCCGCGGTCCGCCGTGCAAGCCGGGCAGAGCAACTATCAAACCCTGTCGCAGAATCCGTATCTTGGCGGGGTTCCAGCGGGAAAATTGAGCGCGGCGCCAGTGCCGCTGTCGCTCGAAGACGCCGTCAATCTCGGGCTCAAACAGAACCTGGGAGGCGTTTTGGCCTCGGATGCCGTTATCGATGCCCGGGGGGAAAAATGGCAGGCGCTCAGCGAACTGCTTCCCAATGTTGTCACCGACACAGGCTTCGGAGTTCATCAGGTTGACTTGAAGGCGGCCTTTGGTCTCTCCATCCATGGTGTAGCTCCGATCATTGGACCATTTGGCTATTTCGACTCGCGTGCCTACTTTACGCAATCGGTTTTCGATTGGGAATCCATCGAGCGGGCGCGCTCTTCGACGGCGCAGTTGAAGTCCGCAGAGTTCAGCTCCAAAGATGCGCGTGAGCTGGTGGTGCTGGTGATTGTCTCCAACTACCTGCTGGCCATCGCCGACCAGGCGGAGGTTGAGTCAGCCACCTCGCAACGCGACACCGCCAAGGCGCTGTTTCAACAGGCGTCCGACCAGAAAACCGCGGGCCTGGCCTCCGCCGTGGACGTTCTGCGTTCCCAGGTGCAGCTCGAATCCCGCGAGCAGAAACTGATCAGCGCACAGAATGATTTCGCGAAGCAGAAATTGGTTCTGGCGCGAGCCATCGGGCTTCCTCTGGGCCAGCAGTTCGAAATCACCACCCAGATCCCCTACCACGACCTCACACCTTCCAGCCTCGATGACGCGATCCAAAGCGCCTACAAGGCGCGCGCCGATTTTGAGAGCCAGATGAATCGGGTCCGGTCTGCTGAGCTGGCGAGAAAAGCAGCTTCTGCCGAGCGCTATCCATCGATCGGCGCGGAAACCGACTACGGGCTTTCGGGAGTCAACCCGGGCACGTCGCACGGCACCGTGGATGCAGCGGCCACACTCCACATTCCTATCTTTCAGGAGGGTAAAGTTCACGCGGATGTTCTGCGCGCCGACGCCTCGCTTGCGGAGGAGAAGCAACGGCTGGAGGACTTGCGCGCCAAAATCGATCAGGAGGTTCGCGACGTTTATCTCGATCTGGAGGCAACGGCGCAAGAAGTGTCTGTGGAGAAGAGCGCGGTCGACCTTGCCACGCAGAACCTGGAACAATCTCGCGATCGATTCCGTTCGGGAGTTACAGACAATCTTGAAGTGGTTCAAGCGCAGGATGCGCTGGCGATTGCCAATGATGCCTATATTGCAAGCCTCTACAGCTACAACCTGGCCAAAATATCCCTGGCGAGAGCGACCGGAGTTGCGGAATCTCAATACTCACAGTATCTGGGGGGAAATTGAGCATGTCAGAACAGAATCAGTCAACGAATCCACCGCAAGCAACACCGCAAGCGCGAAACGCACCAGCGGACAACGCCGGCGCACCCGACCCGCTTACTTCCACTTATCCGCGGAGGCGCTCTTCCAAACGTTTGGTACTCATCGCCTCGCTGGTTGTGGCGGCCGTTGGTTGTGCCTTTTTCTGGCACTATCTTACCGGTTTTCAATCCACTGACGATGCGCAGGTGGATGTGCATCTTTACCCCGTCAGCGCGCGCATCTCGGGATACATCCAGAGCGTGAACGTGGATGACAACCAATGGGTGGATGAAGGTTCCACGCTCGTAGAAATCGATCCCAAAGACTATGAAGTGGCGCTGGCAAGAGCTCAGGCCACGCTCGACGCTTCAAAGGCAACGGCGAAAAGTTCGAATATCGATGTGCCGCTGTCTACGGTCGACACCTCAAGCCAATTGAAATTCACGTCGTCAGACATCAAGAATGCGGAAGCAGCGATTGAGGCCGCGGAAAAGCAGGCCGCGGCCGCCCATGCGCGCGTTGTGGAGGCGCAAGCGGAAAATGTAAAGGCGCAAGACGATGTTACCCGCTATCACTTGCTGCTGGCGAAAGAGGAGGTACCGAAGCAAGTCTACGATCATGCCTATGCCGCCGCCGCGACCGATGTGGCCGCCATAGCCGCGGCAGAAGCAGACGAAGCTGCGGCTTTGCAAGCCGTACAGGAAGCGCACAGCCGCTTCGCTGAAGCCGAGGCGCGCTACGAAGATGCGCAAGCCGGGCCGCAACGGGTTGATGCAACGCGCGCCAAAGCGCTTTCTGCCGTAGCCGACGTACACCAGAAGGAAGCCGCTCTGGAACAAGCGCAGTTGAACCTGGGATACACCAAAATCTTCGCGCCCGTAACCGGCGAAGTGACGAAGAAAGTTGTCGTGGGATTGAATGTGGATCCAGGCGAGGAGCTGCTCACGGTGGTTCCTCTCGATCAGGTGTGGATCACGGCCAATTTCAAGGAAACCCAACTCAAGCATATGCGCGTAGGCCAGAAGGCTGAGATTCAACTTGACGCGAATGGCCGCACCTACCACGGGCATGTGGACAGCATTGCGGGAGGGACCGGCCCTATTTTCAGCCTGCTGCCGCCGGAGAACGCAACCGGCAATTACGTCAAGATCGTGCAGAGGGTCCCGGTCAAGATTGTTCTTGAGGCCGGCGAGAATCGCGATCACCAGCTTCGGCCCGGCATGAACGTCGAAGCGAAGGTATTTCTGCGATGAGCGCCGCCGCAGCCAGTTTGCCTGCAGCACAGGACTTCTCTCGCCCGCGGGTGAATCCGTGGCTTATCGGCATTACCGTGTCCATGGCCGCATTCCTGGAAGTGCTGGACACAAGCGTGGCCAATGTTGCTTTGCCCTACATCGCCGGGGACCTGGGCGCCAGTTACGACGACAGTACGTGGGTGCTCACCTCCTATCTTGCGGCGAATGCGATTGTGCTTCCGGTGAGCGGATGGCTTGCGGAAGTGATCGGGCGCAAACGGTATTTCATGCTCTCCCTGATCATCTTCACCGTAAGTTCGCTGCTGTGTGGACTGGCGCCGACTCTTCCGCTCCTGCTGATCTTTCGCGCCATCCAGGGCGTCGGGGGTGGTGGACTGCAGCCGATGGCGCAGGCAATCCTCAACGATACATTTCCTCCTGAACAACGCGGCTCGGCCTTTGCGCTCTACGGGATTACCGCGGTGCTTGCTCCCACGGTCGGGCCCATGCTGGGCGGGTGGATTACCGACAACTATTCCTGGCGCTGGATCTTCTTCATCAAGCTGCCCATTGCAATCCTTGCGCTTTACCTGACCTATACGCTGGTGCGGGATCCGGCGACCGCCGTCCGCGCCAAGAGAGGGGGCATTCGCGTCGACTACATCGGAATTGCGTTTCTGACGCTGGGCGTGGCTTCGCTCCAGGTGGTGCTGGACAAGGGCCAGGAGGATGACTGGTTCGGTTCACAATTCATTCTTACGCTCGCCATCACCGCGACCATCTGCCTGGTGGCGCTCGTCATCTGGGAGTGGTACCGCAAGGACCCCATCATCGACGTCCACATGTTCAAGAGCTTCAACTTCGCGGCAGCCAACCTGATGATGTTCATGATGGGCGTCATGCTTTTCAGCACCCTGGTGCTAATCCCCGAATTTTTGCAGACGCTGCTGGGCTACACCGCGGAGCTTGCAGGCCTGGTTTTGTCGGCAAGCGGATTCATCCTGCTGCTGATGATGCCCATTGTGGGGCGCCTTACCTCGAAGGTCCAGGCGCGGTATTTAATTGCGGCAGGTTGGATTTGTCTTGCCATCGGTCTCATTTATTCCGCGTATCGCGTGGATTTGTTCATCAGCTTCGACTTTGCCATGTGGCTGCGCTGCGCGCAGGTCGTGGGCATCGGCTTCCTGTTCGTTCCCATTACCGCCGCCGGCTATATCGGCGTGCCGGCAGAGAAGGGGAACAGTGTCTCGGGCATGGTGAACTTCATGCGCAACATCGGCAGCAGCATCGGTACTTCCATCGTGACCACGATGATTGCCCGGCGCTCACAATATCACCAGCAAATCCTGGTTGGCCATATTACGCCGGATACACCGGCGTTTCGCGGAGCGCTCCACGGCCTGACCAGCAGCATAAAGCACTCCGGACTTGGCGCCGTCGACGCGCGCAATCAGGCAATCGCCAGGTTTTACGGCCTGGTGAATCAGCAGGCGCATACGCTTTCGTTCATGGACACATTCTGGGTGCTGGGCGTGCTTTGTGCCATCATGTTCGTTCTCGCATTCTTCCTGAAGAGGAACGATCCCGGTGCGGGCGGGGATGTTGCGGTGGGTTGAGGCAGGCGACAATGATTCGAGCCATCACAATCGAGCGCGAGTTCGGCTGCGGAGCATCCGAAATCGCCGGCCTGGTCGCCAGCCAGCTTGGATGGGACCTGTGGGACGAAAGGCTGACACAGGAGATCGCGCGACTGGCGAAAAGCACGCCGGAGGCGGTGGAGCGGAGAGAATGGCGGACCGATCCTGCCGTATACCAGGTCTTCAAAGATTTTCTTCGCGGCGCGTTTGAGGGAGGTTTGCCGCCCACAGACCGGCTGCACCTGGTGGACGCACGCCGGATCGCCGCAATTTCAGAAATAGCGGTCAAGACGGCCTATTCCAGCGGCCCCTCGGTGATCGTCGGCCGAGGTGCACAGTACTTCCTGCGCAAGAACAAGGATGTTTTCCGGGTATTTCTCTACGCATGCCGCGATCAAAAAATCCGAAAATTAATCGCCCGGGGTGAAACCGAGGACAGGGCAATCCAGCAGATCGACACCACGGACAAAGCGCGAGCCGCATTCGTCCGGCGGCACCTCGGGCTGAAATGGCCGGAGCCCCACCTTTATCACGCGATGTTCAATACGGAGATGGGAGACACTCGTGTGGCGGCAATGCTGATTCAGTGCGTCAAGCAGTTTGAGAGCAACCGATGAATTGCCCGCCTCTGCGGAAGCGGTGAGCGCCGGTGGGATTCCGCCAAGTCTCCATGGTCGACGACCCTTGAGCACTGCGCGCGCGCCAGCTTTCACGCCTGCCGGTACGGGATCCACACCTGCATGGCGGAAGGCGCCCGGTTGGCCCAGGCATAGTAAGGAATCAGCTTGAGCCGGGTGTCAGTCTCCTGCGTGTGCTCGCTCTCGCTCAGCGGGAAGTAGAGGCCGCGATCCACGGTGGGCCGCACGATGACTCCCGCGTGATCGAGGACCATCACGCCATCGAGCAGATCGGGATCATAGCGCGCGGAGGTGGGCGCGCCCAGGCTCGCCGTGTAGTCGTTCAGGTTGATGCTGGTATCGGCGTCCGGCTGGTCGAGCTGCTCCATGCAGAAGACGCAGGGGCCGCGCTGAAAGGCGACGCGCCCGCGGTCCTCGCTCACTGCCGGATTGGCGCGCAGCGCCTGCGTCGGCATATCGAAACTCAGCTCGATCGCGTCGCCGGCTGACCAGCGCCTGCGAATGGGCAGATAGCTCCCCGGCTGCGCGCCCGCCACAGATGCGCCGTTTACTTTGACGCTCTGCTGCGTTGACCAGCCGGGAATGCGCACGAAGACGGTGAACTCGCCCGGCGTGGCCGGTGCGATGGTCAGCTTCACGTCGCCATTCCACGGATAGCGCGTCTCCTGGCGGATCTTGAGGCCGTTGCCGTCGTGCAGGCGCCAGCTCAAGTCGGAGTTGTCATAGAGGTGCACGTAAACGCCGTCGTCACTGGTGCTGTAGAAGTAGCCGGGCAGGGAAGCGAAGGTGCGCTCCAGGTTGGGCGGGCAGCAGGTGGTGTCATACCACGGGTTGCGGATGCGGCCTTCCGGCGCGTGGCGGTCCTGCGAATTGCCGTTGGGATCGAAGGCCAGGGGATTGCGGTAGCAATAGGTTTTGCCGTCCAGGGACATTCCCGAGTTGATGCCGTTGTAGAGGGCGCGCTCCACGACGTCAGTAAAGCGCGCGTCGCCGGTGGCGGCCAGCATGCGCCAGTTCCACATCATGTTGCCGATGGCGGCGCAGCTCTCGCCGTAAGCGCGCGCATTGGGCAGCTCATACGGATCGCCGAAGGCCTCACCCGTCTCCCGCGCTCCCACGCCGCCGGTGACGTACATCTGATGCGCCGCCAGGTCGTCCCACAGCGTGTTCAGCGTCTGCAAGTAAGCCGGGTCGCCGGTCTCGAGATAGTAGTCGGTGGCGCCGCAGCAGGCGTACATGCAGCGCACCGCGTGCCCCTCGAGATGCGTTCGCGAGGTGAAGGGCACGCCGCAGAACATGTATACGGTTTGCTGCGGGTGGAGCGGAATCCTGGGGTCGCCGTGCAGAATGTATCCGGCCAGGTCAACGTAGCGCTGGTTGCCGGTGGTGCGATAGAGCTCGATGAGGGCCATCTCGATCTCGGGATGGCCGGCAACGATTCCCATTTGATTCGGTCCCGGCCCATAGTTGGGCAGGAGAAAGTCGTCGACAAAGCGAATGCCCGCGTCGAGCAGCGTTTCGTCGCCGGTGGAGCGGTAGTAGGCGATGGCGCCCTGGAGCAGGTGCCCGATGCAATAGAGCTCGTGGCCGGTCGTCTGCGTGTCATATTGCATGCGCAGCGGCTTGCGGTCGCCCACGTAGTAGGTATTGAGATAACCGCTCGGCTCCTGCGTGGCCACCACCTCGCGGATCATGGCCGCGGTGGTCTCTTTAAGCGCCGGCTGATTACCCGATTGCAAAGCCCAGCCTACTGCCTCGGTCCACTTGTAGATGTCGGAATCCGCAAAGACCGGCCCGATCTGCGGCGCGGTGGATTTCCCTTCGAGGCGCAGGAAGTTGTCCATCCGCCCGTGCGCGACGAGCTCGGCCTGCATGGAAGGAATGCTCGACTCGAGGTTCGCCTTGCGCCGCTGGGACCAGAACCCCTCCTGGATAACGACCGCGCTCACCGGGACCGTCTTCAGCTTGGCATAGGGCGATTTCGAAACGTCGATCACGCCCGCGTTCCGTCCGTCTTGGTTGGGACGGGTCGCGGTCTCCGCATCGGCGGCCGGGTGCGCCAGCGCACGGCTCATCTGCGAGAGCAAGGCTGCAGCCGCGGACGAAGCGATGAACGAACGGCGAGAAAGCATGCTCGCCATCATACGCCTTTTTTCCGCATATCCAGTTGGACTGTTAATGGCGGGGACGACGGGGCTCGAACCCGCGACCTCTGCCGTGACAGGGCAGCGCTCTAACCAAACTGAGCTACGTCCCCACGCGGCGGAACAAACCCGCGGGAAAGTGGGTTGTGCGAGGTGTGCCTCGGTGGCCATCAAGGGGCGATTTCTGTCCAAATCGCCGGCTGGCGAGAGCCGCGCAACGAGATTTATCTTAGCATAACGAATGATGGAAGTTTTGGAGCGGCTCTTCGAGGAACATTTTGGATCGAAAGCCGAGGACGCGCGGCCGCTACAGGGGCAGCTGGGCGGCTCGGGGCGCGTGATTGTGCGCCTCAGGGGCGGCGCATTTTCCGCCATCGGCATTCTTTACTCGGTGCGCGAGGAGAACGTGGCCTTCCTGGAGTTCTCGCGGCATTTTCGCCGGCATGGGTTGCCGGTCCCGCAGATTTACGGTGAGGCGCTGAAGGAAGGCGCCTATCTCGAAGAGGATTTGGGCGACACGACGCTCTTTGAATACCTGAGCGCGCACCGCAGCGGCGAGGCCGTGGATGCGGCGGCGGTGGAAGCGTATCGCAAAGTGGTGGCGGTGCTGCCGCGCTTTCAGGTGGTTGCGGGGCGCGATTTGAATTACAAGGTGTGCTATCCGCGCGCGAGCTTCGACCGGCAGTCGATTGCCTGGGATCTGAATTACTTCAAATACTATTTCCTGCGGCTCGCCGGCGTGCCCTTCAACGAGCAGGCGCTGGAGCACGATTTCACGCGGCTCACCAAGCTGCTGCTTGCCGCCGACCACGAGTATTTTCTCTACCGTGATTTCCAGTCGCGCAACGTGATGCTCAGGGACGGCGAGCCCTACTTTTTGGATTACCAGGGCGGGCGCAAAGGCGCGCTGCAGTACGACATTGCCTCGCTGCTCTTCGACGGCAAGGCCGATCTGCCGCCGGCGCTGAGGCAGGAGCTGCTGGAGTACTATCTCGACTGCCTTGGCGGGTACCTCGATTTCAAGCGCGACGCCTTTATGGAGCACTACTACTCCTACGTCTACGTGCGCATCATGCAGGCGCTGGGCGCGTACGGCTTCCGCGGGTTCTACGAGCGCAAGCCGCATTTTCTTGAGAGCGTGCCTTTCGCGCTCAAGAATCTGCGCTGGCTGGCGCACAACGTCAGGCTGCCGGTGGCGCTGCCGGCGCTGATGGATGCGTTCAACGGCATGCTGGGCTCAGAGAAGCTTATGGCGCTGGGACATGCGGAGAGCGGATTGACGGTGCGCGTGTACAGTTTCTCGTTTCACCGGCAAATGCCCGCCGACGAGGAGGGGCACGGCGGAGGATTTGTTTTTGACGGGCGCGGGTTGCCGAATCCGGGGCGCGAAGAGCGCTTCCGGGTGCTGACGGGCAAGGATGCGCCGGTGATTGAGTATCTCGAACAGCAGGAGAGCGTGCGAAATTTCTTGAAGAACGCCGAGGAGATGGTGGACGCGACCGTGGCCAGCTATGAGAAGCGTGGATTCTCGAGCCTGATGGTTTCATTTGGCTGCACGGGCGGACAGCACCGCAGCGTGTACCTGGCCGAGCAGATGGCGCAGCATTTGCGCGGGCGCAACGGCGTGCAGGTGGTGGTGCGGCACCTCGAGCTGGAGAAGCTGGGTAAATGAAGGCGATGGTTCTGGCCGCGGGACTGGGCACGCGACTGCGTCCGCTGACTGACGACCGGCCCAAGGCGCTGGTGACAGTGGCCGGGCGAACGCTGCTCGAAATTGTGCTCGGGCGCCTGCGGCAGTTCGGCGTGAATGAAGTCATCGTCAACACGCATCACTACGCGGAGATGATTCGCGGGTATCTTGCCGGGAACAGAAACTTCGGTATGCGGATCGAGCTCTCGCACGAAGAAGCATTGCTGGACACGGGCGGGGGTTTGAAAAAAGCGGCGTGGTTTTTTCTGGAAGATGGCGCTGGTGGATTGAGTGCGGACGAGCCATTTCTGGTGCACAACGTAGACGTGATCAGCGCCATCGATCTCGCCGGCATGGTGCGGTTTCATCGGCAAAATGCGGCGCTGGCCACGATGGCGGTGCAGGCGAGAGAGACGGCGCGGCCGCTGCTCTTCGACAATGAGGGAAAACTGCGGGGGCGCGGGACGACGGGTGCGCAGGGCGCGGGGTTGAAGGTTTTGGCGTTTGCCGGAATTCATGTGATTTCGCCGCGGATTTTTGCCGAGCTGAGCGAGGAGGGGGCGTTCTCGATCATCGATGCGTACGTGCGGCTGGCGGCGCAGGGCGAGACGATTGCGGGCTTTCGCGCGGACGGCGCGTATTGGCGCGATCTGGGCCGGGGAGAGGATCTCAAGCGGGCGGATCGGGAGTTGCGGGAACGGGCGGTGGAGAAATGACGGCCGGGGCCGCAGCCTGGCTGCCGGCGCGCCTCTATAAGTAACATCGAGAACGCTTTGGGTTGTAACCCTCATACCTATTCCGCGTCTATCAGGGATGGATCGATTCATGGCGAACCGGAGATCCGTATCGTCTGCGGCACTTAGGCCAGCGAGCGGTTCGATCGGGCCAGAGCGCATTGCGGATTTCCTGGGCCGATCGTGCGGGGAGACGATTCCTTCCGCCGTGCGGCCATGGCTCTGTGCAATCGAGGAGGACTCATGATCCGCAGGTCCTTGCCTTTCATTTATGTTTCCGCTTTATTGGCGCCGTTCCTCGCGGGATGCTCCAACTCCAAGAGCATCGGCACGTGCGACTGCCCGACCAATGCCGCTCCGGTCTCCATCTCCATGACCGACGATCCGCCGGCCGGCGTCTCTGTCCTTTTCTTTGAGGTGACGCTCACCAGCGCCACGGCAACATCGTCATCGGGTTCGCCGGCTCAATTGCTGCCTGAGACTTCGTCGAGTGTTCCAATCGACGTCACGCAATTGCAGGCAGCCTCAGCGTTTCTCAGCTTGTCGGCTCTGGGTCCGGGAACGTATACGGCGCTGAACCTGACATTCGCCAATCCGCAACTGGTGATTTACAACCAGTCGGATACTTCGCTTGGGAGCAACTGCGCGGTGGGCAGCGTGTGCCAGTTGACTCCGGCGTTCGACAACAACTCTTCTTCGCTCAGCTTTACAACGTCACCTTTCCCCATCACGGCAAGCGCAAACACGCCCATGGGATTCCTGATCGATTTTCGTCTCAACACCGTGATCCAGTCCGATCTCTCGGTGAACCTGAGCGTGGCCAACGGCGTCACCGTCTCTGCGCTTCCGGCGGCGACGGCAGCGCCGCAATGGGGCACCTTCATGGGAACCGTGCAAAGTGTGAGCCCCAGCACAGATCAGTTCACGGTGCAGACGCCCTGGGCACCGAACCTGATCGTCGGCGCGCCCAGCGGAACCTTGTTCAACAACTTTCCCTCCAGCGCCTGCACCACGCCCGGCATCGGCTGCCTGGCGCAGGGCCAGATCGTTCGCGTGCATGTTTCCAGCCTGGTTCCTCCCGGCGGCTTTCTGGTGACGGCCAGCGAGGTGGACTATGTGCAAGCAGCGAGCGCGCAGACGGTGGAAGGAACGATCATCCAGCTGATACCGCCCACGGACGCGATTGCCGGCGCACCTCCAACGCTCGTCGTACTCCTGCACGCGAATCCCGCCAACGCTACGGGCTTTCCGCTGGGGGGCATCGCAGACGTCTTGATTGCCCCGGCGGGCACCAGCTACTCCATCGATTCGAATGGCTTCACCATGCCATCGGGGCTGACGTTTACGGGCCCGTCGGATCTAGCCGTTGGACAAGCCGTAACCTTGACGGTAGAACCGGGAACCGTGAGCACCACAGGTTCGGGGCCGGCTGAGGGTACGTGGGGGCCTCCACCTTCGATTTCCTTTAATGCGTCGAACGTGGAACTCGAGACGAGCCAGATGACGGGAACAATCTTCGCCATCGATGCAGGCACGACCAGCTTCACGCTGGGTGTCGGCAGTCCGTTCTTCGCGCCATGGCCGTTGCCCTCCGCAGTTTCTTCCTACGATGTGGCGGCGACGAGCCAGACGAACTACACAGGGCTAAGTCCGGACAACTTCAACGGGCTGGCTGCCAGCGATTTCGTTTCCGTGAACGGCTGGCTCTTTCCGCCGACGACCGCCGGCGGAGGGCCGACGATCGCAGCGCAGTCGGTCATGTTGCGGACGGCTGCCTTGTTCTGAGGCCGGAGGTCTCTCTGTCTGGCTGGGCAGCAAGGTGGCGGAGAGACTGGGATTCGAACCCAGGTTAGAGTTTCCCCTAAACACGCTTTCCAAGCGTGCGCCTTCAGCCACTCGGCCATCTCTCCGCGGCGTGGTGGGCTGTCTTTCATCATAATCGATAAGCGGACGACGGGCGCGCTGCGCGGCGACGCAATGAAATCGTTTACTGAGGCCGGGTGGCTGATTTATAGTGCCGTCTGGCCCAGCGAGAGAAAAGTACGCTGCTCGCCCGCGGCATTTCGCTGAATCGAGGTTTAATTCATGCCTTTTATCTCGCGGCGCAACCTGCTTCGTTCCGGTCTGGCTCTTTCGGCGTCTTCCGCGGTGGCGCGCTCGGCGTGGGCGCGCGCGGCGGCGCTGCTGGGCGGCGATCCGCAGGCCGGTGCGCCGGGAGCTGCGGGCATGCCCGGGCCGCGCGAAAAACTGCTCTTCGATTTCGGTTGGAAATTTCAGTTCGGCAACGGGAACGATCCGGCGAAGGATTTGGGCTTCGGCTTCGGGCAGGGCGACTTTGCCAAGACCGGCGATTTCAAGTTCGCCAAGGTGGGCTACGACGACTCCAAGTGGCGCACGCTGAATTTGCCCCACGACTGGGCGGTGGAGCTGCCGTTTGTTTGGGACGAGGAGCAGAAGTCGCACGGGTACAAGCCGCTGGGGCGGCGCTATCCGGAGACGAGCGTGGGCTGGTACCGGCGCGAGTTCGAGATTCCCGCGAGCGATGCGGGCCGGCGCATCGCGGTGGAATTCGACGGCGCCTTTCGCGACGTGCTGGTGTTTGTGAACGGCTGTTTCATCGGGCGCAACGACAACGGTTACGCGCCGTTCCGCTTCGACATCACGGATTTTCTCGCCGTGGGCGGGAAGAATTGCATTGTAGCGCGCGTGGACGCGAGCTTTGGCGACGGATGGTTTTACGAGGGCGCGGGGATTTACCGGCACGTTTGGCTGACGAAGACCGATGCGCTGCACTTCGTGCCCAACGAAACCTATGTGCGCTCCGATTTGAAAGGCGATACTGCTGAGCTTTCGCTCGGAACGATCGTCGTCAATGAGGGCGGTACGCCGAATTCGATCGCGGCAAGATCGGTGCATGTGACGTGGCAGATATTCGACGCCGACGGGAAGGTTGTTGCAAGCGACCCGCCTCTGTCGGATACGCCGATCTTGTACTCTGGAGAATCCCGCGCCTTCCAGGCGAAGATCGAACTGCCTAATCCGTCTTTGTGGTCTCCCGATCATCCTTACCTGTATTCGGCCGTGGCCAGCGTAACGAGCAACGGCAAACTTTGCGACGCGGAGCGGGTGCGCTTCGGCGTGCGCACGGCGCGCTTTACGGCGGACAAGGGATTCTTCCTGAACGGCCAGCCGCTGAAGATCCAGGGAACCTGCAACCACCAGGACCACGCGGGCGTGGGCGCGGCGCTGCCGGATCGGCTGCAGTACTTCCGCGTGGGCGTGCTCAAGGAGATGGGCTCGAACGCGGTGCGCACCTCGCACAACATGCCCACGCCGGAGTGGGTGGAGGCGTGCGACCGCATGGGCCTGATGATGATGTGCGAGACGCGGCAGATGAGCTCGAGCCCGGAGGGTCTGGCGCAACTCGAAACCATGGTGAAGCGCTACCGCAACTCGCCTTCGATCATTCTGTGGTCGATCGGCAACGAGGAAGGCCACCTGCAGTTCGATATGGCCGAGGAGGGCGCGAAGATGGGGGAGACGATGGTGGAGCGGTGCCACGAGCTCGATCCCACGCGCGTGGTTTCAGCGGCCGTGAACGGCGACAACAAGAAGGGGGTTTCGGATGCGCTCGACATTGTGGGCTTCAACTATGAGCTGCAGTTTCCCGACGGCTTCCACCAGGCGCATCCCGACAAACCGGTGTACGGCTCTGAGACGGCCAGCGCGATTTCGACGCGCGGCGAATACGAAACGGACCCGCTGCGCAATGTTTTGAGCGCCTATGACCTGAATCAGCCGGGATGGGGCGAAACGGCCGAAGAGTGGTGGACGTTCTACGGTACGCGGGAGTGGGAGGCAGGCGGATTTGCGTGGACCGGGTTCGACTATCGCGGCGAGCCCACGCCCTATGGATGGCCCTCGATCAATTCGCAGTTCGGCATTGTGGATACGTGCGGATTTCCCAAGGACACGTTCTTTTACTACAAGGCCTGGTGGGGAAGGGAGCCGGTGCTGCACCTGTTTCCGCACTGGAACTTCGATGGCAGGGAAGGCGACGAGATTCCCGTCTGGGTACACTCGAACCTCGAATCGGTGGAGCTGTTCGTGAACGGCAAGAGCCAGGGCGCAAAGCCGGTTCCGCATCTGGCGCACGTGGAGTGGAAGGTGCGCTATGAGCCGGGCGCGATTGAAGCGCGGGGCACGAAGAACGGCAAGGTGGTGCTGACGGAGAAGCGCGAGACCACGGGTCCGGCGACGGCGCTGCGGCTCACGGCGGACCGCACGGAGATCGACGCGGACGGCGAGGACGTAGCGGTGGTCAAGGTGGAGGCGCTCGACAGCGAGGGCCGCGCGGTGCCCACGGCGCAAAATCTGATTGCCTTCAAGGTGTCGGGCGAGGGCGCGCTCATCGGCGTGGGCAACGGCAATCCCAACTGCCAGGAGAGCGACAAGGAGCCGCGGCGTTCGCTGTTCAATGGGCTCGCCGCCGTGATTCTGCAGTCGACCAAGACGGCGGGCACGATTGAGATTGAAGCGACGAACCTGGTGCGCCACCAGGAGGTAGCGCCGGCCAAGCTGACGATTACAACGAAACAGATAACGCTGCGGCCGGCCGTGCCGGTGGCTTAGTCGATGGCTGGGGCTGACTGTCCAGGGTCTGCTTTACCAGATCGCGGAATGCGGCCATGGCGGGCGAGATCCACTTATCTTTATGCCACAGGATTTGCGTGGCCATGTCGAAAGAAGGGCCTGTCCAGCGCAGGGCCTTGAGCCTGCCCCGGCGCAGCTCGCCGGCAACGACAATCTCCGGCAGGAGCCCAATACCCATGCCGGCGGCGATGCACTGCTTCATCGCCTCTATGCTTGAAAAATCCGTGATGTTGCCGGGGCGCACGTTCTGCAGCGTGAGAATACGGTCGAGCTTGTTGCGGTAACTGCAGCCGGGCTCGGTGAGCAGCAAATTCTGCCCTTCCAGATCGGAGGGCCTGACGGCGGACTTGCGCGTAAGCGGGTGACTGGAGTGGCCGTAGAGCATGACTCTTTCCTGCTGCACCTGAATGGAGACGAGCGAGGGGAAAGTGACCGAATCGCACATGCAGAGAGCCAGGTCGATCTTGCCGTTCTCCAGTTCGGAGACCAGGGTTTCCGTGAGCTCGGGGCGAAAGCTGATCTCGACGTGGGGAAAACGCTGGCGAAAGATGCGCAGGACAGGCGGCAGGCGATAGGTGACGATGCTCTCGGGCGAGCCGATGCGTAGCGGACCGCTGGGTTCAGAGCCGGCGCGGATGGCGCGCTGCCCCTGCTCCATGGCTTCGAGCGCTTTTTCGGCGAAGGGCTGAAAACGCCGGCCGGCATCGGTGAGCGTGACGCGGCGGCCGAGGCGGTCGAAGAGGGGCACACCCAACTCGTCTTCGAGGGCGCGAATCTGCGCGGTTACGTTGGACTGCACCGTGTGCACCTTCTCCGCAGTACGCGTGAAGTTGAGTTCCTCGGCGAGAATGCGAAAGATCTGCAGCTGGCGGACTTCCATGGGGCAGTCTCCGGTTCGGGATCAATCTCCAATCGAGATCGAAACTATTCTATCAATCTATTGGACGGATGGTCAAATCGGCCTCAGAATCGGTGCATGAGAGTCGGATTTCCCCATTCCCGTTACGTAGTGTTGGCGTTCGCGCTTTGCATCCTCATCGCCGGCGCGCCGATTCTGGGCGCGCAGCCGGCGAGCACGGGGGCGCCGGCTCCGGCGAGCGATGCCCCCGCACCGGCTGCGGCAAGCACTGCGGCTGCACCACACCTGACGCTGGTGTTTTTCTCGCAGCATCGGCTGCCGGAGCGAGCATGGGTAGCGCTGTTTGCGGCCATGCGCGCGAATCTGCCAGAAGCGGCGGCAGAGATTCCGGCGCTGGACGCCAATGCAGAACTTGTCCGCGGCGATGCGCTGGCGCGCGAAACCGTGGTGCCGGACTCGGTCACCGTATATCTCCACGGCGATTGTGATCCCGCTCCCCTACCTCAGCCGGCTCCGATGGGCGAGCCGCTGGGATGGGTGCTCAAGGTGGGCCCGCGGATTGAGCCGGTGATTCATGTGGAGTGCACGCCGATCGGAGAGGAAATCTCCCAGCGGACGCAGTGGTTGAGCCAGCAGGGGCGCCGAGAGGCGATGTCTGAGGCCATGACGCGGGTGATTCTGCACGAGTGGGCGCACATCGCCACGCAAAACAGCGCGCACAGCAGGGAGGGAATCACCAAGGCGGGGTTCGGAGTGAAGGATCTGATGCCGGCGGGCCGCCAGGCCCAATTGAGCACACCGGACATGCACTGATCCTTGCTTCTATAGAAGATACCCGAATTGCGTACCCCCGGACGCGAACGCCTGAAAGGGCAGCTCGCGTCCTTTCGTTTTTGAGGGAATGCCGGGGTGTTCCAGCCTGTTTGCAGGCATCGAGAGAAATTTACACAAGCGGTCGTCAGGATTGCTAGACTGTGTGCCTCTCCGGGCGCGGGGTTGGACGCGCACATGCGCCGGAGGGGCGAAGTCTGCTCAAGTGTGCGACCGGAGGCCTGGCGTGGCGAAAAATCTGGCTCGGCGCCGCGCAGGGCGATGCACCTGGAGCGACGATCTTCAAGCAGAGGAGTCGATATGACGACGCAGAGAGGGTTTTCGCCGATGCGCTCAGCGAGGGGCTTGATGCTCGCCGGGCTCGCAGCCGCTGTGGCCACAGCCGCGTTTGGGCAGACCGCGGACAATTCTTCCAATTCCAATTCTTCGGGTCAATATCAAATTGGAACGTCGCTCGAGGCCACGGCCGATCCGCCGGTGCCGCGTCCGAACACGAAGCCGTGCGTGGTGACGCTGCTTTCGAACCAGGCGTTTGCCGACTTCAACAACAAGCCGTTCAATTACGCGCCGCCTTCCGACTGCCCCGGCCCGTGGGCGAAGGTGGTGTTCGAGGGCGACTTCTCGATCCAGGCGGGCGTGCAATACGACCGCACCGCAGAGGTGTTTCTGGGCGACGCGGACATTTACTTCGGCACCACCGCCGAGCCGCTTCAGAGCGAGACCGACACCTGGCACGTGGAGCGCGACGTGACCGATTACTCGGCGCTGTTCACGAGTCCGCAAACAGGATTCGCAAGCCTCGGCAATCTGATAGAGCCGGGATTGAACTCGATCATTTACGGCACCTTCACTCTCGAGTTCTATCCCGCCAACTTCCTGAATCCGGCGCCGCAAACGGCCGACGCGGTGCTGGCGATTCCCGACAATTCGAACGGGACGTTTGCCATCGACAGCAGCAATCCGGTCCTGTCGCAGACGTTTACGCTGCCGACGAACGTGGAAGGGGCGTACCTGGACATTTACGCGCAGAGCCAGAACGAGGAGGAACAGTGGTTTCTTTGTGTACCCACGAGCCTGGCTTCCGCGCTGGGCGACTGCCAGAACACGGCGTTCCGCGAAGTGGAGGTGACGATTGACGGAACGCCGGCGGGCGTGGCGCCGGTGTACCCGTGGATTTACACCGGCGGCATCGATCCCTATCTCTGGATTCCGATTCCCGGCGTGCAGACGCTCGAGTTCAAGCCCTACCGCGTGGACCTGACGCCGTTTGCCGCGGACCTGAGCAACGGCGCAGAACACACCATCGGGGTGAGCGTGTACAACGCCTACGAGTACTTCAGCACTGATGCGGTGCTGCTGCTCTTTCTCGATCACGGCAGCAAGACGGTGACGGGTGCGGTGACGGAAAACGACCTTGCGCCGCCCAACCCGACGGTGGTGAATACAGTCAGCTTCAATTCAAGCGGCGTGGGCGGAGGCACGATCACGACCACGAACGCGCACAATTACACCATTGCGGGCTATGTGAATACGTCGCACGGAAGGGTGACGACGATCGTGAACGGAATTCTGAATTTCAGCAATGTGACCTATGTTGCGCTGACGGCCGCGAACGCGGAGATTCAGAACGAGGTGCAGAGCTCGACCGCAGACCAGAAGACGACCACGCAGCAGGGCCCGTTCTTCACCACGCACGAGTCGCACTTTTCCTATCCGTTCAAGATCAACCTGACGGACACTTTCCTGGCGAACGGCGACGTGCCGCAGGTGACCTCGATCGACCAGCAGTACGAGTCGGACGAGATGAGCACCCTGGGAGGGTTCCCGATTTTCCACGCGAGCACGAGCAACGAAGTGACGACGCAGGACTCGACCGAATTTTTGTTTGAAAACGGCGGGTATGTCCTCGGTCCGAGCTCCGGGCAGAGCAGCCAGCAGACGTACAAGGCGAGCGACTCAGTCGGTTCCTGCTACAGCCGTACGCTCACGGCGGCGAACCTGCTGCTGACGGGCGTCGAAAACCAGAAGGATTGCCCGCATCCGTTCGGATGGTAAACGGGATGGTGAGTATGGTTCCGGCGGGCGGCCTGGCGCGTGCTGCGGGCTGCCTGCCGGGGTGTGCGGAGACTCGCTGTCCGGCTCCTAAGTTAATTGAATGCAGAAACTTGCAGTTCTGGGTCAAACATCCAATTTGAAACGCTTATTGGCCCGGCGGCGAAGTGTGCTTAAACGGATAACACCTTCGGGTCATGTAGCGGGACGGGGCAGTCGATAGGTGACTATAATCACTCATGCGAGCGCGAGTGCAGCGCTCCGTCTGAATCCTACCTGAAGGGAATCCCGCCAAATGGCGACAGGAGACCTGGCCCTGGGTCAAGAGCAGGGCGCAAGCAGCGCGCGCCAGCGCGTGACAATCGACTTCAGCATCATTGTAGCAACGGTCAACGGGTCCGGCTCCCAATCTGCCAACAGCGTGCTGCTGAAGAGTATCTTCGGCATGGGGATTCCTGTAAGCGGCAAGAATCTGTTCCCGTCGAACATTGCCGGCCTGCCCACGTGGTACACCATTCGCGCCAGCAAATACGGGTATGTGGCCCGCAAGCGCGACTCCGAAGTGCTGGTGGCGCTGAACCCGGAGACGGCGCGGGAAGACGTGCTGGCGCTGCCCGCGGGCGGCGTGGCCATTTACGAGACGAATCTGAACCTGAAGCAATATCGCGACGACGTGGTGTGCTACCCGGTGCCTTTCGACAAGCTCACGGCGGCGATATGTCCCGAGGCCAAGCTGCGCAAGCTGGTGAAGAACATGGTCTACGTGGGCGTGGCGGCGCAGCTGCTCGAAATCGACCTGGAGCTGGTGGAGAAGAGCGTAAGGAAGCAGTTCGCCAGGAAGCAGAAGGTCTTCGACCTGAACTTCGGCGCAGTGAAGGCGGGCTTCGATTATGCGGCCTCGACCTTCACCAAGCAGGATCCGTTTCATCTCGAGCCGATGAACAGCACGGCGGGCAAAATCATCATCGACGGCAACTCGGCCTGCGGCATGGGCGCGGTGTTTGCCGGGGTGACGGTGGTGGCGTGGTACCCGATTACGCCGTCGACTTCGCTGATCGAGGCGACGACAGACCTGCTCAGGAAATACCGCACCACGCCGGAAGGCAAGGCGACCTTTGCCGTGGTGCAGGCGGAAGACGAGCTGGCCGCGATCGGCATGGTGCTGGGAGCGGGCTGGGCCGGCGCGCGCGCTATGACTTCGACTTCAGGACCCGGAATTTCCTTGATGGCGGAATTCACTGGGCTGGGCTATTACGCCGAGATTCCGGGCGTGATCTTCGACGTGCAGCGGACCGGACCGGCGACGGGCATGCCTACGCGTACCCAGCAGGCCGACCTGCTTTCGGTGGCGTTTCTCTCGCACGGCGACACCAAGAACCCGGTGCTGTTGCCGGCCAATGTGAAAGAGTGTTTCGAATTTGCCTACGCCGCCTTCGACCTGGCGGAGCGGCTGCAGACGCCGGTGTTTGTGCTCTCCGATCTCGATCTGGGCATGAACAACTGGATGTCGGAGCCGTTCACGTATCCGGAAAAGCCGCTGGACCGCGGCAAGGTTCTGACGGCGGAAGATCTCAACCGGCTGGGCGGCTTTGCGCGCTACCGCGACGTGGACGGCGACGGCATTCCGTGGCGCACGCTTCCGGGAACGCGGCATCCCAAGGCGGCGTATTTCACGCGCGGCTCCGGCCACAATGACGCCGCCGGCTACACGGAAAAGCCCGATGAATACCAGGCGGTGATGGACCGGCTGGCGCGCAAGTTCGAAAATGCGCGCAAGCTTGCGCCCGCGCCGGTGACGGTGAAGGACGGGACGTCGAAGATTGGGTTCCTGGCCTTCGGCAGCACCGACTTTGCGCTGCGCGAGAGCCTTGACCAGATCAAGAGCGAATACGGCGCGAGCGTGGATTATATGCGCATCCGCGCGTATCCTTTTGCGCACGAGATTCACGACTTTGTAGCCTCGCACGAGCGCGTGTACGTGGTGGAGCAGAACCGCGACGCGCAACTGGCCAGCCTGCTCAAGCTCGACCTTCCCGCCGAGCAGGCGGTGAAGCTGCGCAGCATTCTGCATTACAACGGCCTGCCGGTGGACGCACGCACGATTACAGAAGAGTTTGCGACCAAGGAGGGCCTGTAAATGGCAACTGCGACCCCAAGCCCGAAAGTGAATCACATCGGCCTTCCCGTGATCGAGTATCGCGGCGGCAAATCGACCCTGTGCGCAGGCTGCGGCCACAACGCCATCTCCGAGCGCATCATCGACGCCATGTTCGAGATGGGCGTGGAGCCGGAGCACGTGATCAAGATGAGCGGCATCGGCTGCTCGTCGAAGAGCCCGGCTTACTTCATGAGCCGGTCGCACAGCTTCAACAGCGTGCACGGGCGCATGCCTTCGGTGACCACGGGCGCGCTCGTGGGCAACCACACGGTGCAGGCGCTGGGCGTCTCCGGCGACGGCGACACCGCCTCCATCGGCATGGGGCAGTTCGTGCACCTGCTGCGCCGCAACCTGCCCATGATTTACATCATCGAGAACAACGGCGTCTACGGGCTCACCAAGGGGCAGTTCTCGGCCACGGCAGATATCGGGTCAAAGCTGAAGACGGGCGTGATCAACGATCTGCCCGCGATCGACACCTGCGCGCTGGCGATTCAACTGGGCGCGACCTTTGTGGGGCGGTCGTTTTCCGGCGACAAGAAGCAGCTGCTGGCCATGCTGAAGGCGGCCATTGCCCACAACGGAACCGTGATGCTCGACGTGATCAGCCCGTGCGTGACCTTCAACGACCACGAGGGCTCGACCAAGAGTTACAAGTTTCTGCAGGAGCACGACGAGGCCATCAACGAGATCGGATTTGTGCCCAGCTTCGAGGAGATCGAGGTCGATTACGATTCGGGCCAAGTGTTTGACGTCCAGATGCACGACGGCTCCAGCCTGCGCCTGCGCAAGCTGCTCGAGGATTACGATCCGACGAACAAGGCCGGCGCTGTGCGCACGCTGATGGAAGCGCAGGAAAAGGGCGAAATCCTCACCGGCGTCTTCTATATTGACACCAAGAAGCCGTCGTTCATTGACCTGCTGGGCCTGGTGGACGAGCCGCTGGCCACGCTGCCGGAGAGCCTGACGCGGCCGCCGAAGAGCGCACTCAGTGAGCTGATGACGAGCCTGCAATAGCATTATTTTCCGTGTCCCATCCGTTCGGCGTTCTTTGCCGAATGGGTGGGAAATCACCTACTCTTCCGCCTTAAATCTCCCACCAATCGAATGCAGGGAAGCGCGGGTAGTAAAGGCCCGCGCGCACCGGCGCGTCAGCGCCGTGCAGGTTGCGCAGGAACTGCGCGTAGGCTTCAAGCTGCGGCGCGAATTCTTTTCGCAGTTTTAGAAGGGTGTCTTCGGGGCTGCCAGCAGCTTCATGCGCGGTCTTGTAGTCGACGATCCACCACGTGTTGTCGCCTTGGGACTGCGGCTCCGCGCCGGCGCGAAAAACACGATCGACTTGCACGGTGCGCAGGCTTCCGTGGGCAACGCCGGTCCAGCGGATTTCACTTTGCGCGTCGCGATGCGGCGAGAGGATCCATGCGCCGATGGGATCGTGCGTGGCTTTCAGGGCGATCTCCTCGGCCTGCGCCGCCATGCGCACGGTCTCGGCCGGATCGATGCCGGCGGAGCGCATCGGCGCGGCGACGCGCGAAGAAAAGCCCGGAAGCGCGGCACGCACCGCGTCCCACTCCAACGACGCGCGCAGGCGCGTAGTCTCCTCGAGCAGAGCATGCACGGCAACACCGAGAGCGCGCGAGCGCAGGCCGCCCTCGTGGCGCTGATAGAGCCGGCCCATCCCGGCGATGGCCGGCGCCGAGGCGGGCGCTGCGGCCTCTGCCATGGACGCGGTCACGCCGTGCGGCAGACGGCGGAGCAGGGTTCCGTGCGGAGTGGAAGCGGATGGCTCCGTGTCTTCCGCGGCGGCGGCGAGAGCGACCACGGGCGCGGCTGGCGCGCGCCACGCTCTGAAGCGCTCGCGAATTTCGGTCTGGAGCGCGGGCCACGCCGTCGAGAGCAGGCTTTCGCGTGGCTCGGCGAGGGTGAGGGAGCCATCCTTCGCGGTTTTGTATGCGGGGCGCGTGAAGAAGTGCAATTGCTCGCGCGCGCGCGAGGCGGCAACGTACAGGAGCCGGCGCAGCTCCTGGCGCTCGCGTTCGCGCCGCACGCGATCGACCCACTCACGCGCCGAACTGCGGTCAGCGCCCTTGGCCGCGATGGGCGCGACGAGAAATTCGGTGGGCTCACCGGATTTATCGGGCTCGGCGACGCCACGCTCAAGCCAGGACAGCAATTTGGGCTCGTTGTGCCTGGGGACGGCCTGCAATTCGGGCACGATGACGATCTCGAATTCAAGCCCCTTGGCCTTGTGGATGGTCATCAATTGCACGCCGCAGTTCTCATCGGCATCAGGATCGGGAAGCGCAGTAAGTTTTTCGAGAGCGGCGTCGAGCGCAGGGCCGAGCAAATCCTGTTCGCCTGCAGGCAGCACGTCGAGCGCGCGCCACAGCAGGTCGAGGTTGGCGCGTCCGGCTGCGTCTACGCAGTGCGCACCGCCGAGCGCGAGCCACGCCTGCTCAACCCAGGCGCCAAGGGCGGCCGAGGGTTGCACGGCGCGAAGGTGCTGCGCCCATGCGAAAGCGGCGAGGATGCGCTCGACGGCGGCGCGCGGCTCGGCGCTCAACCGACTGAGGCGCTCGGCAAGAAGATCAGGCACTGCGCGCGCGAGCAGGGCTTCATCATCGGCGCTGACGAGCCGATGCAAATTCTCGAGCATGAGCGCGCACCACGGCGCGCGCAGAACGCCGAGCCAGGCCACGCGATCCTGCGGGTTGAGGAGCGCGCGGGCGAGGGCGAGAGCGTCAAGAACTTCGGGACGGTCCTTGAGCGGCTCGAGTTCGACGGCGCGAAAGGGAATGCCCGCAGCGCGGAGCGCGCCTGCAACCGGCGCAAGAGCCGTGCGCGCGCGGCCAAGAACAGCGATGCGATATTTTCTTTTTTCGTTCTGATTGCCGATACGCAGGTTCTCCGCGCGAGCTTCGTTCATGGGCTGCAAATGCGGCCGGATAAGCTCGACGATCTCGCCAACCTGCCTGTCGTGCGCAGCGGCGCGCTCCTGTTTGATTCCATCCTTTTCGGCGTCGGACCCGGTGCGTGGAATATCCGGCATGAACTCGACGTGGAGATCGAGGCGCGGGCCGGAGGCGGCGCGAAGGGGAAGCTCGAGGGCGCCGGCTGCCTGGCGCGCGGGCTCGGCCGCCGTGAATGGGACGCCGCTGCCGTCGTCGGCTTCGAAGACCTGGCGGAAGATCTCGTTGAGCGTGTTTACCAGCGAGGGCGCGGTGCGGAAGTTCGCCGTGAGCGCAACGGAATCGAAGATGAGCGGCAGCTCTCCGGGAAGGTCGAGGCCGAATTTTTCCACGCGGGGAAAGAGCTCGGCGTCGGCGTCGCGGAAAAAGTAGATGGATTGCATGGGATCGCCGACGACGAAGCAGGTGCGGCCTTCGCGCTCAGGCCAGGCGGCGATGAGGCTGGCAAGCAGCCGGTGCTGCTTGCGGCTGGTGTCCTGGAACTCGTCAACGAGGAGATGGCGGATGCCGTCAGCGACGGCGAGCGCGGCGTCGGTGGACAAACCATCTTCATCCCTCAGAACGCGCAGGGCGATTTGGGCGACTTCAGTGAAATCGACCGCGCCAGTTTCCGCAAAGACGACCTGCAGGTGACCGGCTGCACGACGGAGAAGCAGAAAGCAGGCGCGGATAATCGACCACTCTCCATCGGTATAGCGAAGGGGCGAGGCATCGTTCGAGTAGGCGCGGCCGAACGGGCGCTCGAGACGCGTACGCAAAGCGTGCCAATCGGGATCGCGATTGAGGAGAAAATCGTGCATCCAGCGATCGCGGTCTTTGAGCATGTTCACCAGCAGATCTTCCGTTTCCTGCCAGTTGTTGTCGCGCCAGAGCAGCAGCCTCTCGATAGCCGCGGTCAGGTCCGAGTTGCCGCTACCGATCTCCTCGAGAGTGCGGCGTGCGGCACGGCGATAAAGCTCTTCGGGCGCTTCAAAGATATCCAGGGCGCCGCCAAGGTTCGAGAGAAGAGGCTGCAGGAGAGCCAGTTCCCGGCAAAACGAGTCGATGGTAGAGATGCGCAGTTGCGCGGGAAGCTCAAGAAGATTCCAGCCGAGCGCCTGGGAATGCTCAAGGACGCGGCGCGCGAGGGGGCCGGGATCGCTCGCCGCCAGTTCATCGAGGATGCGGTGACGCATCTCTGCGGCGGCGGCGTTGGTAAAGGTTATAGCGACCACCTCCCCAGGCTGCTCGACCTCCGCCAGCAAACGCAGAAATCGCTCAGCAAGAAGCGTGGTCTTGCCGGAGCCGGCCGGAGCGCATACCAGAACGGAGCGAGCGGGGTCGAGAGCGCGCTCACGCTGCACCAGGTCGGGAGGCTCCGACTGAAATGGGGCTTTACGCATCAGTGGACTCCTCGTTTTCGGAGTCGTTTCCAATGCCGGCCTGCAATATAGTCTCCTGAACGCGGCAGAGGGTGTGCAGGCCGCAGTTCTCGCAGGTATCCGGATACCGGCGCGGATCGACGGCCGCCCGGCCGGCGATGAACTCCGTTGCGCATCGCTCGATGTACTTTTTCCATTCTTGGAGCAGTTCCTGAGTGAGCGGCTTCTTAATCAGGTTCGAGTTTCCGCCGATCTTTCCGCGCAGGGTTGCCCGTGCGTCGGCGATGCGGCCGGTGAACTCCATGCTGCCGG
Organism: Acidobacteriaceae bacterium; assembly: GCA_030041045.1. Taxonomy (GTDB): domain Bacteria; phylum Acidobacteriota; class Terriglobia; order Terriglobales; family Acidobacteriaceae; genus Telmatobacter. Next base: position 28,244 of record JASHOQ010000138.1, read on the forward strand.
TGCGCACTTTGGCGAAGACGAGCCCGCCGAGCCAGTAAAAGTCTTTGGCGGCGGCTTCATCTTGCGGACCGAGATTGAGTTTTTCCCGCAGCGCTTTGTCGAAGGCGAAGCAGGCATAGAGCGGCATCTGCACATCGTCGGGGCGGGGAAGGTCCCAGGATTGAGGCGTGATCGTTCCGGTCTTGTAGTCGATCAGGAGCAGCGAACCGTCGATGAAAAGGTCAACGCGGTCGAGGCGCAGATGCAGATCGAGTCCGGCGATATGGGCGTCGGTTTGAAACTCGGTCTCCGCGACGGAAAAGGAAATACGCGCCGCTTCAAAGCGAAGCCAGTCCGTAAGAAGCGTGATGAGGCGCGTCTCTTCGAGCGCGAGATATACCGGCGGCATGAAGGCGCGCGCGGCGGCGATGGATTGACTTGCGAGCGCCCCGCGCACGTGGATACGGACAAACTCTTCCAGCGTGTCGAGCTTGGCGAGCAAATCCGCGTGACTGCGGATTCCCTGCGGTGGAGAACCCCAGATGGAATGGAGCGCGGCGTGCAAAAGATTGCCGCGCTGCTTGGGCGTGAGGCCGGCCTGCGCGGGTTCCCATTTCTCCGCGCGAAGGCGTGCGACGGCGAAGGCTTTGAAAGGGCATTGCGACTGTGCAGTGAGCGCGCTGACGCCGTTGCGGAGCGGGCCCGCGGGGAAGGGAATTTGACTCGCGTCTTCAATCCAGATGGTCTCGGCAGCGTGCGCACGCGGCGCGACGAGCGCTTGGAAAAGCTGCTGCGGAGCGCCGGCGGTTTTGAGGATCAGGCGCGAGGGGCGCAGCTCCACGCCATCGGCCATGCGGGCGCAACTGAAATGAATTTCCGGCGCGGAGCGGAGCAGGCGATGGGTAACAGCTTCAGCCACGCGCCAATCGAGCAGCGCAGAGGCGTGGGGCATCTCCGCGTCCCGCTGCACGTCGAACGGGAGCAGTGGATGCGCGGAGCCGGCGGCGGGCCAGGCGTCTTCGCTGGCGTCGAGGAACCAGATACCGTCGGCTTCAAGGCCGGCCGACTCCGCGGGGCCGGCGATGAGAATGGGCGCATCTTCGGATTCGGGGGCAAAGAGCGTCTCACTCAAAGTGCGCTCCAGCGAGCCGAGAAATGCGCTCCAGCTCATCTGCCCGCCGGTAAAGCCCAGCGAGGCGCAGGCGTCGACGGCCTGTTCCCAGCGGCGCAGGACCTGGAACTCCGGGCTGGTGAGCGCGCGCCCCCCGGGCCAGCTTGCGCTCAGAAGCAGGCGGGCAGCGAGCTCAGCCCACGCGAGCGGACTGGCTTCATTGCGCGAAGACGCGTGCTCGCGCGTGAATTTGTCGAGAAGCAGGCGCGCCTGCCTGAAACGCGCAACCCACGCGGCGGGAAGAGGCTCCGGGACGTTCTGCGCAATGAAGTCGCGCAGAGGCCATAGCGTGCGCTCAAGGCCGCGGCGGCGCAGGGCGCGCATGAAAGCGAAGAGGGCGCGGGACTCTTCATCATCGGCAGCAAGCTGGCCGGTGGAGATGAGCCAATCGAGCTCGTGCTCTTCAATGGGTGCGTCGAGCCAGCGCAGAATGAGCAGCGCGCCGCGAGCCAGCGCAATCTGGCCGAGCGGAACGCCGAGCGAGAACTCAACGAGAGGCGATGCGGGCGCAGAGTTTACCCGGTCGCGGAGAAATCGCGAGAAGGCGCGCTCGATTTCGCCGCGCCGCGCGGCCGCTTGCTGGGTGACGACGAGCAGGCGCGCACGGGGAGTCGCGATGAGCTGCTCCGCGCACCAGAGCGCGCAGGCCGCGAGCTCGGCGGATTGGTCCGGGGCCCGATAGAACGAGATTTGCTGCGCAATCTCCGCGCGTGGAGCTTCGCGCCAGCTTCCCCAGGCGGTGAAAAGCTCGCGCTGGATAGGCAGCATGCGATCGAAGCCGGCGAGCAGGAGCGGAGGACGCGATGAAGAATCGGATGTGAGCGCAGGGACGAGCTCGAGCGGCAGGCGCGCGCCGCTCAAGAAGCCGCCGCTGCGACAGGCGTCGTCGAAGGCTGCGAGCCAGCGGCTGAAGGCTGCGGCATCCTGTTGCCAGTCTGCTCTTGCGCCGGGGCGGAGAAAGCGCGGCGCATAGAAGCAAAGGAGGCGATGCGCGTCCGTTGCCAGCCCCGCAATACGATGGAGCGGCCCGGGGAGCCATGCCGAGCTCGTGTCCGCAGCGATGATCCCGGCCCAGAGGGATTGCTCCTGCAGCGGGCTGAGCACCATACGCGGATCGAGGCGCGGATCGGGGCGCGCATCGGGCATCCGCTGCTGCCAGGCGTCGCGCACGAAGCTCTCCCACGGCTGAATGTTGGGAGCGGGCCAGGCGGTGAGGCCCTCAGCGCGGCGCGCGCGATGAAAGGCAGCGGTAAGCGCGCGGGCGGCACGTTCGCTGGAGGCGACGACGATGCCGCCGCCGGCGAGGCCTTCGTTGAGCCACGATTCCAGAGGAGAATGCGGCGCGGACCCAGCGTTCGATTGAGCTCCCATTCCAGCGTTATACCGCAGCGAACTCGAGGGCCGCCAATTGGCGATTGTGGAGGCCGGACGGCAGATTCGCAGTGCGGGAAAACGCAAAAGCGCAATCGCGATGCGGCGGGAAGCGTGGTCAGTCCACGGTTGTACACTAGAGGGCGTGATGCGGATTTTTTTTATAAGCACGCTTTTGTCTCTGGCCGCGTTTGCTGGGTGCCGTTCCGGGCCGCCGACGGAGCAGCCGGGCGCGCAAAACGCGGGCGTGAAGGTGTACCACCTGCGCGGCAAGGTGATGAACACGAATGCGGCCACGGGCGAGGTGACGGTGGCGCATGAAGCCATTCCCGGCTTCATGGACGCGATGACCATGCCGTACAAGCTGAAGGATCCCGGAATCCTGAGCGAGTTGCATCCGGGCGACGAGATTACGGCGGACCTGCTGGTGCCGCAGTCGGGCGATGCGGACCCGGTACTCGATCACATCGTGGTGATCGCACAGGCCAAGCCGGATTACCGGCCGACGGTGATTTACCACGTGCCGGAGCCGGGCGACCAGGTTCCGGATTTCGCGCTGCGCAACCAGGACGGGCGCGCGATTCATCTGGACCAGTTCCGCGGCAAGACGCTGCTGATCACCTTTATTTACACGCGCTGCCCGCTGCCGAATTTCTGCCCGCTGGTGACACATAACTTCGCCGTCATCGACAGGCAGCTCGCCGCCGATCCATCGCTCTATAAGAAGACGCACCTTTTGAGCGTGAGCTTCGATCCAGACCACGACACGCCGGCCCGCCTGCGCGCGTATGGGGCGACGTATATTGGCAGCGACGCGAAGAGCGCATTTGCGCACTGGGATTTTGCCGTGCCGACCAAGCGCGAGCTCACGGAGATGGCGAAATACTTCGATGTAGGCGTGACCAACGGCGCCAACGACACCATCACGCACACACTCTCAACCACGCTGATCGGGCCGCACGGCAAAGTGGCGCAGTATTATCCCGGCAACGAGTGGACGCCGGACCAGGTGCTGAGCGACGTGAAGCGCGTGGCCATGCAAGCCGGTTGAGGTACACGGCAGCGCGATAGGGCGCGGCAGAATGCGACGAGGCTGGCAAGGAGTGGATGGATGAGTGAGGCATTGAAGATTCCCAGGGGCGGGGATCTGGATTTTCTGGCGCTGGGCGGAATCGTCCACCGGCTCGATCCGGGGATCGTTCCGTTTCGCAAGGCCACCGAGTGCAAGATTCACGTAAGCGGCGGCGAGTTCAACGTGGCCGCGAACCTTTCCGACTGCTTCAAGATGAAGACGGCGATTGTGTCGGCGATGGTGAATTATCCCATCGGCGATTTGATTGCCGAGCGCGTGCGCGCCATGGGCGTGAGGCCGATCTACAAGCACTTCGAGCACAACGGGGCCACGGGCCCGAACATGGCCACGGTCTACAGCGACCGCGGATTCGGCGTTCGCCCGCCGGTGGTGTTTTATAACCGCGCCCACGAAGCGGCGGCGCAACTCAAGCCGGGCGATTTCGACTGGAAGGCGATTTTTTCCGGAGGCGTGCGCTGGGTTCACTGCGGAGGGCTGTTTGCTGCGCTCTCAGCCAGCACGGCCGCGCTGGCCGCGGAGATGATGCGGGAAGCCAAGGCTGCGGGCGCCGTGACTTCGTTCGACCTGAATTTTCGCGAGAAGCTGTGGAAGGTTTCGGGCGGCATCGACCGCGCGGTGGAGACCATCGGGAAGATCGTGGAAAACGTGGATGTGCTGGTGGGCAACGAAGAGGATCTGCAGAAGGGGCTGGGCATACCCGGGCCGGAGGTCGAGGCGAAGTCGAAGCTCGACCCGAGCCTGTTCTTTGCCATGATCGACCGGGTGGTGAAGAAGCTTCCGCAGGCGAAGGTGGTGGCGACCACGCTGCGCGAGGTGCACTCGACAAACCGGCACAGCTGGAGCGCGGTGGCGTGGGTGAATGGGAAGGCTTACGCCGCGCCGACGGCCGAACTCGATGTCTACGATCGCGTGGGCGGAGGCGATGGATTTGCGGCCGGCTTTTTTTACGGGCTGCTGACCGGCGAGGCGCCGGAAGAGGCTCTGAAGCTGGGCTGGGCGCACGGGGCGCTGCTGACCACGTTCCCAGGCGACACGACCATGGCCACCCTGGACCAGGTGCGCGCGTTCGCCAAGGGAGGGTCGGCGCGGATTCAACGATGACAGTGGTCAGTGGTCAGTGATCAGTGGTCAGCCTCAGGGCCGGCGATTGAGACTGATCACTGTTCACTGATCACTGATCACTGCCTGCTGCCAACTGATATTCTTGCCGTGCGGAAAGTGGGAGGTTGGGCATGGCAAAAGTCACCCTAGTGTTTGCGGTGCTGCTCATCGTGCTGGGATTTGTGGGGTATCTCGGCACTGGGCACCAACATCCGACGGCGCTGATTCCTGCGTGGTTTGGCGTGGCACTGGGATTCGGAGGGCTGCTCGCCATCAGTCCCAGCGAGACCCGGCGCAAAATCTTCGCTCATATAAATGTCACCGTGGGCGTGATCGGTTTCATCGGCGCCATTGCCTCGGCCCTGCACGAGTACGGGCACGCACGCTCGCTGGGCGAGAGTCCCGATGCCAAAGCGCTCACCGCGCAGCTGGTGATGGCCGGCCTGCTGCTGATTTATGTGAATCTTTGCGTGCGCTCATTCATCCAAACACGAAAGTCTCGTAAAGAATAAAAGCATGGGCGCGATGCGTGGCAGCGGATTGGGGATGGGCATGCGCGCGGAGCGCACGCAGCACGGCCGCGGCGCGCGCGCGGGAGCGGAGGAGAAGCCGAAGAAGAAGACGGATTACCGGAAGGCGATGCCGGAGATCTGGAGGCTGGTGCGGCCGCGGAAATGGCTGCTGCTTCTGGGACTGGCGCTGGTGGCCATCAATCGCGTCGCCGGCCTGGTGCTGCCGTATGTTTCCAGGCCGTTTGTCAACGTGGTGCTCAAACAGCATAACGGCGCCAGGCTGATCCCGCTGGTGGCCGCCGTACTGGTAGCCACGTTTATCCAGGCGATCACTTCGTTTTCCAACACGCAACTGCTGTCGAAGGCGGCGCAGCGCATGATCGCCGATCTGCGCCAGGAGGTGCAGAGGCACGTGGGCCTGCTTTCCGTGAGCTTTTATGACGCCAACCGCAGCGGCCTGCTGGTGTCGCGCATCATGAGCGACGTGGAAGGCGTGCGCAACCTCATCGGCACGGGACTGGTGGAATTCGTAGGCGGGCTGCTGACGGCGGCCATGGCATTCCTTTTCCTGCTGCACCGCGCTCCGAAGATGACGCTAATCGTTTTCTCGGTGATCGGCATCTTTGTTTTCGTTCTGCAGTATGCCTTCAAGACCATCCGTCCCATCTTCCGCGAGCGATCGAAGATCAACGGCGAAGTCACGGGACGGCTGACCGAGTCGCTGGGCGGTGTGCGCGTGGTGAAGGGCTACCACGCCGAGGAGCGCGAGGCGGAAGTCTTCAAGGTGGGCGTGCTGCGCCTGCTGGAAAATGTGATGAAGACGCTGACCATGACCAGCGTGATGTCGATGACCGCGACCACGGTGCTGGGAATCGTTGGCGCGCTGGTGATGCTGCTCGGCGGGCGCCTGGCTTTGCACAACCAGATGGATGACGGCACCTATATCCAGTACACCATGTTTCTGGCGTTCATGATTGCGCCGGTGATTCAGGTGGTGAATATCGGCACGCAACTGACCGAAGCCGTGGCGGGAATCGATCGCACCATGGAGATCCTCTCAGAGAAGGACGAATTCAGCGATCCCAAACGCACGGTCAAGATGGGCGAAATCACGGGGACGGTGCGCTTTGAGGACGTGGAGTTTGCCTACGATCCGGAGAAGCCGGTACTGCACGGAATAAGCTTTCTGGCCCGGCCGGGCACGGTGACCGCGCTGGTGGGCTCGTCGGGGTCGGGTAAATCGACCATCATCAGCCTGGTGTGCGCCTTCCACACGCCGCAAAAGGGAGCGGTGCTGGTGGACGGCATCGACCTTGCCACCGTTGACCTGAACACCTACCGTTCACAGTTAGGCGTGGTGCTGCAGGACTCGTTCCTGTTCGACGGCACCATCCGCGAGAACATTCTGTTTTCGCATCCCGCAGCGAGCACGGAACAATTTTTGGCCGCCTGCCGCACGGCGCGGGTGGACGAGTTTGCGGAGCGGTATCCCGAGGGGTACGACACGGTTGTGGGCGAGCGCGGCGTGAAGCTCTCCGGCGGGCAGCGGCAGAGGCTTTCGATCGCGCGCGCGCTGCTGGCCGCACCGCGCATCCTGATTCTGGACGAAGCCACCAGCTCGCTCGACTCCGAGTCCGAGGCGATGATCCAGGCGGGTTTAGGCCAGCTGATGCAGGGGCGGACAACTTTCGTGATCGCGCACCGGCTTTCGACCATCCGCCGCGCCGATCAGATCCTGGTGGTGGAAGAGGGACGCATCGTGGAGCGGGGCAACCATGCGGAGCTGTTTGCCCTGGGCGGGCGCTACTTCGACCTCTACACGCGGCAGCACGGGCTCGAAGCCAACCTGTTCCTGGCGCCCGGTGAAGGCGACACCATACCGGCATAGATTTTGAGAAACGCCTTCTCTTCGAGGTTTGTCAGTCGTCCCCAGATTCCCCAGCAGCTACCCATTTGAGGTTCCCGGCGCGATCAGCTCCGCTTTCTTGACACCCGGTCCCGTATTCTGAGAAGCTGGAAATGCAGTCAAAAGGCGGAATCGAGGACCGCAATGCGAGACGCCGCACCGCACGGAACCTACAAAGTTCAGGCCCTTGACCGGGCCTTTGCCGTACTGGATTTGCTTGGTGAAAGCGACACGCCGCTGGGTCTGGCGCAGGTGGCTTCGTCGCTGCAACTGCACAAGAGCACGGCGCACCGCTTCCTGATGGTTCTGGAGCGGCACCGGATGGTGGAGCGCACCGCGCACGGGAAATTCCGGCTGGGGCTGCGGCTCTTTGACTTCGGCAACCGGGCGATTGAGCAATACGATCTGCGCGAGCGCGCACAGCCGCACCTGCGCCGGCTGGTGGCGGAGACGGAAGAGACCGCGCATCTGGCGCTGCTGGAAGCGGCGCGCGTGATTTACATCGACAAGATCGAGCCCACGCGCTCGGTGCGCATGATTACGCGCATCGGCGCCAGCAATCCCGTGCATTGCACCTCGGTGGGCAAGGCGATTCTGGCGTTTCTGCCGCCGGAGCGCGCGGCGGAAGTGGTGCGCCGCATCCGCTTCGAGCGGCCGACGCATCGCACCATATCCACGCCGGAGGCGCTGCGCGCGGAGATGGAAAAGACGCGGCGGCGCGGCTACGCGGTGGACGACGAAGAGCTGGAAGAAGGGCTGCGCTGCATTGCGGTGCCGCTGCTCGATGCGCAACGGCAGCCGGTGGCGGCCATCAGCGTCTCCGGGCCTTCGTTCCGGGTGACGGCGCAGAAGCTGCCCTCGATTGCCAATCATCTGCTGCAGTGCGTGCGCGGCATCTCCGTGGACATGGGGTATGTTTCCGGCAGAAGCGCGACTCGTCCAGCGGCGCTCACGGCCTGAGAATCTTCAAAAGCAAAATCGATGCGCCTTGCGTGCGGCAATCACCGCAGGGCGGCGTGTCCATTCGGTGAAAAGGACTCCTCGACGCGGCGCTCAAGCGGATTGGGAGATGGTGTATCCGAGGGGCAATGGCCCAAAGTCGACGCGACCATCAGGGAGCGGTGACCATACTCGACATCGCGCGGACACAGTATTTCCTAATCCGCCGTAGAAGCGGCGGCTCTGCGCCCGGAAAGTGCGGACGATTCACGCAATTGAAAAGGAGAATTTGCCGGACTGTCATACAGCGTTCAAGCAGGGTCAATGCATGGACTTTAACAAGAGAGTGCCGCGTCCCCAACGGCGCCAGGAGGTCGAATGCAAAGGCTGATTGCTGCTGCAACATCATGCTTGTTTGTCGCCGCCACCCTGCCAACTTCCAGCTTCGCCCAGGATCCCTGGGGCGGAATTCCGACTGCAACCCCGATCAAGCATCTCGTGGTCATCTTCCAGGAAAACATTTCGTTCGATCACTATTTCGCAACCTACCCCTACGCGACCAACCCTGCCGGTGAGCCGCCCTTCCATGCGCTGCCGGGCACTCCGTCGGTCAATGGACTGACTGCGGAACTGCGCGCCCACAATCCGAACTTCCTGAACACGGCGAACAACAACACCATGGCCAGCGGCGGCGTGAGCATTGCGGCCAACCCCTTCCGGCTCGACCGCACGCAAGCGGCCACCAGCGACCAGGATCATGACTACACGCCGGAACAGATGGCTTTCGATGGCGGACTGATGGACCTGTTTCCGCTCTCGGTGGGCGATGAGGGACCGCCGCCCAGCGCGCCGCCGGCAGCCCTGACCACGGCCATCACCATGGGCTACTTTGACGGCAACACGGTGACGGGTTTGTGGAATTACGCGCAGCACTTTGCCATGAGCGACAACATGTACGACACGAACTTCGGTCCTTCCACGCCGGGCGCCATCAATGTGATCTCCGGGCAAACCAACGGTGTTGGCTCGACCACAGTAAAGGTGAACAACACCACCATTGTCGAGGGCGGCGGCGGCTCGGAGACGCTGATCAGCGACGCCGATCCGGCAGGCGATGTGTGCTCGTCGAAGAGCAAGAACGTGTTCATGAATGGCACCAACGTCGGCGACCTGCTCAATACGGCGGGCGTGTCGTGGGGATGGTTCGCGGGCGGCTTCGACCTGACGGTCACCAACTCAAACGGCACCACCGGGTGCAGCCGCACTACGGAGTCGGCGGTGACGGGCGTCACCGAGAACGACTACATTCAACATCACGAGCCGTTCCAGTACTACGCCTCCACGCAGAACCTGGCGCACACGCGGCCGTCGTCGGTTGCAGCGATTGGCGAGCCGAACGACTCGACGGCGCACAACCAGTACGACGTTCATGACTTCTTTGATGCCGTCAAAGCGGGCAATTTCCCGGCGGTTGCGTATCTGAAGGCCCCCGGCTACGAAGATGGGCACGCCGGTTACAGCGATCCGCTTGACGAACAGAATTTCATCGTCAACACCATCAACTTCCTCGAACAGCGGCCGGAGTGGTCGAGCACCGCGGTGATCATTACTTACGATGACTCCGATGGCTGGTACGACCATCAGATGAGCCCCATTGTCAACCAGTCGCAGACTCCGGCTGACGTACTGGACAACGGAGCCAACGGCCCTAATTGCGGCACGGCAACGCCCGGTCTCTCGGGAATCAGCCCCACGGCGACCCCGAATGCCCAGGGCCGCTGCGGCTACGGCCCGCGCCTGGTGTTCATGGTGATCTCACCGTGGGCCAAGAGCAACTACGTGTCGCACAAGGTGATCGATCAATCTTCCGTGGTGAGGTTTATTGAGGACAACTGGCTGGGCGGCGAGCGCCTGGGCGGCGGCTCGTTTGATGCCATCGCCGGTTCGATCGGCGATATGTTCGACTTCAGCCAGCCCGGCTTCGGCCGGGACAGGCTTTTCCTGGATCCCTCGACCGGCGAGCCAGTGGGTGGGTACCCGGGCCTTTCTTTCGGTTTTCCTCTCCGCTAGCACGAAGCTCGGGATCGAATCGGCGGGCTGAATAAGATCGCTTCACGCAGCAGGCGCGGCTCATCAGGTGAGCTGCGCCTGCTGCTTGTGGTTTCATAGAAACTGCAGGTTTGTCGGCGCTGCGGAGAACCCGTTGAAAGAAAAAAACGCAACTGCGCTTTCGCGCCGCGAATTTGTACGCAGGACCGGCGCGTTGGCCGCAGTGTGCGCTCTGCCCGGTGCGTCTTCAGCCGAATCTGCGCCGGGCGCCCCAACGCTCGATCCGGCCAAGTTGCAGCGCTTCGTCGATCCGCTTCCCAGACCCGAGATTGCGCGGCCTGCCGGCGTGCGGCGTGATCCCAGGAACCCGGCTGAAGAGCTTCCCTACTACCGCATGGTGATGGGCGAGTTTGAAGCGCGCGTGCATCGCGATCTGGAACCGACGCGCATGTGGGGGTTCAACGGCCTCTCACCTGGACCGGTGATCGAGGCGCGCAGCGGCAAGGGCGTACTGGTGGAGTGGGCCAATGAGCTGCCCCAGCGCCACCTGTTCACCATCGATCACAACCTGATGGGAGCCGAGCGGGACAAGCCCGATGTGCGCAGCGTGGTGCATCTGCACGGAGCCAAAGCCCCGCCGGAGAGCGATGGCTACCCTGAATCCTGGTTCGTGGCCGGCAAGTCCTCCCTTTGCCACTATCCCAACCGGCAGGACGCGTGCATGCTCTGGTATCACGATCATGCCATGGGCATCAACCGGCTGAATATCTATGCGGGCCTGCTGGGGCTTTACATGGTCCGCGACCAATTCGAGGATGCGCTGGGCCTGCCGCACGGCGAGCATGAAGTGCCGCTGGTGCTCTGCGACCGCAGATTCACGGTCGACGGTCAACTCAGCTACGATGTCTCGCCCGTTCCCTCCGCACCGTGGATTCCGGAGTTCTACGGCAACGCCACTCTGGTCAACGGCAAGCTGTTTCCTTATCTCGAAGTCGAGCCCACGCTCTATCGCTTCCGCGTGCTCAACGGCTCGAACGCGCAGTTTTTCAACCTTTCGCTCTCCACGGGCCAGCCCATCGCGCAGATCGGGACCGATCAGGGTTTGCTTTCTGCACCTGCGCCGGCGAAGATCGTATCGCTCGCTCCCGGCGAGCGCGCCGACCTAGCCATTGACTTCAGTGGCGCGGGCGGGCAGGAGTTGACGCTCAAGATAGGCGCGGTTGAGGAGATCCTGCAGTTTCGTGTTGCGCGGAGTGGCGCACATATCGGCAATTTGCCCGGCCGGCTCCCGGAAAAGCTGCGGCCGGTTGTTCCCCTTGCCGAGTCTGCGGCCGTGCGCACGCGCCTGCTCACGCTGAATGAGTACAAGAGCCCCAAGGGTGAATCCATGACCATGCTGCTGGGCGGGGCGCACTGGGACATGCCGGTGAGCGAAACTCCGGAGCTCGATACGGTGGAAATCTGGAGCCTCATCAACCTCACGGAGGACGTGCATCCCATCCACCTGCACCTGGTGCGCATGCAGATTCTCGACCGGCGGTCGTTCGATAAGCTCCATTATTTTGTCAACGGCGAGCTTCGATTCATCGGCCCTCCCATGCCCCCGGATCCCGGAGAAGCGGGTTGGAAAGACACGGTGCGCGCACATCCGCAGATGGTGACCCGGATCATTGCGCGCTTCGAAGGCTATGCCGGCCGCTATGTGTGGCACTGCCACATTCTGGAGCACGAAGACAACGAGATGATGCGGCCGTTCGAGGTATTGCCGCGCGGGCGCGCCTGAGTCTTCGGCAGGCAATACATTCGTGTTGCCGGAATAGCGAAGCTCAAGACTGGGATGAGGCCGGGACGGATGAGCCGGTGGCGCCGCGCCTCTGCTTATAGACTGTTGGCATGGCCAGGCGAATCGGCGTGCATCTGGGCACTGCGGGCGGCGCGTCCAACGCGGTGGAGCGGGCGCGGGAGATTGGCGCCAACACGCTGCAGATTTTTTCTTCGAGCCCGCGCATGTGGCGCGCGGCCAAAGTAGACGCGAAACAATGCGAACGCATGCGCGCGCTGCGCGACCGGCACAACGTGGGCCCGCTGGTGATCCATACCAGCTACCTGGTGAACGTGTGCAGCCAGTCGGTAGAGATCCGCAAGAAGAGCGTGGCGGCATTTCGCGGAGAGATTGAGCGCGCGCTGGCGCTGTGCGCCGAACACCTGGTGTTGCATCCCGGTTCGTGGAAAGGAATGACGCGCGCGGAAGGTTTGAAGCTGGCGGCCGAGTCGATCGAAAAGGCGCTGGACGGCCTGCCGTGGCAGGGAACGCAGTTCAGCATTCTGATTGAGAACACGGCCGGAGCGGAATGCTCGCTGGGCGGCAATTTCGAGCAGGTGGCCGAGCTGGTGGAGCGGCTGAAGAGCTGCGCGCCGGTGGGCGTGTGCCTGGATACCTGTCACACCCACGTCTCCGGGTACGATATTGTTTCCGCTGAGGGCTACGCCGACACCATGAAGATGGTGGCCGCGACCACGGGCTTCGACGCGGTGCGGGTGTGGCATTGCAACGACGCCAAGGCCGCGCGGGGAACGAAACTGGACCGCCACGAGCACATCGGGCAGGGAACCATTGGCGTGGAGCCGTTCCGCCGGCTGGTGAACGATCCGCGGTTTGCCCATTGCGCTTTTATTGCGGAGACGCCGGTGGACGAGCCCGGTGACGAGGAGCGGAATGTGAAGGTGCTGAAGAGCCTGGTTCGCGTGAGGTTGCAATGATGCAGAGTGCGCCAATGGCTGAACCGGAGCCCTATCTGGTGCCTGGTCGCCGTGGCCATTTTCTTCTCGAGTCGGGCTATCACGGCGAACTCTGGTTGAGTCTTGAGAGACTTTGTCTGCGCCCCGAGCGCGTGCGGGAGTTGGCCGATCGGCTGGCGGAGTCTCTTGATTCACTCCATGTCGAATTCATTTGCGGCCCGCTGGTCGAAGGAGCATTTGTAGGACTGCTCATTGCTTTACGGCTCAACGCGAGGTTTGCCTATTCCGAACCTTTCGCCCGGGCCTCTACCAACGGCTTGTTTCCCGTTGGGTACCGGGTCCCCGAAGCGCTTCGCGGCGATCTTCGCGGACGCCGTGTGGCCATCGTCAACGATGTCATTAGCGCGGGCTCTGCGGTCCGCGGCACGTTGGATGACCTGCAAGCGTGCGGTGCGCATGTGGTGGCGATCGGCTCTCTGCTTGTGCTGGGCGAGGACATTGTGGAGTTCGCCGCTTCCAAAGCAGTTCCGCTGCTGGCGCTAGCGCGCGTGCCCAATCCGATCTGGCCGGCTTCAGAGTGTCCGCTGTGCGCGGCGGGAATGCCGATGGAAGACCCTGGAAACTTCGCCGGCAAAGCCAATTCGCGCAGCCAGGTCGCTCTGTGAGGCGCGTGAGTGCCTAGAGCGGTTTCAGAGTTGCTGCGTCCCGAGGCAAATCAGGCGAAGCGGCCTTTTCCTCAAGAAAATGCCACCCTGCACGGGTGCTGAAAATGGCTGCACTCACACTGGGACGGCTCTAAGCCCGTCTGCGCGCCTCCATATACACTGAAAGGTTATGCCCGACGAGAAAGAACAGCGCTACGATCCCGCGGCAATCGAGACCAAGTGGCAGGAGCGTTGGGCCGCGGACCCCGTTCTTTACGCGGCCGAACCCGCCGGCAGCAGCAAACCCAAATATTACGTGCTGGAGATGCTGCCCTATCCCAGCGGGCAGTTGCACATGGGCCACGTGCGCAATTACTCGATCGGCGACGCGCTGGCGCGGCACATGTGGATGCGCGGCTACAACGTGCTGCACCCCATGGGCTGGGATGCCTTCGGGCTGCCTGCGGAAAACGCCGCGCTCAAGAACAATACCCCGCCGCGGGAGTGGACGCTCGGGAACGTCGCCGCCATGAAGCGGCAGATGCAGCGCATCGGCTTCAGCTACGACTGGCGAACGGAAGTGACCACCTGCCTGCCCGAGTACTACCGCTGGAACCAGTGGTTTTTTCTGCGCATGGTGGAAAAAGGGCTGGCGTACCGCAAGAAAAGCAAGGTGAACTGGTGCCCGGAGTGCGCCACGGTGCTGGCCAATGAGCAGGTGGTGGACGGCTGCTGCTGGCGGCACGAAGAGACGAGAGTGGAGCAGCGCGACCTGGAGCAGTGGTTTCTGCGCATCACTAACTATGCGGAGGAGCTGCTCCAAGGGCTCGAGAGCCTGGAGGGGTGGCCCGAAAAGGTGCGCACCATGCAGCGCAACTGGATCGGGCGCAGCGAGGGAACGGAGGTTGATTTCTTCCTGGAAGAAATCAACCTGGGACCGAGGGACCAAGGGAACAAGGAACCGGAAAAACAGGGGTCAGGGGTCAGGGATCAGGGATCAGAACGGCGGCGCATTCGTGTGTTTACCACGCGCGTGGACACGATCTTCGGCGCGACCAGCGTGCAGCTCGCTCCCGAGCATCCTCTGGTGGCGGCGTTCACGCGCAAGGATGCGGGACTGCGAACGCAAGTGGCGGGGTTGATCGACGAGCAGAGAAGAGCGCGCGAAGCCGGCGACGTGGGCGCGATCGAAAAACACGGCGTTCCCACAGGCCAGTTCGCCATCAATCCTTACAGCGGCGAGACCATTCCCATCTGGGTTGCGAATTACGTGCTGATGGAGTACGGAACGGGCGCGATCATGAGCGTGCCCGGCCACGACGAGCGCGATTTCGAGTTTGCCAAGAAGTACGCGATTCCGATCCGGCGCGTGATTGCACCGGCGGATCCACGCGCCGAGGAGCCGGAGCTTCCTTTTACCGCCGAGGACGGCGTGCTGGTGAACTCCGGAGAGTACAGCGGGCTGAGCTGTGCTGAGGCGCAGAAGCGGCTTCAGGAAGTGGCCGCGCGCAGTGGCTTTGGCGGGGCGAAGGTCATCTTTCGCTTGAAGGATTGGGGCGTAAGCCGGCAGCGGTATTGGGGTACGCCGATCCCCATGATTCACTGCGAGCGCGACGGATTGGTCCCCGTGCCGGACGCGCATCTGCCGGTGATTTTGCCGGAGAAGATTGAGATCACGCAGACGGGCGGGTCGCCTTTGGCGCGCGTGCCGGATTTTGTGAACGTGACCTGCCCCAGGTGCGGAGGCCCGGCCAAGCGCGAGACCGACACCATGGATACGTTTGTGGATTCGAGCTGGTACTTCTACCGCTACACGGATGCGAAGAATTCCTCTGCTCCCTTTGGACCAGAGCGTGCGGAATACTGGTTTCCTATTGACCAGTACATTGGCGGCGTGGAGCACGCCATTCTGCACTTGATCTACTCGCGCTTCTGGACTCGGGTGATGCGCGACCTGGGCATGATCAGGAACAGCGAGCCGGCGACGCGGTTGTTCACGCAGGGCATGGTGATCAAGAACGGCGCCAAGATGTCGAAGTCGAAGGGCAATGTGGTTTCGCCCGACGAGATGGTGGCGCAGTACGGCGCGGACGCCACACGGATGTACGCGCTGTTTGCCGCGCCTCCGGACCGCGACCTCGACTGGCAGGAGGACGGCGTGGCCGGCGTGAGCCGCTTCCTGGCGCGCGTCTGGCGCTTGACGGCGAGACACGCGGCCAAGGCGCGCTCGGTTGCAAATGGGACCAACAACGCGTGCGCTACTGCGAGCGCCACGGCGCAGAAACTGCTGCGCAAGATGCATCAGACCATCGCCAGGATCACGCTCGATTTCGAGGGGCGCTGGCACTTCAACACCTGCGTGGCGGCGATCATGGAATATGTGAACGCGCTGCAGGAAGCGGATGCGCAGCTGGGCTCAGATGAGATTTCTGCGGGTGTGGTGCGCGAGCTGCTGCTGACTCTTGCCCTGCTGCTGGCGCCGTTTGCGCCGTATCTGGCCGCAGAGCTGTGGGAGCAGCTCGGCGGCGAGGGCAATATTCTGCGCGCGCCGTGGCCGAAGAGCGATCCGGGACTGGCAAAGGAAGACGAGATCGAGGTCCCCGTGCAGATCAACGGCAAGCTGGCGGCGGTGATTCGCGTGGCGGCCGAGAGCGACGGGAAAACGATGGAAGCCGCGGCGCTGGCGGACGAGAAGGTGAAGGCGCGGACGGCAGGCAGGACCGTGGTCAAGGTGATTGTGGTTCCGGGCAGGGCCGTGAACCTGGTGGTGAAGTGAAGGAACGCGGCATGGCGTTCGCTCCAAGGGACGCGCGTGTAGCCCAGATGCGCAAGCCGGTGCGCGGAACGCAACTGCTCGTGGAACACATGGGCGCGGTCTTCAGGCGGCCTTCGCTGGTCTTCCTTGAAATCGCGTGGCGCTGGCTGGCCGGCACTCCGATTCTGCTGGTCTCGTGGGAGCTGGCGCAGCGCATCCTGGCCAAGTACCCGCTGGAAAATTCCGGATTCAACGCGCTCGATGCGCAGAATCCGTGGGTAGCCGCGGTGCAGCTTGTGGGCGTGTGGGATTACTACGCGCCGCATGTGCTGCCGGTGGTGCACTGGCTGTTTCCGGCCGCGCTGGCCGCGTGGGTGGTGATCTCCGGCGTGGGACGCAACCTGGTGCTGATGCGCATGGAGCGCGGGGTGCGCTTCCGCCCGCTGACGCTCGTCGGCCTGCAGGCAACATGGGTGGCATTCCTGATTCTCACCTTCTGGTGCTGGCTGCGCGCCATGCAGTGGGCGGCGGTGACGCACATCTCCACAGCGGGTGACCCGGATCTGCTGGGATACGCCATGTGGGCCATCTTTCTCACGCTAGGGTTTTTCACGCTGTGGGCGCTGGCAAGCTGGGCGCTTTCCATCGCGCCGCTTCTGGCGCTGCTCGAAGCACGCTCCGCGCTGTCAGCTCTCGGTCAAAGCCTGCGTCTGGGCAAGCCATTCACGAGCAAGCTGGCAGAGATCAACCTGGTAATGGGCATCGTGAAGATTGCGTTGCTGGTGGTGGCGATGGTCTTTTCTGCGGCGCCGCTGCCGTTTGCCGGCGCACTGGGCAGCGGTGCGGTGCAAACGGCGGTGCTTGCCTCCACGCTTTTCTTTGTGGTCGCCAACGACTACTTTCAGGTGGTGCGGCTGAAGGCGTTCGTGGAGTTCTGGCGAATCTTCAGAGGAGCGAGTCAGCAAGGGAGCGAGTCAGCAAGTGAGTGAGCCAGCGAGTGAGCAGGTCAGCGGGCTGGAGAACCGAGGGAAAGCCTACTTGCCGGGTCCCGAGTCTTCCTTGAGGAAGTCCGGGCTGAGCGTGCCCTTCTTCTGCGCAATGGGAAGCAGCGTGGGATAGAACTGCACGAAGGTGGTGTCGACGGCGCCGTGCGCAGCGTGGCAGGAGTAGCACGGTGCGCGCGTGGGAATAAGCGTGCCGTTGGCGGTGGGCGAATCGAAGTCGAAAAAGGCCCACCCCCCGGGAAAACGCGCGGTGTCTTTCACGTGGACTTCAAGGCCCATGATCTCCGTGCCCTGATAGTGCCCCGATTGATTGATGGAACCTTTATCGCGGGCCTCTCTCGCTTCGAGAACCAGGATGGTTTTGTCGGGCCAGGTGCCTGCGGCCAGAAAGCTGCGATAGGCAGTGGGATTGACGAAGACGTTGTCGAACATGGAGTGTCCCGCGCTCTTGTTCGCAGCGAGGTAGCTCATGTCAATTCCGGATGTGAGATAGATCCACTCGCGATAGTGGGCCGGGGGCAGCAAGTCGCCGTTCTGCGCGTAGGCAGGAGCCGCATCGGAGGAAGAGGCGGCAGGTTGCGTTTGTGCAAAGGCGAGGGCGGCAATCAGGCATGCGGCGGCCAGCGCAAGTGCGCCGGGCAATCGAAGAGACGAAATCGGCATCAAGCACCTCCGCGAAGAAAAACGCAGCAGATCAGCAGGTCAGCAAGTCAGCGAGTCGGCAAGTCAGCGCGGATCGGATTCGTGCCGCACGCTGATCGACCATGGGAGTTCACCTAAAACAGCTTGAGGCGGATCACGAAATATTTTTTGGGGTCGGCGCGGATGGCCTCGAGCAGGTCGTGGCTCGAGGTGAGAGTTTTGTTGAGGTTGTCGTAGAGCTCGCGATTCTTGAAGAGCTGCCCCATGGTGCCCTGGCCCTGGTCGATGCCTTTGAGGATGGAGTCGAGGTTGGTGACGGTGGAGTCGAGTTTGGCGGCGAAGGCCGGATCCTTGACGAATTTACCCAGCGCGCCCTGGCCGGAGTTGATCTGCGCCACCAGGTCGTCGGTGTTCTTCACGGTGTCATTCAGGTTGTTGTAGAGCGAGTCGTCGCGGAGCAGCTTGCCCACGGTGCCCTGGCCCTGATTGAGCGCGGTGGTGATCTGATCGAGCTTGTCGACAGCCGAGTCGAGGTGGTTATAAAGCGAGTCGTCGTTGATGAGTTTGCCCGCGGTTCCCTTGTCCTCCGCCAACGCCTGGGTGACGGTTTCCAGGTTGGAGGCGATGGCGCTGATGTGGTTGGCAAGCTCGCGGTCGTTGATCAGTTTGCCCACCGTGCCGTGATCGGCGTTGATGGCGTCGAGGGTCTTGTCGAGCTTGAGCAGGGTCACCTGCACCTGCTCGATGGACTGCTGGCTGCTCTGGATCACGTCCTGGATGGTGGGCGAGCCGGTAGTCTTCAGCTCGGCGTTGTTGGCCGGGCGTGGGCCGGTGGCGTGGCTGGAATCGATATCGACGTAGCTGTCGCCCAGAACGCCGGCCTGGGCGATGAGAGCGGTGGAGTCAGTGTGCAGGCCGTAGAGGGACTCGGCCCCGACTTCCATGTCGACTTCAACCGGAGTGGGGTTGCGGCTGGGAACCACGCGAATGTGGCGGACGTTGCCGATGGTTACGCCTTCGAGGGTGACCGGCGCGCCTTCTTTGAGACCGGCGGCGTTGGCAAAGTAAGAACGGAGGTGGAGTTTCTTGGCAAAGAGCCCGCCGGTTGAACCGGACATGAGAAAGATGAGCCCAATCAGCACAGCCATGGCAACCATGGCCAAAGCTCCCACCTTCAGTTCCGACCACTGAATCTCTTTGCGGGTTGGCACGTCGCTCCTCTGGCTCAAATCCGGCAGTCAGCAAGCTATTCCGGCTTCCGTTGCGCCTGTTTGTCTGCGCATCCGCTCCGCGAAGGCGGTTCCGAACAAGTCTTCAGTCCGGAAGCGCCCTAAGCCAGTCGACTCTCAGCCAGCCGCTTCTAATCTTATCAAGGCCTTGAGAAAATCAAGGCCTTAGGAAAAACCAACTCAGGAGCCGCCCTCAAGCAGCACGTTGGCCATGGCGAGCGTTGCCGTGTGCGTGAGGCTGAGGACTGCGTGGGCCACGCCCAGGCGGGCCGCACATTGAGCTGCGCTGCCATGAAACGCAATCCCCGGTTTTCCCCCGGGTTCGCGGATCACTTCAATCTGGAGCCAGTTTACGCCACGGCTCATTCCCGTTCCCAGGGCTTTGGCCGTGGCCTCTTTGGCGGCGAAACGGGCGGCAAAACTTTCGGCGGCCGCGCGCTTGCGCAGGCAGTATTCCTGCTCCGCGCGAGTGAAGACGCGATTGAGGAAGCGCTCGCCGTAGCGCTCCAGGGATTGCTGGATACGTGCGACTTCCACGAGGTCAACGCCGGAGCCGACGATCATAACCCTTTCCGAGACTATAACACCAAGGCTCGGTTGAATTTGGGGTCCACGCAGATGCGAGGGATTGCAAAGACGCGGGCGGGCGCGGGGTACAAATTACCCTGGAACCCACCGCGTGAGGCCGGTTGCCGGGGGAATGTCGCAAATCCAGACAGTCTTCGTTCGAGCCCGGAACAATCGTCAACCGGGAGGCCTCAATTCCGATAAACCCTTTGCGAGGTTCCGGATGCGGCAGACATATGCAGAAGAGATTTACGCCTCCTGGGCGTTGCAGTTGCGGGCGGTTTCAGCCGAAGAGCCGACGCACCTGGTGCGGACGCTGACCGGTGCGATTATGGGCTGCGGCGGCTGGGTGCTGAGCCGGGGAACCAACGACGCGGGCACGGTGAACCTGCTCTTCGAGTTCCAGCGGCAGGCGTGCATTGACATTTACAGCGTTCTGATTGCCGCCGGACTGGAGTTGAGCCGCAGCGGGCACGTTCACTTTACAGAGCTTTGCCAGTGCACGCGCAGCCAGGAGCTGGATTGCGGCGAGGAGATTGCCAGCGTGGACCTCGAGATTCAGACCTTCCCCATTGAGACCATCTGCTGCGCGCCTGCACCGGGGATTGCGTAAAGAGCCTGTTCTACCAATCGCTGGACAGGATCGGGGATTTCCCTCAGGGCGGAAGCCGTTCTTATTCCTGCTTCATTACAGCCCGGCTCGAGCCGTGCCCTTCGCTTGAGTTTTTCCGCAGACTCTGAAGCCACACCCTATCCCGCTTCCACAAGTCCGTAGCGCCTTTGCCAAGCGTCTTTGAGGTGCGAGCGCACACGGGCGCGTTCAGCCTCGGTGGCTTCGCCGGCCGGTTCGGCAACAAAACGCGCCGCCTCCTGCTTGGCGAGCTCGAGCAATTGCCGGTCGCGCACCAGACTGGCGACGCGAAACTCAGGCAGGCCGGCCTGGCGCGTGCCGAAGATTTCGCCGGGACCGCGGAGGGTGAGGTCGAGCTCGGCCAGCTCGAAGCCGTCCTGGGTGCGGACCATGGCGTCGAGGCGTTCTTCCGCGAGCGGAGAGACGCGCTCGCCGGTGAGCAGAATGCAGTAGCTTTTGGCAGCGCTGCGGCCCACGCGTCCGCGCAGCTGGTGCAACTGCGCCAGTCCGAAGCGCTCCGCGTGCTCCACTACCATCACCGAAGCGTTGGGCACGTCAACACCGACTTCAATCACGGTGGTGGAGACGAGCACGTCAATTTCGCCGCGCTGGAAGCGGCGCATCACGATCTCTTTTTCGTCGGCGTCGAGGCGGCCGTGGAGCAAACCCACGCGCAGGCCGGCGAAGGGGCCGGTGCGCAGTTTCTCGTGCATCTCCACCGCGGACTTGAGGCCGGATTTGGCTTGAGGGTTGGCCTCCCGGCGGCTATTCGGAAACAGCTCCGGCGTTTCCGTCCGCTTGCCACCTTTTCGGCCAGAAGGCGGCAGAGAGGACGGGGCAACGTCGGGATCATGCGAGAAATCGAGCTCGGGTTGATCGTCTTTGGCGCCTTCGATCACGGGATAGACGACATACGCCTGGCGGCCCAGCACAACCTGTTTGCGCACGAATTCCCACACCTCGTGGGCGCGCGCGTCGGGCACGCGGCGGGTGACGATGGGCGTGCGGCCGGGAGGGAGTTCGTCGAGGATACTCAGGTCGAGATCGCCGTAAAGCGAGAGCGCCAGCGTGCGCGGGATGGGCGTGGCGGTCATCACCAGCACGTCGGGCTCGGCCCCTAAGGTTCCATCCGGGCCGGGCTTCTTCATCAGCTTGAAGCGCTGCAACACGCCGAAGCGGTGCTGCTCGTCGACGACCACGAGGCCGAGGCGGTCGAACTCGACTTTTTCCTCGATGAGCGCGTGGGTGCCGATGACGAGCTGCGCCTGGCCGCGGTTGATGAGGCCGCGGTTCAAGCGCTTGCGGTCATCATCGAG
This sequence comes from Acidobacteriaceae bacterium, assembly GCA_030041045.1. Classification (GTDB taxonomy): domain Bacteria; phylum Acidobacteriota; class Terriglobia; order Terriglobales; family Acidobacteriaceae; genus Telmatobacter. The sequence goes on from JASHOQ010000138.1 coordinate 49,892, forward strand.
CGAGCCGGTGAGCAGGACGATGCGCGGCTTGCGCGAAGATTTTTCGAGGAGCTTGCGCGCAGCGAGGTAGTGCTGCGTGGCCAGAATCTCCGTGGGCGCCATCAGTGCGGCCTGGTAGCCGTTTTCCATGGCCACGATCATGGCCTCAAGCGCGACGATGGTCTTGCCTGAGCCCACGTCGCCCTGGAGCAGGCGGCGCATGGGCGAGGGCGCGCGCATGTCGGCGACGATTTCGCCCAGGGCGCGTTTTTGCGCCGTGGTGGGATGAAAGGGCAGCACCTCGCGGATGGCTTCGCGCACCTTGTCCGTGGCGGCGAAGGCGATGCCGGCGCGCTCTTTCATGCGCCGGCGCTTGATTTCGAGCCCGAGCTCAAGGAAGAAGAATTCTTCGAAGATGAGGCGGCGATGGGCGGGCGTGGCAAAGGATTGCAACTGCGCGAGCGGCGTGCCTTCCGGCGGAAAGTGCACTGCGCGCAGCGCGGTTTCGCGGTCAGGCAGGTCGAGACGCGTGAGCAGCGCGCGGGGCAGGCATTCGGGCACGGAGCCGCGAACGGAGTCGAGCAAGTTGAAGATGACCCTGCGCTGCCAGCGCGAGGCGAGCCGGCTCCCGCCAAGAGATTCGTAGACCGGCGTGATGCGCCCTACTTCGAGCAGGCGGGTCTCGGCGTCGGCGGTTGCGTCGGGCAGGATTTCGAACTGCGGCTGGATCATTTTCAGGTTGCTCGAAGAGCGCGAGGGCTCAACCTTGCCGTAGACGGCGACGGATTGTCCGGCCTGGAATTTGCCGTTGAGATAGGGCGCGTGGAACCAGATGCACTTGAGCGCGCGGCGGCCCTGGCCGAGGGTGAGCTCGAAGAGCGGCGCGCGGCGCGTGCGCAGCAGCGCGGAGCCGCGGACTTCGGCGATGACGCTGACGGTTTCGCCAGGCTGGAGTTCGTCGAGCGGGCGCGGGTTCTGGCGGTCTTCGTAGCGAAAGGGCAGGTGATAGAGCAGGTCCTCGGCGGTGGCGATGCCTTTGAGCGCGAGCATCTCCGCCAGGCGCGGGCCCACGCCGCGCACGAATTGCACTTGATCACTGAGGCCGGGCACAACACGATGCTACAACTGCGCATCGGGCCGCAGCGAGGGATCAGGTTTCAGGGATCAGGGGTCAGGCTTCGCCTTGGAGGTTCTTGAGGAGTTTTTCCGTGTATGGTTATAGGCGGTGAAAACTGACATGGGAAGTGGGGTTGCGATGCAGGGATTCAATCGCCGGGAGTTTTTGAGAGTAGCGGGAGTCGCGTCGGCAAGCGCGGTGCTGGCGGGGAGGGTGCGTGGGCTGGAAGCCGCCCAGGAAGAGCCGGCGGGGCCGGTTGCGGCCAACGATCATATCCAGATTGCGCTGATTGGCGCGGGCGGGCAGGGGCAGTATGATACCAGCGTGGCCGTGCAGGTGCCGGGGGTGAAACTCGTCGCCGTCGCCGACTGCTATGACGGACGGCTTGCGCATTCGAAGGAAGTGTGGGGCGAGGACATTCAAACCACGCGCGACTACCGCGAAATTCTGGCGCGCAAGGATGTCAATGCAGTGATCGTGGGCACGCCGGACCACTGGCATAAACAAGTCTCGGTGGACGCGATGCAGGCGGGCAAGGACGTCTACTGCGAGAAGCCGATGATTCATCTCTATACCGACGGGCCGGAGATGATTGAAGCGTCGCAGGCAACAGGGCGCATTCTCCAGATCGGCAGCCAGCGCGTGAGCTCGATGGTTTATGAGAAGGCACGGGACCTGCTCGCAGCGGGCGTCATCGGCAAGTTGAACATGGTGACCGCGCACTGGGACCGCAACTCGGCCATCGGTGCGTGGGACTACACCGTGCCCCTCGACGCCTCGCCCGAGACCTGCGACTGGGAGCGGTTCCTGGGGACGGCACCCAAAATACCGTGGAGCGCGGAGCAGTTCTTCCAATGGCGAAAGTGGAAGGCCTACGGGAGCGGCGTGGCCGGCGACCTGTTTGTGCATCTGTTCAGCGGCACGCACTTCATCACCGGATCGAAGGGACCCACGCGGGGCATGGCCACGGGCGGATTGCGCTTCTGGAAGGATGGGCGTGATGTGCCCGACGTGATGCTGGGGCTGTTCGATTATCCCGAAGGGTTCAACCTGAGCCTGCGCGTGAATTTTGTGGACGGCGGCGAAGAGAGCGAGGAGCTCGTCTTTACCGGCGACGAGGGAACGATGGAGATCGCGGGCAATGCCGTGAGCGTGAGCCGCGTGCCGCGCGAGAAAGAGCCGGGGTACATGATCGGCACGTTCACTGAAGCGATGCAGAAGCGGATTCTGGCTGAATATCGGGCGAAGTATCCGGTCGTGCATCCCGAGGGCGCGCCGGCTCCGGCGTACGAGAAGTACGAAGCGCCGGCCGGTTACAGCGACAGCTACGATCACCTCCGGAATTTTTTTGCCGCGGTTCGCTCGCGCAGTCCGGTGGTGGAGGACGCGGTGTTCGGGTTCCGCGCGGCGGGAGCGGCGCTGTTGAGCAACGTGAGTATGGAGCGGGGTGCGGTGGTGGAGTGGGATCCGGAGACGATGAAGATCGTGTGAATTGCCAGCGTTCATTTGTGCTTTCCCAGGTCCCAGAATCGGGACCTGGGGCACCCCCATCCGTTTCCGCGCGAGCTTGTGTTATGCCACTCCAAACGCATTCGCCACGGCGGACGGTTAGAATGGGGCACCTTATGTCGTATGGGCTAGAAAAAATCTAGGCGGCGGCCGAGGGGAAATAGGCTTCGATGGCGCGGCGCAGGGCTACGTGATCGACGTGCGCCTGCTTGCCTTCGTAGCGCGCGGCCCAGCAGACCTGGTTGACGATGTCGCGCGGATAGCAGGAGCGCAGCTCCTGGCCGAGCGAAGTGCGGATGAAGTTGATCAGGTCGGCGGGAATTTCGGGTTCGTAAGAGACGCGCTTGTCGTGGGCCACGCGGCGGAAGATCTCAGAGAACTGCTCGTCGGAGACGGCGCCGATTTTGATCTTGGTTTGAATGCGGCGCAGGAAAGCCGGATCGACAAGGTCAGAAGGATTGGTGTTGGAGGCGAAGACCACCAGCATCTCGAAAGGAATTTCGATTTTCTTGCCGCCCACCAGGGTGAGGAAATCGATGCGCCGGTCGAGGGGAACGATCCAGCGGTTGAGCAGCTCGTCGGGGCGAATGCGCTGGCGGCCGAAGTCGTCGATGATGAAGACGCCGTTGTTGGCCTTCATCTGCACCGGGCTCACGTAGAACTTGGAAATGGGGTTGAACTGCATGTCGAGCATTTCCGCCGTAAGCTCGCCGCCGACGAGCACGGCCGGACGCCGGCAGTAGGCCCAGCGCATGTCGTAGTCGGCGGGCGCGGACTCGGAAGTTTCCAGGTGAAGCGCGGGGTCGAAGACGGTGATGATCTGGCCGTCGACTTCAATGGCGTGCGGAATCCAGATTTCGTCTTCGGCGAGCACGCGCGAGAGAACTTCAGCGAAAGTGGTCTTGCCGGTGCCGGCGGGACCGTAAAGGAAAACCGAACTGCCCGAGTTGAGAGCGGTGCCGAACTGGTCGAGCGTGGATTCATCCACCACCAGATGCTTGAACGCGCGACGAACGTCGGCGGGATGGACTTCAACCTTCTGCACGCTCTGCGTTCGCGTCTGGGCGACGTAGCTCTCCAGCGAGACCGGCGCCGAGCCTGCATACTGGCTCTGCTGCAGCAGCTCAGAGGCGCGGGTGCGGCCCTGCGCAGTGACGGCAATTTGCGGAACGTTGCCGATCATTCCGTTCACCTGAACCAGAGCCTGGGTGCGCAATTTGCAGAAGAGCTCGTCCGTAACCTCGTAGCTCAGGCGAATGCGATCGGAAAGTTCGACCGTGGAGAGGGCGCCGGCGAGATAGAGAATCTTGACCACCAGATCTTCCAGGATGGACTGGCGCACATCCATGTCGGCCAGGCGGCGCGGCCTTTGAGCGGGTCCCGATTGTGTGGGCGATTTGGCGGGGGAGGCGAGTCCGAATTCGCGCTCAAAATCTTGCATGGACAGCAACGTTGCCATTCGCATCTCCTGCCGTGTTTACTAATTTAGCTCCCGGACAAAAATTTTGCCTCACCCGTTGGCGTTTGGCCGCTGACGCTTTGGTCGTATGCAACACGCGTCAATCGAGGAGATTAGCCGGGAAAACATTACCTGGGTTACGCGCACCGGTAACGAAGAACGGATATCATTGCCATTTTGTGCGCGAGTTGCACGGCGTTGCGACGTGCAAGCTTGCGCTGTGCAGGCGTGAGCATGCGGCCGAAGTTCAGCGCCGCGCACCGTTTGCTAAACTGCTCGCAGACTGAATCCTGGTTTTGCGGAATTCAGGCTGGAAAAATCACAGCGGGAGAATGCATGGCAGTCGTCGAACTCGAGGGAGTGACCAAGGCATACGAGGACAAGATTGCCGTGAATCATCTGAGCCTGAAGATTGAAGCGGGGCAGATGTTCGGCCTTTTAGGACCGAACGGAGCCGGCAAAACCAGCTCCATCCGCATGATGATGGGCATCACCCTGCCCGACTCGGGCCGCATCGAGCTGTTCGAGAAACCTTTCGAGCGCGAGAGCCTCGACCGCGTGGGCTATCTGCCCGAGGAGCGCGGGCTCTACAAGAAAATGAAGGTGCTGGAGCAGCTGGTTTTTTTCGCGCAACTGCACGGCGTGGAGGCGGGAGAAGCCAACAAGCGCGCCGTGAACTGGGCGCGGCGGCTGGAGATTGCCGACGTTCTGGATAAAAAGACAGAAGAGCTTTCCAAAGGCATGCAACAGAAGATTCAATTTATCGGCACCATTCTGCACGATCCCAAGCTGATTGTGATGGACGAGCCGTTCAGCGGCCTCGACCCGGTGAACGCGGTGCTGCTGGAGCGCACGCTGGTGGAGCTCAAGGACCAGGGACGGGCGGTGCTTTTTTCCACGCATCGCATGGACCAGGTAGAGAAGCTGTGCGATTCCATCTGCCTGATCAATCGCGGCGAAGCCGTGCTCTCGGGGCGCGTGCGCGAGATCAAGAAGCGCTACGAACGCAACCACGTGATTGTGGAATTTGAAGGCGACGCCGGCTTTTTGAAGAGCGAAGAGATTGCCGAGGCGCGGAATTTTTCCGGGCACGCCGAGATTCGTCTCAAGCCGCACGGCGATGCGCAGAAGTTGCTGCATGAAGCCAGCAGCATGGCCACCATTTACCGCTTCGAGCTGGTTGAGCCCTCGCTCGAGGAGATTTTCATCCAGACGGTGGGGGGCAAGGCCGATGCGTAACATACTGCTGATCGCGCGGCGCGAATACAAGGAGCAGATCAAAGGCCGCGCCTTCCGCCTCTCCACCATCGGTCTGCCGGTGCTGTTCGCGGCCGTCCTGGGCATCGCCTATCTTTCCAGCCGCGGGCTGGGCGCAAACAAGCACGTGGTGATTGTCTCCGCGGACCGCGGGCTGGCAGAGGCCGTGCGCCAGCAGCTGCTGAGCGACAAGGGCAAGAGGGCGGCCGTGGATGTTGCCGTGCCCTCCGGTGAGGAGACGCGCGCGCAGTTGATCAGCCGCGTAGCGGGAAAAGCGATCGACGGCTACTTGTGGATCGATGCCGATGGAGGCGCGTTGCCCAAGGCGAGCTACACGGGACTGGCGGCGGGCGATTTCATGACCACGACGCGGCTCAAGGAAGCGCTGGACGATGGAATTGTCGCCGAGCACCTGACCGCGACGGGAATGGACCAGAGCAACGTGGATTCCGTGGTGAAGGGAATCGACATCGATACTTACCAGGTGAAGAGGACCGGCGCGAAAATTTCCGTGGTGAAGGTAAATGCGCAGGCCTCGTTCTGGAAGGGCTACGTGATGGCCTTCCTGCTCTCCATGACCACCATGATCTACGGAATGAACGTGGCCCGCTCCATCATCCAGGAGAAGACCTCGCGCATCTTTGAAGTGATGCTGGCCACGGCCAAGCCCAGCGACATGCTGGCCGGAAAGCTGATCGGCGTTGGCGCGGTGGGCCTGACGCAGATCGCCATCTGGCTGGTTGCCGGCGTGGCGATTATCGGCTCACCCATGGCCGCGGCCATGCTCAGCGGCCAGTACTCCATCCATTTTTCGTGGGCGGAGGGCGTTCTGTTCCCGGTGTACTTCCTGCTGGGGTATTTGCTCTACAGTTCGCTGTTTGCCGGCCTTGCGGCCACGTGCGAGACGGAACAGGAGCTGCAGATGTACATGCCGCTGGCCGCCGCGCCCACCTGGCTGAGCTTCGCCATGATCTGGCCCATCATCAACGATTCCAATTCGGTGTGGTCGGTTTCGGCCTCGCTGTTTCCCCCCACCGCGCCCATTGTGATGTTCTTGCGCATGGCATCGGAGGTTCCTCCGGTGTGGCAGTTTTTTGCTTCCATCGGGCTGTTGGTGGTGAGCATCTGGGGAACGCTGGAGATTTCGTCGCGGCTTTACCGCGTGGGCATTCTGATGTACGGCAAGCGCGCTACGCTGCCGGAATTGCTGCGCTGGCTGCGCTACAGCTGACGAAGCATAGACGGCAAAGGGGCCAGCGGTTTGCGCAATTGCTGCACGAAGGAGCGGCCAAATTGAGAGAACTTGTTGCAGACCTCTTTGTCTCTCTGGACGGATTTGCTGCGGGCGCGAACGAGCAGCCGTTTTTCGGCTATTTTGGCGACGAGCTGGGCGCGTGGATTCAGCAGGAGCTCGCGGTGCCGCAGTTGATCGTGATGGGCCGCGTGACCTATGAGGCGCTGGTGCAGTTCGCGCCTGACGAACAGGATCCCATCAGCACGAGGATGTCCGAGCTGCCCAAACTGGTTTTTTCAAGCGGACTGCAGGAACCGCTGGTGTGGAAGAATGCGCGGCTTTCGCGGGCGCCGGTTGCAGACGAGATTCGGACGCTCAAGGCGCAGGACGGCCCGCGGCTGCGCACCATCGGCAGCATCCGGCTGGTGCGGAGCCTGATCGAGCGTGAGCTTGTCGACCGGCTGCGGTTGATGGTCTTTCCCGTGGTGCTGGGCAGCGAGGGCCGGGAGCCGATTTTTTTGAGCTTTGCGCGGACGCCGATGACGCTCAAGGGAAGCAAGTGCCTCGACGCACGTATTCTGCTGCTGGAATATGCGCCCGCGAAGGATGAGCGCGTGTAAGCGAGGGACAACGCCGGAAGCGGGCTGCGGAAACGCGCGCGGCTTGCCGGTGGGCGCACAGAGTACAGCTAGAATCGATAACCAGTGAGCCGCGAAGAGAGTCCTCGATTCACAATCGGGCAGCGCGTTGTGCTGGCACTGGCGCCTCGTATGGTGTGGGCGCTGGCTTCGATCGCGGGGCTCACCTGGCGGTTTGAAACCATCGCCGAAGAGGGAGCGACGCCGCTGGAGCACGGCGCCGGCGCGGGTGCGGAGATCTTCTGCTTCTGGCACCAGTGCGTGCTGCCGTGCGCGTTGTATTTCCGTCGAACGGGCGCAACTATTCTCATCAGCCGCAGCTTCGACGGCGAGCTGGTTACGCGCATCCTGGCGCTGTTCGGCTATCGCGCCGTGCGCGGATCGAGTTCGCGCGGCGCCCGCGAGGGGTTGCTGGGATTGAAGAGCGTGATCGATGCGGGCGGGCCCGCAATCTTCACTGCCGACGGACCGCGCGGGCCGATCTACCAAACCAAAATGGGGCCGATCAAGCTGGCGCAGTTGACCGGCGCGCGCATCGGCGCGTTTCACCTGGAGCCGAAGCGCGCCTGGCGGATGCGCTCCTGGGACCGGTTCCTTGTGCCCTGGCCGTTCACGCGCATCGTGGTGAGCTGGGCGCGCTGGACTGAGGTGCCGGCCGATTTGGCGGAAGAACAATTCGAATCGAAACGCGAGGAGTTGAACGCGGCGCTTGAGCGCGCGCGAATGCTGGCGCGCGCGCATTTGGAAAAGAGCGATCAATGACCGGCCGGGCGAGAAGAAACGAGGGTCTGGCCGATCTGGGCGTAGCCGATTTCGATTTCGATTTGCCCGAGGAGCTGATTGCGCAGGAGCCGCCGGCCGAGCGCGGCGAGAGCCGCATGCTGGTGGTCGGTCGCACGAGCGGAGCGTTTGTGGATTCTCACTTTTCTGTGCTGCCCACGTTTCTCATGCCGGGCGATCTGCTGGTGCTCAACGAAAGCCGCGTAATTCCCGCGCGATTGTTCGCGCGGCGCACGCTGGTGCGCGAACGCGAGATACCGACCGGGCGCATCGAGGTGATGCTGACCGAGCCAGTGGGAAAAAATCGCTGGCGCGCGCTGGTGCGGCCGGGGCGAAAAGTGGCCATCGGAGAACGGCTGATTTTTCCCGACGCGCGTGGCGCAACGCAGCTCGAAGCCGAAGTGCTGGCGCGCGGGCAGTTCGGCGAGCGGCTGCTCAAGTTCAAGCCGGCCGAAAGGGACGACGCGGATTTTTTCGCGATTCTAGACCGCATCGGGCACGTACCGCTGCCGCCCTATATTCATCGTGGCGACGCGGACACGGACCGCGAGCGCTACCAGACAGTTTTCGCCCGGGAGCGCGGATCGGTGGCTGCGCCCACTGCAGGGCTGCACTTTACGGATGCGATACTGGACCGGCTGCGCGACCGGGGCGTGGAGATTGCGCGCATCACGCTGCATGTTGGATTGGGAACCTTTGCGCCGCTGCACGTGGAGCGGGTGAGGGATGTGCGGCTGCACCGCGAGCGCTACACGCTGGGTGCGGAGGCGGCAGCGGCCATCAAACGCGCAACTAGAGAAAAGCGGCGCGTGGTGGCCGTGGGCACCACCGTGGTGCGGACGCTGGAAGCTGCCGCGCGCGCGGCCAGGGGCAGGGAACTCGAGCCGCATGCGGGTGAGACGGAGATTTTCATCGCGCCGGGATTTGAATTCCGCATCGTTGGCGGTCTGCTGACGAATTTTCATCTGCCGCAATCGAGCCTGCTCATGCTGGTGAGCGCGTTCGCCGGACGCGAATGTGTGCTGGCCGCATATCGACACGCGGTGGAAGAGCGGTACCGGTTCTTCAGCTACGGCGATTGCATGCTGATCGCGTGACAGTGGTCAGTGATCGGCGGTCAGTGATCAGCAGGCTGCGCCGATTCGGGGCTCTGGCCCGCTTGACCCTGCTATGCTCACAAACGTGAGCGAGCCAAACAAGCCGCCGGTCTTTCTGCTGGATGCGATGAGCTTCATCTTCCGCGCTTATCACGCAATGCAGCGCAGCCGGCCCATGTCCACGCGCGCGGGGTTGCCGACGGCGGCGACCTACGTCTTCGTGAACATGATCAAGAAGCTGCGCCAGGATTTTGCGCCGAAGTATTTTGCGGCGGTCTTCGATCCCAGCGGCGAGGTGTTTCGTGACGAGCGCGCGCGGACCATGGGCGCGCTGCGCAAGTGGAACGCGAAGACGCAATGCTTTGAAGATGTAAGCTACGAGGGCTACAAGGCCAACCGCAGCGCCATGCCTGAGGATCTGCGGCGGCAGATCCCGTACATTCGCAGGTCGCTCGATGCGCTTCGCATTCCCATCCTGGAGGCCGTGGGCTTCGAGGCCGACGATGTGATCGGGACGCTGGCGCGCGAGGCCGCGGAACGCGGGCACGAGGTGTTTATCGTTTCCGGCGACAAGGACATGATGCAGCTTGTCACGGGCCAGGTGAGAATTCTGAATCCGCAAAAGGACAATCTGATTCTCGATCCCGCGGGCGTCGAGGCCACGCTGGGCGTGCCTCCCGAAAAAGTGGTAGATGTGATGGCGCTGCGGGGCGACACCGTGGATAACATTCCCGGCGCGCCGGGGATTGGCGACAAGGGCAGCGTGGATCTGATCGTGGAATTCGGCAGCGTGGAGGCGGTGCTGGACCGCGCGGCGGAAGTGAAACGCAAAACCTACCGCGAGTCGCTGGAGCAGAACCGCGCGGCGGTTCTGCTCTCAAAGGAACTGGTGACTATCGACAACCACGTGCCGCTCCCACTCGAGCTTTCGGCCATGGAGACGCAGCCTGCGGACGTGGAGGCGTGCCGCGAGCTGTTCACGGAGCTTGAATTTACTTCGATGCTCAAGGAACTGGCGCCGTCGGCGGCCGCGCAGCACGTAGGGCTTGTTGATGAGCCGAGCCAGGAGCAGATGGCCGCATTTTATGCCGCGGCGCGCCGGGGTGGATTTGCCTTTGCGCTGGAAGCAGCGACGGACGAATCGGCTTTGCGCGAAGAAGAAACGGAGGCCGGCGAGCCGGAGACGCTGTCGCTGCTCGACGTGGCGGAAGCGGCGGCGAAACACGCGAGCTCCTGCGCGGGCGTGTGCGCCGACCCGGCCGTGGCGCTGAAGCTCGGGCTTACGCCGGAGCTGCGGGCGCTGCTCGAGGACAAGAGCGTGCCCAAGCGCACGCACGACGTAAAGCAGGCGCTGCACATTCTCGCCGATCATGACATCGCGTTGCGCGGCGCGGTGGAAGACACCATGCTGCTCAGCTACGCGCTGAACCCTACGCATGCCACGCAGACGCTGGCCGACGTGGCCGCGCGGCACAACCAGGCTCCGCCGGCGACGCCTGCGGCGAGCGCGGCCGCAATTGAAGCGCTGACGCCGGCGCTCCAGGACGAAGTGGAAAAGGCGGGCGTGGAACGTGCGTATCGCGAGATCGACCTCCCGCTCGCGCCGGTGCTCTTTCGCATGGAGCAGGCCGGCGTGCGCATCGACGCAATTGCATTGAGCAGACTTTCGGAGAAGTTTAGTGGTGAACTGACGCGCGTGGGCGATCGCATCTTCGAGCTGGCCGGGCAGCGCTTCAACATCAATTCGCCCAAGCAGCTGGGCGTGGTGCTGTTTACAAATCTGGGATTGCCGGCGCCGGTGGTGCGCGGCAAGGGCAAAGCGATTTCTACGGCGCAGGACGTGCTGGAGCAGCTTGCCGAAAAACACGAAGTGCCCAAGCTGGTGCTCGAGTACCGGCACCTGGCCAAGCTCAAATCGAACTACATCGACGCGCTGCCGCTGCTCGCCGATTCCGAGTCGCGCGTGCATACGACCTTCCAGGCTGCGGCCACGGCCACGGGAAGATTGTCGAGCGTGAATCCGAATCTGCAGAACATTCCCGTGCGCACCGAACTGGGACGCGAGATTCGCGCGGCGTTCACGGCGCGGCCGGGAACGCAATTGCTCTCTGCGGATTACTCGCAGATCGAGTTGCGGCTCTTGGCGGATTTCAGCGGCGACGCGCTGCTCAAGCGCGCCTACGCCGAGGAGATCGACATCCATACGCTCACGGCGAGCGAGGTCTTCGGCGTGCCCAGCGAAGGCATGGACAAGGAGACGCGCAACCGCGCCAAGGCGGTGAACTTCGGCATTGTCTACGGCATTTCGGCGTTCGGGCTGGCGGCGCAGCTCGGGATTCCTCAAGCCGAAGCGAAGGCGTACATCGACCGCTACTTTGCGCGCTATGCGGGGGTGCGGGCGTTTATTGAAAAGACGCTCGAACAGACGCGGAAGGATGGATTTGTGCGCACGCTATTCGGGCGGCTGCGGCCCATTCCGGACATCGAGAGCCGCAACCCCAACCAGCGAGGATTCGCCGAGCGGACGGCCATCAATACGCCGCTGCAGGGAACCGCGGCGGACCTGATCAAACTGGCCATGATCGCGCTCGACCGCAAACTGGCGGACCGCCGATTGAAGACACGCATGGTGCTGCAGGTGCACGACGAACTGCTCTTCGAAGTGCCGTTCGAAGAGACGACCGAGGTGGGAGCGCTGGTGCGCGCAGAGATGGAGGGCGTGGTGCAGTTGAGCGTGCCCCTGGTGGCCCACCTGGCTTTCGGGCCGAACTGGCGCGACCTCAAGTGAACGGCACTTGACTTTAGGGTTAGAATGCAATCGGGAACCGCTGCCGCGATCGAATGCGCGCAAATCGCGCCGTTGCATTGACCCCAGGCGCGGCGGGAGCCGGTCCATGCTGCTCGATATCGCCAAGGCGCTCTCGTTCTTCCTGAGCATTCTGTCGCTGGGCCCAGTGTGGCTGAGCGCATTTTTTGTGCCCGGCAGCCGGATGGAAGACCGGCTCATTCTGGCCCTCGAAAACATTGCATTGGCCGGCTGCATCTGCTTCCTGAGCGGCATCCTCTTTGCCAGGCCATGGCGCGTGGACACGACGAACGGCGAGCACCTGATCGAGACGCTGCCGGTGCGGATGTATCTGTGGACCGTCCTGGCCGTGGCGGTTCTTTTCTTTTTGTCCTGGTATCTTGAGTGGTCGTTCGTTCCCTGGATGGGTCGGAATCAGCCCTGAGAACAGGTGAACGGCTGCACCCGGCGCGCGCCTTTGCGCCACACCCTAACGTTCGCTTCCCATCTACGGCCGTCTTCTATTGCAATGCGCTCGATGCAGTGGGCGGGTGAAACTGCCCTCGTGCCGGAGCGCTCCGGCTCCAGCGAGAATTTTGCATTCTTTCGACAATTCCATGACAAATCTTCGGCTTGAAACGCTTACCGTTCGGAGAGATGGGCTCCGGGGGATTCGACAGGGGAAACGGGCAGTTGCTCGCAGTGCGCGGCACCGGCGCAGTGATTTGGGGTCTAGGTGGATGACGACGTGAACGTCCATGAGCTGCTTCACTGACTCCGGCAGGTCAGTGAAACAGAAGGTTACTGCGCAGTCCCAAAAAGGCTGCGCAGGGACCTTTCGCCGTTTCGAGTGCGAGAGCGTGCTTTCCCGCGCTACAGCGGTTTCACAGTTGCTGTATCCCGAAGCCGCAGATGCTAAGTGGCTTTTTCACCAAGAAAAAGCCACCTTCCGCAACTGTGAAATATGGCTACATGTACTGTGTAACCGCTCTAAAGTCCCTGGCTGCGCTTCGGACTTCAGAAGGGGATGCCCAGGTTCTCAGGCGGCCATTTGCGCCAGGCGCCGCACGGTGAGGACGGTGATGTCGTCTTCCTGCCCGAAGGCCTTGGCGGCTTCGGCCACGTAAAACGCAGACTGGTTGCTGAGATTGTGCACGCGGTCGAATCCGAAGAGCTCGCCGGATGGCTGGCGCGCCTCCACCACTCCATCGGAGAAAAGGAGAATGCGGTCGCCGGGGTGCAAATATAGGCGCAGCTCCTCGTATTGGATTTCGGGAAGAACACCGAGGGGAAGGCCGCCGGCCACGGCGACTTCCTGGCTGTTGAGATAAGGGGGAAGATGGCCGGCATTGGCAAGGACCAGCTCGCCGTTGAGCCCGAACCACGCGGCCTGGCAGGTGGTAAAGCTGTCGGTGCCCACGAGCACGCGATTCAGCGACTGGAGGATTTTGGCGGGATTGTGGTCAGAAGAGCGGCGCAGCGCGCCCATCAGCATGGAGACATTCATGGCCGCCTTGAGGCCTTTGCCGGCCACATCGCCGATAACCACCAGCATGCCGTGCTCGCCGATGGCCTGCACATGAAAGAAGTCGCCGCCCACTTCATTGGCCGGGTTGTAGATGGAATCGACTTCAAAGCCCGGCGTGGCCAGCTTCTCCCGGGGAATGAGCAGCTCCTGCACGCTGCGCGCGGCTTCGAGCTCGCTCGACACCCGCTCCTGGGTGTGCTGAATGCGCAGAAAACGGAAGAAGATGATGAGCACGATCACCAGGATGCCGGTGAAGTCGCCGAAGGAAGCAAAGTGAAACGGGATGGGTCCGGCCATGACGGTGAGCGGGGAGTGATAATCCTGCCCGGTGGCCTCTTTCAGGGTGGCCAGCACCAGCGGCTCAACGATGCCCACCAGGGTGAGCACCAGCGGAACCAGGAGAAGGCCTGCTTCAAAATTGCGGCGGACGGTGGCAGCGATCAGCGTGACAAAGACGAAGATCGACCACCAGATGAGCCAGATCAAAACGCCGAAAACGATGATGGCCAGAAGCAGGGCGATGAAGGTGCCATGGAAGACCAGCAGCAGCATGGGCCCCGCCAGGGCGAGGATGGGCGCGCAATAGCGCAGCCAGCGGATATACCACTTGCGCGGCAGCGCGAGAAAGGCGACGAGAAACTCGAAGAAAAGGTAGGCCGAGGCCAGCACGAGCTGCATCACCAGGGCGGCGTACCAGAGGCTGTCGAGCCGCGCAAAGTTACCGTAGAGCTCCACAAAGCCGATGGGCGCCTGCACCAGGTAATGCAGGGCCAGCCAGAGGTACTCGAGGTGCCCGCGCTGGGCGAAATAAAGCGCCAGCAGAAAGGCAGCCAGGACGATGAGGAGCACGGAATAGATAACGCGCGGGATGCGCTCGAAGAGGCTGCGGTCGCGCCAGAGGGTCAGCTCCCGACCAAGATCGCCGGGATTGCCCAGCATCAGCGTGCGCGCGGAGAAGAATGTGGTGTAGGAACCCTGGCCTTCGGAACCGTAGATGGAACGCACGGCCAGCAGAAGCGAAGTGACCGAGGGATCGGGGTTCAGGTTGTAAATGCGGCTGATGGTTTGAAAGCGCCCGGGATCGTTCCCGTGCGGACCTTCGGGCGCGATCAACTTGCCGTTGGCGAAGACGTCAGCACTCCAACCCGTGGAGACGCCAAGGGCCGTATTCTGCGAGACCGGCACCTCGATGAGCAGGGCGACGGGACCGTGGTTGGGCGCGAGACGGATGTGAAGCCGAAACCAGGCGTAGCGCTGCTTGCCGCCGTTCGGCGGCTCGATGGGGCTGCCGCTGGGAGTTTCCACCTCGACGTGGATGCCTTTTTCGGGCGGCGGCCGGTCCACGTCCGGGACTTCGGCCATGGAGGAGCCCGCGGCGCGGATAGCCCAGGAGGAATCGTCGAAATCCGGGGACGAAGCGGCGGGGTTGGCGGTGATGCCCACGCGCCAGTCCCGGTCGAGGACGAGCGGGGACCCAAGGCTGGTGGCGTCAAAAAAGGCGGCGGGGCTTGCTTCTGGGGCTGGTGGGGGAACCGGCGGCGCGGATTTCTTCTGGGCGGCGAGCGCCGCAGCCCCCAGGGCAGCCCATGCAGCCAGGCTTACAAGCTTCTGCCGCAAGCAATTCCTCCCGTAGCGCGTTTCTCAATCTTTATAGCAAAGGGAAACGCACCGCGATTTCCCCAGCGGCCGGCGGGGCGGCGCCGGGAAGGGCGGGAGCCTGCGGCCGAGGGAACGCGCGGGGCGAACGGATGGGGCCGGAAGCTGGTGGTAATGACCGGAATTATCCGCAAAATTGGAAATATCCTTCCCTTCGTTACCAAAGAGGCGGATACTAGCGTCTAAGGCGATAGAGCGAAGCGGCGCCGGACCGCTTGCGGTCTGCACCCTGGAGGTAGAGTCATGAGGGCACATCGGACGGGCTGGGGCGTGTTATCGGTATCGGTCCTGGCGGGTTTGGCGCTGGCGCTGGCCACGGGCCTGTGGGCCCAATCGTCCAGCGGATCGCAGAATGGTTCGCCCTCGGCGCAGTCGAGCCAGCCGGCGCAGCAGCCCGCGGCTCCGGCTCAACCGGCGGCTCAGGGGCAGCAGCCCACGGCTTCAACGCAGCCCGCGCCGGGGACAACGCCGGTGGGTGGCGATCAGCCGGCGCCGCCAAAGCAGCCTGCAAGCGGAAGCGCATCTTCGCCCAGCAGCGCGCAGACGAACAGCGCACAGGCCAATCCTTGCCCTGCGAACTCGGACAAGAAGGACAAGAAAAAGGATAAGACCAAGGACGGTGACGGCAGCGTAGATGACGCGGAGCCGGGAACCACGCCCGTGGGCGGAGATTGCGTGACCACGGAATCGGGCGACAAGGTCGATCCCGAAAAGGTGGTCGACCCCGGCAGCGACATGATCAAGGTAAAGCCGGGCAGCATTGAGGATGTGAGCGCGGTGGGCAATCGCGACATCGGCGCCCGCGGCCTGGGCAACTGGTATTCGACCGACAGCGAAATCAAAATGGGCAAGCAGTACGCCGACGAAATCGAGAAGAGCACGCGGTTCATCACCGATCCCGAGATCGACGAGTACGTCAACCGCATCGGGCAGAACATCGTAAAGAACTCCGACTGCAAGGTGCCGTTCACCATCAAGGTGATCGATTCGGATGAAATCAACGCCATGGCGCTGCCGGGCGGCTTCTTCTACGTGAACTCCGGGCTGATTCTTGCGGCTGACGAGGAAGCGGAGCTGGCCGGCGTGATGGCCCACGAGACCGCGCACGTGTGCGCGCACCACGCGGCCCGCGAAATGACGCGCGCCAACTATGCGCAGCTCAGCATGATCCCGCTGATCATGATGACCGGCTACAGCTGGACCGGCTATGGGATTTACGAAGCGGCGCAGCTCGCCATTCCGGTAACTTTCCTGGAATTCTCGCGCGAGTTCGAAGCCCAGGCCGATTATCTGGGCGTGCAGTACATGTATCGCGCCGGCTACGACCCGCAGGCCTTCATCAGCTTCTTTGAGAAGATTCAGGCGCTGGAAAAGCGCAAGCCCGGCCTGGTGGCCAAGGCGTTCTCTGACCATCCCCAGACCCCGGACCGCATCCTGCACACGCAGGAAGAGATTGCCCGGATTCTGCCGGCCAAGTCCGATTACCTGGTGACGACCTCGGAGTTCGACGACATCAAGGCGCGGCTGGCGCGCATTGAAAACAAGCGCCGGCTCACGGACACCAAGGGCGTGACGCGGCCCTCGCTGCGCCGCGTAAGCACGGATCCGAACGATCCCAATGCGAATTCGGGCAATGACACCGCCAGCCAGGACAGCAGCGGCAACGGCAACGATCAGCCTACGCTGCATCGCCGCGACGACGACAACAACCAGCAGAACTAGCGCGCGTTGTTCTGCGTCCGATAGAGACAGATTTCACCGCTTCCGGGCCGGCCTTTGAGCCGGCCCGCGGCGCGTTTGAACCCCTCCTGCGCGGTGGGCATCTTCCGTTCCAACAATACGAGGGGTTGGGTTGCAGCCCAGAATGGCCACAAGGGACTGGGGATAGGGCTGAATTGGCTCGCCGGGGAAGCCTAGCAGCCTAGCGAAAGGCCCAAGAATTTCCGCTGAATTGCCGGAAATTCCTTGAACTGACCCGTGAAACCACGATATAAGCAAAGCTACCGGCAAATCGCCGGAATTTGCCCTCTCGGCACCTTTTCCTTCAGGAGGCACCATGCGTACCGCCGCAGCCCGCACCAACCTGCTTGTCCCTGAAGTGCGCGAGGTCATGGATATCCGCCAGGCCTCCGATTACCTTGGTATCTCTCCAGACACGCTGTACAAATACGCCTCCGAGGGCTTTGTTCCCGCGTTCAAGCTGGGCAACCGCTGGCGGTTCAAGCGCTCGCGCCTGGATGAGTGGATGGACCGCCAGAGCGATCTGCAAGCCGCAGCCGATGTCGATCCCGAGAAGAAGAAGCCGGTGCAGCCGGCGGTGTAACGGCAGCTTCCAGCTGTTAGCTCTTAGCTGCTAGCTTGGCGTTGCTTCGCTCGGCAAAGTGGAGAATTTCGATCACGATGGCGCAGAGTTGCTTTGCTAACCCGCCTCTGATCGCTGAGAGCTAAAGCCTAGAAGCTAGAAGCTGTCTCACCCCCGCCATGATAAAACTGACCCCGTGGATCATCTTCGCCGCATGGGCGCGCTGCGCCGCAAAATCACGCGCGCCGGCCTTCCCTCGCTTCTCGTTACGCACGCGCCCGACATCCGCTATCTCTGCGGCTTTACCGGCTCCAATGCCGCGCTCGCATTAACACGGCGCGCGGCGCGTTTGTTCACCGACGGACGCTACACCGCGCAGGCGGCTGAAGAGGTGCAGGCGGCGCGGGTCGAGATCGTTTCGAGCGCGCCGGCGGTGAGCGCCGTGGAGTGGCTGGCGGCGCAGGCGGGCGTGGAGATGGCGGGCTTTGATCCGGCGCGGACCACGGTGGCGGAGCTGGCGCGCTGGAAGTCCGCGCTGCCCTACCGGTTGCGGAGGGGTTTTCTGGCGGCGCTGCCGGCGCCGTTTGTGGAACCGCTGCGCGAGGTGAAAGACGAGGACGAGCTGGAAGTGTTGCGGGAAGCGGCGCTGATCGGCTGCAGGCTCTTCGAGTGGATCCTGGGCCAGCTCAGGCCGGGAATGAAGGAG
>JASHOQ010000139.1 GCA_030041045.1 Acidobacteriaceae bacterium
ATCCGATTGGCAGAGTAGCGAATGCGATTTAGTGACCGCATTCATCGGGGGTCGCCGTTAACCGGTGTCATCAGTCCAACGCCCTCATTGATAGTTCTCAGATGGGAGCGTGATTTTGGAGCAGGGGCAGCCATCTCTATTACCGGCACCGGCCTGAAGCAGCTTTGAGTGGCTATAGCTTAGGCGGAGAGGCGCTCGGCGGATAGGTCCTCAAGCAAGGACAACTGTTTCGGGACCTCGCCATTGGGCTTGGTAGGGCGCTGAGCTGCGGACTTTGGGGGTGCGGCTACAACTTTTTCAGTCTGCTTTTTCGCTTGGGTTCGTAACCAGCCCTTCAGGTCTCGAACCAGCGGCGGAATGGTTTTTGGATAGCGTTCGTTGTGGTAAATAAAGGCAGTATCGACGGTCCACGTCACTCCTGCGATCGGTCGCGTAACTAAGCCAGTGCGCAGTTCCATTCCTTCGCGGATTAGTGCGAAGCCAAAACCGCTTAATACGAGATCTTGGATTTCAGTGGGGTGAGACGCGCGAGAATACGTTTCCATGTGTACCCCGGCTTCCGCGAGCAACTCGGCAAGCCGGATATGGGCTGCGGCGTGCCGCTCGGGATCGTACAGAATGGGGTGCAGATTAGCGAAATCAACCGGACGGAGCGCTGCCTTTCCCGCCAGAGGATCAGTAGCACGAATGCAGACGACAAGCCGATCATGCAGGAGTTCCTTCACGCACAGTTCCGGCGCCTCTACAGGAAGGGTCACAATCGCGGCGTCCAGCTTTCCCGCAATTACCTCGGTTGCCAATTGCGCCGAATCGGTAAAGCTTGGATGGATTGCGCATTTTGGAAGATAGCTTCGGTGGATTTCACATGCGGCGTGAAAGAGCTGCCTAGCCACAAAAGTTCCACACCCGAATCGCAATTGGCGAACGTCGCCTCTTTGAACGGCATTTAGGGCGTCAATAAACTCATTGCGAGCGGCAAATACACCGGCAACCAATGCAGGAAATGCTAGCCCCTCTTCGGTCGGCTCGATGCGATGGTCTTTGGTGAGGGTGTATAGGCGATGCCCGGACAGATCGTAGAACTTCTTCGCCGCCATGCTGATATTGGATGGCGTAGTGTGCAGTTCCTCCGCTGCTTCGCGGACGCTCCCGTGCTGCAGAACCTTCAACATGAAGATGAGGAGCCGGAAATCTGCCCAGTCGTTGTCCATACCGCATTGCTCCGCGGAGTCAGGAATCGTACAGGGTGTGAATACACGGGCATTACGGCAAATGCCCCGGCCTACTTTGCAGTTTTTGAATGAAGGCGAATCTCTAACCGAAATGCGATCCGACCCGAGGTACTCAAGCTCACAAAATGACGTGCGTCAAGACCCTGGCTTGCCTGGGGAATCTAGTCTAGCAATACCACTAGTTTTCCACAAATCGGGGCAATTTTCCACAACACTTGGGCCTTGCGTTTAAACCCTTGCTATCGGCCCAGTTCGCAAGGGCTGTTCGTTTTTTCTGAAAACCCGTTCAAAAAGATCGACTGGACGCCTCGCCAATTTCGCCGGAATCTCTGCTTAGAAGAGCATCGCCGGCATGCGAGGTAATCATGTCTCCCGCCACACTCAGATCTCACGGTTCGCTCGAACTCTTCCCGGAGAAGCCGGACGCGAACGAACTGGCTGGCGCTCCGCCCGCGGAGTCCGGTAACTCCTCAACCCAGGGCGACGACGTCGTTCAGGCGATGGAACGCCCCGATCTCCGCCTTATTGAGATCGGCCGTCATGGAAGAGGTAGAGCTAGGTCCCACGCATCCAGGATGCGAAAGGAAAAGCCCTCCAAACATTCAGGTGGAATAGTGTCAAATGGAACCATCGGTAGGCGGCTCCTGAATGTGAGGGAAGCTGCCCAATACCTCGACCTCGAAGTGGACACCATCTACAAGAAGTCGCGGTTGCGGGAGGTTCCCTCCGTCAAGGTCGGTCGTGCGTTGAAGTTCGATGTCGCTGCGTTGGATCGCTACATCGAGCAACACACAATCGAAACCATTGACTGAAGGGAGCAGCAGAAATGTCCATTTGCAGATTGACGGAAGGACTGTACGAGGTCCGATGGCGAGAAGCCGGGCGCAACAAGAGCGTCCGGGTCCATGGCCCGCTGGAGCTTGCAAAAAAGATCGAGCGCAAGCGAATGTCGGCCAGGGACGAAAATCGCCACCTGGATGTGAAACGGGAAATCAATTTCCGAATGTCCGAGTTAATTGACCGGTACTGGAAGCATTACGGGTCGAAGAAGCGTTCGGCAGACAGAGAGAAGAGCGTTACGGAAGGAATTCGCAACGAGCTTGGAAAGTTGTTCGTCCGGGAAGTCGACGGCGTCGCCGTCAGTCGCTGGTATGCCAACTTGACCGGGCTCCGGGGGCTTTCGGACGGAACAGCTGTGAGGCATTTCAACGTCATGCACCACATGATGGAGAAGGCTTCGACGATCTGGTCCAAGGAAACCGGGCTTGATCGGAATCCGGCCGACGAGGTGGAAGTACGCCGACCGGACGATGCACGCGAGCGATACCTCTCGGAAGGCGAGCTTCGCAGGCTGAAAGCTGCGCTGGACGAAAAACGGCTGCGGAGGGGGACGAAGGACGTGAATCGGACGACTCAGAGGATGAGACTGATTGTGCTAATCGCTCTGACGACCGGGATGCGGGCTTCGGAGATCTTCGGGTTGCGTTGGCCGGACGTGATGTACGACGAAGGGCTACTGGCGGTGAGGGCAAAGCTGAAAGGGGGCAAGATGCGCTATGTTCCGTTGCTTCCCGAAGTCGCCGGCGAACTGAAGCGTTATCCGGTCACGATCTCCGACGATCTCATCTTTCCGCCGCGAGCGGGGGCGGAAGGAAGGCGGCGCCGGCTGGAGGGGAGTTTCGAGGATTTGCTTAAGCGGGCAAAGATCTCAAAATTCCGCTTTCACGATCTGCGTCATACCTTCGCGTCTTGGTACATGATGAACGGCGGCGATCTCTACGAGCTGGCAAAGATTCTCGGGCACTCGAACATCAAGATGACGGAGCGTTACGCAAAACTCGGGCGGAAGCACATCGCCCGAACCGGCAACACAGCGCGCGAACTTTGGAAGCTGATGGAGCTGGAGACTCGCGAACAAGCGAACACCGCGTGATGCGATGTTCGTGTATTGTTCGTGCGGCTTAAATCTCTCGTTTTTGGTTTTCGCTAAGTTGTTTAGGATGTGGTGGCCAGGGACGGGATTGAACCGCCGACGCCGGCCTTTTCAGGGCCGCGCTCTACCACTGAGCTACCTGGCCTCAGTCGAGACTTACTTCAGTTGCAAATTCCTGCGCGCGCGGGTGCCGGCTGAACCGGCTCAGGTGGGAAGATCCACGAACAGTTCGATGCAACAACTCGCTCAGTATACCAAGCCTGGACAAGCCCAACCAAGCCGCCGGCGCCGCGCGCATCGCGCGTGCTCTACACTGGTAGGCAATCATGCGCAGGCTTTCCATTTCTCTCGCATGTCACGGGTTGGCTCTGCTTTTGCCGGCTCTTTTTGCCGGCTGCACCCGCCGCGAAAACACCCAGCCTGCCGCCACCCGCGCCGAGCTGCGCACCGCTCTCATCTATGAAGCCAACATGCAGCAAGGCCCGGAGACGCTGCGCGCCTTCCTCGCCGATTTTCCCAAGGGCGCCGACCTGCACGTGCATCTCTCCGGCGCCGTCTACGCGGAGACATTCATCCGCGAGGCCGGCGAGGACGGCCTCTGCGTCGATCCCGTCGCCCTCAGTTTCGCCAAACCTCCGTGCGCGGGCAAATTGATTCCGGCCAGAGCGCTTTCGGGCGCCATCACGCCCGCCAACCAGGCGCTCTATGACAAACTCATCGACGCATTCTCTGTGCGCAGTTACGCGCCCACGCCCGGCGGCTGGAGCGAGCATGACCAGTTCTTCTCCACCTTCGCGCGCTTCAGCGGGCTCGGCCGCAGCCACACGGGCGAATGGGTGGATGAAGTGGCCAGCCGCGCCGCCGCGCAGAATCAGCAGTATCTCGAGCTGATGGATACGCCGCCCTTCGACCACGCCGCCGCCATCGCGCACGACCTCGGCTGGAACGCGCAGCTCGCCGCCGCCGACCCGCAGGCCTTCGCCGGCCTCCGTCAGCAACTGCTCGATCATGGCCTGCGCGACGAAGTCGACGCCGACCGCAAGGAGGCGCTCGACGCCGAAACCGAGCGCAAGCTGCTCGAGCACTGCAGCACGCCACAAGCCACGCCCGCCTGCAGCGTCGAGATCCGCTACATCTACCAGGTGCTTCGCGGCAATCCTCCAGAGCAGGTGTTTGCGCAAACGCTGCTTGGTTTTGAAGCGGTGCAGGCCGCCACGCAGGAGCATGACAGCACCTGGGTCGGCATCAACCTTGTGATGCCCGAAGACGGCTTCATCTCCATGCGCGATTACACGCTGCACATGAAGATGCTCGATTACCTGCACTCCATCTACCCGCAGGTTCACATCGCGCTGCACGCGGGCGAGCTCACGGAAGGCCTGGTGCCGCCCGAGGGCCTCCGCTTCCACATCCGCCAGGCCGTCGAACTGGGCCACGCCGAGCGCATCGGCCACGGCGTGGACGTGATGTACGAAGACAACGCGCGCGGCCTGCTCCAGGAGCTCGCCGGCCGCCACATCCTGATCGAGATCAACCTCAGCTCCAACGAAGGCATCCTCGGCGTCTCCGGCGACCGCCATCCCTTTCCTGTTTATCGCTCGGCGCATGTGCCCGTCGCGCTCTCCACTGACGATGAGGGCGTGAGCCGCATCGACCTCACCCATGAGTACGTGCGCGCCGCGCTCGACTACCACCTGACCTACCGCGACCTGAAACAACTGGCCCGCACCGGCATGGAGCATGCCTTTCTTCCTGGCGGCAGCCTGTGGGCAGCGCCCGACAATTTTGCTGCGCCGGTACACGCCTGCCGCGGGCAGACGCTGGGCGGCAGCGATCCATCTTCCGCTTGCAAGGCATTCCTCGATTCGAGCCAGAAGGCCGCCGCGCAATGGGAGCTGGAGCGCCGCTTCATGGCATTCGAAGCCCGATTCGAGGGCGCCGGATTTGAAGGGCTTGTGCATGGACAATGAACGCATCCGCACCATCTGCATGGCCTTCCCGCACGTCGCGGAGACGGTCAACTGGGGCCATCATCTTGTTTACTGGGCGGGCAGCCGCGACCTCGGCGGCAAGATGTTCGCCATGACCGACCTGGATGGAACCGGAACCGGCGTGCTCTGGTTTCATTGCGGCGCGGAGCGCTTCCATGAACTGCTGGAAGTAGACGGCATCATCGCCTCGCCTTACCTCGCCAAGGCGCACTGGGTTACGCTGGAGCGCTGGGACGCGCTGCGCCCCCGCCAGGTCGAGGACGAGCTCAAGCGCGCCTACGATCTCATCTTCGCCAAACTTCCCGCACGGACGAAAAAGTCTCTGGATCTTCCCCTGAAGAAGCGAGCCAGGACAAGCCGCAAATCGGAAAAATCGCAAGCAGCGCGCGCAAAGGCCTCACGCGCGAAAGGCAAGTGTTAGGAGAGCAGTCCGCCGGCGCTAGCCGACGGACTCCCTCCCGGCCGCGGAGCCGTCGATCGCTCTAACGGCGCCCGCCCCCGCGATACCCGGGCAGCGCGTGTTCCCCTCCGGCATCATGGCCAGCCTGGCCTATGTGGCCATGACCGTCGCGCGCCTCGTTCCCATGAAAGTGATAGAACGGCCGGTCTCCGCGAGCGGGCAGCGGTCCGTGATAGCCGTAGTGCGGGTCAAAGCGATTGTCCACGTGTCCCCAAAACCCTGCCGGCCCGTGAAACCATGGGCCTGCGCCGATGAAAATTCCGCCCACAAACCAATCGGGCCCGTAATAGCCGTACGGCGCGCAATCGTACGGAGCGTAGTCGAAGTATCCGTACGGGCAGATAGGCGCCGGCCCGATATTGACGCCAACCGAAATCTGCGACTCCGATGCGGGAACAGAGCTGGCTATGCCAATCGCGAGAACGGCAACAGCAACGAATCTGATTTTGGACATGTTGGCTCCTTTGATCCACCTAGACGGGCGCGGATGGGCCGTGGTTGTCTGATCGCGGTTAAATTCTCTTGATTGGCTTTCGGATCGATCGGGAAATCGCTCGTTGTCTTCGGGTACAACCGTGGATTCTCCGCGATTGCGGGTTAGCGCCCGGTGACGAAATACACAATCACGGCAAGCAGTACAAGGCACAACACGAGCACCTCTTCCACCCTCGAGACCGGCTTGACCCAGTCGGTCTCCGAATCGAAAGAGTTGTTTTGCGCGGGGTGCCTCGGGTCATACCGGATCGGCATCTTGCTCTGCAGCTCCACCTCTACGGGCGAGATCGTCATTCCTTTGTAATCGACTCCGTCTACCGCGTAAGTGAACGTCACGACGTAGCTAGGAATCGGCCCCTCGCAGTCGCAGTAGCTTGTGCAGCTTTCTGCAGATGCGCACTCGATAACCTCGGCTTCCGCTTCCACCCAGCCCCGTTTCCGCAGCCAGCCGAAAAGAACATCCATGCGGTCGCACGCCTTCTCCCAGGGCGACCGCCGGAGGCTTTCGATGTCGATATTTGTTTCCCTGCTCATAGGAACCAAGGCCCATGCGAAGGCCGGAAGATGCTGCCAGCATAGGGGTACCGGGAAAGACGCCGCAATCACACGGTTTGGGTATGAGGCGCCCGGGCCGGGCGCGGGGAACGTCCTTGCCCGGAAATGCGTATCTATGAAGTCATTGCGGAAGCGATTGCGGTGACAAGGACGCTCGAATCCGATGATCAAATTTCTGCTCTGGTGCATTCTTCTGGTACTCTGCTGGCCGCTGGCGCTCGCGGCCCTGGTGCTTTATCCGCTGGTCTGGCTGGTCCTGCTGCCCTTCCGCGTCGTGGGCATCGCCGTGGGCGGCGCCCTCGAGCTCGTATCCGCCATAATTCTTCTGCCCGTCCGCATGCTGAAGGCAATCTGATACCGCCCTCGGAATCTCGACAAACTGGCCGAATTCAATCATAATGATCATGCTGGTCAATATGATCAGAGTGGAGTTGCCCGTGGTCACAGAAGTCAGCGCCGTCAACTTCCGCCAAAACCTGGGCGAAATGCTGAACCAGGTGCAGTACCGGAACGACAGCATCGTCATCAGCAAAGACGGCAAGCCGGTCGCCGCGCTTGTCGATGCCGAGCTCTTCGCACGCATCCGTCGCATGCGCGACCGCTTCGACGCCCTGAGCAGCCGGGTCGCCGCGGCGTACGCCGGTACTCCCGCGGCCGAGGGAACGGCGGAGATCGACGCCGCCATCCTTGCTGAGCGAAGAGCCCGTGGAAAGGCTGGGCGAAAGCGCTGATGCCCGGCTTGCGGGTGGTGCTGGACACCAATGTTCTTGTGTCCGGACTTGCTTATCTTGCGGGCTTTCCGGGCCGCATCGTGAGCGCCTGGAAACAGGGAGGCCTTGAGCTGGTCTTGTCGCGCTTCATTCTTGACGAGATGGTGCGCGTGCTGCCGCGCCTCTCGCGCATTGCGTTGAGTGAAGACGAAATTCGCGACCTCGCCGACAGCTTTCTGTTTCTTGCTGAAATCGTCGAGCCGGTTTCGGTTGTGGAGAAGCACCTCCGCGACTCGGCAGACGCACTCATTCTGGGCACTCTATTCGCGGCACAGGCCGATTATCTGATCACCGGCGACAAAGACCTGCTCGCGCTTGCGCACCAATATCCCATCCTTTCGCCTTCGGAATTCTGGGTGCGGCATGGGAAATGAGTGAGACGGTCCCTCAAAGCACACTCGCTCGATGGAATGAATTTTGACCTTAAGGTCCCCCGCTCGCTCGAAACCCATCCTCCACATGTCCTAGCGCGACCCTATGCCCGTTTTCCTGTCCCTCGAAGGCAAAGTCGCCCTTGTCACCGGCGGCTCGCGCGGGCTGGGCTAATCCATCCTTGGGTGTTTTCTTGCCGTAAACCCCTCAACCCTTTCCAATCGCGTCTAATCGAACTGAGGTTTCCCCAGCGGGCGCTCACCCCGTACTCTGGATGCAGGCGCGGCCTCAAGCTGGAGCAGTTGCCGCCCCTCGCCATCGGAGTCTTGTTTTATCTGCGGAAGGAGTTTTCATGAGAAAGTTTTTGCCGGCCCTGTCTCCTGCTTTGGTTCCGGCTCTTGTTCCGGCTGTGATTTGGGCTCTGCTGCTCGCTTCACCCGCGGCCGCGCGCACGCAGTCGGTGAGCGACATCGGCGCGAAAAATGCGGACCAGGCCCGTGCGGCGCTCAATACCATGATCCAGGCTCTCGGCGGCCAGGCCTGGCTCGACCAGAAAAACAAAGAAGTGGAGGGCCACGTCGCCGCGTTCTTCCACGGCACGCCCGACCTCGGCACCGAGGAAACCTTCGAGTATCACCAGTGGCCCGATCGCGACCGCATTGAAGTCACCAAGCATCGCGACGTGGACGAATTCATTCTCGGCAGCCAGGGCTGGGAGGTGACCTACCGCGGCAAGAAGCCCATGGACAAGGACCTTCTCGACGACTACGTTCGCCGCCGCGATCACTCCATTGAAACCGCGGTGAAGGTGTGGATGAAGGATCCCAACACCATCCTCATCTACGAGGGCCAGCATCTCGCCGAGCGTCATCTGGCCGAGCAGGTTACGCTCATTTCTCCTCAGAACGAGGCCGTTACCATCCTCATGGACGTTCAGACCCATCTGCCCCTCCGCCGGGCCTTTCAATGGCGCGACCCCGTCTATCACGACAAGAACACGGACGCCGAGGAATACGACGATTACCACAATGTGGATGGATTCCCCACCCCGTTTACCATCAGCCGGTTCAAGAACGACGAGCAGGTGCGCCAGTATTACGTGACCAAGGTTGTCTATAACCAGAACCTGCCCGCCGATTTCTGGGACCCGGACGCCGTGGCCAGAAAGGTCGAGAAATAGAACCTCCGGAGACCGATCCCCGAAACCTGTAAATGACAGGGAAGTTGTAGCGGGCACGGAATCGGGACCATTGCAAAAGCGGTTTAGTTGCCGCCAGAATGGAAACGTGCCTTGTGACCGGCGACGATCGGTCGCAACCTGAAAACCCGGGCTATTGCCTGGATCTTGAACACCTCGGTCGCTTAATTGGTTTATATCCTTCCGGCCCCGATCCGCTCCTGATGATTGCGAACTGCCGCTCAGGCCGTTCTTCGCGTGATAGATTGAGACGCCGGCTTCGGACCACCGGGCCGGACGGGATGGATTTCTGCCTTGGGAAACCTACTGGAACAAGATCTGGAAGACGAGCTGCGCCGCCAGATGCAGGCGTACGGCCAGCGATATGACATTCAGACCGGTCTTTTGAATTACCAGTCGTTCCAGGGGGACCTGTCCAAGCTGATCAGGGAACGCGGGGGCCGGCGCGAAATCGCCTTGCTCTGGATCGACGTTCTGAATCTGCGCCGCGAGTTTGCGCTCTGGGGCGCCAAAGGGACGGACGCACTGGTTGCTCAGGTGGCTGAAGTGCTGCGCCACGTGGTCGGTCCCGGCGTGCTGGTAGGCCGCTACAGCGCGCGCTGCTTCGTGGTGGCTCTCGAGGCCGCCAAGCTGGTCAAGTCAGACCGGCGCCGCATCCAGGAGATCGCCGATTCGCTCGGTCGCGTGCGCGCGCCCGGCTCGCGCAACAAGGTGGAAACCGCGGCCGGTGTCGCCTTCTGCCCCTCCGATACAGATTCTGCCGAAGATCTGGCCCGCTTCGCCAGCCTCGCCGCCAACCGCGCCAGCTACCTCAAAAGCTCGCATGTGCTGGCCTTCCGCAGCGGCATGAACCACCACCTCATGCGCGACCATCTGCTGGAAATGGAAATGCACAAGGCGCTCGAGCAGAAGCATTTCAGCGTCTTTTACCAGCCGGAGATCGAACTGGCCACCGGCCGTGTGCTCGGCGCCGAGGCCCTGCTGCGCTGGAACCATCCCGAGCCCAATTACGTCACCCCGAGCGAATTCATCCCCGTGGCCGAACGCTCTGAGCTCATCCAGGGCATTGTCGAGTTCACGCTCACCACCGCGCTCCAGGATGCGCAGCGCTGGCGCGACATGGGCCTTGCGCTGCCGTTGATCGCGGTCAACACCTCGTGGTCGAATCTGCGCCGCGAGGATTTTGCTCCCTCCGTCCGCGCCCGGCTGCTCGAGTTCCCCATCGCTCCCACCAAGCTGCACCTTGAGGTTACCGAGTCAGTGCTCTTCGACGACGAGGATCTTTTCGCCACGCGGGTGCGGCAATTGAAAGCCATCGGCGCGCGCGTGGCCATCGACGATTTCGGCACCCGCTACACCGGGTTCAACGTGCTCAAGCGCGTCGCCCTGGACACTATGAAGATCGACCGCTGTTTCATCCACGGCATCGACCACTCGCGCGACATGCGCGTCCTGTGCCAGACCATCGTGGCCATGGCGCGGCAGCTCAAGCTGCGCACTGTGGCCGAGGGTGTGGAGGAGCCGGGCGAACTCGATGCGCTGCGCCAGATCGGATGCGATGCCGCCCAGGGATTCCTCTTCCAGAGGCCGGTTCCCGCCGAAGAACTGACCAAGTTCCTGCGCGAGTGGCCGCAGCGCTATCGCGAAATGGGCTTTGCTTCCTGCCGCGAGCAGGCCCCGGCCGAAACCCTCGGCTGACTCTCCCGCCGAGCCCTTTATTTATAATCCCTTCGAGCCTCAACCTGTCCCCATTGGCACAGGAACTCGTCGGTTCGCATTTCTGGAGAGACGGAATGACGTTCGCCATCCAGGAGATCCTGGACTTCCTGCCCCACCGCTATCCCTTTCTGCTCATCGACCGGGTGGTCGAATTCGAGCCCGCCAGGCGGCTGGTGGCCATCAAGAACGTCACCATCAACGAGCCGTTCTTTCAAGGCCACTTCCCCGGATATCCCATCATGCCCGGCGTCCTGGTGGTCGAGGCCATGGCCCAGGCCGGCGGCATGATCATGCTGGCCGAGATCGCCGACCGGGAAAAGAAGCTGGTGGTCTTTACCGGCATTGAGCGGGCCAAGTTCCGCCGCCCGGTCACACCCGGCGACCAGTTGCGCATCGAGGTAGAAGTGCTCGCCTTTCGCTCTCGCGCCGGGCGCATCGCCGGCCGCGCCACGGTCGACGGCAAGCTGGCCTGCGAGGCCACGCTCACCTGCCAGGTGGTCACGCGCGAGCGCGAGCGCCGCGCCCACGGCGACGAGCCCGTTCCGCCTTCGGCGAGCAGCCAAGGGCATGTTCCTCCCGAGCCGGACCCGGGAGTCGAATGAGCATTCACCCGAGCGCCATCATCGCTCCGGGAGCCCAAGTTCCCGCCTCCTGCACCGTCGGCCCGTTTTCAACCATCGGCCCTGAAGTGGTCCTGGGCGAAGACTGCGTTCTCATCTCGCACGTGGTCCTCGATGGGCGCACGCGCATCGGCGCGCGCAACGTGTTTTATCCCTTCTGCTCCGTCGGCGTGGCCCCGCAGGACCTCAAGTACAAGGGAGAGCCCACGGCGACCGTGCTCGGCGACTCCAATACCATCCGCGAAAGCGTCACCATCAGCCGCGGCACTGCGGGCGGCGGCGGCATCACCCGCATCGGCTCCCATTGCCTGCTCATGACCCAGGTGCACATCGGCCACGACAGCCAGATCGGCAACCATTGCATCCTCGCCAACGCGGCCACGCTCGCTGGCCACGTCATCATCGAGGATCACGTCACTCTGGGCGCCTTCTGCCCCGTTCACCAGCATTGCACCGTAGGCGCTTACGCCTTTGTCGGCGGAGGCACCATCGTGACGCAGGACGTGCTGCCGTTTTCGCTCAGCTCTGCCCGGCGCGAGAATAAAGCGTTCGGCATCAACAAAATAGGCCTCGAACGGCGGGGATTTTCGCCCGCCCGTCTCGCCCGCCTGCAAAAGGCCTTCAGGTTGTTGCTCTCGTCGAAGCTGAACACCACGCAGGCCCTGGAAAAATTGCGCGCCCTCAAGGAGGACGATGTCGCCGGCGACGACATCGCGGCGCTGATCGCCTTCATCGAACGCTCGCAACGCGGCGTCATTAAATAACCCTATGACCGCGACCTCGACCCTCGGCCTCATCGCCGGCAATGGCCGTTTCCCGCTTCTCCTGCTCGACGCCGCGCGCGCCCAGGGGCTCACCGTCGTGGTCGCGGCCATCCAGGAAGAGACCGACCCGGAGATCGACAGCCGCGCCGCTGAGGACGATCAGATCCGCGTCCACTGGCTCACTCTGGGCGAGCTCTCGAAACTCATCGACACCTTCCACAAGGAGGGTGTGACCCGGGCCGTGATGGCGGGCCAGGTGAAGCACAAGCAGATCTTCTCTTCCATCCGTCCGGACTGGCGGCTGGCCAAGCTGCTCCTCAACCTCCGTACCCGGAATACCGACATGCTCCTCGGCGCCGTGGCCAAGGTGCTCGCCGACGAGGGCATCGAGCTGATCAGCTCCACCTCTTTCCTCGAGCCGCTGCTGGCCGCTGAAGGCGTGCTGACGTTATCCGTGCCCAAGGGCCGCGCGCCCGACGAAGAAGAGCGCAAAAACATCGAGTACGGGCTGAGCGTGGCCCGCGCCCTTGCCGCCTTTGACATCGGCCAGACCGTGGTCGTAGCCGCGCAGGCCTGCGTGGCCGTTGAAGCCATGGAAGGCACGGACGCGACCATCGAACGCGCCGGCCGGCTGATGAATTCACTCGAAGGCACAGCCTCCACGCTCCAGCGCCGCCTCACCGTCGTCAAGGCCGCCAAGCCGAACCAGGACATGCGCTTCGATGTTCCCGTTATCGGCATGGCCACGGTAGAGACCATGATCCGCGTGCAGGCGAGTTGCCTTTCCATCGAAGCCGGGCGTACGCTCCTGTTCGATCGCGACGCGCTTCTGGAACGCGCCGCCCAGGCCGGCATTGCCATTGTGGCCTCCCGGCGCTGATACTGAGTGGAGCATCGCAGTCCCGTCTGCCGGCCTTTTCCGTTCACCGCTTCCCTGATCGCGTCAATCCCCGTATTCCTGGAGGTTTCTCGTGAAGAATCCACTTCTCTTCGCCATTGCCCTCGCGGCCGTGGCTGCTCTTTCCGTCGTCCCGGCAGCGGCGCAGGACGCCGCCGCGCCCGCCTCCGCTATGCCCGCCCCCATGCCCACGGTGGGCCAGACCGCGCCTGAATTCAGCCTGCCCTCGCAGGACGGCACCAACATCTCGCTTGACCAGTACCACGGCAAATGGGTGGTGCTCTATTTCTACCCCCGGGACATGACCACCGGCTGCACCATCGAGGCGCATAACTTCCAGAACGCGCAGAGCCAGTTTGACGCCAAGAACGCCGTCATCCTGGGAGTGAGCGTGGACTCGGCCGACAGCCACAAACAGTTCTGCGCCAAAGACGGTCTCACCTTCCATCTGCTCTCTGACACCGGCCACACGGTAGTGAGCGCATACGGATCGCTGGGCAACTTCAACGGCGTGAGCATTGCCAACCGGAACACTTTCCTCATCGATCCCAACGGCAAAATCGCACAGGTGTGGACAAAGGTGGATCCGAGAACGGCGGCCTCGACCGTCCTCGACGCCATTCCCGGAGGTACGCCCCCGGCCTCGCCCACCGGCATGAGCGGGTCGGTGCAGCCGAATTAGAAGCTCTGCCAGGCATCGAGGCCGGCCTGACGCCCTTTCGGCTTCACGGAAGCGGTTGCATGAATGGCTTTCAAAAAGGGTATGACGTCAGTCGCGCCGCAAAGCCTGCACTACAGAGGTTTCACAGTTGCTCTATCCCGAAGCCGCAGATGCTAAGTGGCTTTTTCACCGAGAAAAAGCCACCTTCCGCAACTGTGAAATACGGCTACATGTACTGTGGAACCGCTCTAGACATTGGGACATGACCGGCCTCAGGCCATGGATGCAGTCAACTCTAGGGAGAAACCATGCCCACCGCGCTTGCCCGCTGGTTCCGCTCCGAAGTGGAAGACATTCGCAGCGCGCTGCATGCCGTTCCGCGGGAGTATGCCGACCTGCCCTGGCGCGAAGGTGGATGGACGCGCAAGCAGATCGTGGGGCACATGATGGATTCGGCGTCCAACAATCGCCAGCGTTTTGTGCGTGCCGCCATCGAAGGCCGTTACGCCGGGCCGAAATACGCGCAGCAGGCATGGGTGGACGCGCACGGCTACATCCGCCAGCCCTGGGAAAGGCTGCTGCGCTGGTGGGAAGTCCAGCACGAAGTGCTTGCGGCCGTGGTCGACGAGATCGAAGAGTCGCGCCTGGGCGCCATCTGCGTGGTGGGTGAGGACGCGCCGGTCACGCTGCGTTTTCTCATCGAAGATTACATCCAGCACCAGAAAGGTCATCTGGCGCAGATCGTGGCGCTGCCGGCGGCGTTCAAGCCCTGATCGATTGCGGCAAACGCAAAAAGGTCCGCCGCAGCGGACCTTCTGCTGCCTTGAACCTTACTTTTTCTTCTTCTTCCGGCCCGCCTTCTTGGCAGCCTTTTTTGCCACCTTTTTCGCTGCCTTTTTTGCCGCTTTCTTGGCGGCTTTTTTGGCCGGTTTCTTTTTCGGAGCCTTCTTGGCGGCCTTCTTCGCCGCCTTCTTGGCTGGAGCCTTCTTTGCTGCTTTCTTGGCCGCCTTCTTCGCGGGAGCTTTCTTGGCTGCCTTCTTGGCGGGCTTTTTCGCTGCCGGCTTGGCTGCGGACCCCGATAGAATCACAGCCTCAACCTCTTCCACTACGACCTCATCGTCATCCGAGGAGGTGAGTACGCCGGCGGTTTCAACCTCGTCGTCCTCTTCGTCCAGGCCGCCGATCCGGTCAGGGTCCATGTCTCCCGGGTCCCCGAGGGGATCTCCGGCACTCATCGCGTGCATCTTGAATACGTCATCCATCCGATTTGCCTCCAGCGGCTCGCCGCTGCCCTGGTATTTAGCTGCTTCGCAACAATGCGAAATACAAGAAGACTTCGCATGCGCAAGTGATTGTAGCTATAGCTTGCACACAAAGACCAGCAAAAAACAAGCACCGAATGCTCGGCGATGATTTTTTTCTTCGCTTACGCGGCCGGTGCTGGATCGGCGCGCAGGTGCTTCAGCAACGGCTCCTGCTCTCGGTTACGTTAGTTGCCCGCCCCGGATGGCTTCTTCGCCGCTGTCGCCGCGCCCTTGTGCACCGATGCGGGCGCGGTCTTCGATCCGGAGCTCGTCGCCCGGCTCGTGGTGGAGCGGGTCGTGCGCCTGGTTACCGAAGAGTGTGAGCGCTCCGGCGCAGGCTCGGCTACGTGTAAGCGGCGCCCGGGTTCCACCCGGGTCCCGGTCAGGTTGTTCCAGCGCCTCAGTTCGGCCAGAGACACGCCAAAGCGGTCGGCGATGGTGACCAGCGTATCGCCCCGGCGCACCGTGTAGAGAACCCGCCGCGTCGAAGGCTCGACTTCCGGCGCCAAAGGAACCACCAGGGCATCCATGCCCTTGAGGTCGCTCTCCGGGCTCAGTTGGTTCACCCTGGCCAGTTCGGCGGGCTGAACGCGGTAATCGCGGGCCACCGTGGCCAGCGTGTCGTCGGCCGTCACCAGATGATAGCGCCAGGCATTGCGCTTCGATTCCGGGATGGCGTCCACGCGCTGGTCAAAAAGCGTGGCCGTGCCCGCCGGCAAATGAAGATCGAATGAAGCGTCGGGCGGCGTGACTCCGCGCAGCAGGCTGGGATTGAGCGCCTCGATCTCATCCACCGGCGCGCCCACCATATCCGATACCAGCTTCAGGTTGATGGAGTAGTTCACCGTCACCGTGTCGGTAAGCACCGGCGGATCGAGCGTTACCTCGTCGAAGCCGTACTGGGTGGGATGGTTGGCGATAATAATAGCCGCCAGGATCTCCGGCACGTAATTCTGCGTCTCGCTGGGCAGCTCGTGCCGCTTGTAGAGCTCCCAGAAGTCGGCATAACCGGTCCTCTCCACCGCCTTCTGGATATTGCCGGCACCATGGTCATAGGCCGCCATGGCCAGGTACCAGTCGCCTAGCTGGTCGTAAAGGAACTTCATGTAGCGGGCGTAGGCGCGCGTCGATTTCTCCGGATCGAAGCGTTCATCCACATAACTGTCGCGGCCCAAGCCGTAATCCCCGTGCGGCATGAACTGCCACATGCCTCCGGCGCGCGAGCGGCGATTGACGGCCCGCGGCTGAAACCCGGACTCGGCCACAGCCAGGTAGATCAGGTCCTGGGGCACGCCTTCGTCGGCCAGCACGCGCTGAATCATCCCCTTGTACAAGCCCGACCGCTCAAACGAGTGCAGCAGCGTGTTGTGGCCCCGTTGCGTATTGGCGAAGAAATTGATAAAGCCGGCCACGTAATCGTTCATCACCAGGGGAAGGTCGGATTTGGTTGTGGCCAGGTCGGCTGTGGCCTTGGCCACCAGGTTCGGATCCACGGCAAAGGTGACGTCGCTGGCCGCCTCGGCCGGGGTAGTCTCCTCCTGCGGCGCAAAACCGTTGCCCTGCTTCAGCGCTTCCATCTCCAGCGCATTTACCTTGTCCACAATGTGGTCGAACTCGTCCGATAACTGCGCATTGCTGCGGATGTCCACGCCGCTCGTAAGCATCAGGTCCACGGCATGGTCGAACTCCACTTTGGCTTCTGCCAGCATGCCCTTGCCGTAGTCGGCCTCGCCGCGCGCGTAGGCCGCTTCCACCTGCTCAACCACCTGGCGCACGTGCACCTCCTCGGCGCTGGGCGGCGGAGGCGGGGGCGGGGCAACGGGTTGCGATGGGGCCGGAGCGGCAACCGGCGGCGCAGTGGCCTGCGCCGGCTGGCTCGCGGAGGCGCCTGGGCTGTGCGACGAAGGGCAGCCGGTGAGCACGACCAGAGCTCCGGCGGCAAGAGCGGCCCACGAAAAATGACGCCGATCCCTGCTCGTCTTTGGACGCACTTGTCCGGCCGCGCGTGAATGGGCTGGATGCACTATGCCGATGATAAGCTATGCCCAACAGCCGCAGGCAGCCAGATTCCGGGCGCTAATAAGTCCTTTAGATGGGCCAAAATCACCTCAAGAGACGCTGGAGTCTCCTCTGGCTCGAGAATAAGGCCCGGCGGGTCCCCGGGCAGGTGCGATTTGGCTTCGGAATTTGAGCTGTTCGCCGGTGAAACCATTACCGTATAGTCTTTCTCTGAGGCGAGCGCATGCTTACAGCGCCAATCCGCTGGGCTTTACTCCTCCTCTCTCCTTGCTGGGTAGCTGCTGCTCAGTCGATCGACTTGTCGCGGTCGATGGATTCCCCTGTCGGCGTAGTTCAAATTTCGCGACTCAACCTCGACTTTTACCTGGTTAATAGCCAGAATGCAAATACAACGGAAGTACAAAGCCCCACCAGTTCCATTTCCAGACTGGACCTCAAGGCCCCGCGCAAGGCGCGGCATGAATACGGTCGAGGGTATCAACTGCTCATGCGAAAGGACCTGCAGGGAGCTGTTGACCGCCTCACCCGGGCAATTGCCATCTATCCCAGCTTCGTTGCTGCCCGCAACGCGCTCGGGTCCGCTTATCTCGAGATGGGTAAGAATCAAGAGGCAGACAGCGAGTTTACGCAGGCGATTGCGCTTGACGGCCATCTTCCCAACTCGTACCTGAATCTTGGTTGCGCTGAATTGGCGCTACAGCATTATGCCGCCGCCGAGGCTTCTCTCCGCAAGGCATCCTCCATGGCTCCGCTTGACGTGCAATTGAAGCTCGCGTTGGCTTACGGCGAGTTTGTTAACCACGACTACCCGGCTGTAATTGCCACTGCACAGGAGGTAACCGAGCACGAACAATCCGGAGCTGCCATCGTTCATTTCCTCGCCGCCGGAGCATTTGAGGCGCAGGGAGATCTGGTTGGCGCGCAACAGCAGATGGAGACCTTACTGGCCGAAGACCCTCAATCGGCTTCGGCCGGTCAATTCCGCAAAATCCTGGAACAAATCGAAGCAGAACAGGCGTTTCGGGCAAATGCGGCGCTGCGGCCGGCGCTTGTCCACACGGTAATGGCGCCGGCTCAAGAAACTTCCGAAGAACTCGCTCGCCGCCACCAGCTGGCCTTTCAGCAGAAGGAAGAAGAGAAGCAGATTGCCGAAGCCGAAGCAGCGCCGGACCCTGCCTGCATGGACTGCGTGGCGGATACCGCAACCGCCGGTCCCGCGCCCGGCGCTGCCGAATCGCGGGCCTTGGGCGGCAATTCTCCGAGCGGAACCCTGCAAATCAACGTGAACGAAATTTCGGAGTTCTTTGCCGCGACAGACCATGGAAGACCAGTGACCGATCTCACGGCTTCCGACGTGAAAATCAGCGACAACGGCAACCCTCCGGACGCGATCCTCGGTTTTCGCAATGAATCTCAATTGCCCCTGCGCCTGGGATTCGTGATCGACGCCAGTGACTCCGTTAGGGAGCGTTTCTCATTCGAACAAGCCGCTGCAACCAAATTCCTGCAAGAGACTGCCGGCGGCAAGGACGACCTCGCATTTGTGGTGGGAGTCAATAATGTGGTCCTGCTTGCCCAGGACTTTACGGCAGACCAGAGGTTAACCGCCCGCGCGTTATCCGAGCTCGTGCCCGGTGGGGGAACTGCTCTGTGGGATGCTGTAGCCTATGCCGCGGACAGGTTGGCTGGCCTTGCTGAGATTCAGCCCGTGGCGCGCGTTCTGGTCGTCATCAGCGACGGCGAAGACAACTCCAGCAGCATGACGCTCAAGCAAGCCATCGCGCATGCTCAGCGTGATGAGGTCGCGGTCTATACGATTAGCACCAGCGGAGATATCAATGAACCCTCCGAGGCTGTTGTTGGCAGCCATGCCTTAGCTGCCCTTTCGGCGCTCACCGGAGGAGCTGCTTTTTCACCTGATTCAATTCACGAACTGAATCGGAGCCTCGCTGACCTCGAACAAGTCATTCGCAGCCGTTATTTGATCTCCTATAAGCCCGCTTCATTTCAACTCGATGGCAAGTACCGGATCATCGACCTCGAGGTTCAAAAGGATGGCCGCCAGCTCAAGGTATTCGCGCGCAAGGGATACTACGCCTCCGCGACTCTTCCCCTCGATCATTAGGGCCGCTGCTCACCACGCGGCTTTTGCCATGATGCCTCGATGTTAAGCTATGCCTAGAGGGCTTTGCGTGCCTTTGGCGCCAAGCCCTTTCTTTCTGTCTCGACATGGACGCCCGCTTTCTCCGCAACTTCGCCATCATTGCGCACATCGACCATGGCAAGTCGACGCTCTCAGACCGCCTTCTGGAGATGACCGGCGCGCTCTCCGACCGCGAGATGCACGCGCAGGTGCTGGACGCGATGGACCTGGAGCGCGAGCGCGGCATTACCATCAAGGCCCACGCCGTGCGCATGATGTATCAGGCTAAAGACGGCCTTACTTACCAGCTCAATCTCATCGACACCCCCGGCCACGTGGACTTCAGCTACGAGGTTTCCCGCTCGCTCGCCTCCTGCGAGGGCGCTCTACTGGTTGTCGACGCCAGCCAGGGCGTGGAAGCGCAGACCCTCGCCAACGCCTATCTCGCCATCAATCACGGCCTCGAAATCATTCCCGTCATCAACAAAATCGACCTTCCCTCGGCCGACATCGTGCGCACGCAGGAGGCTATCGAGCAGGCCGTCGGACTCGACGCGACCGACGCCATCCCGGTGAGCGCCAAGACCGGCCAGGGCGTCTCCGACGTGCTCGAAGCCATCGTGCACCGGCTCCCTCCCCCGTC
The DNA here is from genome assembly GCA_030041045.1 of Acidobacteriaceae bacterium. Classification (GTDB taxonomy): domain Bacteria; phylum Acidobacteriota; class Terriglobia; order Terriglobales; family Acidobacteriaceae; genus Telmatobacter. The sequence goes on from JASHOQ010000139.1 coordinate 19,778, forward strand.
TGGGAATCCCGAGTCCCCGCTCCAGGCGCTCATCTTTGACTCCTGGTTCGACGCCTACCGCGGCGTCATCGTGCTCGTACGCGTGATGCAGGGCGCAATGCGCAAGGGGCAGCGCATCCGCCTCATGTCCAATGCAAAAGCGTATGAGATCGAATCGATGGGCGTGCTCAGCCCCAAGCCGGTCGAAATCGCCGAGCTCTCCGCGGGCGAAGTCGGCTTCTTTGCCGCCACCATCAAGAACGTGGGCGATACCCGCATCGGCGACACCGTCACTGACGATGCGCGCCCCGCGGCCCACGCATTGCCCGGCTTTGAAGACATCAAGCCCATGGTGTTTTCCGGCCTCTACACCGTGGATTCTCACGAGCACACGCTGCTGCGCGACGCGCTCGAAAAACTGCGCCTCAACGATTCCTCGTTCTTTTTCGAGCCGGAAAGCTCCGTCGCCCTCGGCTTCGGTTTCCGCTGCGGCTTCCTCGGCCTGCTGCACATGGAGATCATCCAGGAGCGCCTGGAGCGCGAGTACGAGCTCGACCTCATTACCACCGCGCCCGGCGTGCGCTACCACATCAAGCTGACTGACGGCAAAGAGATCGAAGTCGACAACCCCTCGCGCTGGCCGGAGCCGCAAAGCATCGAATCGATTCGCGAGCCGGTGATCCTGGCCAAGATTCTCACCAACGAGGAATACGTTGGCGGCATCTTCAAGCTGGTGGAAGAAAAGCGCGGCAAGCAGGTGAACTTCGAGTACGTGACGCCCACGCGCGTCATGCTCACTTATGAGCTGCCCCTCAACGAAATCGTCCTCGACTTCTACGACCGGCTCAAATCCATCTCCCGCGGGTACGCCTCGCTCGACTACCAACTCGCCGGCGAATGGGAATCGCCCATGGTCAAGCTCGACGTTCTCGTCTCCGGCGAGCCGGTCGACGCGCTCTCCATCATCGTGCACCGCGACCACGCCTACGAGCGCGGCCGGGCCCTGGTTTCCAAGATGCGCGAGCTCATCCCGCGCCAACAGTTCGAGGTGGCCATCCAGGCCGCCATCGGCTCCAAGATTGTGGCCCGTGAAACGGTGAGCGCGCTGCGCAAGAACGTGCTCGCCAAGTGCTATGGCGGCGACATTACGCGCAAGCGCAAACTGCTGGAAAAACAGAAAGAAGGCAAGAAGCGGATGAAGCGGATCGGCAAGGTCGATATCCCCCAGGAAGCCTTTTTGGCTGTCCTGCGCGTGGGTGAAGACCAGCAAAAATAGCTCCCGGTCGCCGAAAACACGATTTTCACTTGGTTAATTCTTATTTACCGCCGATTGTGGAAAGCTGCCCGTTGGAACACGGTGACAGGAAACACCAGCCTGGCCCGCGCACGGCACTTGGAGATCCAGATTAGCTTATGAAAATAAATGCCTTACGTTCTCTAGCAGAATGCGGCGCGGCTTGGCAAGCATTGAAAAAGCCCCGGAATCGCTGCGTTTCGCCTTGCGATCCACAATTTTTTCCACAGCCAAGTGCTCGAAATGGACCTTCGGAGTCATTTTGCCAGGCAACCCGCGCCCCAGTTTCCGTAACCCTCTCAAAGAAAAGGTGCAACCTCCGCCTGAGAAGCGGTCTTTGCACCTTGCCTGTGCGCGGCTGCCTTGAATTCAGTGCGACGGTGAAGCTGACGGTGCCGCCGGCTTGGGAGCGTCCACATTGGACTGCGGCGGAGGCGCCGGCACGCCTGACTTGAGATTGTAGGCGTCGATCACCTGCTTGGTGATGTTGGTGCTGTTGCTGGCGAAAAGCACCGGCGACTGCTGCTCCGAAATGTCGAGAACCAGCGTGTAGCCTTCCTTTTCCGCATAGGACTGCATCACGTCGTAAACCTTGGAAGCCAGCGCCTGGTAGAGATCCTGCATCTGCTGCTGAAAGTCGTTGCGCGCATCTTCCACGTCGCGGTCCAGCAGCTTCTTCTTGGTATCGATTTCCTTGGAGCGGGAGGCCCGGTCGGCGTCGCTCAACGTGGCGCCCTTGGCCTGCAAGTCCTTGGTCTCGCTGTCAATCTCGTCACTGAGGGCTTTGAGCTGCTGGCGCTTGGGATCGAATTTCTTTTCCAGGTCGTTAAAGTTTTTCTGGCCTTCATTGGTCGCTCCGACGGCCGCCTGGAAGGAGATCACGGCAATCTTCGCCGCGTCGGCGGATGAGGTGGGGGCGACCGCTAAGGGCGGCGCTCCTAGAAATGCCCGCAGGGCCGGCAGCAGATCGGCGCGAATTTCTATCTCCACGCCCGCAGTTGTTGCATCGTGCATGATCATTCGAAGGTTCCCGAATGAAGCCGTTTGGATCTCCCCATCTTTGACTTCCGCGGAGGCCAATGGAATCTCCTTCCGGGTCTCCGAATAAGTGCAGGTGATCGATTTAACCGATCCGCCAGGCAAGTATTTGACGTTACCTTGGGCGTCGGAAACCATGTCGACTGTTACGCCTTCAATGGAGCACCTAATGTCTGGGGGAATCTGAACATAGGTGGCGGCCGGCGTTTGGGCAGCGGCGCTCAGGACCATCCCTGAGCCCAGCAAAAGGGCGATTGCAAGCGAACGCTTCATTTGACTCCAAAACTCCTTCGAGAATTCCCTAGGGGTTGCCCTCTTAGACGCAGCCCGCACCGGCCCTCCTCCAGCAACCTCGCGAATCTTTTTGGTGGAGACTCTACGCCCGAGCGGCGCAGATTAAAAAAAGATGCGGATAGAGACGCCAGCAGGAACTAGAAGGGATTATACGGTATCCTCGCGAAATTCCACGCAAAGCCGCACCACGGCTTTCAAGAGAAATCCGCCCCTGGAGCGGGATCCCGGTGAAGCGTTTCGGCTTCAATGGGATGTGGACGGGGCGGGCGCATCCGGCGTGGGTGCTGCAGCCGCTGCTGGAGCGGGAACGCCCGACTTCTCGTTGTAGGCGTCGATCACCGCCTGGGTGATGTCGGTCGAAGGCAGAGCGTACAGCACGGTGGGCGCCTGCTGCTGCTGCTCGCTGGCGTCCAGCACCAGCGTATAGCCGTGCTTCTGGGCGTAGTCGGTCATTACCGCACCCACCTTGCCCGCCAGCTTGTTCAGCAGGTCCTGCATGTCCGACTGAAAATCGCCCTGCGCATCCTGCGTGTCGCGGTCCAGTTGCTTCTTCTTCTCGTCGATGGCGCGCGCACGCGCTTCGCGCTCGTCGTCGCTCAAGGTGGAACCCTGCGCCTGCAGCTGTTTGGTCAGGGTATCGATCTCGTCGTTGAGCGACTTGAGCGAGGCTTCCCTGGGTGCATATTTCTTCTGCAAGTCGGCAAAATCCCGCTGGAACTCGTTCGTCCGCCCCACCGCTGCCTGAAACGAAATCACGGCGACCTTAGGTGTGACCGCGTCCTCGCGAGCCGGAGCCGTCTGGCGAGCTTCCGCTGCGGGTCTTGGCGCGGTGGAGGTTTGTGCGGCCGCGATCGATGCCCATGCGAGGGCAGATCCCAGGCCAAGGGAAAGAACAACTGGAAACACGCGCTTCATTCGAATTCCATAACTCCTTCGCAATTCCTGCCGCCCGGCAAATCCTGCTTCACGCGCCGGGGCGCCGGCGCTGCCCCGCACATGCTTTTCGCGGGTCAATGCCTTCCCATCGCCTTCCCTTCAGCGGATTTCTCCCCTGGACAAAACTCAACCCGTCTTGCTCCACCGGGGCGAAGTTTGTGCGCAGGAAATAGCGTGCAAGGCAACCAAATCAGCGCCAGGAACTACCCGAAAATTATACGACATCCCCTGCGGCCCCTGCACCGGCGTGCGCAGCCCTCCTGGGTTCCCTGCACAGATCGAATCAGAGTCTTCTTGGGCGTGCCGAACCCCTTCATGAATGGGGCATCTTGAGGATGCCCAGGCGCGCGAGCGCAAACGCGATCAGTCCGGCAAGAACCAGTAGAAGCAGGATCGACGCGGCAAAGAAAAAAACATAGCGCAACCACGGCCACGCCTTGGCAGGAAGTTGATCCGTCAGTTGGTCCATCAGCGTCTCATTAAACCGCGTGGGCTTGTCCTCGCCCTCACCCGGCGGCTTCCACGTGGCCGCGAGAACCGTTGCGCGCAGATTGGAGAGCAGCACCGCGGCGACGATCAGGCTCAGGATACCGGGCGCTCTGCCCTGCGCCATGACGGACAAGATACCGGCAACGTACAGGCTGAACACCATGGCCGCCGCGGGCCAGCTCCCCTCGCGGACCCCCATCCCGCCCATCAGGAAAACGATTGCGGACGCTACGCCGAAGATCGGGTAATTGAGGTTCCCGGCAAAAAACGCCACCACCAGTTGAATCGCGGCGACCGCCGCGCAAATCGTGAGTCCCTGCCGCCCCAGGTAATCGACGTCCCAGGCATTGTCTACCGATGGCCACAAGAGGCTCTTCACAGCCCCATCGCTGCGTTTGCTCTCACCGGACAACCCCAGCGTCTGCATGCCACGAGAAGAGTGCTTGATGCCGGCCCATCCGTCAACAACAAAAAGGCCGCGCCTGCAACGCGGCCTCCGCCTCGTCTCTCTGATCTCTGTTCCCTACTCCCTGTTCCCTGTTCCCTATTCCCTGCTCTTAGAACGTGGTCGAAATCGTCAGCCGGAAGGTCTTGCGCGGCTCGCGGAAAACATACCGCGACCCGTAAGCCTGGATGGCCTCCTGATAGGAGTATGTTCCGGCGTTTGTGCTGGGGAACATGGATTGCGTGATCAGCTCGGCCGAGCAGCTTCCCTGCTTCAGGCCCAGGCTCACTTCATTGCAATAGGGCGTTTCGTAGAGGCGCAGCGGATTCCACGCATAGAACAGGCGGAAGGGCGCGTTCACGATCGGCATCAGCACCGAGAGCTCCGCGCCCGTTGACATGCGCGGAACCAGGTTGGTGCCGGCAATGGGCCGGATGTTCTCCTTGAAGCCCACCTCGGAGCCGGGAATGCCACCCTCGCACGCTCCGTTATTGAAGACCGGGCAGCCGTAGAGCGGCGCGGTGAGCGAGGCAAAGCCCTCGGGGCTCTGCTTGAGCTGGTTGCGGTCGATGACCGTATCGATGCCGAAATCGTCGAACAGCGAAAACGTGAATGGGCCCACCACGGGAATGTTGTACTGGGCGTTGCTGGTGAGCTGCGAGTCGCCGCCGATCGAGGCCACGCCATAAATGGGCAGCGGCACCTGGATGCACTGGTTGTCTTCAGGATTGTTCACGTCGCGCGGAACGCAGCTGCCGTCGGGATTGGTGAGCTGGAAGTTGATGCGCGTGGGCACATACCCATACGGAGTCGCCCCGCGCACGTCGAATCCGCGCAGCTCCATTTCACCGCCGGCGTAAAAGCGGTTGTTGGGCGGAGCCACGTCGCCGCCCCATCCGGCCACGTAGCCAAGCTGCGCGCGCAGCGCCAGCACGTTGTGCCCGTTGGGCGACGGAATCAGGTAGTGCATGGGAATGAAGCGCTCGGCCGAGACCAGCGGCTCGAGATAGCGGACGTTGCCCCACAGGCCGGAAACCTGCACTGCCGCGCTGTATTGCTTGCCCGTGCGCGGACGCAGCGGGTTGTTCACCGTGTTGTAAACGTAGCTGAGCGAAACGTAGCTGTTGATGATGCCTGCCAGCGGATTTGAAGCCTGCACGCCCGACCGGAAGGCAATGGTTTCAAAGAACGTCTGCGAGGCGGTGCTGAAAGCGGTGATGGTGGAGCGCGTCCAGGAATAGGTAAAGCCCACGCGCTGGAAGGCATGACGCTTCAAGGGATAGCTGATGGAGAAATTCATGCCATCCGAGGCCTGGTTGTAATTCTGCGTGAGCGACTTCTCGGCCGCCGAAAGATTGACTGAAGCGCCCGTGGTGGCCTGGTAGTTTTTGGCCGCGTTGTAGTCCTGCTTCTGGTTGAAGATCTGGAAACCCAGGTTGATGGGGCGGTTGCGAATGTAGGGCTGCGTAAAGCCGAAGAGGAACTGCCGGCTGATGGAGCCGATGTTCGCCTGCAGGCTGAGCGTCTCGCCCAGGCCAAGGAAGTTGTTGGTCTGGTAATTGAGGCCGAGGAATGCGCCGGAAAGGCCGCTCACGCCGCCGTTCATGCCGATCGAATTCTTGCCCTTCTCCTTCACCTTCAACAGCAGCTCGACCGTCCCCGCGTCGGCATCCTGAATCGCGGTTGAGTCCTGATCGACGCGCAGCGGCTCGAAATACTCGAGCTGGTTGAGGCGCAGCAGGCTGTACTCCCAGAGCTGGGAGTTATAGACCGAGCCTTCGTCGAGCATCAGCTCGCGGCGGATCACGCGGTCGCGGGTGATGGTGTTGCCCTGGAACTCGATACGCGAGACATAAAACTGCTTGCCCTCGTCGATGTCGATAACCAGCGAGACGGTGTGCTTCTGGTCGTCGTAAGTAAGTTTAGGAATGGCGCCGAAATTGATGTAGCCCAGGCCGCCGTAAGCCTTCTTCAGGTTGTCCAGCCCCTTTCCGATATCGGTGGCATTGAACCAGTCGCCGTCCCTGAGGGGGAACGTGGCGCGCAGGGCCTTCACATTGAAGTGCGGGTTGTTCCCGGTAAATGTGATGGTGCCCAGCCGGTAGCGCCCGCCCTCCTCGATGGGCAGCAGAATATCGATGCGCTTGCCCTTGTTCGGCCGGAAGGTGAACCAGTTCAATCCGCCCTCGTCGCGAATCTGCGTCTTGGGCGTTTCCACGGCCGCATTCGCGTAGCCCTTGTCGCGATACGCCTGCCGCACCCGCTCCGTATCCTCCTCCAGCTTCGACGAGTCGTAGGTCTGCGGGAACAGGTCCTCGAAAATGATGGAATAGGGGATGCCGATGGGCTTCAGGTTCTTCATCGAGCGGCGCAGGTAGAGCGCGCTCAGATGGGTGTTGCCGGTGAACTGGATCTTGCCCACCTTCACCACCGGCCCTTCTTTCACGTTGAAATTCACCTGCACCGAAGCCGGAGGGATGGTCTTTACCTCGGTCTTGATGGTGGCGAACTGGTGCCCGTGCTCGGCCTCCATCTCCTTGATCACGGATTCAGCCTTCTTGATCCGCGTGGGATCGTATTGGCTGTCTACGGTCAGATCCACCTTCTCCTTCTTGAAGCGGTCCAGGATGTCGGACTGCGTGATGGTATTCAGCCCCTTGTAATTGATCTCGCGGATGTACGGTTTTTCGCGCACAAAAACATCCAGGATGATGCCCTTCTCCGTGTCCTCGCGCTCGATGCGCAAATCCTCGAAGTAGCCGGTGTTCCAGAGAGAATTGAAGTCGCGCTCGACGGAGATGGGGTCGTAGGTATCGCCCACGTGGGTGAACAGCCGGGCGAGAATCGTCTCCTTGGGGATGCGGCGGTTCCCGACCACGCGAATCTCGTCGATGGTCTGCGGGGTTTGCGCCAGCGCGGCTCCGGCGGCAAAGGCCAGCAGGAGCAAAACCAGCGCGCGCGAGAGAATGCGGGCGGCGCGAGAGAGGAAGGTGTGCCTGACCGTCACCGGGCTCAAGCCCCGCGGGGTGCACAGAGAGTCCTGGTGCGGTCCATAGTTCAGCGTCACGAAATGAATTTGCACACCCTCACTGCTCAAAATCTCGTCCTGCATCGAGGAAAGATGATTATATTGGACGGCAGCGAGACTCCCCAACCGCCGGGTTGTCGGCGCGGCACCTATCCTTTTCCCAGCGCGTCTCTCCTCTCGATGCAGAGCGAAGCCGCGCACGCCCAAGCCTTCGCAAGAACGCGAATCGAACCCAGAGCGGCGCCTGCAACTCCGCCAAGCAGGAGCAACGCCCCATTCACTTTTCTGCCGCGCTTGCCTCCTGCGGACCGGAGCGAACTCACCGCGCTCCCGTTCGCCTATCGGGCAGTGCCGAAGGCGCGGGCGAGCGAGGTTGATTGAGCACCCACTCCACAGTCTACCGGAACCAGGCGGGCTGCCCGGAAAGAGGCGGAATCAAGCCCCGCGCGCTCTCGCCCCGGCGCTTGGCAGTATGCTCGTTAGACGCGCATGTGCCCAACAGGACACCGCGCTCCGGCGAGGAATTCCTCCCGGCAATCGGCCGCCGGCAAGGGCGCGCGGCGGAGGAGTGCCATCGGTGAACGAATCGGCGCATGAACCGGCGGGTGGATCTGCCCCTTCGGTCTTCGATTTTTCCGCGGAGCTCCTCGATGGGCGCACCCTCGCCCTCGACCGTTTTTGCGGGGATGTGCTGCTCATCGTGAACACGGCCAGCAAATGCGGCTTCACGCCGCAATATGCCGGCCTGGAGGCCTTGTATCGCCGCTATCGCGAGCGCGGCTTTGCCGTGCTGGGTTTCCCCTCAAACCAGTTCGGCCGGCAGGAGCCGGGCACGGCGGCCGCGATCGGCGCCTTCTGCGAGGAAAACTACGGCATCAGTTTTCCCCTCTTCGCCAAGATCGAGGTAAACGGCGCGCGCACCCACCCTTTGTACCGGTTTCTAAAACGGGAAAAACGCGGGGCCTTCGGTTTGCTTTCGCGCGGCCGAATCGCATGGAATTTTACCAAGTTTCTCATCCGCCGTTCGGGGAAGGTGTGGGCGCGCTTCTCTCCCGCCACGCCGCCTGCGAGCCTTGCCGGGGCCATTGAGGAACTGCTTCGGGAGCCCCGGCCCGAAGAAGACGTGCCCTCGCACCCCAGCCTGTGAGCTGCTAGGTCAGATCGCGGAAAAGGCTTTGTAAAAGGGCACGACTTCAGTCGGGCCGAAAAGAGCGCATAAACATTGGGGGCTTTGGCCCCTGAGGGATATTACCGACCTGCCTCAGGCCATTGATGCAACCAACACTCCAGGCGATTTTCACGCACTGGGATGCGGGCAGGGGAAAATGTATCTTTTTCCCAGCCCGGCTCGTCTCAAGAGACGGTGCCCCGCGTCTGTGCGCCGGTACTTGTGCCTCGTCTATCGACTACCATAGTAGATTCATTCGGAGTTGGCCGGGTGGGAGGGAATTCGCCATCCGGCGGTTACGGCATTTTCAAATTCGGAATGTTTCTGTTCAATCGTTCCCGGCCGCCGATCCTCCTCCGCGCCGAAGAAGAAGGTTACGTCCGCGGAGAACCGGGCTCGCCGGCTGCGTTCACCTGGGGTCGAGATGGCCGGCTCCAGATCATCGAAAGAGGAAGCATCCCGGCGAGCCGGCCCCGATGGGACGATGTTCGCCGCAAATCGGCCCCCCAAAAAGCAGGAGGGTAAGGGTATCCCGGCGTGGGGAAAGCGCCACCAGCGCGCCGGTCGAGGAACGAGTACCAAGGAGCGAGTACCAGCCCTATGATGTGGATTGTCCGGCTTGCGCTAAGGCGGCCCTACACCTTCGTCGTCTTTGCGTTTTTGATTCTGATCCTTGGCATCCTGAGTATCGAGTCGATGCCGAGGGACATTTTTCCGAACATCGACATCCCCGTCGTGACCATTGTCTGGAATTACATTGGGCTCTCCCCGGAGCAGATGGCCGAGCGTATCGTGACCCCTTCCGAACGCGGGCTCACCACCACGGTGAATGACATCGACCACATCGAGTCGCAGTCGCTGGTGGGCGTGGGCGTCATCAAGCACCAG
>JASHOQ010000140.1 GCA_030041045.1 Acidobacteriaceae bacterium
CGAGGGTGCATGTTCTTTGGGATTCCGCCAATGTACGCTTCATCAGCTTCAACAGGTCCGCCTTCTTGTCCCATGCGCAGAAACGATCCGCTGCGCATGGCCTCACGGACCCGGTGCAACATAAACCATGCCGTCTTTTGCGTCACGCCGATTGCGCGGTGAAGCTCATAGCTGCTGATGCCGTTCTTGCAGTTGCAGATCATCCAAACTGCCGCCATCCACTTATCGAGACCAATCGGGGAATCCTCAAAGATCGTCCCTACCTTGATCGTGAATTGCTTCTTGCAACCATTGCAGAACCACAGACTACGGGTCTTTACAAAGGAGTTTTTCTCAGAACCGCAACGGGGGCACGTAATCTTGCCATCCGGCCAGCGGAGAAACTTGGCATAGTCGAAAGCACGGTTTGCGTCTGCGAAGTAAACTATTGCCTGCTGAAGAGTTACGGGCTTTTTCATATCATCCACCTTCGATCTAAGAACAGCATAGCCCAAATTGACTTGTGTGTCAAGTATATTATTGCCGATTGAGTAAACATAATCTACTTATAGGATCGGATTTCGTCAATCATTCTTACAACCATTGCGGCCTGGCCTCGTATAAACAAGAGTCCCCCCTCACAATTGCGGGCCACTCTCCCCCCTTTTGCTTTTCCTGAGGAAAACGAACAGTGCGGGCTCGTATTGCACAGGGCAAGTTTTCCACAAATGAATTTCACCCAGATCCACGAGCGCCTGCGGGTGGAGATGCTGCGCCGCATTCAGCGAGGCACGCTCAGCGTCTCACTGCTGGCGCGGCAGACGGGCTTTGGCCAGCCGCATCTTTCCAACTTCCTTCGCGGCCGAAGGCAGCTTTCGCTCGCCGGGATGGACCGGATCCTGGCCGCGCAGCGGCTGACGGCCGCCGATCTGTTGCCCGTGCTCGCGCGCCGGGAGGCCATGCCGGCAAGCGAAGAGGAGGACGTGGCGCCGCTGGTGAGTCACGCCGCGGCGTTGTTCGAGCGCTACATCCGGCCCTCGTCGGTGCAGTCGACGCTGCATTTTCCCCCCGGGCTGCTGGCCTCCATCCGGCCGCGAGCCACGGCTGCGCGGCGTGCGTGGCAGCGGTTTGTGGCGGTACGCGTGGACGCGTTCGAAGCACAGGCCATGGAGCCGCTGGTGCAGCCCGAGGCAATTGCGCTGCTCGACCGGCATTACAACTCATTTGCCCCCTACCGGCCGGTCAAGTCCAATGTTTATGCCGTGCGGCTGGGCGCGCACCTCAGGCTGCGCTACGCAGAGTATGTATTGAACCGGCTGGTGCTGCGGCCGCACAACCTCGCTTTTCCAGTGGAGTTGTTCGAGGCCGACGCGTGGGAGTCGGCAACCGATCAGCTGATCGGACGCGTGGTGCTGGTGCTGAACCAACTGTGAAGCGCGAAAACGGGCAGCCGGCGGCAGCGGCGCGCTCCGCGAGCGGACAACCGGCGAAAATCTCCCTGCCATCTGACGTGGAAGGAGATGCAGATGGCGACAAAGAAAAGATCGTCGGCAAGGAAATCGCCGGCAGCGGAGAAGTCGGCAAGGAAATCGGGGCGCAGGTATTCTCCCGGCGCGGGGAAAGACGTGGAACGAGAGATGCGGGCGATGAAGCGGGGCAAACTCAGGAGCGGGCGCAGCGGCAAGAAGGTGACCAGCCGCAAGCAGGCCATTGCGATCGGGCTCTCTGAGGCGCGCAAGGAGGGCAAGAAGGTGCCGGCGAAGAATTGACGAGTTTCGCGGTGTTGGGGCCTGCGCTTTCCCAGGTCTCAAAGTCGAGACCTGGGGCACCCGGCGGGCTGCGCGGTGTTGAGGTCTCATCTTTCCCCGGTCTCAAAAGCGAGACCGGGGGCACCTGAACTTTCTGGAGCGGCCGTCGCACTTCGTGGAGCGATCGTCAGACTTCGTGGCTGATGTCGGGGTTGTCGAAGCGCGTGAACTTGGAGATGAAGTTCAGGTGCACGAGGCCGGTGGGCCCGTTGCGCTGCTTGGCGAGGATAATCTCCGATTTGGCGCGGTCGCTCTCGCTCATCTCCTCGTCGCGGTTGTAGTACGACTCGCGGTGAATAAATGCGACCACGTCGGCATCCTGCTCAATGGAGCCGGACTCGCGCAGGTCGCTAAGCATGGGGCGCTTGTCGTCGCCGCGACGCTCGCTGGCGCGAGAGAGCTGGGAGAGCGCGAGCACGGGCACGCTGAGCTCCTTGGCCAGCGCCTTCAGACCGCGAGAGATGGCCGAAACTTCCTGGGTCCGGTTCTCGTAGCCGCCGCGCTTGCCGCCGGCTGAAGGCAGCGTGGCTGACATGAGCTGGAGATAATCGACGACCACCAGATCGAGCCCGCCGGCGGTCTGACGCAGGCGGCGCGCCTTGGCGCGCATCTCCGCCAGCGAGATGCCAGCGGAATCGTCGATGAAGATGCGCGACTCGACCAACTGCTCCAGGCCGCGCTCGAGCTTGGCGTGGTCTTCTTTGCGGATGAAGCCGGTTTGCAGATTGCGCTGGTCGACCCAGGCCTGCGAAGCCAGCATGCGGCGCAGCAGCGACTCCTTGCTCATCTCCAGGCTGAAGATGGCCACGATGGCGGCGTGATTGACGGCGGCGTTCTGGGCGATGTTGATGGCGAGCGCGGTCTTGCCCATGGAGGGCCGCGCGGCGATGATGATGAGCTCGCCGCGTTGCAGGCCGCTGGTCATGCGGTCGAACGCGGTGAAGTCGGTGGCCAGGCCGGTGATCTCGCGGCTCTGCTTGTAGAGGTTGTCGATGCTGCCGAAAGAATTCTGAACGATCGCGTCGAGCGGCTGCAGGCCGTGGGTGATGCCCCTCTCGCTCACCTCGAGCAGCCGCGCTTCGGCGTCGCCGATTACCTCGAGCGCGGTCTCGCTCTGGTCGGCGGCGCGGGCGATGGCCGCCGAGCAGATGGACATCAGCCGGCGCAGCAGGCTCTTGTCCTTGACGATGCGGATGTACTCCTCGATCACCGGCCGGCGCGGCAGCCCCTCGGTGAGCGAGGCCAGGTAAGCCACGCCGCCTACGGATTCCACTTCCTTGTAGCGGGCCAGCTCGTTGGCCAGGGTGACGATGTCGACGGCCCGTTGCGAGTTCATTAACTCGCTCATGCGCAGGAAGATACGGCGATGCGAGTCGAGCGAGAAATCGTCGGCTTCCAGCCGCTCTGAAGCCTCGGAGTGGGCGGCATTGTCGAGCAGGATGGCGCCGAGGATGGTCTTCTCGGCGTCGAAATTGGCGGGCAGGCCGGATTCGAGGGAAAGATCGGGGACCGAGGCCATACCTGTCAGAGTACTGCGCGCCGGTGTGGATTGTGACGCACTGAACCGCAGTTGATAACGAGGGCGGGATGAGGAAGGTGTGGAAGATTTGGGCCCAACGCGCCCCTAGACAACTTCCCCGTGCGTCCGCTTAGGATGCTTGTACGCGAGGCCCGGAACTTTCACCAAGTGAAGAAACTCAATTGTGGGGTCCGGGTTTTTAGCGTACAGAAAGGAAAAGGTCCCCCATGAAAAAAATCACCAGGAAGTCCCTGCTTTTGCTCTCTCTCTTTGCCGGCGCCCTAGCCCTGCTTCCCTGCGGAGCGCAGGCGCAGGTACCCGGCCCGCATCCTGCTTACCTTCACGCGCTGAGCGATCTGCGCCTGGCGCGCGCTTACCTGAACGACAATTGGACATGGGAAGCGGTGCGGCAAGACGATAACCACGCCATTCAGGAAATCGATGCCGCGATCCGCGAAATCAAGCACGCTGCCATCGACGACGGCAAAAACCTCAACGATCACCCGCCCGTCGCGGGGAACCTTGGCCCGCGTGATCGCTTTGCCCGCGCCAATGACCTGCTGGGGCGCGCGCATCACGATCTCGACCACGCCGAGGATGTTCCTGAGGCGCGCGGCCTGCGCGACCGCGCGCTGATGCACATTGACGAAGCCCATAACACCGTCGATCGCGCCTGGCGTACTGCGCGCTGGGAGTAAGACCGCACGCGCAACTTCGGTACGGGTTTCACCAGCCGCAGCCGGCTCCGGCTGCGGCCTTTCTTTGCGCGCGCGGCTTTGGCTTGGGCCTTGCCCTTGAAGACGCCTCTGCGAGGCTCATCCATGGAACATGGCGCTCTGTGCTCGTTCTGCGCCGAGCACACCTTGTCGGCGTTTCAAGCATCGGAAGAGTGAAGCCGATTCGCCCAAAGGGGGTGCGGCTCTTGCGCCAAACGGGAGCTCGAGCCGACACGTGACTTCCGATTGCAGAAAATCCTCCGGGAGCACTCGATTTTGGCCGGTGAGACCTGCGAAGATAGAAACAACGCCCGAAGGATCGAATCCATTGCCGAGACCGCTCCCAAGGGGCAGAGCCATACGAGGTGCAGCTCGCGATGCGTCGTGTCGCGCTTATTTATAACCCCGCTTCGGGCCAGTATTCCGCGCGGCGCAAGGCGGCCATTGAGCAGGTTCTTGCGGTGCTGCGCAACGCGGGCGCCGAGGCTGAAGCATTTGTGACCGAAACCCCAGGCAGCGCCACCGCGCAAGCGAGAGAAGCGGCGCGCTCCGGCTTTGATGCCATCCTGGCCTGCGGCGGCGATGGCACGGTGCACGAGGTGCTTCAGGGCCTGGTGGGCACGGACGTGGCGCTGGGCGTGGTGCCGCTGGGAACCGCAAACGCTCTGGCAGCGAACCTGGGCCTGGTGGGGTCGCCGGTGAAGGCGGCGCGCCGGCTGCTGGCGGCCGAGCGGGTGCGCGTTCCCGTGGGGCGCATTCATTTCCAGAACGGCGGCGCCGCGCCCGACTCGCGCTACTTTCTTGTGGCTGCGGGCGTGGGCGCGGATGCGCTGCTGATGGCGCGGCTGGACCCGGTGCTCAAGCGGCGCTTCGGTTACGTGCTTTACCTGGTGGAGGCTTTCCGCATCTGGGCCACCGATCCCTTCCCGTACTTCGAAGCGGCGTTTCCGGCGAACGGCAGCGGGGCGGCGCGCGTGGCGCAGGCTTCACAACTGCTGGCTGTGCGTGTGCGCTCCTTCGGCGGGGCGCTGCGCAAGTTCGCCCCCGGCGCCACGCTGCTGGGGCGCGACCTGCGTTTGGTGGTGTTCGGCACGCGCAGCCGATTGCGCTACCTGCGCTTCCTGCTGGCAGTGCTGGCCGGCCGGCACACGTTCGGGCGGGAGATCGAGCTGGTGGAAACAAAGATGGTGGAATGCCGCGCGGCGAACGGGTCGCAGGACGTTCTTTACGTCGAGGCCGACGGCGAGGTGCTGGGCCACTTGCCGGCGCGGATGGAGACCGTGCCCGACGCGCTCACGCTGCTGGTGCCCGAAGGGGCGGAGCCGTAAGAGGGTATGAAGGCGCCTCTGCGGCCCTCGAGAGCACGAGTGTTACACCGGGTTCGACTCGCTGGATTCGAAGAGCCGGATAATGTCGGCGTTTCCTGATTGACGGGCGATCTCCGCGAAGGTGCGTCCCTTCGTGTCGCGAGCGTGGCGGAGGCGGGGAAAGCGGGTAAGAAATCGGCTCACCCAGACGGTGTCACCGCGCTCCAGAGCGAAAGCGAAATCGTTCAGCTCGATCCCGAGAAGACCGCCCAGCTCGCGCAGATATTCGATCGCCCAGCCAGCGGGGGTTGCGTTGAACTTGCCGTCGCGCGCGTTGACATCGGCGCCCGCCCGGATGAGCGCGCGCGCCACATCACTGTCGCCTTCGAATGCGGCGTAGTGAAGCGCGGTTGCGCCTGCGGCATCCCGCTGGTGGACGAGCCCGGGGTTGCGCTCGAGGATAGCAGCAACTTCGCCGGCCGCGCCGCGGTTGACGGCTTCGAGAAGGGTTGCGAGATCGTCCATTGCGTTTCAGACCTTCGTGGGAGGAGCGCCCGCTGGGCGCTTTGGAAAAGGGAGCCGATTACCGGCGAATCTACTCAATATTCTTGCATGCCCGCGGTGTGGAGGGCGTCGTTGATGGCATGAGTCATGGCTCCGTCGCAGGCCACAGGATGGTGGCATGGAGCCCCTGGCTACAAAAATCATTTCACCAGTGCAAGTTGCGGCAACAGGGCATACAATACCGGGAACTCAACCGGAGGGATTCGTCCATGAACATCACGCGAGTCGTCTTTGCGTCCTTAGGCGCCTTCGTTGCGTATTTTGTGTTTGGCGGCGCAGTCTTTGTCCTACTGCCGTCGTTGAAGACGGAGTTTGCGAAGTACCCGGCCGTTTATCGCGACCACCAGGGGCAGGTGAGCCACATGCCGGTGGGGATGGCATTCCTGTTGATCGCCATTGCGGCGCTCACGGTGCTGTACGCGCAGTCGCACCCGCAGCCGCGCGACATGGCGTCGGGTGCTGTCGCCGGTCTGACGTTTGGGGTGCTCATCGGCATCTTCGTCCTCGGCGCATTCGTGGTGCACAACTTCACGAACCTGCAGATCGGCGCAAGGCTGGCGGCGCAGCAGGCGGTCGCGTACTTTGCGGAGTGGGTCATTGTGGGCTTGGTGATTGGGCTGATTTACCGGCCGGTGGCGCGGCCGTAGGAATCGCGAAGAATGGCAGGATTGAGGTGATCGCAAGTGAAAAAGGCCGAGTGAAAGCTCAGAAGAGCAGCGGCAATTTATTTGCCGACCTGGGATTGCCTCGCCCCGAGCGAGAGCTGCTGAAGGCGAAGCTCGCCTTGGAGATTTACCGGCTGATCCGGCAGCGTGGAGTCACGCAAGCCGAGGCGGGAAAGATTCTGGGCATCAAGCAGCCGCATGTTTCCGCGCTGATGCGCAACCATGCCGGCTCTTTTTCCGTGGAGCGGCTCATGGAGTTTTTGACCGCGCTGGGACAGGATGTGGAGATTCGCGTGAAGCCTGCGCGCCGGCGGCAGGGGAAGGTTTCGCTGGCGGCGTGAGCTTGATCCCGCCCTTCGCAAATTGCGCGAAGGATGGGGCACCCGGCCCTACGAATGGGCGGGCGCAAGCGTGGCGCGGATCAAGAGATGGGGTTAAAATAACTACGCGGGACCTTAAGACGCAATGACGATCCGACTCAGCCCGGAGCAGGAGCACATTGTCGCGCAGGCGATGCGAGCGGGGCTCATTCGCGCCCATGACGACGTGGCCGAGATTGGGGTCGCGGCGATTCGGCAACGGCTGAGGGAGCGACCCGCGGCCTCAGGCCAGCCGAACGGTGTGGAGGAGTGGTCGCGGGAGCTTGCCGCGTGGAGTGAGAGTCACTCGACGGTTACGCCTTTGCTGCCAGATGCGGCAGTCGACCGGGATTCGATTTACGGCGCGCGCGGCCTTTAAATGGCTGTTCTTCTCGACACCAACATTCTGTTGCGTCTGGTACAACCCCACCATCCAAGCGCGCATGTCGCGACCCGATCGTTGCGGTTATTGCGTGCAAACAACGAGATTCTGCACATCGCGCAGCAGAATATTGTTGAGTTCTGGGCAGTGGCGACGCGACCGGTTGCCGCCAATGGCCTGGGATATTCGACGGAGCAGGCGACAGCGGAGGTTGACGCCCTGAAGCGGCTCTTCGTGCTGCTGCCGGAGCTTCCGCTTCAGGATGCATGGGAGCGCCTTGTCACGGATTACCATGTATCCGGCAAAAACGCGCACGATGCACGCCTCGTCGCGGCTATGGTTGTCAATGGAATTGAGAGCATTCTTACATTCAATGCCCAGGACTTTCTCCGTTATGGAGAGATTCGAGTTCTTGACGTGACGGCGCTTAGTTGAATCGCGCGGCGGCGAATCTGATCGGCATTCTCGTCTGCCTGCAGGAGCATGAAGGCGTGCGGTTGAAGGTGGTGGCGTAGGATGCGGTAGGGGGCCGCGGTCCCACGCACCTTTCAAAATCGAATTGTGAGGCAGTCGGCTGCTGGTCCTGGCTGATATAGTTCTGGTCCGGGGGAGAAACCATGACCTCGGGAGACGGGGTAGCGATTACCGGCATTGTGCTGACTTTCTTGGTGAGCGCCGCAAACCTCATATATAACCTTCGGAGCAGCAATAGAACAATCTTCGTCAATACGGTTTCGACTTCAAGGCTTAAATGGATCGACTCGCTGCGGGACAAGGTGTCAGAGTTTATAGCTGTTTCTGCGCAGCTTGCGCAATCGGTCGGCGCGCCGGGCGGAGTCGCGGGTCTCTCGCTTCAGCGCGACGCTTTGTTGCATGAGATTGTGCTACATCTTAACCCCAGAGATGCCGAAGATCAAAGGATCAGGACGCTCGCGGACCATGTTAGTGAACTCACTGCGGATCGAGAACGGTCCGCCGAGTTTGCCCGCGCGTTGGTCGAACTTCGTGATGCGACTGGCGTCTACCTCAAGAAGGAGTGGAATAGGGTCAAAGAAGAATCTGCCGGAAAGTCGTCTTGAATTCGAGGGGTTCGGGACGGATCTCAGCCATTCTCTGCCCTCATTGCAGACTCGGGAATCTCCTGGCCGAAGGCAAGACGATAATTGTGCTGGTTGCCTTCTTCGTCTGAGTCTGCTGTTTCAACCTTTTCATTTTGACCCTTGGGACCCGCGGAGACTTCGCTGGACAAGAAGGTGTCCCTCTTGAATTGCTTGCTCAGTGCCAGCCCCTGTTGCTGATAGTTTGAGCCAATCGAGCCGCCGTAGATTCTCTGCGGTTTTTGGGACATGTTGTAGTAGGTGAGCCGGCCGACGAATTGGTCGTCCTCAAGCAGGATAGGCATTTCGTTTGCTCGGACTTCCAGCACCGCGCGTGTGCCGGGGATCTCGCCGTTTTCTCCGTATCCGAAGCCGGGATCAAAGAAACCGGCGTAATGAACCCTGAACTCTTGCGTAGACAGGTCATAAGGGAGCATCTCGGCGGCAAGGTCCGGCGGAATTCTGACCTTCTGTTTAGAGGCTAGGATGTAGAATTCCCCGGGCTTGAGGATGCATTCCTGGCCTCTCAGGATTGGTACCCAGAATTCGCCGACTTCGTAATGGTTGATCAGATCGAGGTCGATGATTTCTGAAGTCTTCTTCGCTTGGTAGCCCACGATCCCTGCGCCGTTACCCTGAAGATCGACCGTTAGCCGATAGCTGCTTCGGTCTACTCTCGCTTGACCGTTTTCCTCATCTGGGTCAATCAAGAAGTTTCCCTTGTCGAGCCATCTGAGCCGATCCTCGCCTACAGGATTCCTTCTGCCACGGCCAAACCGCAGTTGGTTTAGCTTCATGCCGGCTCGAACAAGAACACGGAAAGTCTGCGAGACGACTTCGATATACAGTCCCCCCGGGTATCCCTTCGGAACTCGTTCGAATTCATCGCCATATTCGGTGATAAGGCGCGTGAATATATCTAACCTTCCGGTGGAACTCTTGGGATTCGCGATTCCGTACACGTCATGAGGTAGCGAAAGCCTCTCCATCAGCGGGATGATGTAGATCGCGCCCGGCTCCAGGATTGCGCCGTCCGAGATGTCGATAGTTTCGATCAGCATGCCATTCGCTTTGGCACGAACCGGCAGCGTCGTCGACTTCCCCGGCAAAAAGCTGGCCTTTACCTTATAGGCCTCACCTGCCAGGCGGAGATCAATGCTGGAAGGCTGGATCTGGTTTTCCTCGTCTACAGGTCTCGTGGCAGAAATCTTGCCTGAATGGACGAAGTCCAAGATCTCCTGAGACGGAAGAATCCCATCTCCGGTTGGGTGCCCGAAGGCAAAAAGCATCTCAGATGCCAACTTCTCCTCCACCTTTCATATAAATCAGTTTCGCAGTGCCGATGCTAGACGTCTTGCTCTCTCGGAGAATTCCGCTTGATGGTAAGATGCGACGCACTCGAGGCTGCAAAACGATCCCGCTCCTCGGACGACAGTTTTGCCTTCGGGTATCCTCTGTCCGCAATTGGGGCAGATGCCAGAATCACACAAGCGTTTCAAATCCTCGGACTCGGTCATCCTTTTCCGTCGTCAATGGGATTCCGAAGGTTAACAGGGCACAGGTTGTGGATGTGTTGAAAATCTAGGCGGATGTGTGAACTTCTTGAACGTACCGCTGCAAGTTCCTATCGATTGAGGAAGTTCAACGTCCGACGCGCTCTGAGGAAATTCTCTCAAATGCACTCAGAGATGAGCAATCTGAGAGTGTAGGCGCGCTCGGAAGTCTTGAATTTCCGAGTTCTCAGCCTCTGGATTCAGCCAACTCATTTCAGGAGCGGCTTGCGGGCGAAGTGGTAGAGCGCATAGGCCAGCGCGGCGAAGGCGAGGACGGCTACGTAGTTGTTGTCCAGGATCGTAAATGGGAAGGTGCGGGGGAAGTTGAGGATGTCGCCTTTGCCCACCGTGGCCTCATAGGCTTTGAGGGCGACGCCGAGGAGGCCGACGATGCCGCCGGCGGCGATCAATCCTGAGGCGAAGAGCGAGCCGGGCGAGATTTCGCTTTCGGCTTCTTCGGCATGGCCGGAGCGGCGCGCCATGAAGTCGACCAGGCCGCGGACCAGGCCGCCGGCAAAAATGGGCAGGGTGGTGCCGATGGGCAGATAGGCGCCGACGGCGAAGGGCAGCGAGCGGATGCCGAGCAGCTCCACAGCAATCACAATGGAGACGCCGATGAGCACCAGTCCCCAGGGCAGCTTGCGGCTCAAGATGCCGTTGATGACCGTGGCCATGAGGCGAGCCTGGGGCGCGGGCGCTGCGGCCGAACCGATGCCCTGGATCCAGTGGACTTCAATCTGGTGCGTCGAGGGCGAGTAGAGATATTTGCCGTCCTGGAGTTCGGTTGAGCCGATGGCGTTCAAGAGGATGAATTCGGATTTCTGGCGCGTGGTGAAGGTCTTGCCGTCGGCCGATTGGACGCGGAACTGATTGGGCAGGTGGTGGGTGTCGCTCTGGATGGAGACGCCGGGGTGGGAGGCGCTGAGGTCCCAGGGCTGCGCGGCCAAGTCGAACTCCTGCAGGCCGGTGTTCATCAGGTTGAGGGTGAAGCCGATGACCACGGTGGAGACGACTACGCCGATCATGAGCGCGATCTGCTGCAGGCGCGGCGTGGAACCGACGATGTAGCCGGTCTTCAGGTCCTGCGAAGTGTCGCCGGAGTTGGAGGCGGCGATGCAGACCACGCCGCCGATGGTGATGGCGAGCGCGCCGAAGGCAGGCGCGGTCCAGCCTTCGATGAGGAAGACGGCGGCCGTGGCCATGAGCGTGGCAATGGTCATACCGCTGACCGGGCTGGCCGATGAACCGACGATGCCCACGATGCGCGAGCTGACGGTGACGAAGAGAAAGCCGAAGACGACCACGAGGAGCGAGGCGGCCAGGTTGGCGGGCCAGCCGACAAAGGCGCCGGGCACGGGCTTGAACTCAAGAAAGACGAACATGAGGGCGACGATGAGCAGCGAGCCGACGAGGACGACGCGCATGGAGAGATCGTTTTCCGTGCGCAGCGGCGCGGCCTGCGTGGATGCCGCGCCGGGACGCATGGATTTGAGGCCGGCGGTGAGGGCGCTCCAGATGGTGGGGACGGTCTTGATGAGGGTGATGAGGCCGGAGGCGGCCACGGCTCCCGCGCCCATGGGCTTGATGTAAGTGGACCAGAGGTCGCCCGGGCCCATCTGCGCGATGGGGACTAGGCCGGGGTAGATGGGGTGGTTGATCTCTTTGCCGAAGAAATAAATGAGCGGCATGATGACCAGCCAGGAGAGCACGCCGCCGGCGAAGAGAATGCCGGCCACGCGCGCGCCGATGATGTAGCCTACACCGAGATATTCGCTGGTGGCCTCGGCGTTGATGGAGGCGCCCTTGAGGATGTGCTGGGGGCCGAAGTCAGGGTTGTAGGTGGGCTGGCCCGGCCAGGCGCGGAAGAGATTCTCATTCTGAAAGAGGGTGTAGAGGCTGCCCAGGCCGAGGCCGAGAAACACGCGGCCGGCGAGCGAGCCGCCTTTTTCGCCGGCGATAAGCACGTCGGCGCAGGCGGTGCCCTCGGGGTAGGGAAGGACGCCGTGCTCCTGCACGATGAGCTGGCGGCGAAGGGGAATCATGAAAAGCACGCCGAGCCAGCCGCCGATGAGGGCGAGCATGAGAATGCGGGAGTACTCGAGATCGAAGCCGAGAAAGACCAGTGCGGGCAGGGTGAAGATGACGCCGGAGGCGATGGACTGGCCGGCGTTGCCGGTGGTCTGGACGATATTGTTCTCGAGGATGGAGGCGCGGCCGAGGACGCGGAGAATGCTGATGGAGAGCACCGCAATGGGGATGGAAGCGGCCACGGTGAGGCCGGCGCGGAGGCCCACGTAGACGGTGACGGCGCCGAAGATGAGGCCGAAGAAGGAGCCGAGCAGAATGGCGCGCAACGTGAACTCGGGCGGCTTCTCCTGCGGGGGAACGAAGGGCTGGAAATCAGGTGTGGGCTTCTCGGGCGTGATTGCGGGGGTTGTCATCCTCAAGTTTTCCTGAAGGGTCGAGTGTAGCAGCGCGGGCGCGGTTTTGACAGGGTTGGCGCGGAGGGAAGAGTGAATGCGGTCCCACCCGGGCGCAAGGGGCGCGCGAGGATGAGGCAACCAGCCGTCGAGTGTGGCAAGCTCGTGAATATACAGGAAAGGAGTCTGAACCATGATCATGGGAGCGCACGTGATTCTGTACAGCAGCGACGCGGAGGCCGACCGGGCCTTCCTTCGCGACGTGCTTGGATTCGTATCCGTGGATGCCGGGCGTGGATGGCTGATTTTCGCGCTGCCTCCGGCCGAAGCTGCAGTGCACCCCGAAGAGACCGGGGGGCGGCACGAGCTTTACCTGTTGTGCGATGACCTGAAGGCGGAAATGAAAAGGCTGGAGGGGAAGGGGGTGCGATGCTCGAAGGAGCACAAGGAGCGATGGGGTTCAGTCACGCGGATCGAACTTCCCGGGGGCGGCAAACTCGGCTTGTATCAACCGGCCCATCCACTGGCGATCGGGATGCAGGCGTGACGATCTGAGTGCGATCCCATCCTTGCGGTAAAAGGCGCTGCAGGGATGGGGCAACCGCTTGGCAAGCGCAGCGCGAGCGCGTAGGGTAGTGTGCATCGCGCATCGCTACCGGATGCAGCGCGCCTGAAGAACCGAATCTGGAGGAGCGCATGGCTGAATCGGTTGTTGCCTCCGAACCCAACCTGACCGCAGGGAGCGGCGCGGCGACCACGCCGGCCAAGCGCCTGGTCTCGCTCGACGTTTTGCGCGGCCTGACCATCGCCTTCATGATCATGGTGAACAACAACGGCGGGCCGGGATCGTGGAAAGAGATGAACCATGCCGCGTGGAACGGGTTCACGGCGACGGATCTGGTGTTTCCCACGTTTCTCTTCGTGGTGGGCGTCTCCATCGTGCTGGCGACGCAGGCGCGGCTCAAGCGGGGCCAGTCGCCGGCGCAACTCGCCCGGCACACGGTGGTGCGCGCCGTTGTTCTTTTCGCTTTCGGGATCGTGGTGAACAACTTTCCCTTTTTCCATTGGGAGCACATGCGGTTCTACGGCGTGCTGCAAAGGATCGCCATCTGCTACCTGATCGTGGAGCTGTTTTACCTGTGGGATAGGCGCGCAAATACGAAGGTGGTGGCGCTGGCGGCGGTGCTCGTGGGTTACTGGGTGCTGGTGCGCTGGGTACCGGTTCCGGGCGCGGGGATGCCGGTGCGGGACGTGCAGTTTCTTGACCGCAACCAGAACATTGTGGCGTGGGTGGACCGGCAGCTCATGCCCGGCCATCTCTATGAAGATTCGCCGGCGCACGATGCCCGTGACCCGGAGGGATTGCTGAGCGACATTCCCGCGCTGGGCACGACGCTGCTCGGGCTGCTCACCGGAATATGGTTGCTTGGGCGGCGTTCGAACCGGGCGAAGGCGGCGGGGATGGCCGCGGGCGCGGCGCTTTGCCTGGCCATGGGATTTCTCTGGTCACTTGAGTTTCCACTGAATAAGAAGATGTGGACGAGCTCGTACGTGCTGTGGGCGGCGGGATGGTCGCTGCTGCTGTTTGCGCTGGTTTACTGGACGATGGAAGTGCGGGGCTGGGGCAAGGCGGGCGCGACGCGCGCGCTCGCGTGGCCGTGGCTGATCTTCGGATCGAATGCGATTGTGGCCTATATGGTGAGCGAGTTGCTGGGGCCGACGCTCGACGTCATCCGTTTCCAGGACCAGGGGCGGGCGTCGAATCCGCTGTGGTACGCGCACGTACACTTCTTTTCGCATATTCCCGATCCGGGGTGGGCGGCCTTCGCCTTTTCCGTTTCGTATACGGCGGCGTGCTTTGTGCCGGTGTGGCTGCTGTACCGGCGGAAGATGTTCCTGAAGGTGTAACGCGCAGGTTCAACACCACGTATGCGGCGAGTGGCGAGCATTTTGAGGCAGGGCCCATGCACGTAGCAGCACTCTATGACATTCACGGCAACCTTCCCGCGCTGGAGACGGTGCTTGCAGAGATAGAGGAGACGGGCGTGGACCGGGTCATCATCGGTGGCGATGTGATTCCGGGACCGTTTCCGTGCGAGACCGTTGAGCGACTGTTGGCAATCGACATTCCGGTCGAGTACATCCACGGCAACGGCGAGATGGCGGTGCTGGATGCAATGGCCGGCAGAAATCCCCGCGGAATGCCGGAATCGCACTGGCCCATCATCCGCTGGACAGCGGAGAAGACGGCGGAATTTGAGCCGCTGTTCGCCGCGTGGCCCAAGACCGTTGACATCGAAATCGAAGGATTGGGCCGAGTGATCTTTTGCCACGCGACGCCGCGCGATGAGAACGAGATCTTCACGCGGCTCACGGACGAGAAGAGTCTTCTTCCGGTTTTCGAAGGCCTGGCCGCGGACGCGGTGGTGTGCGGCCATACGCACATGCAGTTCGATCGCAGGGTGGGCGCGACGCGCGTGGTGAATGCGGGCAGCGTGGGGATGCCGTTTGGCGAGCCCGGCGCCTATTGGCTGCTGCTCGCGTCCGGTGTCGAATTGCGGCAGACGGCTTACGATCTTGCCGGCGCCGCGGACCGCATTCGCGCCAGCGATTATCCCGACCGCGAAAGTTTTGCCGCGCGCTCGGTGCTGAATCCGCAGAGCGAAACGGAGATGCTCGAGCTGTTTGGACGGGCCGAGCTTAGGAGCGCGTAAGTTGCGGAGTTGGTCGCGCGAACGGTATCCGCAGAGCTCTTCTTCAGTGGCTGGAGTGAGTGCGTAGGATTCTGGAACCCTCGGTCCGGTTCCGTCGCCCCTACGGGGCTCAGGGTTGGCTTTTGTGGGTTTTTCCCAGGATTACGTTTCCCGTCCGCATGAGCGGACGACAAACTTCATCCTGGGCTATTTTCGTAGCATCCCTCCGGGATGCCCTTACGGCATTTTCTGAGTTACTGTGTCCTCTTCGTTCCTTCGCAAGGTCGCCGCTCCCTGTTGGTCCCACCCCAGCAAGCGAGGAGCGCTTGCCGGGGCCCCGGGTTGGTCGCGTCGACTCTGCTTTCCGTCTTCGGGATATAGCTACTCAGAAAATGCTTTAGTCCCGCACCGGCGGCAGGGATGCGAGAAGCGCATCGAGCGCGGCGTCTTCGTCTTCAATCTCGATGTGCAGGCGCGCGGCGTTGAGCGGGATCTCCTCGGAGAGCTGCGCGGCCAGCGGGGCGGCAAGTGAAAGCAGGCGCACGCGATCTTTTTCCGTGGTGAGGAATGCCGCGGCGCCGGCGCTCCGAGCGGTGGAGCGAAGGCGCGCAATATCGGCTTGCGCGTAGCGATGGTGGTCGGGAAAAGCGATGCGTGCGGCAAGATGAAGGCCGGCGGCTTCCAGGCCCAGGAAAAACTGATCGGGGCGGGCGATGCCGCAGAAAGCGACGACGGATGAATTTAGAGGGGCCGATTCGACGAGGGGGACCTCCATGCGGCGGTGCAGGCGCCAGACGGGGCCAGTCCAGTTGAGCTCCGTTACCAGGTTCGCGTCTTCAGCGGGAACGGCGAGGATGGCGGCGCGGCGCAACGCGCTGAGCGGCTCGCGCAGATTGCCGAAGGGGAGAAGACGATCGTTGAGGTCGTGGCGGCTGAAGAGAACAATGTCGATGTCGCGGTGAAGCTGGCGATGCTGAAAGCCGTCGTCGAGGAGATGGATGGCGGACAGGTATTCCGCAGGGGCTGAAGCCCCTTCCTGTTCAGCCTGCAATTTGCCAGGACTGAAGTCCCGGCCTACCGGACTGGCGTCTCGGCCTACCGGACTCGAGTCCCGATCTGCCGAACGAGCAGACAACCCGGCATCGCGCTCGGCAAGCAGGCCGGCCTGGTAGCGCTCGGCGGCGACGTAGACGGGCAGGCCGGTCGCCCGCGCAATCTCCAGCGGCTCATCGCCGAACTCTGCAACCGTTCCGTCCGGGTCAACGCGCGCGGGTCCCCGATGCAGGCGGCCATAGCCGCGCGAGAGCACGTCGATATGTATGCAGGAGGGCATGCGATTCGCGCTTGAGGAAGTGCTGCCTTGCGAAAGGGCGCCGGCGCGAGTGCTGCCCTGCCATAGGGCGCTCAAGGAAGTGCTGCCGTGCGAAAGGGCGCGGGCGAGAGCAATGACGAGCGGCGTCTTGCCGGCGCCGCCTGCCGAAAGACTGCCGATGCTCA
The DNA here is from genome assembly GCA_030041045.1 of Acidobacteriaceae bacterium. Taxonomy (GTDB): domain Bacteria; phylum Acidobacteriota; class Terriglobia; order Terriglobales; family Acidobacteriaceae; genus Telmatobacter. Next base: position 16,560 of record JASHOQ010000140.1, read on the forward strand.
CCACCGGCGAGCGCAGGTGGTTTACACGTTCCAGGCCGGCGTGGAGGCCGAACGCGCGCGCAGCCGTCGCGAGCCGGTAGAGCGGCACCAGCGGAGCGAGCCATGGGCGCCGGGAGCCGGTCACCGCCTGCGGACCTCGATCAGAGGCCGCAGCACGCGCAGGGTGCGCTCGGTGGCTCCGGACTCGCGATCGAAGACTTCGCGGGCGCGCACACCCATGGCTTCGGCTCCGGTGGAGTTGCGCGCCAGATCGGCCAAGGTTTCGGCCAGCTGCTCGACGCCGGCGATGCGGATGGCGTCGTGTGCGAGCAGATCGTCGACGATGGCGCGGAAGTTGGCGTAATGCGGGCCCATGACGATGGCTACGCCGAATTGCGCCGGCTCAAGAGGATTGTGGCCGCCGGCAGGAACCAGGCTGCCGCCGACGAATGCAAAGCTGGCGAGTGAATATACAGAGGCCAGTTCGCCCATGCTGTCGAGGACGACCACTTCGCCGGGGCGCAGAGGCGTGAGCGCGAAGGCGGGCTTGGAAGGCCAGTCGGAGCGGCGCACCCAGGGGAAGGTGGAGCGCGCAACCCGCAGAGCAACGGCGCTGAAGCGCTCGGGATGGCGTGGGGCAAGAATGAGCACCAGGTTGGGGTCGGCCTCGAGCAGGCGCGGCCAGACTTCGAGCAGCATGGCCTCTTCGCCCTCGAGGGTGCTGCCGGCCACCACCAGGCGGCGATCGACGGCGAGTTTGCGCAGGAGCAGCGTGGCGTCAGATTCCTCGGCTGTGCGCACATCGAACTTCAGGTTGCCTGAGACCAGAAGGCGCTGCGGCGCGCAGCCCAGGGCAATCAGGCGCTCGGCATCCACTTCGCTCTGCGCCAGCACCGCGCTCAACCGGCTCAGGAGAGGCTTCCACAGCAGCTTCATTGCCTGGTAGCGCGGCCAGGAGCGATCGGAGATGCGCGCGTTGACCACGGCCACGGGAGTGCGGCGGCGAAAACAGTTGTTGAGCAGGTTGGGCCAGAACTCCGATTCGACAAGAATCAGCATGCGCGGCTCGAGCGCCCGCAGGTAAGCGCCGACGGCCCAGGGCAGATCGAGCGGGCAATAGAAGACGCGATTGGCGCCGAACCGCTCCCGTGCCAGGGCCTGGCCGGTGGCGGTGGTGGTGGAAATAAAGAGGCGATAAGCGGGAAAACTGAAGTCGAGCTCGCTCACCAGCCGGCTGACCGCCAGCACCTCACCCACAGAGACGGCGTGGAGCCAGATGACGGGAAGTGCGCCTTCCTCGCGCATGCGGGCGACCCGGGTGGGAACTTCGCCCAGCCGCTCCTTGAGCCCCTCGCGGTATCTTCGCTTCGAAGCCGTGCGCCAAAGCCACCAGGGCGCAGTGAGCACGAAAGCGGCAGTCAGCGCCAGATTATAGAAAAAAAGAATCATGCCGTCACCGAAATGGCCTTCCGGGGGTCTAACCCTACGATGATACAGTCGAAGCCGATGAGGTCCCGGCGAACATTTCCTGTTTTTCTGCTGGCCCTGGCGCTTCCGGTCTGGGCGAGCGACCCGGCGGCGAGCGATCATGGCCCGCAGGAAGTGCAGCCGGCGACGACCTACGCGGCGGTCGAGGTCCACGATAAGGAGCAGGTGGCGATTGCTGCCGAGCCTTACGATACCAAACAAAAGGAGTCGATCTTCCGCGTGGATTATCTAAGCCACGGAGTGATGCCGATCCGGCTGATTGTAACCAACGAGAGCAGCCGGCCAATTTCCCTGCGCGACGCGCGGATTCTGTTCGAAACCGCGGCCGGCGACCGCATTCAGGCGGCGGAGCCTGAGGATGTGGAGCGGTTGATGACGCGAAAGGACCGGGAGGGGTCGCGCATTCCCATGCCGGGACCGATTCCCGCAATCCATACCCACCCCAAAGCCAGCAACCAGGAGATCGAGCAGGACTTCGATACCTTTGAATTCCAGGCGCTGGTGGTGGAACCGCACACCACGCGTGCGGGGTTTCTGTTTTACGATGTCTCCGAACTCGATCATCCGCTGCGCGGCGCCAAGCTCTACCTGAAAGAGCTGCGCGATGCCGACGGCCAGGAGCTTTTCTATTTCGAGATTCCCTTCGACAAATACCTCAAGTCGAAATCGAGCCAGATGAACTGAGGGTGACGCACAGGGGCTAAAGCCCCAAAGAATAAATTTGGGTTGACCACTTGCGGCACGGCTAAAGCCGTGCCCTGATACGAAACCAGACCTGGATCAGAAACAGCCGTCTACTCGTAATACGTCGCCGTGGTGGTATCGGTCTCCCAGATGGTGCAGTCCTTCACGCGCACGCGGCCTTGAGTCATGTCGTGGAGCTGGCGGCTGGTCTGGTCGAAGAAGAATTTGGCGATGTTTTCGGCCGAGGGATTGAGCGTGGTGAAAGGCTCGAGATCGTTGAGCATCTGGTGGTCGATGCGCTCGATGACGGGGCGCATCACCTGCTTGAGCAGCCTGAAGTCGAGCAGCAGGCCGGCTTCGTCGAGTTGCGCGCCGGCGAGGGTGACGCGCACCTTGTAATTGTGGCCGTGCGGGTTCTCGCACTTGCCGCGGTAGTTGCGGAGATAGTGGCCGGAGGAGAAAACGGCCTCTACGGTGACTTCATACATGGGCGTAGGCTCGAACCTCGGCGGGCACGCGATCCCGCAGACTTCATTTTAGCCGAGGAAGAAATCCGGGGATTGCTGCGGCGACGGCTGCGTCGTTTTGCCTGCGCGGCGAAACCTCACCGGCGGCGCCGGCGCTGGTTGCGCATGGCGCGGCGGGACTCTTCGCTGCGACGATCGACTTGTTCAAACAGATGGCTGAGCATGCCGATCAAACCCAGAAACAGCGCGCCCAGCAGCAGAATCAGCGCCACCGTGCGCCACAGGGTTCCATTGGCCGGCAACCCGGGCTGAAAGGTGGAAGGCACCATGGCCATGCCCGCTGAAAGCAGCGCGAAGAGCAGAAGCGTGGCGGCGAGGATGTAAAAGTTGCGGGACATGGATGCCGGCTGCGCGGCCTGATGCGATTCTACGCGGCGGCGCCGGACAACTCGGCGCACTGCACGACGGCAACGCCGGCCTGCGCGAATTCCAAGTCAATTTGCGTGACAGAGCCGTTGAGATCGATGGCGCGGCAGGCGTCGCGGAGGACGACGGCCTCGAAGCCGAGGCGGCGCGCGTCGAGAGCGGAGAAGCCGACGCAGAAATCGTAGGCGAGGCCGGCAAAGAAGGTGCGCGTAAGGCCACGCTCGCGCAGATAGCCGGCGAGGCCGGTGGGCGTGATGCGGTCGTTCTCGAAAAACGCGGAGTAAGAATCGATTTCGCGGCGGAAGCCCTTGCGCAGGATGAGCTCGGCGCGGTTGAGGCGCAGATCGGCGTGGAATTCCGCCCCGTGGGTGCCCTGGACGCAGTGCGTGGGCCACAGCGTTTGCGGGCCGTACGCGAGAGCGATTGAGTCGTACGGCTTCTTGCCTGGGTGCGAATTGGCGAAGGAGGTGTGATCGGGCGGGTGCCAGTCCTGGGTAAGGACGATGTGCTCGAAGCGCGGCGCAATTCTGTGAATCGGCTCAAGGATCGAGTCTCCGTCTGCAACCGCCAGTTGCCCGCCGGGGCAGAAGTCGTTCTGCAGATCGACGACGATGAGAACGTCGGTGGGAGTGATGCGCATCGACCTTCCTTGCCACTCGACCAACGCGGCAGATTCAGTTTATGCGAGCAGCATGTCGATTTATGCCAGAAGCACGTCGATTTATGCCAGTAGCACGTCAAGGCCGCGGCTGCGCAGCAGGTCGACCCAGCGCGGCGCGACGGCCGAATCCGTGACGACGACGTGCGCGGCGCTCAAGGGCGCGACGGGAATCATGCCACCACGGCCGAACTTGGTGTGATCGGCGACCAGGATGACGCGCGCCGCGACCGCAATCATCTTCTGCTCCGAGCCCACGACGAGAGTGTTGTTGTTGCTGAAACCTGCTTCTGAAATGCTGCCGATGCCCATGATGAGCGCGTCGGCGCGGATCCCTGAGAGCATCTGCTCGCAGAAGGGGCCAAGCAGAACGCGCAGGCGCGGATCGAGATAGCCGCCGGTCAGCGTCAGCTCAATGCTGCGCTGGTCTTCGAGGATTTCCGCGATGGGCAGCGAGTTGGTGACGATGTGCAGGGACTTCGTGCTGAGCGCGCGCGCCACGGCGGCCACGGTGGAACCGCCGTCGAGGATCGCGGTCTGGCCGTCGTCAATGAGCGCGGCAGCGCAGTGGGCGATGCGGTCCTTCTCCGCGCTAAGGCGGACGCTTTCGGCGGCGTAGTCGAAGGCGCGCCCCAGGGACGGCTGCACAGGAACCGCGCCGCCGTAAACACGCTTGAGGGCCTGTTCTTCTTCGAGGAGGTCGAGATCGCGGCGGATGCTCGATTCCGAGGCCGAGAGCTCCTGGCAGAGCGCGTCGAGCGCGAGGAAGTCGCGCGACTCGAGCATCTGGCGAATGCGGAGTTGGCGCTCGGCGGCTTTCATCGCGTCTGCGAGTTGCGGAGTTTGTCGAGGACCGTGGCGGTGATGGTCCGGACGAGCTGTTCGAAAGCGGGGCTGCCAGCTTCGGGAAGAGAGGGCTCTGCAGTCGGCAACGCGTTGATGGGTTCGATGGCGGGGCCGCAGGTACAGGCGCGTTCCTCGCGCGGTGCCAGGCGATGGTCGGGCAGGCCGTAGCGGCGCTTGATGCCGAGCACGCCCTCGACCTGCTCCGCGTTGAAATAGGTGATGGGCGCGCCGAGCTGGCGGGCGAGCAGCATGGTCCAGCAGTAGGTTTCGAGCACTTCGGCGTACCACTCGGCGTGGGTCACCGTGTCTCCCCAGCAGACGATGCCGTGGTTGGCGAGCAGCGCGGTGTTGTGATGCTTGACGAAGGGAATGACGGTGCGCGCGAACTCGGCCGTGCCCGGCGTGGCGTACGGCGTGATGGGCACCTTACCCACGAAGACCTCGAACTCGGGGAGGGTGAGATAGTCGGGTACGGTGTGGGTGATGGCGTGGGCCGTGGCGTGGGGCGGGTGACAGTGGAGCACGGCTTTCACTTCCGGATTGGCTTTGAAGATCTCGAGGTGCAGAAAGATCTCGCTGGTGCGGCGCTCCCTGCCGGCGAGCTGGTTGCCTTCGAGGTCGACGAGGCAAAGGTCCTCGGGCGTGAGGTCGTATTTGCTGACCATGGTGGGCGTGCAGAGCACCTCATTGGGGCCGATGCGGCAGGAGATATTGCCGCCGTTGCCGTCGACATATTGCCGCAGCCAGAGCTTGCGGCCGACGGCGCAGATCTCCTGCTTGATGGCTTCGGCCTGGGGCGTTGAGAAGAGCTCAGGGCGGGTTGCGAGGGTTGGGGAGGGCTGCGGCATGGGGTTTCTCCGGAAAATGAATGTGATTGTGAACGAAAATGATTGAATATGATGGAAAATGAATGTAAATGAATGATACTGCATGATGATGGCGACGGTCAATCCCGATGGAGCAACATTTCAGTCGTCATATTCAATGGTCGCGCCCAAGTTGAAGCCGTAGAGCTGGTTCCCTACGATTGCTTCAATAGCTTCAACGCTCCAGGCGGGATGAGTCTTCACGGCATCCCAGTGCGTTCCGTCGGGTGCGGTTCCTCCGCTGACGAAGGTTGTGGATGGCGCGTCAAACAGCTCGCGGATCAACTTTTCCCTGCTCGAATTGAGAAACTTGAAACTTCCCTTGCCCTCTTTGACCGCGATGATGCAGTGCATGCGGCTCTTATCCAGGACAAACCCTCCATCGCCGGGCTGGAGCTCGTAGATTCTGACGCGCATCGCCGCACCCTCCGGAATCGCTGAGACCGGGATCTCCTTTTGGTCCTAAGAAAACCGCTATTATATGCCCGCTCCGCAAGTCCGATGACCAGTTCAGGACCGACGATCAGCTCTTGGCAAAGAAGGAACGCACGTCGGCTAGCGCGGTCGTCATGCGGTACGGCGGCAGGGATTTGAGAAACGTCTGGCCGTAGCGCTGCGTGCGGATACGGGGGTCGAGGAGGACGAGCACGCCGCGGTCTTCAAGCGAGCGAATCAGCCGGCCGAAGCCCTGCTTGAGGGTGAGGACGGCTTCGGGGACCTGGTAGTCGAAGAAGGGACGGCCGCCGGCTTCTTCAATGGCCTTCATGCGCGCCTGGACGACGGGGTCGCTGGGGACGGCGAAGGGCAGGCGGTCGACAATGACGCAGCTCAGCGCTTCGCCCTGCACGTCGACGCCCTGCCAGAAGCTCGATGTACCGAAGAGGACGGCGTTGGGCGTGGAGCGGAACTCTTCGAGCAGGGCTTTGCGGGGCGCGTTGCCGTGGAGAAGGATGGGAAAATCAAGCACCGGGAGCAGGCGCTCGTAGAGGGCGCGCATCTGGCTGTAGCTGGTGAAGAGGCAGAAGGCGCGTCCGCGGGAGAGATCGAGGACCTGGCGGATGGTTTCGGCAGCGGCGGGAACGAAATCGGGGTCGCGCGGGTCGGGCATCTCCGGCGGCAGATAGAGGAGGGCCTGGCGGTCGTAGCGGAAGTGGGAGGGGACGACGAGCTCGCGGGCTGCAGGGCTCGAGTCATTGAGGCCGAGGCGGCGGCGCAGGTGCTCGAAGCCGCCCTGGACGGTGAGCGTGGCCGAGGTGAGGATGACGGTGGGGATGGGCTCGAAGACCAGCTCGCGGAGGAGCTCGGAGACGTCAATGGGCGTGGCCTGGAGATAGGTGGTGGAAGAACGGCTGCGTAGGCCCACAGGGGCTGAAGCGCCGGCAGGTTTTTGTGGACCTTTTTCGGCACGGCCAAAGCCGTGCTCTTTCAAAGTCTCCGACCTATCGGTTGCGGCGCCATGAATGCGGCGCTCGAGCCAGTAGACCATGTTGGCGGCGTTGGACTCGAGGAGGAACTCGAGCTCGGATCGCAGGCGGGCGATGCGCTTGCGCAGCCCCGGCGCTTCTTCCACGCCGGTGAGGCGGTCCATCTCAGATTCCAGTTGTTTGAGAGTCGCCCGGACGCCGAGATAGAGATCGCCGGAGGATTCGAGGAACTCCTCACGTGCGGTGAAGGGCTGGCGGCCGTCGGCGGTGAGCGGGAGCCCCGCGAAGAAGAGGCGGGCGCGGTCGCGGAGCTGCTGGGTGAGAGCGGGCAGATGGCCGGCCGAGTCTTTGCCGCGGAGCAGCATGTCGGTGTCGCGCGCGAGCTCTTCAAATCGTACATTGGAAACGGAGAGGCCGAAGTAGCTGGAAGCGACGTCTTCAAGCTCGTGGGCCTCGTCGAAGACGACGGCTGCGGCGTCGGGCAGGATGCCGGCGTCCGGAGCGCCCGCGGCTTCGCGCTTCAGGGCGAGATCGGCGAAGAAGAGATGGTGGTTGACGATGACGATGTCGGACTCGAGGGCGCGGCGGCGCATCTCGGTGATGAAGCAGCGGCGATAGTCGGGGCAGGTTGAGCCCAGGCAGGCATCGGCGCGGGCATCGAGCTTGGACCAGAGGGCGCTGGACTCCGGCAGTCCGGATAGCTCCGCGCGGTCGCCGGTTTCGGTCGTCTGCTCCCATTCGGCGATCTGGTGATACTGGTCGATCTCTTCCAGGCCGGACAGAATGGGCTGGTCGCGCAGGGCCACAAGCTTGTGGCGGCAGAGATAGTTGGCGCGGCCTTTCATGTAGCAGACGCGCAGCTCGCCCAGGAGGGTTTCAAGGAAGGGAACGTCGCGGAAGTAGAGCTGGTCCTGGAGGGCCTTGGTGCCGGTGGAAACGATAACGCGCTGGCCGGTGCGCAGCGCGGGCAAGAGGTACGCGAGAGTCTTACCGGTGCCGGTGCCCGCTTCCACGATGAGATGGCGGCGCTCATCCAGGGCGCGCTCCACGGCCTTGGCCATTTCGAGCTGCCCGGGGCGGTACTCGTAGGGGAGGGTTGAGCGCGCGAGGATGCCGCCGGGCGCGAAGAACTCATGCAGCGTGGGCAGAGTGCGGGTTGAGGATTCGGCGGAAGGCATGGAAAGGCGGGTGACTCGCTCTCTCCATGATAGTCAGGGGTCGGGGATCAGGGGTCAGGGATCAGGGAACAGGGATCAGGGAACAGGGATCAGGGGTCAAGGAACGGGGAATGAGGGACCAAGGGAGCAAGGCGCTGAAGGCGCGGCTCAGCCGAAGTCAGGGTCCTTGCCGGGAAACGAGGGGTGGTATTCGTCGCCGGCGAGGCCTTCGTTGTTCTGTGCGCTCTGCCACTGGCTGGCCCACTGCGCGCCGTCCAGGTCCGGCTCGACGGGTGTAGATCGGGCTTCAAGGGCTTGCGCGCTGCGCAAAAGCTTTTTGCGGGTTTCCTCGGCGCGCGCGGCCGCGGCGGCCCGCTCGCTGTTGGCGAGCGAGGCGAGAAAGGCGGATTGGGGGTTCATGCCGTGGATGTGCATCGCGCTCTCCTGTGAATGGAGCGACGCAATCGGCGCGCCGCTCAAGAAGTGCAAGGATGGGAAAATCCTCATGCAGACGGTGAAACCCGGCTCGAGACCGGACCCGATTCGAGTCCGAACCCATTCGATTTCAAGAGCAACGTGGCGCGGGACTACGCGGGCGCGGCCTCGGCCGTGGTGGGATCGATGACGCGCAGCACGCGGGCGACGGAGTTGGCGGGGAAACCTCCCTGCGCGGCGTGTTCGCGCACCATGGCTTCGTTGGGCGCGATGTAGACGCAGTAAATCTTGTTGTCAGTCACGTAACTCTGCAGCCACTGAATCTGCGGACCGAGGTTGCGGAGCACGCCACAGGATTTTTGCGAAATGGCCTGCAGCTGATCGCCGGTGAGCGCGCCGGCGCCGGGAATCTCGCGCTCGATGACAAACTTAGGCATGCTTGCTGCCTCCTTGCGGGGAATGGTGAGTAGTGTACAGGCGGCGAGGATCATTTCGGCGGAAAAAAGATGGGGCTGCAGCGGAACATAAGATGGAAGAGGGGGCCGATTGGGCGAGTCAGCGAGGCAGCGAGCTAGCGAGTCAGCGAGTTAGCGAGCTAGCAAGTCAGCGCTGAAAGTGGTGCTTTCCCGCCTCTCGTCCGACGCGGCGGGAACGCGAAAAGATGGGGCAACCGCGGAGAGGAAAAAGATTGGCGAAGAAAGGCAAAGCGAGTTTGGGTGCGAGCGACGGCGCGTTGCCGCTGGTGGCCATCGTGGGCCGGCCCAACGTGGGCAAGAGCACGCTCTTCAACCGGCTCACCGGCAGCCGGCGCTCGATTGTGGGCGACGAGCCGGGAATCACGCGCGACCGCATCTACGGCGAGTACGAGTGGGCGGGAAGACGATTCCGAGTTGTCGATACGGGCGGCATTGTGCCCGACGACGAAGCGCTGCTTCCGGCCGAGATCTTCCGCCAGGCGCGGGTGGCGCTGGAGGAAGCGGCGGCGCTGGTGCTGGTGGTGGATGCGCGCACGGAGCTGGCGCGGCCCGACTACGACCTGGCGCGGCTGCTGCAGCGCAGCGGCAAGCCTGTATTTCTGGCGGTGAACAAAGTGGAGACCGGTGCGCTGGTCTCGGAGGCCGAGAACTTTCGCAAGCTGGGTTTCGCCGATGTGTTCGCGGTTAGCTCCGAGCACGGGCAGGGAATCGGCGAACTGCTGGATGCGATCAGCGAGCGAGTCAGCGAGTCGGCAGGTCAGCGAGTCAGCGAGTCGGCAGGTCGCCATCCCGGGTCTCAAAATAGAGACCTGGGGCACCCCGAAATCGGGGGGAGCGCAGACCGCGAGAAGAAGAAAATCCGCACGCATGGGGAGTATGAGCAGCGGGAGACGTCGATTGCCATCATCGGGCGGCCGAACGTGGGCAAATCCACGCTGCTGAACGCGCTCACGGGGACGACGCGCGCGATTGTTTCGCCTATTGCGGGCACCACGCGCGACGCGGTGGATGAGGTGGTGGAGTTCGAGGGCGCGCAGCTGCGGTTCGTGGATACGGCCGGCATCCGGCGCAAGGGCAAGACGCGGCTGATGGCGGAAAAGCTGAGCGTGGTGATGGCGCGCAAGCACCTTGAAGCCGCGGACGTGGCCCTCGTGGTGATCGATGCCACCGAAGGCGTGACCGCGAGCGACGCGACGATTGGCGGCTACGCGCACGAGAGCGGGCGCAGCGTGATCCTGGTGGTGAACAAGTGGGACGCGGTGACCACGGGACGCGGTGACCGCAAACCGCCCGCCGACCGGGACATCTGGGAAAAACAATTGCGCCGCACCCTCAAGTATCTCGACTATGCGCCGGTGATTTTTCTCTCCGCGCTCGAGGCTGCGGAAAACGAATCCAGTGGACATGCGGCGAAGAGCGTGGCGCGGTTATTGCGCATGGTGGTGCACGTGGCCAAAGAGCGGCGCAAGCGCGTGTCGACGGGAGAGATGAACCGGTTTCTCGAGCGCATCGATTTTCAGCGTGCGCCGGTGCCGATGAGCAAACGGGTCAAGATTCTCTACATGACGCAGGCGGCCGTGGCTCCGCCCACGTTTGTGCTGTTCACGGATCGTGCGGTCAAGCTGCACTTCGCCTTCGAGCGGTTCCTGGAGAATCAGATCCGAAAGACGTTTGGCTTCGAAGGCACGCCGATCTGGTTCAAGGTGAGGGCGCGGAATGCACCCAGGGATCAGGGGTCAGGGATCAGGGGTCAGAGAATGCGGAGCTAGCGGAGTCAGCGGAGTTGGCGGAGCTAGAATGGCGCGCGGAGGGTAATTAAGATGAAGGGATGGGGTCGTGCCCGAATTGGCCGGGTGAGCCAACTCGATTGCGAGGGAAGCAAGGAATGAATTACCTGAACCGCGAAGTGCTGGAATGCCTTTCTGCGGAGAAGTTTCAAAGGGCGCAGCCGTACCCGTACGCGCACATTGACGGGACGCTCACTCCCGAGGGTTATGCGCGGCTCAAAGAAACGCTCCCCCGCGTGGAGCAGTTCGATAAGCACGTGGACATGAAGCGCGGTCACGGGCAGATGCCGCACAACCGCTTCATGCTGCATTACAAGGCCGGGCTCGAGTTGCCCGTTCCCTGGCGGGAGTTTTTAGACGAGCTGCGCGGCGACTACTACCAGCGGTTTTTGCAGCGGCTGCTGGGTCCAAGGCAATACATTCCCACGTTCTCCTGGCACTACGCGTGGGGCGGCTGCTCGGTTTCTCCGCACTGCGATGCGGCACGGAAGCGGGCCACGCATATCTTCCACTTCAACGACGCGCAGGATTGGAAGCAGGCGTGGGGCGGAGAGACGCTGATTCTGGCCAGCGACAAACCGCTCTCTACGCACTCGGCGCCCACATTTGAAGAGTTGAAGGTGGCCGCGGCGCACGGGCCGGCCGGCAACGGCAGCCTGCTCTTCCAGCGTACGCCGCACTCCTGGCACGGGATGAAGCCGCTCCAGTGCCCGCCGGGCAAGCTGCGGCAGATTTTCTCCGTGACCCTCAACATTTCCACCTTGCAGGTGTGGTGGCGGCGTGTGCGCGGCAAGGACCCGGACGGGTACCGGCTGAAGGCGGCGTGAAGGCAGAGGTCAGGGGTCAGGCTTCAGGGATCAGAAAGCGAGACGGCAGGTCGGCGAGTCGGCGAGACGCCGAGTCGAGGGATCGGTGACCACGGATTTGAGGCCACCGCGGATTGATGGCCGTTCACTGACCCCTCAAACCTGACAACTGTCCACTGTTCACTGTCCACTGTCCACTGATCACTGTTTACTGTTCACTGTTCCACCGAGATTCGTAACGTGCACGCTGGCCTCGGTCTCGGGGACGGAGCCGTCGTTGAGCTCGACCTGCGTGGGCGCGCCCTGGATGGGAATGCGGCGGATGAGGCTGCCGCGCGCGGGGACGAGAATGCGCTGCGTGACGGAGGTCTGCTGCGTGCGCACGGTCACGGGGACTTCAGCCCCGGCATAGCCGGAGTTGGAAAGAGTCACGCCCACCAGCGTCTGGCCGCTCTGTGCGGGCTCGGTGACCACGTGATCGATGCTGAGATCGGGAAGGCCTTTATCGGCGTCGACCCAATCCGAGAAAAACCAGCGCAGGTCATGTTCGGAGCTGGCGCCGGATTTGGCTTCGAGGAGTTTTTCGAATGCGTCCGGGCCGCCGCTGCCGGCCTTGTCCTGGGCAGCGATGTAGGCGCGGAAGGCCTGGGAAAGCGCGGCGTCGCCAACCAGATCGCGAAGCATCCAGAAAACATACGCGGCCTTGGTGCGGTAGTAGACCGGCGACCAAGCCTGCGTGAGCGGCTGGCCGGCATTGTCGCCGGGGCTTGCGGGCTCGGCCAGCGCAAGCGCCTGGCGGTCGGCCTCGAGCGATTCGAGAGCGCGGGTACGTCCCTGCTGCTTCTCGATCCAGAGCGTGCCCATGAAAGTGGCCAGGCCTTCATCGAGCCACGCAGGCGGCGCGTGTTCCGGTGCGGCCAGCCAGGCGCGGGTGAGCGCGTGGACGAGGACGGTTTCAAGCTCTGCTGATTCGGGAGTGGCTGAGACCTGGCCGCCGAGGGGCGTAGCCAGCAGAGCGCCGGTTTCGAACGGTGCGTCGCCGGGATCGGGCAGATCGAGAATGGTCAACGGCGAACGCGGATGAGACCCTAACCAGCTGGCGAGAAGGGGCGTGACGGCGGATTCGGCAGCGGACCAGCTGGAGGCCGCGGGCGCGTCTTCAGGAAGAGTCCAGAGGGTGGCATTTCGCATCTGCGCCGGCGTGCGGATGGCGACAAAGAGGCTGGGCGCAGTGAAACCGAGAGATTGTTCTTCAATCGTGGCCGTGGCGAAGCCGGAGGTTTCGCCGCTCTCGAGCGGCGGCGAGAGGATTTTGAGTGGCGCAGGAATGCCGTTGATGAGTGCGACGGTCGGCGCACGGCCGAGGGGGAACTCGCACGTGAGGCGGAGACGGAAGTGCGCAGCCTGGCTGCGCAGCTTGAGCTGGCCAATCTCGTCGAAGAGGCGGGCGCTGTCCACACGCGCGGCGCCTGCGGTCTGCCAGGCCATGCTCGACGCGGCTGGAGACATTCCCAGCAGCGCGGGGACGCTGGAGACGGGATACCAGACCACGTTGCCGAAGCCGCGCAGCCCGGTGAAGTCGAGATCGATCTGATCCCAGTCGGAGTTGAGGGCAACGGCTTCCGGCGCGCCCAGCGCGAGCAGGCGCTGCGCACTGGCGGGGATGGCGCCGGAATAGAGCACTCTGAGCGTGAGCGAGGCGCCGGGGGCGAGCGGCACGGCGAGCGGGACGGCGGCTTCGTGGAGCTGGCCGGTGTGGTCGGCGTCAGAGTTGAGCGTGGCGGTCTCAAAGGCCGCATCGCGTATGCCGACAACGATGTGCTCCCAGTCGAGCGTCGAAGAAATCTGGAGCGGGATATGCGCGAGCGGAGCTGTGCCATCGTTGCGCACGGTGATCTCGGCGCGCACGGCGATGCTCTGGCGCGCGGGTTGGAGATGCACGTCGAGGTCGTAAGCGGTGAAGGTGACGGCCTCGCGCTCGGCGTCGGTGGCGACAGGCGCGGCCGCGGTGGAAGGGAGCTGCGCGGCGGGGCCGACGGTGGTGGTCTGGCCATTCTCGTCCGTAGAGCGGGAGAAGATGACGTGGCCGTTGGGGTTGGAGGGCGCGGATTGCGCAGGCGATTGGGGAGAAGGTTGAGGCGGAGAGTTTTGCCCGAAGAGAGGAACGAGGACGAAAAAAGTCAAGCCGATTGCGAAGGGCAATGCGTCGATGGGACGCGAAAGCCGGCTCCGCATGGAAAGGCTTCCCTCAGGGGCTAAAGCCACTGTCTTGTTCCTGCCTAATTCGGCACGGCTGAAGCCGTGCCCTTTCAAAGCCGAATGAATTTTCACAGCCAGCGCCGAAAGCGGCGCGCGCAACAACTTCATGAACCAAGGCCTTTCTGCGCACTGCGTGCGGCAGCTTTTTGGGCGTGTGACGTGGCCTGTCGGGCAGCGCGGCGCTGGCGCGCAGCCTCGAAGAGCACCACAGCGCCGGCGGTGGAGACGTTGAGCGAGCTCACCTGGCCGGCCATGGGAATGCGCAGCAGGTGATCGCAGGTGCGGCGGACAAGCGAGTGCAGACCGGCACCCTCGCGGCCGAGGACGAGCACGAGATCGCCGGTGAGGTCGAACTGGTCGTAATCGGTCGAACCACGTTCGTCCAGTCCGGCGATCCAGAGATTGCGGTCTTTCAACTCTTCGAGAGCGCGGACGAGGTTGACGACGCGGGCGATGCGCAGATGCTCGGCTGCGCCGGCGCTGGCCTTGAGTGCGGCGGCGCTCAGGGGCGCGGAGCGGCGCTCGGTGAGCACGATGCCGTCGACGCCGGCGCCATCGGCCACGCGCAGCAGGGCGCCGAGATTTTGTGGGTCTTCGACGCCGTCGAGCGCGAGCACAAGGCGTGCTGAATTCGCGCGCGCCGGATCGGGTGTGAAGAGATCTTCGAGGGCAAGCAGCTCCTGCGGGCGGACGAGCGCAACCACACCCTGGTGCGCCGCGGTGCGCGCGACCCGGGTGAGCTCGTCGCGCGGCTCGAGAGCGACGCGGATGCCGGCCTGGCGGCACTGCGCGAGCAGATTCTCGAGACGCTTGTCGCGGCGCTCGCGCGCCACCAGCACACGGTCAAAGCGGCGCCTGCCGGCGCGCAGAGCTTCTTCGACCGGGTGCAGGCCGTAGAGGACGTCCATGGGTTTAGTTTAGAGGGTTCGACTACGAATCGGCCGGCGCACGAGCGAGGCGTCCGATTGATTGAGATCATCGATTACATCCCGCACGAGCAGATGAATTCCTCTCATGGCTGCATATCTCGTGGGAGCGAGCCAGGAGAGTGAAGGAAATTCGGTGCATAGCCCGACGTATTCGCCGTCCTCGTGCGACCAAATCACGCGATAGGTGCAAAGCTCCGGATTCCCAGGCTTATTCGCCATTTCTCACTCCAAGCCCTCAATAAATTTTACGGTGGCCTCGGCTGATTCCCGCGGCCGCGCCTGTAACAGCAGGTGAGGTCCGTTGATTCGGACCACGGTTACATCGGGTTTGACGGCAAGAATCTCGTCGAGACACCTTGGCGGAACGATGCGATCCTGCGTGGCCTGAAGATAGAGGATCGGGACCGCGACCTGCGCCAGTTCAGCGCGGACGTCGCGCTGGAGAATGTATCGAAGACGAGAGAAGAGAACGCCAGGGTGAACCGAGGCCACGGTGCTCTGCACAGATTCCACAGGCGATTCAGGCGCACCCGGACCCGCGAAGAAGTGCCGGATGAGGAACGAGGGCAGGCGGACCGGGCGATTCAGCGCCGGGAGGAACTGTAGGAGCGTGGCAATCCATAAACGCTGAGGACCGCGCAGCGGGCTCGACGCGAATCCCGCGGAGAGCGCGAGGGCCCGCAGGTTGGCAGGATGCGATGCGGCGATCTGAATTGCGATGAGCGAAGAGAAAGATTCACCCAAGAGGACGTAGGGATCGTCGAGCGGCAAATGGGCGCAAACGAATGTAATCAGCTCCGCGCCCGTGAGTTCGCGGTCCCGTGGATAAGACACAACGATGGCCTCGAGGGAACGAGGGAGCGCCTCGGCGAGTGGATCGAAGAGGCCTCCCGTGCCGTGCATCCCAGGGAGCAGAACAAGCTTACGAGGAGGAGATCCTTCGGCCATTCCGGTTTATCGATACGGTAGCATCGTCGGATCGGCGGCGCGGTGCGGCATACTGGAGCAGAATCGGGAGCCATGCCAAAGGCCACGAAAAAATCCTTTACCGCGCGCCTCGAGGCCGACGGCACCTCGCTCAAGTGGGTGATTGCGCGGGTGCCGTTCGATATTGAGAAGGCGTGGCCCCAGCGCCGGCGGCTGCGCGTTCGCGGCGAGATCGCGCCCTCAAAAAGCAAAGCCGAGGGCTTCGCCTTCCGCACCTCGCTGTTTCCCGCACGTGGGGGCAAGGGCCACGTGGTGCTGGTGAACAAGAAGATGCAGAAGGCCGCCGGCGCGCGGCCGGGCGACACGGTGCGGATGGTCCTCGAACCGGACTTCGAAGAGCGGCTGGCGGTGATGCCGCGGGAGCTGGAGCGCGCGCTCCGGGCCGACCGGCAGCTGCGCAAGTGGTTTGACGGGCTGACCGAGTACATGCGGCGCACGTTTTGCGCGATGGTGAGCGAGAACAAGAGCGCTGAGACGCGCGAGCGCATGGCGGAGCGAATTGCCGAGCGCCTGCTCCTGGCCATGGAGGGCGAGCGCGAGACGCCGCCGATCTTGAGGGCCGCGTTTGCGCGCCAGCCGCTGGCCGAGGCGGGATGGAAGGCGATGACGGCGACGCAGCGGCGTAATCTGCTGCTGGCGATCTTCTACTACGAGAGCCCCGAGGCGCGGGAACGAAGGGCGGCAAAAGTGGTGGACGAGGCGCTGAAGAGGGCGCGGAGGAAAGACCTTTGAATCCCACCCTTTCCACAAAGAACCGGGAAAGGATGGGGCGACCGGCAGTCCAGCGAGTCAGCGAGCCGGCAAGTCAGCAAGTCAGCGCCCAGGGTGGCTTCCTCCCACCCTTTCCACAAAGAACCGGGAAAGGATGGGGCGACCGGCAAGTCAGCGAGCCGGCAAGACAGCGAGCCGGCAAGTCAGCGAGTCGGCAAGTCAGCGAATCAGCAAGTCAGCGATTCAGCGGCGGGGGTGGTGATCTTTCGCCTTTTCCACAAAAAACGCGGAAAGGATGGGCGACCGCGCCGCCGCAGTTTTGGGACAATTTCATCTGGGAAACAGATTCTTCACGACTTTGCTCCATGATTTTACGTCTATGTAAGGTGATGACCTTCGCTTCCGCCAAGACGATCTTTGCCCCGGCCGCAGCCCAATCCGAAGAGGAGCGGGCGCGGCAGGAGAGCCTTGCTGTTGCCCACGGCCTCAAGCGCCAGGAAGCCGGACTGCTGGAGGAGCTGATCGTGCGCTATCAGCACCGGCTCATGCGCTATCTGCTTTATTTAACGGGGAATCGCGAACTGGCCGAGGACCTTTTTCAGGAGGTCTGGATGCGGGTGCTGGTGCGGGGCGCGCAGTTCAATGGGCGGGCGCGGTTTGAGACCTGGTTGTTCACCATCGCGCGCAACCTGGTGATCGATCAGCGGCGCAGGCGCACCATGTGCAGCCTGGACGAGCTGGTTGACGGCGGCAGCGACGACGACCGGCCGATGAGCTTTGAAGTTGCCGATGGCGAACCGACGCCGTTCGACCAGGTTGCCAACCTCCAGGACCGGGAACGGATTGCCGCCGCGCTGTTGGCGATGGACACCCTGCACCGCGAGGTGCTCGTCCTCCGTTTCTATGAAGAGCTTTCGCTCGAAGAGATTGCCAAAGTCACGCACGCGCCTCTTTCCACTGTAAAATCAAGGCTTTATCGCGGACTGGCGATGATCAGGCCGCGGCTCAAAGCCCCCGTTTTTGAAGGATTGAATCGCCTGCGGGAGGCGGTGTGACCATGGCCGGCGTGGCCGAGGGCTCAGGTCGAGGTGCGGATCCGGGCGCGGATCAGGACCGTGACCTGGTTTCTGCGCTGGCCGGCAAGCAGGCGGGCCGCGATCAGGCCGTTGCCTACCGGACGCGCCGCGTGGTGCTGGCCTCGCATGGCGTGATGCAGGACCAGAAAGCCGGGCGCAGGCGCAGCCGGGCACTGGCGCTGGCCTCGATTTTGCTGGTGATTCTGGCCATGGGGCCGTTCGTCTGGCGCGTCACCGACGACATTCTGGGCGGCGAGCGCTGGACTGACGTAGCCACGCAGGGCAGCCTATGGATCTGCATCCTCTTTCCGGCGCTGGTGGCCGCCGCGCTGGTGGCCGGATGGCTGCGGCAAAGGCCCTGAGCTGGCGGCTTTCTGCTTGAGGCGAATGGAGATCCAGCGGGGCCGCAACTTCTGTTTCGTCTCGCCCGTCCATCTAAAAAGAGATAAGCTTAGGGGAAAGGCACCCTTGTGCTGAGGATCGTGATGCGCAAGCCCGAATCGATTGCCATGAATAATGAAGAGGAGCGGATGATTCCCGCCTGGTCGATCGTTGCGGCCAGCCTGGCATTTGTGCTCATCGAGTACTACTGGTGGGTTTATGCGCCGGCGCATCGCCACCATCCCGCCCCTCCGCTCGGCCTGCGTTTGTATTGCGATCTTTCCTGGGGACTGCTGGCCGCGCTCTACTTCCTGATGATCGGCTACGTGAGCAAGGACGCACCGCGCCGGGCCATGAGCACGCGCTTCTGGATGATTATCTGCCTGGTGATGCCGGGCGGCATCGGGGCTGTGTTTTATTTCCTGCTGCGCCAGCCGGAGGTTTCCCGCTGCGCCGCCTGCGGCACGCACGTGCAAAGCGACTTCCACTTCTGCCCGCAGTGCAACTACCAGCTCACGGCCAACTGCGGCAACTGCTTCCGCACCGTGCGCCCGACGGATCAGTACTGCACGCAGTGCGGGCACGAGCTGGCCACCGATCACGCGCCGGCGCGGCTGAGAGTGCTGGGCGAGTGAAACGCAGCTTTCAGCTCCATGTGTGACGGGATGAGGTTTGCGCCGTCCCGCGCTTGAAAACCTGAATCCTTGAACCGAAGTCATGACGCTAGAGCAAATAGAGCAGTCGCTGCCAAACGGATTGCATGACGCAACCCTATCTTCGTTCGCCCGCGATCTTGAAAAAAAGGCATTGGTAATAAGGGTCAGCGTATTGATGGGACTTCCAAACGATCCGCCAGAGTCGCGGGAGCGCTACCGCGATGCGATTATCACCTTCAGCGGAGTCAAATTGCTTGTTGCCGAGTGCCCCGATGCATCCTCGGCATTTCTTGCACCTGGCGCTGTGACGTTCTATGCAGAACGGAGCAAGCCAGGAACATTTCCGCCTGAGTTGGAAGAGCGCTTGGCCGACGGCACGGGTTTCTACTCCCTGTATGTGCTCGATTGGGAGTCCAGCATTCATCTAGCGGCAGACGAGGTTGAGTTCGAGTGGGTATGACAGTGAGGCTGCTGGGTGGGCTGCGCGCGCGTCGCACGCCATTGACCCCCGTCCGCCACGGTTCATAGAATTGATCTTCGGTCCTCCATGCCCATCTCCGCGCTGATTGTCGACGACGAAAAGCTGGCCCGCGACGAGCTCAAGTACCTGCTCGATGCCGTGGGCGACGTGGACGTGGTGGCGCAGGGGGAGAACGGCATCGAAGCCGTGAACCTGATCGAAGAGCACCATCCGGACCTGGTTTTTCTCGATGTGCAGATGCCCGGGCTCGACGGTTTCGCTGTCATCCAGCGACTGGTGGAGCGTAACCGGCTGCGCAACGGCGGCAAGGATGCCGAGCCCATGCCGCAGTTTGTCTTCGCCACGGCCTACGACCACTACGCGGTGCGCGCCTTCGACGTGAACGCGGTCGACTACCTGCTCAAGCCGTTCGATCGCGCACGGGTGGCGGCGGCGGTGGAGCGGGCACGGGCGCGGATCGGCACGGGAGCCGCAGGCGCGCAAGAGCAATCGGCGAGCTCCCCGCCCACCAGCTCGCAAATCGACGCGCTGCTCAAGCTGCTCAACCGCACGCAATCCGGCGAGCGCGGCGCCGCGCCGGCCAAGCTGGTGGTGCAGGCACAGAGCCGGCTCTTGCTGGTGGACCAGGCCGACATTTGCTACGCGGCCATCGACGAAGGCATCATCCGCATTGTGACGCGGAGCTTCGAGGGCCATTCGAAATGCCGCACCCTCGAGGAGCTGCAGGAGCTGCTCGATCCGGCGCACTTCTGGCGCGCGCACCGCGGCTACGTGGTGAACATCAACCACATCCGCGAAGTGGTGCCGTGGTTCAAGTCGAGCTACCAGCTGCGCATGAACGACAAGCAGCAGACGGAGATTCCGGTGAGCCGCGCGCAGACCAAACGGTTGCGCGAGCTGTTCAACTTATAAGGCTGCGCGCGAATCCCAGGAAGACATTCCCCCAGGGCCTACAGCGGTTTCACAGTTGCAGTATCCCGAAGCCGCAGATGCTAAGTGGCTTTTTCACCAGGAAAAAGCCACCTTCCGCAACTGTGAAATATGGCTACATGTACTGTGGAACCGCTCTAAAGGCCCCGACGTGGGCACCCAATCAAGTTGATCGTGTGCTTTCCCAGGTCCCCAAAGGCGAGGGACCTGGGGCACCCATTTTCGTGATAGGGATTGCGTGCGATTGAGTGGCCTGAAGGCCACTGCTCCCTCCCGGCGGGCTGAAGCCCGCAACCGCGTTGGGGTGCTGCTTCGGCACGACTGAAGTCGTGCCCTTTCAAAGCAGCTCCCTCCTGGTGGACGAGCGGACTGAGCGCTGTACGCTTCACTATTCTTCGCGCAGCAGAATCAGCGGATCGACGGCGAGGGCACGGCGCGCGGGAATCCACGCGGCGACGAGCCCGAGCAGGAGCATGGTGGCCACCACGCCGCCGAGCACCAGAGGATCGCGCGACGTGGCCTGGTAAACGATAAAGGAAAGCACGCGCGAGGCGAGCACGCCGAGCACCAGTCCCGCGGCAGAACCCGCGCCCAGCAGCGTGAAGGCGCGGCCGAGCGAGGCGCGCAGCACGTGCTTTCTGCCTGCGCCCAGGGCTACGCGGATGCCCAGCTCGCGCAGGCGCCGGCTGACCACGTACGAGGCCATGCCGAAGATGCCGGTAATGGCCAGCATGGCGCCGAGCATACCCAGGACGCCGAGCGCAACGGTGGCCACGCGCGCGGCAAAAAGCGCGGAGGCGAGATCGGCCGGCCAGGGACGGATGGTGAGAGGGACGCTCGGGTCGATGGAATGCAGCGTGCGCTCGAGCGCGGCGGCCATCTCCTGCGGGTTGCGCTGGGAACGCACCACGATATTGGTGCCGCTTTCGGGCTGCTGCAGGAAGTTGAAGAAGGAGGCCGGCTGCGGATCTTCGGTGAGGGTCCGGTAGCGGCCGTCTTCCACGACGCCGATGACCTGAGCGCGCTGGCCGCCCCAGTACTTGAAGTGGCCGCCGATGGCGTTCTGGACGGAGCCAAAGACTTTGACGGCAAAGAGCCGGTTGACCAGGGTGACCCTGGGTGCGTGGCTGTCGTCGCTGAAGGCGAAATCGCGGCCGGCGAGCAGGCGGGTTCCGGCGGCCTGCATGTAGCCGGGCGAGATGATGTAAAACATGGAGTCGGCCGCGAAGTTGGTGGGCCGGAAGTCAGTGATGGCGTCGGCCCAAACGTAGGAATCGCCGCCTCCCAGGCTCAGGGGAACGTGCTGGGCATAGCCCACGGAGCTGACGCCGGGAATGGCAGAGACGGCATCGAGCATCTTGCGCTGCATCTGGGGCACGCGATCGCCGGAGTAGCCGGCCATATGCAGATCGCTGCTGGCCACCATCACGTTGTTGGGATCGAAGCCGAAGTTCGAATGCATCGAGCGGACGAGGCCGCGCACCGCCACCAGAGACGCGGTGACGAGCACGGCGCAGATGGCGATCTGCACGGCGAGCAGGGCCTCGCGCAGGGTGAAGCGCTTCATGCCGGAGGTCGAGCTGACGCCGGAGCGGATCATCTGCCAGGGATCGGCGCGCAGCACCTGGCGCAGCGGGACCAGGCCAAAGAGCAGGCCGCTCAAAAGCGCAAGAACGAGCGCCACAACGTAAGTGCGCGCATCCGGATTGACGGGCACGTTGATGGGAATGTCTGGAATGGGCTGCCAGGCGCTGAGCAGATGGAGAATGGCCACGCCGCCGGCAACGCCGAGAGCCCCGCCGGCAAGCGAGACAAGGATCGACTCAGTGAGCATCTGGCGCAGGATGCGGCCGCGGCGTGAGCCGAGGGCGAGGCGCAGAGCCACTTCTTTGGCGCGGTCAGAGGCGCGCGCGGCAAACAGGCTGCCGAGATTGGCGCAGGCCGCGAGCAGGATGAGGCCGGCGAGCAGCATGAGGCCACCCATGAAGGCCCGTGCCGGTCCGCCGAGCATATCGCCCACCAGCCCCGGACGTGCGAGCGTGAATTTGAGGCCGTCGTCGTCAGAAGGATAGGTCTTGGCCAGCCAGGCGGCGAGGGCATTCAGATCGGCGGTGGCCGCAGCCGGCGTGACGCCCGGCCGGAGGTGGCCCAGCACCCAAGAGGAGTGACTGCCGCGCCATTGCAGGTTGTTCGCGCCCTCCATCATCGGCTCATCGACCAGGGGAATCCACATGGCCGGCGCGAAGAAGAGCTCGGTGCCGCGGAAATCCCTGGGCGCCACGCCGATGATGGTGAAGGGGTGCTTGTTGATCTCCACCATGCGGCCCACCACCCCGCGGTCGCTTTGGAAATGGCTGCTCCAGTAGTCGTAGCTGAGGACCACGTAAGGCGCGCTGTCGTAACCCTTCTCGTCGGAGGCGTGATAGAAGCGGCCGAGGAAGGGCTGGATTTGGAGTGCGTCAAAATAATTGCCGCTGGCCATGAATGGCCAGGCGGTGGAGGGGTTGTTGCCGGTATCGATGCCCGCGGGTCCGATGATGTCGAAGGAGAACACGTTGGCGAAGGTGTGGTTGCGGTCGCGCACGTCGAGGTAGTCGAGATAGGACTGCGAGGGGAACTGGAAGCGCTGCACCATGTAAAGACTTTCGGCATGGGGCACGTTCACGGGCCTGAGCACCAGCGCATTGAGCACGCTGAAGACCACGGCGTTGGCGCCGATGCCGAGCGCCAGGGTGACGATGGCGGTGAGGGCAAAGCCCGGAGACTTCTTCAACTGCCGGAGGGCGAATTTCACGTCGCGGAGCATGCCTTGCATTACGGGAGTCCTCGCCGGCTGGTTCCGCACGCGGCGGGCCAAATTTTCGTTTTGCAAAGAAAGGGCTTGAGTGGGGGCGTGTCCGCGCAAGGTGTCCGCAATCACCGCGCTCTGTCCGGATTTGAACACGGACGCGTGCCCGAGGGGCGAAGAAGCCCGCCGCAGTCATGCTGGGCAGGCTTTCTCCTCAGGGCGTAAACAGACTGAGGGGAATGGCGTTGCCCATGGCGCGGTAGCCGGCGGGCGAAGGATGCAAGTGATCGCCGCAGTCGAAGGCCGGGAGCAGATGGTCAGGGTGGGCAGGGTCGCGGACAACCGCGTCGAAGTCGACGACAGCGTCGAAATGACCCGGTGCGCGAATCCACGCGTTCACGGCTTCGCGGTCGACCTCCTCGGCTGGACCCGGGTGGTAGTAATCGGAGCCCACATAGGGCGTGATAGTGGCGCCGTAGACGCGCAGGCTTTGGGCATGGGCGCGCAGAATCATCTGCTGGTACGCGGCCAGAATGCGCGCGACCAGTGCAGCGTGATCGGCGGGCGTGGCCACGCCGTTGGGGAGATCTTCGCCGCGCGCCAGCTTGCCCAGGTCGTTCACGCCCTCAAAGACAATGAGCCAGCGGACGCCGGCCTGCGCGAGCACGTCGCGGTCAAAGCGCGCGAGCGCGTTGGGGCCGAGGCCGTCAGTGAGGAGATGATTGCCGCCGATGCCCTGGTTGGAGACGCCAATAAGATGCGTGGCCGGCGCCGCGGAAAGGCGCGCGGCCAGCACGTCGGTCCAGCGGTCGTTGCCGTTGGTGGTCGAGCCGTGGCCGTCGGTGATGGAGTCGCCGAGGGCGGCGACGGAGGCTGCGCCCGCAGGCGCGAGCACGTCGACGCCCGCGAGCTGGTACCAGTGATCGATTTTTTTGGCCGCAGGCTGATCGGGCCGCCCTGGCCAATCCGGCCCTGAAAAGCCAGGAGCGGAGACGAGATCGCCGTGCAGGTAGTAGGACGTGGCGCGCGAGCCGGGATGGCCGGTCTCGACCGCGGGGGGGGCGTCGAGATGAAAGGAGACGGCGAGATCGGAGAGCGGGGCGAGGACGATTGCAACCGGATCGGAGACGAACTCAGCGCCGGGCGGGATGGTGACCTCATTTTGGCCGGCGAATGTGAGGGCCATGTCTGTGGCGGGATCGATGGCCGGCGATGCGGGCGAGAACGGGCGCGCAACGTGCACGGAAGTGAAGTGAAGAGCGTTCGTGCCAAAAGCGTTCGAGAGATGCACGCGCAGCGCCGAGCCGCCCACGGAGAGATGGACAATCTGGCGGAGGGTTGCGTCGCGCAGGTCGTCCGGCGGCAAGGCGTTCGCCGGCTCGGGAATCTGCTGCGATGCGGCCCAGCTGACGACCCAGGTTGCAGGAGCGGCCGATGCGGGCGCTGACGGTGCGGACCTTGACGGCGAGGACGTTGACGGCGCAGATTGCGCCGCGACTAGGCCGGGAGCGAAGGCGAACGCCAGAGCGATGAGAAAATATCTGCGGGAGTAGACTGCCATCATTTACCATCTTCCCCAAGTAAATCGGTTTTGGCGTGCAGCCAGCATACACCTGGAGGGCCCAGTGCGTTTCCTCTCGCGATCGATTCCCATCTCTCTCATCGTTGCCGCAGCCGCGATAGTTTGCGCGCAGAATAGCTCCGCTCCCGCTCCGGTGACTTTCACCCAGGAGCAGGACCAGCAGAACATGATGGAGCAGCTCGGCATCAAGGCACTCAGGCCGGGCCCGAGCGGTAACGAGAACGCGCCCAACCACGCCAACTACGACGAGTCGAAGGCGAACCCGTATTCCAATGTTCCCGACCCGCTGACCATGAACGACGGCACAAAAGTGACCACGCCGCAGATGTGGTGGGAGAAGCGCCGGCCGGAGATTGTGGAGATGTACTCGAAGTATGTGTACGGCTTTGTGCCGGAGAACGTGCCCAAGGTTACATGGACGGTGAGAGCGGTCGACCGCGAGTTCATCGGCTTCACGCCGGTGATTGCCAAAGATCTGATCGGCGAGGTGGACAATTCGTCCTATCCGGCGATCAGCGTGAAGTTGCACATGACGCTGGTGACGCCGGCCAACGCGAAGGGTCCGGTGCCGGTGCTCATCATGTTCGGCCCTTCGGGGTTTCCCAACCCCAACGAACCGCGCGGCGACGAGCTGGAGCAAATCAACGACGCGATGAAGAAGTTGCTCCTGCAACAGGACCCGTCGCTCCAGCAGATCTTCCAGGAGCATCCGGCGTGGGAGCCGTTCAAGGCGAGCCCGCTGTTTCAAATGCCGCAGCTGAACGCGGACGGCGATCCGCCCAACCAGTGGGAGCTGGCCGCGGCGGGCTGGGGGTTTGCGCTCTTCGATCCGGCAAGCGTTCAAGCCGATAACGGCGCGGGGCTAACGCGCGGCATTATCGGCCTGGTGAACGAAGGCCAGCCGCGCAAGCCGGACGACTGGGGCGCGCTGCGTGCGTGGGCCTGGGGCGCGAGCCGCGCGCTCGACTATCTTGAGACCGATCCGGCCTTCGATGCGAAGCATGTCGGCATCGACGGCGTCTCGCGCTACGGCAAGGCGGCGCTGGTGACCATGGCATTCGATCAGCGCTTTGCCATGGTGCTGGTGGGCTCCTCGGGCAAGGGCGGAGCCACGCTGCTGAGGCGCAACTTTGGCGAGGCGGTCGAGAGCCTCACCGGCGGCGAGTACTACTGGATGGCCGGTAACTTCATGAAGTACGGCGCCTCGGATGCGACTTTCGGCAGCATGAATCCGGGCGACATTCCTGTGGACTCGAACGAGCTGATCGCGCTGTGCGCGCCGCGGCTCACCTTCATCAGCTACGGCGTTCCGGAAAAGGGCGACGCCAAGTGGCTCGACCACGAGGGCAGCTTCATGGCCACCGTGGATGCGAGCCGCGTGTTTGCGCTGCTGGGGGCGAAAGGACTCGAGTCCTTCGGCGATTACCGCACGGCGAAGATGCCGCAGGTGAACGACGGGCCGGTGGGCGGCGAGCTCGCCTGGCGCCAGCATGACGGCGGGCATACCGATGCTCCCAACATGAAGTGGTTCATCCAGTGGGCGGACAAGTACATGGGGTACGGGCCGCAGCAGTAGTGGCGGGCGTGAAGATAGCGATTCGTGCTCTCCCGGGTTAGGCGCAAGAATCCGCCGCGGCGGACGCCGAACCTGGGGCACCCAATCTCGCGCTGCGGGGATCGTGCCTTCCCACCCATCTCGCAGAGAACGCGAGATGGATGGGGCAACCGTCATCCTGCTCGATTTTGTTCTGTCCCGCCCAAGCGAAGCTTGGACGGGGCACCCAGGTTGGTGTCGGGATTGATGCGGCCGGTTCTAAGACGTGGGCACGGCGGGGAAATTCTGCGCCTTGATGGTGTTGTATTGGTCCTGGGTTAAGGGCAGGGTTTTCACGCCCTGCGGCGAAACTTCAATCTGCATAGGCGCATTGATGGTGGGGCCGGCCGTGGTGCTGCCGGCGGGGGTGATGGCGACCGCGCCGGAGATCAGGTCGATCTCCATCGTCTTGGCTTTTGAGTCAACCTTCCAGACGAACTCCGTGCCGCGGATGCCGATGTAGCCGCAGCCGTAATGGCCGTTTCCGTATATTTCGCAGCCGTTCAACTGCATCCCAGGTGGTTCATTCGAGGTCCACTGATGCAGGAACATATAGGTCCCTTGGAGACCGCCAAATTCTTCAATGAACTGCGACAGGCCTGGAGGCTGGTAGTTCTGGACGGACCACTCGCTGTCCTGGCTCAATGTCCAGCTGGTTCCGTCAGCCATTACGATGTCGGTTACACTGCTGTGCGTGGTTTGAATAAAGTCGCCCAGGTAGATAGGATCGCCCGGCTTGAGATCGACCCATGTGTTTGTCCCCGCGCGCTGGACCTGGGCGGTGCCATCGGGGGTATACATGCCATGCACGTCTTTGATGTTGCCCGCGACGACGGGCGGAGGCGGCGCAGGCGGTCCTTGCACCGGCGGCGCGGGCGGTCCCTGCACAGGCGCAGGCGCGACTACGGGCACCTGGCCGAGAGCCTGCGCGCCCTGCCCCTGCGAGTAGCCGAGCATGCCTTCCATGAGGTTCGCGAGGGTGGGAAGCAGGCTGGTCACTTCCGGTAATTGCGGCGCGCCGTAGGCAACGCGGGTGAGATGTGCAGGGTGGGGCGCAGCGTTGCGCGCGGTTGTTGCCGGCGCCGGCATCACGCGAATCTGCATCACGTTGTTTGAAGCCATGTTGCCGCCGGCGATGAGCAGCTTCATATACACCTGGCCCTGCACGCGCTCCGTCCACGGGCCGCACTCGGCCTTCACCGGCGTGTAGAGGCCGCTCTCCTGGCCTTGAAAGAGCGTCTGCTGCTTGAGTTGATCGCTGGTATTCTGCGCGGTGAGAATCTGCCGCTGGCGTTCGGCATCGAGCGCGAGCTGGCCGGGCTCACCGAGTTTTGCAAGCATGGTGTCGAGCGGGGGAAGGCTCGCCGTCTTGGCCAGGCTGTTGTAAGTGTTTTCGAGATTGGTCACGGAGTCGCCGGTGAGCTCGCTCTTGAAGTCGGGAATCACCTGGTCGACGATCTGCTGGTAGCTCTTGGGCATCTGGTCGTAGGTGAGGCCCGATTGAATAGACCACGATACGGCCTGCAGCGACTGCGGAGCAATGCTGTATTGCACAGTGCCGCGCCAGATGAGCGCGCCGATGGCTCCTGCGGCCTTGCCTTCATAAGGCCCGAGCACGTAGGCAACGCCCGCTCCCGGCTGGTGCACGGAATATTCCGAGCAGAAATCGAGGGTATTGATGGTGTAGTCGCCGGGCGCCAGCGGCTGGTTGAGTTGATCGGCCGTGAGCTTGAGCGGCGTGGGGCTGAATGGCCCGCCGGGTAGCGTGGCCACGGTGGGATACACGTCCTTGGCATCGAGAGTCAACGGCAGATTGTCATTGAGCACCTTGGTGAGCGCATCTTCGGCGGCCTTTTCTTTGGCCGCGTTTTCCAGGCTTGCCAGCGGATTCTGCGCCGCGGCGCGGACGGCGAGCGCAAGGAAGGCTCCGATCGTAGCCGCCAGGCCAATTTCGAACGCGAGGACGGCGATTACCGGCCTAAGTCTCATCTCGAACCTCCTCAAGCAGCCCGTGCGGGCGGCGAATTCGGTTGAGCGGGGGACAAACGGGCGCAGCGCCGCGAAGGACCGGAGAAGCCGCCTCGTCTGAGCGCTGTGCAGGTCCTCACGATAACGGGAAAGCGACGCGCGGGTCAACGGAAAACGCGGCCATCCCGAAAGGCAGCGGGCCCGATTTGAGCTGGCAAACAGCCCAGCCGGCTGCCTTACCCGAACTCCGGGCGCGCAGGATGGTCAACGACGATCAGGCGCCCGTTGGTGAGCGCGCGCACCGAATGACGGCAGTTTGCCGGAATAATGGCGACAAGGCCCGGCCGCAGAATCTGTGTCTCACCCTCGATGGTCACTTCCAGTTCGCCCTCGATCACTTCATACACCTCCTCTTCGGGATGGAAGTGCTCGTGAATGGTTGAGCCGGCGAGGAAATCGTAATGGGCGAAGGTCATGTGCTCCGAGTGAAAGTAGCGGCCCTTCCAGCCGGGCAGCCGCTCGACGACCTTGAGCCGGTTGGTATCGAGAAAGGGCATTGGAGCTTCCTTCGTCCAGGATCGCGCGCGGATCGCTCACGCGTCTTTTTTCCAGAGCCGCTCCCAGTCCCACAGCTCCGAGGTGACGCGGGACGGCAGCGGAAAGCCAAGCTGATGCGCGAGCATGCACACCTGGCCGCGATGGTGCGCCTCATGGGCGAGCATGTAGGCGAGCATTTCAACACCGCCGGTTTCAGGGCCGCCTGACCCGCCGGCGCCGATGGGCCAGGGCTTGGCCCAGCCGTCGCGGAGGAAATGCGTTACGCGGCCCGGATTCGTGCGGATGGCGCTGGAGCGGCCGCGATCCGCGCGAGTTGATTCAGCGTGGCCCGATCCGTCGAGCGCTTCGGCGAGCATCTCCGTGCAGCGGGCTGCGCTCTCGGCCAATGCCGCGCGGGCCTGGGCAAGGGTGCAATGGGCGCGGGCAAGCTGGCGCGGAATTTTCAGGTGCGGAGCGGAGAGCCGGATCCACTTGGTGCGGATGTTGTGCATGTGGGTGAAGATGGCGGCGACGGTGCGCACTTTGCCCGGCGGGCGAGCCGTCCATACCGCGGGGTCCAGGTGCTCGAGAAGCAACTGGTTCGTGCGCTCGTTGGCGGAGAAAACCCGGACCGCGGCGCGGCCGAGTCCGGTGCTGGCCTGGGGCGGACGCGGGTTTGCGGCCGGTTGCATTCTTGCGGATATTGTAGGGCCGGGAGCCGAGGGACGGAGGAAACAGGGGAACAGGGGTCAGGACGCCGACGCTGGGAGACTGAGGGACGAGAGTTGGTTGCATCATTGGCCCCGGGGCCGGCGCAACGGGTCGACGGGACCCGGCTGCGCGGATCTGGACACGTCGGGCGAGAAACTCAGCCTTAAATTGCGCGGTGGATGCACCGAGGTTCAGTGGTTCTTATTGCTTTGAATCAGGCGTTGGCACTGGGCTCTTGCCGATATCGAAACGCGTACAATGGCCTCAACGATTTTTTGGAGGGCTGCCATGCTTCGAATACGCAGGCCTGTCCTTATGGTCGTCTGCGCGGGCTTAGTCTGCCTCGGGCTATCTGCCTGGCTCGTGGTTGACCAAGTCTTTGCCGCGAATTCAGCGCGCGATTACGAACATCAAGCCGCGGCGGAGTTTCTTTTTGAGCAGCGGCCAGTTCAGCTTCAGCGCCTATGTGCTGACCGGCCGCAGCCCGTGCCGCCCGGAAGTGGCTACGCCTGGTTTAGCTCATCCAATGCGGCGCCGTACGCGCGGACACGGCTCGAGACCCTCAACATTCCGGTCGCAGAGGCGCCTGCACTCACCATTGCCGCCGAGCCCACCAGCTTTATCCATATCGCCGGGACAAGCCAGGATGATTGGGAGCTACGGTACTGCGCTATTGGAGAAGGCGACAGCGAGGCAGAAGCTCTTCAATTTCGCGATGAAGCTTCAATGAGCCGAACCGGCGGTCTGATCAGCCTGAATGCCACGCAAGGCGGAAGAATCGGCAGCCATGGTGAACTGCTTGCTCAGGTTCCCCGGGACGCGCCGCTGACAATTCATACCGTCGGCGAAGTCGATCTCCGCAATTTGAGCGGGCCGGTGCGGGTCTCCGCCGTCGGCGGACGCGCAACCATTCTGAACACTACGGGTCCGGTCGATGCCGACGGACTTATCGTCGATTTCGCCGGGGCGCGTGGGCCCGTGATGCTCAATTCGTTTTCGGAGATCGATATCAAAATCACCGGACCCCGGTTTCTGGGCGGGCTGTCCGCCTATGCGCAACGCGAGGTGCGCGTTCTCGTTCCGCACGGATTCGAATCGCCGGTCGAGGTGATGGTGAGCAATAAAAAGGACCTCGTCTGCCGCGCGGACTTCTGCTCCAAATTGAAGGAGGAGAATCGCGCCGGCGCATACGTGTTCAGAAGATATGCCGACAGCAGCGAGGCTGCATCGGATCATGTCTTTTTCCGATCCGACCATTCGACCGTCGTAATTGACAATTGGACTCAGGATCCGCTTCATCCGGCGTACCCTTAAGCGGCCGAGGCGGAACAGCGGGGATCATGGCCGCTTTCCCGGGTCACACGGACGGGGAGCCTTCTGCTCACAGGACAGGCCCTGGACCTGGGGCAACCGCGCTCAGTCGTAGCGTTCGAAGACGATCTGGCTCTTGTGCCAGCCGTAGCGCACCATGAGCTCGCGCACCTCGGAAACCATGAAGTTGAGGCCGCAGATGTAGATGTAGATGTCGAAGCGGAGCTCGGCCGGGGGGATGGCGGGATCGACCGGGGGCCTGGGCAGGGGAAGGCCGAGGCGGGCGGCGCGGTCTTTGACGATTTTGGAGATGTGCGGCTGCACGTGGCCGCGCAGTCCGGTCCAGGCGTCCTGCGCGCGGCTGATGGTGGGCAGGTAATGGAAGTTGGGCACGCGGCGGGCGAGGGCCTCGAACTCTTCCTGGTAGTAGATGTCGGTTTCGTAGCGGGTGCCGTAGACCAGCCAGATGTGCTTGCCGTCGCTGCGATCGGGGCCGTTCTCGGGGAAGAGCCACTGGGCGAAGGCGCGCATGGGCGCAACACCGGTGCCGGTGGCCACGAAAATGGAATCGGTGACCGGCTGCTGCAGGATGAAATGGCCGTGGGGGCCGTGAACCTGGATGGTCGCGCCTTCGGGCAGGTCGCAGAGGTGGTTCGAAAAGAAGCCGTTCTCGACGCGGTTGACGCAGAGGTCGAAGCGGTTGGCTTGCGCCGCGGAGGCGATGGAGTAAGCGCGCGTCTGCTGCTTGCCGTTCTTGTCCTGCGCCAGGGCGGAGATGAACTGGCCGGCGGCGTAGGGAAAGCTCTCCTTGCCTTCAAGGAAGAAATCGAAGTGGTAGCACTGGGCTACTTCAGAGAGGCAGATTTTCCGCGCCAGACGCGCGGTATGAAGCTCACGTGCCAAGAGGCTTCTCGCTGTTGGACCGAAGTTGAGGCCGGCGATGAAGCGCAGGCCCCGCTGCGGCCATTATAGGTGCTTGGGGGGCGAAGGACCGCGGCATAAGACGCGATGCGGAAGGACGGTTCCCAATCCAAAACATGCGCTGGGTTATCCCGGATAAGCGCCGGTGATGTAGCCCTCGAGGGCCTGGATGGTGTGCTCCTGGCCGGAGATGACCCACTTGACCAGATCGCCGATGGAGATGACGCCGATGACGGAGTCGCCGCGGAGCACGGGCAGATGGCGGAAGTGATGCTCGGTCATCAAGTTCATGCAGTCGTCCACGGTCTGCTCGGGCCCGACGCAGCGCACGGGGCTGGTCATGAGCTCGCGGACCAGGGTTTCCTTGGAGTGGTGGCCGCGGAGCACGCCCCTGCGCGCGTAGTCGCGCTCGGAAAGGATGCCGATGAGGCGCTGGTTTTGCATCACCAGCATGGCGCCGACGTCGTACCGGGCCATCATTTCCAGGGCTTCGTAGACGGTCTGGTCGGGCGCGAGGGGAGGGATTACGTTCGGACCTTTGTGCTTGAGCACTGCGCCGATGGTCTCCGTGATTCTCATCGCATTCTCCTCGTCATAGCATTTCTCCTTTGCCCGTGGCCATTTTTCCGTCGTGCAAGGGGCAATTTTTTGAGGAAAACTGCCACTTCACCGCGCCGGCTTCGCGAGACGACAGAAGGAAAAGCGCTCTAGAGCGGTTTCAGAGTTAACATAGCCGTTCGCCGAATGGTGCAGGTGGCTTTTTTCTGAGGAAAAAGCCACTTAGCTCAAGCGGCTTGGGGAAAGAGAAATGCTGAAACCCCTGTAGCCGGCAGTCGAGATTGAACCGTGAACCGGGCCCGGCGGGTCCATCTTTCTGCGGGGCCGCCGCGGAAGAGCAGTATAGCTCGATTCGTGCACGCCCGTCTGCTTCGTTCTGAAAACCGAGGATAGACGCCGCGGCTGGGAGGCTTCCTCAGTCCGGGTGAGCACCTCTCCGGCGCCCCTTCGCGCACCGCTTCCTTGGGGCCCGTTCGAGAAATGGATGCGCTCTGATCCTGGAGGGATGTGCGGCGGCACGGCTGCGATTCCCGCAGCGGTGCTGGTGGGCCCGGAGGGATTTGAACCCCCAACCAAGGGATTATGAGTCCCCTGCTCTAACCGTTGAGCTACAGGCCCGGAATGCGCTCCCGATGCGGTCGTTGTCCGGCGCGGAATTAGCGGCCGGAGCCGGCGGAAACCGCGACCGGAATCTCCAGCGAGCCGGTGCGGGCGCTGGCCGTATCGTACACGATCATGCGCAGGGCGATCTCGCCGGCGGGCAGATCGAGCGCCAGGTGCACGGGGATGGTTTTTCCCTCGGCGTGCATCTGCGCGAATTGCTGCGCGGATAGATTTACGTCCAAGGTGCGGGCCAGGGAGTTGCGCTGCTTGCCCGCTGGGTCGAAGGCCACCAGCGCGCACTCGAGCTGCGCGCGGCGTGAGCCATCGGCGGACTCAGAAAAGGTGAGGCTCTGCGGGTCGATATTGAGGTCCACTCCATAGCGGTGCGCGGGCTTCAAGGCGTCAGCGGTTGCGCTCGCCGGTCCAGCTGCCAGCGCGGCGCCGGTCGCCGGGGAGTCGGGCTGCGCATCGCTTTCGGGGAGCACCCGCGCCTCAAACAGAATCTGCGTGGCCGGCGGGGCGCCCGGCAAAGCTGCCGCGAGCATGGGCGCGGGCGCGCTGCCGGGTGCGCCGGCAACAGGCGCGGCGGCCTCGTTGGCGTAGTAGCCGCGCCGGTAGGCCAGCTGATAGCCGCCATCGACCTTTACCGCGATGCTGTGGAATTGGGGTCCGCGCGCGCCGGTCTTCCGTTGCGGCGGGACGTAGCTGAGAGCGTAGTAGCTCGAGTCCGTGGCCACGATCTCTGCCATGGCTTTCCTGAGGTCGTTGCCGGTTGAATACACGTGGCCGCCGGTCTCTTGGGCGATCGCGTTCATGGTGTCCTTTTCCTGTGCGGTCTGCACCCCAAAAACCTGATTTTCGCGACTCACTGCGGTATCTGTGGCATCGCCTTCTAACGGTTGTTCAGGCGACGGGAAGGCTGGGGGCGGAACGGACGTTGAGCCTGCGGTCGGCGCCATCAGCACGCCGCGCGCATCCACGGGATACACGGCCACGCGCGCCGCCGCCAGAAGTACGCTGGTCCGCTCCATGTCGAGTGAGTTGTCGCGCAGATCGCTGGCGGGTGTGCGCAGGTTCGCATCGGGCGAGAGGCCGATGGGAAACGAGCCCGAGAGCCAGATCACGTTCTTGCGCCCCGGAATGGCGGCGAGATAGCGCGCCAATTCGCTGAAGGCTTCGAGGGTCATGGCCGCGCGCTGGTTGGTGTCGTAGGCCTTCATGTCGGCGGCGAACTGCATGATCTGCGACGCGAGCCAGATGGTTCCCGGGTCGCCGTTGGTGTTGATGCTCGAAGCCGCCTGCTCAAGGTCAGCGGACATATCGGAGCTGCGGCCCGAACCGACGCCCGACGCGCTCTGCGGTTTCGCTCGCTCACCTTGGAGAGCCTTGAGTAGTTGCGCAACGTCAGTGGTAAACCCGGCGGCCATGCGCAGGCGCGAGGAGAGCGTGAAGATGGCGAGGGGCGAGCCGGGCCGAATGGAGCCGAGATAAGCGATCATGGCGCGCCGCACCTGCTCCTGATCGCTGCTCGGTGTGTTCAGCGCGTCGAGCAGCAGCACGTTTACGGAGCCGGTCTCGGGATAGGTGGGGACGTTGGAGTAAGTCCCCGCAGGCAAGACAGGAGGTTCGGCAAGTGCGGTTTTTGCCGCAGGCTTCAACTCCTCGAACGACGCGATCGGCTGCTCGTGCCCATCCTCATCAATATGGAAACGGTCGCGGCTCAATCCAGCGACTGGGCGGCCGTGGTCGGTGACCACCACATCCACGAGAACCAGTTGGGCATTACTTTCGAGAACTGCGCCGGAAGGAAGAGCGCTGGTGGTGGTGCGGGCGATTGCAGCATCGGGCGCTGGCGTCGCGGGCGCGGAAGTTGGTGAGAGAGGCGCGGTCGCGGCCGATTCCGCAGGTGCAGCCGGTGCGGGCGATGAATCTGCAGCGGGTGATGCCGGCGCTTCTACCGGCGCCGCGGCTGGTGAAGTTGCGGCAGGGGCCGCGTTGGCGGCCGTGGCTTCGGCCGGGGTCACGGGCGCCGCAGGTGTGGCCGCCGGGGCCGACGCAGACTCGGGAGTTGCAGTGGCCGCGGCCGCGGCTGGCGGCGTCGCGCTCACCGCAGGCGCATTGCCGTTGCCGCCGGCTGCGTTATTGGCCAGGATCTGTACCTCGGAGCGGAGTTCGTGATAGTGGGTAAAGGCGACGTCGTTGAGCTCCGTCTGCAAAGGCACGGTGGGGCCGGGAGCTGCGTTGGGCGCTGGAAATCGCGAGAAAGCCACGCCGTGCACGGGGCAAATGACCGTGCGGCCGGCGATGGTGACCGGCGCAAACTCCACCAGGATGGCGGCGAGCAGCCCCGCGTGCGGAGAGGTCATATCCGCGATCTCGCTGAGGCGCAGAATTTCGCCCGTGGCCGGATCGATCTCGATTTCCCCGTGGTACGCAGGGGCGAGGGTGAGCGTCTGGCCCCCTTCGCTGATATTCACCGCGAAATGAGATTTGCCTTCCGGCACGGAGAATTGGAAGACCGCCTCCGGTTCGCTCGCACCCTGTTCCCAGCGCAGCCAGCCAATCTTGCTCTGCAGCGCGTCGCCTAGAACCACGGCGAGAATGGGCCCGAACTCTCCGCTGCTGGTGAGCCCGATCCGGGGCTCTTTTTTCTGTTTCGCCTCGTCCGGCTCCTCGTGGCCGTTGCGGTAGGTGACGGTGGCGCTGAATTGGCCGGCAAGGTGGACGGCTTCGATCTCGTTTAAAGTGTCGACACGAGGCTCCTTGAGAGAAATCGAGCCCAGGGACTCGTGCTCGTCGACTCCGCCCGCTCCCGGAGAGCCCACGGAGTAATCCAGGCGCTGGGAGATCAGGCTTTCAAAGTGGGTGGTGTCGCGCGAGGCGAAGAAATCGGGCAGGCGCGCCATGGTGGCGCGCACATATTTCGCGGCCTGGGTGAGAATCTGCACCTGGGTTGCGGCGTCCGGCTCGGGATCGCGGAGCAGGTCGTCGACGGGCGGATTCTGAAAGGCCGAGAGATCGGCCAGCCGCATCAGCTCGTCGTGGGTGCGGGCGCCGGGAAACGTGGCTTCCCACTTTGCCAAACGCGCCGGGCTCACGCGCTCCGTGAGCTGCACGGCGTCCAGCTCGCCGGCCACCTTGCCGTCCGGCTTGCCCTCGAGCTTGGAGAGCAACTGCTCCACCTGGTCGATGGAGAGCAGTTTGGCTGCGAACGCCGGCGTGGCGAGGACGCAGAGAACGAGAAGCGTGGCCCGTTTGCGCATGGGTATGGAGGCAATTCTCCCGGCGAGAGAAGTATAATTCGAGGCCCGAAATCGGGCGCGTGCGCTCAGCGCGCAATGCACCTTGCGGAGACGCTCACGCTGGCAGCGCCAGCAGCGCGCCCCAGTTGAGGCCGGCGCCGAAGGCTGAGAACACCACCGGGCCGGTGAGAGGGGCGGTGTGCGCGCGACGCCACTCGGCGGCGGCGATGAGCAGCGAAGCCGAGGAAGTGTTGCCGCAGCGGGCGATGTTCACGAAGAAACGCTCGCGCGGCACTTTGAGGCCGGCGGCGACGCGCTCGATGAGGTTGAGATTGGCCTGATGCAGCAGAAAGACCTGGACGTCAGCCGGGGTGAGCGCATTGCGTGCGAGCAGGTCGTGGATGGCGCGCGGGATTTTGCGGTAGGCCTGCAGGATGACGGTTTTGCCCTCCATGAGAATGCGGCCGTTCTCGATCTTGAGAATTTCAGCGGCGCTGCCGTCGGTCAAGAGCAGAGAATCGGCGATGCGCAGGCAGACGGTCTGCGGATCGGCGCAGCCGGATTCTAAATCGACGAGACACGCGCCGGCGCCGTCGCCAAAGAGGATCGCGGTGTCTTTGCCTTGGGGAGTGCGTTCGATGCGGCGGGACATGATCTCCGCGCCGACGACGAGAACTTTGCCGAAGCGCGGTGCGAGATCGTTGGCCAGCGCGAGCGCGATGAGCGAGCCCGCGGAGGCGACGGGAATGTCGAGTGCGGGTGTGGATGCGAGGCCGAGGGCTGCGGCGATCTGCGAGGCGGGGCCAGGGGAGAGATGGTCAGCGGAGCCCGAGGAGACGAGGATGAGGCCGAGTTGATTGGAAGTGACGCCGGCGTTGGCGAGGCAATCCTGCGCGGCGGCGAGGCCGAGCGAAGCGACGGTTTCTTCATCCGCTGCGTAGCGGCGCTCTTCGATTCCGGAAACGGAGAGAATCCACTCGGGCGTGGCGCCCACGAGCGAAGCCAATTCGTCATTGCCCACGCGGCGCGCGGGCAGATGCGAACCGAACGCGCGAATGTAGGCCATTAAGCCGATTTCGCAGAGATGTAGGAGTCGACTTTTTCGAGGGTGTCGAACTTGCGCGCGGAGAGATCGGAGTCGGGGATGGAGACGCCGAACTCCTCTTCGAGGGCGGCCACAAAATCGGTGAGCGCAAAGGAGTCGAGCAGGCCGGAGACAAAAAGCGATTCGTCGGCGGCGGGGGCGAGATTTTTTCCCGAGACGCGCTGCAGCACTTTAAGGATTCGTGCTTCCTGGCCCATTCGTGGCTCCTTGCTTGGCTTGCTGGACGGCGGTTTCAGTCTCCGGGGAGTGGCGATCTTTATAGGATTGGAAGCCGGCCATGAGATCGGCCATGAAAGCGTCGGCGAGGGCGCGATAGCCGTCGCCTGTGAAATGAGTATGATCGGGCTGCGCCCAGCCGGCGTAGACCCACTCCTGCATGGCGCCGGCCCCGCCCATGCGCTCCTGCCAGTCCCAGTAGGCGCAGTCGTGGGTGCCACAGACGGCGCGCTGTGCTTCAACGATGCGGCCGGTGCCGTCGTAGTCGCGCCAGGCATGGTGGCGAAGCACGAAGCGGTCACCGGGACCGATGACGAGGATCGAGGACTCAGGCACGTATTGGTGGATGGTGTCGATGAGCCTGGCGAAGGTCTGCTCGTAACTCTGCTCGACCCAGTCTGGGCTGGCGGCCTCATTGGTGCCGTAGGCCAGCACGATCAGGGAGGGCGAGTTGTCCTTGAGATAAGAGGAAAAGAGCGACTGGTTCCACTTGAGGATGAGCGGGGCTTCCGCGCCATTGATGCCGATCGACTCCCAGGTGACGCCGGGCTGCGTGGCCACCCAGCCGAGCAGGGTGACGGGCGCGGCGTCTTCGGTGGTGACTTGGAAGTGGTGATCGCCGGCGGAGCAGGGATAGCGGAAGGTGCCGGCGCCGATCTGGTCGGCTGCGGTCTGGATCTCGACGGGGTCGCCGTCGTTGTCAGTAAAGCGCAGGCTGCCGCCGCCGGGCTGCTCGAGATATTGGAGCTCGAGCTCGGTGCAGGGCGCGTCGAGGGTTACCCACTCGCCGGCGCGGTCGGCGCTGATGCTGATGCCGCCTAGCCCCAGGTCGCCGTCGCCGAGGTCAAGGAATTTGTTGCCCTGGGTCTTCCAGCCCGGCGACTGGGAGCGGGAAGAACCAATGATGCGATAGCCGGCGAAAGGGTGCCCCGAGTAGGAGTAGCCGATGCCGCCGTCGCCGAATTGCGCCTGGAAGAGGCTGCGGGTTTCGGCCGTGAACTCGTCGGCGGCGGTGTGGGAGTCGCCCCACTGCAGAACGCGCAGCGTACCTGTGGCCGGCTCGCCCGAGTGCCGTTCCATTTCGCGCGAGGCAAGCTGGGCGTAGAAGCCGCCGAGCGCGTCATCATTGGCGATGGCGTGGGGCGCGGGCTCTTTGAGGCGGGCGCCGATCTCTTCAACCAGCGCGGCGCGGCGTTCGGGGCTCACGCGCAGCGCGTAGTAGTGAACGCGGGTGCGGGCAGTGCGCCTGCGGGCGTTGGCTGTGCGGCTGGCGCGGGCGGCCGTGTGGTGCGCGGATGAGGCCGCCGGCGGCGCGGAGGATTTCTTCTGGGCCGGCGTGGTTTGCGCGCAGGCAGGAAGCAGCGCGAGGGCAGCGAGCGCCGGCAGGAACGCCGCTCCAGGAAAACGGCGGGCGTTCATGGCGTCCCGGCTTTCTGGCCGGCCGAAGAGCGAGCGGGGCCGGGGGTCTTGTCCTGCGCGGCGGCCTGCGCCTCAGCAGGTTTGGGCGCGGCCGGCGCGGCAACCGGGGGGAGCGCGATTCCTTGCTGCATCTTCCAACGATCATACCGCAGGCTCAATTGCTGAATGAACAGAGTAGCCACAATGGCGGCCCCCTGTGGCGTGGGATGCAACAGGTCGGCCGTGACCAGGCGGGGACTGGCCGCGAACCAGCGCGCCATGGTGCCGCTGGAGCCCATGGCGTCGTAGGTGTCAAAGAAGGCGCAGTGGGTTTCGGCCGCCACCTGGCGCTGGATGTCGACGATTTCAGGGATGGTGCTCATGGTCTCTATATCGTCAAGTCCCTGACGTTCGCCACGGTCCATGGGGCTCATGATGAGGATAGATGCATTGGGCGCGGCCTTGCGGATGCGGTCGATGGCGAGACGCAGCTCGGACGCGTACTGTTTGTGGACAAAATCGCCGAAGCTGCTTTCGTTGGAGCCGTAGTTGACCACGATGAGCGCAGGGCCGGCGTGGTCGAGCTCCTCATGCCAGATGCCGGGTGAGAGCACGCGCGCCAGGACGCTGGTGGTGGCGCCATTGAGACCGAGGCTGTCATACAGAAGTCCCGTCGACCCGCGGCGGAAGTCGATGCCGAAGAGGGTGACCGTGCCTTGCGTGACGAGAAGTGTGACCATCTTTGTGCCCGGCGGGAGCGGGACGCGGAGGGAGACGGCGGCCAGCGTGCCGGCGCTGGTGGCCTGCGCCGCGATCTGGACGCCGTCGGCCTCGACGGCGAAGACGCCGCCGCCGGGATGGGCGAGGTATTCGATTTCGGCGGCCGATTGCGGAGATTCGGTGAGGGTGAATTTGCTTGAGGCGCCGGGCTGGCCTTCAAACGCCGCGCCGCCCAGGCCATAGACGCCTTCGCGGATCAGGCCCACGCCGGTGCGGATCTTCCAGCCGTGATCGCTTATCTCCACGCCGCGATGGCCGTACCAGGCCCAGGGCTTGGCGATGAGCGTGTAGCCGCGGCCGGCATCGCCGAAGCGGTCCTGCAACTGGGCGCGGATTTCGCCGGTGATAAGGTCTGCGGTAGTGGGCGAGTCGCCGTAATGGAGGACGGTGACCACGCCGGGAGACTTCGCCTGTTCGAGCTTCCAGAGTGCGGCGAAAAAGGGATCGAGCTCGTGGGAGTCGTCCTCGAGGAGGGGTGACGGCGGGGGCAGGTTGATGGGAACGGGGATTTGAACGATCGGAGGAACGGGACGCGCGGGCCAGCGCAGGCGGAAGGCCTGGGTGAAGACTCCGGGGGCGTATCCCTTGGAGTGGGTGCGGACGCGCCAGGCGATCAGCGCCGCGACCGCGACCAAAATGGCCAGTGCGGTTTTGAACGGGAAGCCGCGGCTTGGGTGCCGGAACCCCGGCGGAATGGCACGGAGCGGCAAACGGCTGGAAGCGCGGGAATTGGAGGCGCGGGATTTGGAGCCGCTAGAAATTGCCATAGACAAACGGAGCGGAGCCGCGGCCGGTGAGGGTTTGAATGAGCAGGACGAGAGCGGCAAGACCGAGCCCCTGCACCCAGAAAGGAGCTCGGGCCGTGATGCGCGCCCCGCGGTCGAACCAGCCTGAAGGCAGACATTGGAGAAGGGCCGCGGCGATGAGCATGAGAGCGACCGGCAGAGTCAGGTTGGCGTGCGACCAGGTGTGGCGGCCAAGGCCGCGCAGGATCTGGAGCGCGCCGGGGAGCGTGGAGGCGCGGAAAAAGATCCAGGTAAAGCACACAAAATGGAAGGTCAAGAGGCCGGCGAGGAGTTTGGCCCACCACGCCGGCGAAGGCACGGCGCGGCGCTTCTTCCAGGCGAAGACCACCCCCAGGGCGAGCCCGTGCAGCGTGCCCCAGATGAGAAAGTTCCAGGAGAGGCCGTGCCAAAGGCCGCCGAGCATGAAGGTGAGCAGAAAGGCATAACCATAGGAGAGGATGGGGCGCTTGCGGCGCTTGGGAAAGAAATCGAAGAGATAATCGCGGAGCCATTCAGAAAACGTAATGTGCCACCGGCGCCAGAACTCGGCAATGTTGACGGCAAGATAAGGGCGGCGGAAGTTCTCGGGCAGCTCGATGCCCAGGAGCTTGGCTGCGCCGCGGGCGATGTCCGTATAGCCGGAAAAATCGAAGAAGAGCTGGAGCGCGTAGCCGTAGATCCCGAGAAGAATCTCGCTGCTCGAGTAGAGGGCGGGGGTGTCGAAGATGCGGTCGACGAGGTTGTTAGCGAGGAAGTCGGCGACCAGAAGTTTCTTCACCAGGCCGGTGCCGATGAGCAGCAGCGCCTGGGCGCCATCTTCGGTGGTGAGCAGGAAGGGAGCGGTGAGCTGGTTAAGCAGCTTGCCCATGCGCGGGATGGGTCCGGCGGTGATGGAAGGAAAAAAGAGCGCGCCGGCAAGATAGGCAAGCAGGCTGCGCGTGGGCCGCATTTCACGCAGATAAAGGTCGATAGTATACGTAAGCGATTGAAAACAATAGAAAGAAAGCGTGAGCGGCAGCAGCCAGCGCCAGCTCGCGTGGGTGACGCGGGGAACCAGCTTGATGGTCAGCAGCAGGCCCAGATTGACAGCGAGGGAGATGCCGAGCAGGAAGCGGCGAGGGCCCGAATGCTTGAAACGGCCAAGCCCGAGTCCGACACTATAGTCGATGAGCGCGGCCGCGGGCAATGCCAGGTAAATGAGGCTGAAGTGCGCGAGAAAAAGGAGATTGGCCGCCACCAGAAGCACGAGTTGCAAAGGGCGCAGACGGACCGAGAGCCAGAAGAGCAGGCAAACCGCAGCCAGAAATGCAAAAAAAGGAGCGGAACTGAGGGGCATGGATGATTCCACTCCAGCTTACCCCAGGTAAAGCCGCGAGACCGAAAACCGGCATCGAAGCAAATTGGCCTGGAACACTTGTTGCTATGGTTCATGCCGGACCGGATCGAGCGAGTGAAGACCGTCCAGGCCCTGTTTCCTGCCGGTCGGGACTGCGGCGGCTCCTGGAGCATTCTTTTAACTCGAAAGTTTTGTCTTTTAAATTCAAATAGATACGAATGAAAAAGTGGAAAACCGGCAGGGAGAGGGAAGCGGTGGTTTAGTAAAATATGCGAATGCTTCGACGCCAGAATTCCCCCTATACGGCTCCGCCGAAGCCAGGCTGGTTTTGGCCTGTGGCAGCCATCCTGTCGGTAGCCATGGCGGCGGTGGTCTTTTGGGACTCGACGCTCACAGTGCAGGCGGACGCACCGCTGGCCCGGCCGGCTGCAACTTTGCCCCCGGCAGCTCCTCCGGCGAGCGTTCTCACCGCAGCGCGCCCGTCGGCCAAAGCGCACATCCCCTTCGAATCCCTGCATGGGATCGCCACCTGGTACGGCGAGATGCGCCAGGGACACTGGACGGCCAGCGGCGAGCGGTTCGACATGATGGCTATGACGGCAGCGAATAATACTTTGCCCTTCGGCACCCTGCTGCGGGTGGTGGACCTCAGGAACCATAAATCGGTGCTGGTGCGGGTGAACGACCGCGGCGCGCTACCGGAAGGCCATGTGATCGATCTTTCCTACGCAGCGGCCGAGCAGCTCGGCATTGTGAAGCTGGGCGTGGCCCCGGTCCGGCTCGAGGTGATCTCGCTGGGCAAGGCTGACGGCCGGCAGGCATCCCCGCCTTCGCAGGCAACCGCTTCCGCGAGCCATCCCGCGCCGTAGTCTCCCGAGCCGGCAGCATGCTGCCACCATTGGTTGGCCTGGTACCACGGTCCTTGGTAACAGTCTGGCAACTCGACAGCATGGTTGCACTGTGCCAGACTGGCTTTAAAACGAGGAAGGCCTATGGCGCGACTCCCCCTGAGCGACTCCTCGAGGCCGGGAAGGCCCCTGCGCACCAAGAAGATGCGGCTGAGCTGGCTGCTCCTGCCGGTGCTGGCCTGCGTATGGTGCGGCTGCAGCGGAATTGTCTACAACACCAAAAGCGGAGGCGGCTCGCCCGATTTCTCCTTTCTCCTGAGCAGTTCTGCGCTCAGCCTGACTGCGGGCGGCAGCGCCGAATCGCTGACCCTGACGGCGACCGCCATCGACGGATTTACCGGAACCATCAACGTGACCGTGAGCGGACTGCCGACGGGGGTCACTACGTCTCCGGCCACGCTGACCCTGACGCCGGGGACGCCGTTGCAGGTCAACTTCACGGCCGCGTCGTCAGCCGCCGCCGGCACCTCGACGGTGCAGTTCACCGGCACATCGGGCACTCTCAGCCATTCGGCTTCCTTCTCGCTCATCGTGACTGCAGCTCCAGCAAATCCCGATTTTTCGCTATCGGTCAATGTGACAAGCCTGAGCGTCACTGCGGGCGGTAGCGCGCAACCGGTGTCAGTCTCGGCAACCGCTCTCAATGGATTCACCGGAACCATCAACGTGGCATTGAGCGGCCTGCCGGCGGGCGTCACTGCGTCTCCTGCCAGCTTCACTCTCACGCCGGGCACGCCGCAGCAGGTCGAATTCACGGCATCTTCGTCAGCCGCCGCCGGCAGCTCGACGGTGCAGTTCACCGGCACCTCGGGCACTCTCAGCCATTCGGCTTCCTTCACGCTCATGGTGTCCGCCGCGGTCGGCAATCCTGATTTTTCGCTATCGGTCAATGTGACAAGCCTGAGTGTCACTGCGGGCGGTAGCGCGCAGCCGGTGTCAGTCTCGGCGACCGCTCTCAATGGATTCACCGGAACCATCTCGGTGACGATCAGCGGCCTGCCGACAGGCGTTACCGCCTCTCCTGCCAGCTTCACCCTCACGCCGGGCACGCCGCAGCAGGTCAACTTTACGGCGTCATCGTCAGCTGCTGCCGGCAGCTCGACGGTGGAGTTCACCGGCACATCGGGCACTCTCAGCCATTCGGCTTCCTTCACGCTCATCGTATCCGCGGCAGGGCCCAGCGTGGACATCGTGACCTACCACGTTGACGTGGGCCGCACCGGCCTGAATGCGAACGAGACCACGCTGACGCTGACCAACGTAAACTCCTCGAGCTTCGGGCTGATCCGCACCTTCGCGGGAGACGAC
Source organism: Acidobacteriaceae bacterium (assembly GCA_030041045.1). GTDB lineage: Bacteria > Acidobacteriota > Terriglobia > Terriglobales > Acidobacteriaceae > Telmatobacter. The sequence continues at coordinate 60,120 of JASHOQ010000140.1, forward strand.
CAGGTGAACGGCGAGCCGCTTTACCTCACCGGCTTGACCGTCGGCGGCACCGCGCAGAACGTTGTCTACTTTGCCACCGAGAGCGACAGTGTCTACGCCTACAACGCGGACACCGGAACCCTGCTTTGGAAAACGTCGGTTTTGGAAACCGGCGAAACACCCAGCGGCGACCACGGCTGCGGGCAGATTTCGCCCAACATCGGCATTACGACGACGCCGGTAATCGACCGCAGCGACGGGCCGAACGGCGCCATTTTTGTGGTGGGCATGTCGCTCGATTCGTCGGGGAACTACCACCAGCGGCTGCACGCGCTGGACATCACCACGGGCGCGGAGCTCACTGGCAGCCCAACGGAGATTACGGCCACTTATCCGGGAACGGGCGACAACAGTTCCAACGGCACCGTGGTTTTCGATCCCAGCCAGTACGCCGAGCGGGCCGGATTGCTGCTGCTGAACGGCACCCTCTACATGGGATTTACCTCGCACTGCGACGGCGGACCCTATACCGGCTGGCTGATGGGCTACAACGAGCTGACGCTCAAACAGTCCGCGGTGCTGAACCTGACGCCGAACGGGAGCGAAGGCTCTATCTGGATGGCGGGCGCAGGGCTGGCTGCCGATGCGAACAGCTATATTTACTTCCTCGACGCCAACGGCACCTTTGACACCACGCTCAATGCGAGCGGTTTCCCTTCGCAGAGCGATTACGGCAACGGGTTCATCAAGGTTTCGACGGCCAATGGCACGCTGGCCGTGACCGATTACTTCGAAATGTCGAACACGGTGTCGGAGTCGAACAACGATGAAGATCTGGGCTCGGGCGGCGCGCTGGTACTGCCCGACATGACGGACAACTCCGGGACGGTGCATTACCTGGCCGTGGGTGCGGGCAAGGATGGCAACATCTACGTGGTGAACCGCGACAACATGGGCAAGTTCAACGCCAACAACGACAGCGCCATTTACCAGGAGCTCGACAACGTGCTGGGCGGCGTTTGGGCCATGCCGGCCTACTTCAACAACACGGTTTACTACGCAGACGTGGGTGGGACGCTTAAGGCTTTCCCCATCACCAACGCCATGCTGGCGACCACGCCGCAATACCAGAGCACGGCGACGTTCACTTATCCGGGCGCAACGCCCTCGGTCAGCGCGAACGGAACCACGAACGGGATCGTGTGGGCGGTCGCGAACAACTCGAATGCAGTCCTGTACGCCTTCAATGCCGCCACGCTGGCCGAGCTCTACGACAGCACCCAGGCGGCCGGCGGGCGCGACAACTTCGGCGGGGGCAATAAGTTTGTGACCCCGACGATCGTGAACGGGAAAGTATTCGTGGGCACGCCCAGCGGCGTGGCCGAGTTTGGCCTGCTGCAATAAGCAAAAATCGCGTTTAAAAAGCTGAAGCCCGAAGCGCATGCGCTTCGGGCTTCACTTGTCTGCGCGCCGGCCCGAAGAATCCTGGGCGCGCAGAGCGGGATGGAGCGATGGGTCAGAAGTTGAACTTGAGCGCGAACTCCAACTCGCGGCCTGGATTTGATCCATCCAGCAAGCCGTATACGCCCACTGTGTTGGATCCGCCTCCATTGGGACCGGTCGTCCGAATACTGCTGCAATACTCGCAGGAGCTGTAGTTGTCATCCCACGTTGCCGGAATGCTGAAGATCGGTGTGTTCGTCAGGTTCATAAACTGCGCCATGAAGGTAAGGTTGGTTCCTTCAGTGATTGGGAAGGTCTTGTTGAGGTTGAGGTCGGCAGTCTTAAGGTGGGGTCCGCGCATCGAGCCGACCGGGCAGGTTCCGAATTGTCCGTCGGCTTGCGGGGAAACGTACGCCGGGTTCAGGTTGACCCTGCCGATGCTGCTCCCGATTTGCTCGGTAATCATGGGCGAGTTCGGGGAAACAGCTGAGTTGCAATCCGGACGTGGCATGTAAGTCCCGGGCGCTGTGAGGTTCGAGGCTCCGGCCGCATTAAAAGAGCCCATCCACTCGCCGTCTATGGGAGTAACGGCAAAGCCCGAGTGGATGGTCGTATCCAAGGCAATGTTCCAACCGCCGATGACTTCATCGGCAGCCTTGGAAACGTCGGCTCCGAAGGTCTTGCCCCGGCCGAAGGGAAGGCTATAGATCCCATAGGCATTGAAAGCTGCCAAAGCGTCGATGGTGCACTTGCCGTAGTCGCCCAAAGGGTTGTACTCGTTCTGGAAGAAGTTGCCGCCGGCTTCGTTCTGCTGTTCGCCCAGGCCTTCCTCGTCGCCGTACACGCCAAAATAGCCCAGTGAATCGGTATTGCAGCGTGAGAGGGTGAAGTTGGCTTGTAGATCGAGGCCATGGTAACCGCGCTGAGAGACGGTCGCTTCCAGCGCGTTATACCAGGAGACTGCATCGGAAGCGTTATAGCGGGCCTGGCTCACGCCGGCGGTCACGAGTTGCTGCATATAAGGACCAGCAACAACGTTCGGAGGATCATATTTGTTGCCCCAAATGTCTGTGACATCGTTTGCTGGCGGTTGGAAGCCGCTGGACAGCTCCTTTTGGTTGTACCAGTAGATGTCAGCCATGTGCTCGTCGTGGTTGGCGACGTATCCCACCGATGTGGTGAAGTTGTTCTTGAACTGATGCTGCACGGTAAGGTTCCACTGCTGGTTCATGGCCGGCCGGAGGTTGGGATTGGTGGCGTGCGTTACTTCGCCGCTCAGGCAGGCCGGGGAGAGCGCTTTCAGCTCGGCCACGGTGCAGGCATTCTGGTAAGGTGCGTAGCCGTTCGACAGCGTGTTTTGCGGCACCCCTGTCGTACCCACGTTGGTCTGATCGATGAGGATCGAATTCGGCGGGTTGATCACGGCCATGTTGCTGATGCCGTTGCCCTCCATATAGGTGGAGATGTCGTAGGCGCCGCGGATCACGGTGTTCGGCGCCCAGGCAGGCTGATACGCAAAACCGAAGCGGGGCTCAACGTCGCCCATGCCCCAATACGTGTTGTAATTGGTGCCGACCTCAGGAGTTCCCGTGACCAGGTCGAAGTTGATGTTGTTGTCCGTCGTACGGTCGCCGCGCGGAGTCACCACTTCATAGCGGAGACCGAGATTCAGGGTCAGGCTGTGAGCGACCTGATAGTTATCCTGCACAAAACCTGCGCCAAGACTGTTGACCAAGTGGAAGTGGATGGGCTCGCCGACGCCGACTGTATACGGCATGCCAAGCAGGAAGTCCGCATAAGCCGCGGTCTGGGTCCCCGCGGCCCCTGTATTGTCTGTGTATTGCCCATTAAACGTCCACGCTCCAGCTTCGCCGTTGTTGCCGGCATAGGTGTCGTTCATGTCGTAATGCAGGAACTGGAAGCCGGTGTGAATCGAGTGCTTGCCATGAATCCAGGTCAGCGAGTCCTCGATTTGGTTGGTGGTGTCGTGGAAGACCTCGGGGCCATCGCTGCCGCCCACCGTTCCCCATCCGAAATTGATCGAGGGCAGAACGTTGACCGGAACATCGGGAAGGCCGATGGTGGTATTAATATTGCCGCTCACCGCGGAGGAATAGATTTGATCGTTGGCTGGGAAGATGGTGGTGCCTAAGCGAAGGTCGTTGATCAGCGTGGGCGTAAATGTGTGCACGTAGTCGGCCACAATGGTCTTCAACGGATACTGGCGCTCCAGGTTTGGCGTCAGCACATCAGCGCCGTTGCTGTTGATGAGGTGCGTGTACATCTGGGTATAGCGGCCGGTGACGTGATCGCTCGATGAGGGCTCCCACTCGATCTTCGCGTCTCCTTGGTAGTTATGCGTGTAACCGCTCGTAAAGTAGTTCAACGTCGATACCTGGTTCTGGAATGCAGGTAAGGCCACGAGGGCCTTCGCCACCGGATCGGCCGCAGAAACGGGGACCTGATCGTAAGGAATGATCGGGCGTGAAGCCGCCGCCACTCCCGCCGCCGGCATATACAACTGGCCGCCGCCAACGGAGCACTGGCCGGAGCCATTGAAGGATCCGCCCGCCTGGGTGCATAACCAGCCGAGATCATAAACCGATCCGCCGGAATTGCCGGTGGAGGGAGTGTAGAAGCTGGAATTGGGAACCAGTTGGTTCTGATCTCCAGTCTTCGGCTGGTTGTATATCGAGCTTTCCTCGTCGGCGAAGAAGAAGAGCTTGTTCTTGACGATGGGACCGCCGACCTGGCCGCCGAATTCATTCCATTGCAGCGCGGGACGTGGCACCGTGGTTGCCGTGCCGTATCCGCTGATGAACGCAACTGCCTTGTCCTGCCAGCTGTTCGCGTCGAGATCGGTGTTGCGAATGTACTCATAGACGCCGCCATGGAACTGGTTCGTGCCGGACTTGAGCGACTCCACGATTACGGCGCCGGCATAGTCGCCGTAGTCGGCGGGCGCGTTACTCACGATGATGTTGAATTCCTGTACAGCGTCGGGCGAAGGCGTGTAGGAAACATCATTGTTGTCGGGCTGATTGTCATCCATGCCGTCGATCATGAAGTTATCGTCTTGCTCACGTGCGCCGTTGACGTAAGGCCGTCCAGTGCCGAAGGTGGTTTGCGGCGATTCGAAAGCAAAGATGTTGGAAGTCAGGACGCCCGGGGCCAACAGTGTCAATTGATTTATATCGCGCGTGGCCAGCGGCAGATTCGAGGCGGCGTTGGCGTCGATCAGCGTGCCCATCTCCGAGGACGCAGTCTGCAGCAGCGGAGGGGCCTCGTTTACCTCGACGGTCTGGCTGACGGCGCCTACCTTGAGCGCGAAATCGACGCGCGCCACCTGGTTGAGGATGAGCGTGAAGGCGCTTCGCACCGCCGTGGCAAACCCCGGAGCTTCGACCTTCACTTCGATCGTGCCCACGGGGATGGTGGGAAACTCGTAGAGCCCCGCGCTCGTGGTGGTGGTCACCCAGGTCGTGTTGCGGTCGACGTCCCGCACGGTGATCGTGGCGTTGGGAACGGCGTTGCCCGCGGCGTCCGTGACCAATCCCGTCACTGAACCGGCAGCCTGCTGCGCCCAGCCGCGGGGACAAGTTGCCGCCGCCAGGGCCATGAGACAGCTGACGCCAACCTTGATCAGGTGTTTCCGGTTAATCAGTTTCACTGGAACCTCCTTACGCTAAGTGTTCAGGTGAGTGGTTGGATCGCGAGGCGAGCGGCTGGAAAAAAGCGCGTGCCAACCGCAGTGCGGCGATCCCGTGCAGGCCGGCGAAGGGGGCTCGCCGGATAAGTCATGAAGGCAAATGGTTTCTCGCGCGAAGCTCGATCGGCTTGACGTAGGTGCCCGCGCGAGCTCGATTTGTCTTCTGATCGAATGACGGCCAAATGCGCAATATTCGATGCGACACATACTATCCCAGCTTTCTGCCGAAATGCAATAGAAAAATTGAAAATATTTGAGGCAAACAATCAAATCTGTGACGTTGAGAACGAAAAACAGGCATAATTGTGACCAAAGTTGTAGTCTAAGGGACGCAAAATCAGGGAGATTGGAGAGGCAGACAGGTACGTTGGTTCTCGAATTTCAGTTTGGTTCTTGACAAGTAGTGATTGAATACAGTAGTTTCAATCAACTAATTGCTCGATTCATCGGGATCATGCCAATATCGAACAATCTTGTGCCATCTTTCTTGCGAAATGTGCTGCGTTTTCCCGCAGAGTTGGGTGGCCGTCTTTTTCCGCTGCGTCGGCGCACGCGCGCCCGGGGAGTTGCAATCAGCCAGGGCATCGACCGAAGACCGGAAGGCTTTGACCAGGTTTGTGATGACGACTGCGTTTTTTGAGCTGTGCGCCGAATCAAAGGAAGCCGCATGCGCCGCTGAATCGGGCGGCGCGGACCGGATTGAGCTATGCATGGAACTGGCGCGCGGCGGACTCACGCCCCGCGAGGAGTTGATCGCGGCCAGCGTGCGCGCCCTGGCGATTCCCGTGTACGTGCTGATCCGGCCACGGGCGGGGAGCTTTGCTTTCTCCGCGGAAGAGTTCGCGCTCATGCGCAGGCAGATTGCGGCCGCCAAGCACGCCGACGCCAGCGGAGTGGCGGTGGGCGTTCTGCGCGAGGACGGGCGCGTGGACGTGGAGCACACGCGGGAACTGGTAGAACTGGCGCGGCCTTTGGCGGCGACTTTCCATCGCGCCTTCGATGAGACTCCGGATCTGAGCGAGTCGCTCGAGCGCGTCATCGAATCGGGTGCGCAAGGGCTGCTGACTTCAGGCGGGGCCAAGGAAGTGCTGGGCGGCGCGGAGTCGATCGCCGCGCTGAAGCGCCAGGCTGGCGATCGCATCCGCATCATCGCCGGCGGCGGGCTGCAGTTGGAGACGCTGCCCGAAGTGGTGCGCCGCTCGGGCGTGTTCTGCCTGCACGGATCGCTGAAGCGGAAGAACGGCGGCCACGTTTCCGGGGAGAATCCCGCGGCGATCGAGGCCGACGTGCGCGAGGCGGTGCGCTTGCTGCGGCGCGAGCTGGATGGGCAAAACGCCGCATCTCGCAATGGCGGCCGCGGCTGAACGGGCGAATGGGCGGGAGCGCTCAGACGCGCAGCACGCGGGTTCCCTGGCGCTCAAACGGCGCCAGCTGCTCGGTCGAAGCGCCGGTGTCCGTAATGATGACTTGAATCTCGCTGGCCGGACAGATGATGGCCGGGCTCACCTTGCCCAGCTTGCTTGAGTCGGCCACAATGATCACTTCCTTGGTCTGCTTCAACATTTTTCGATAAACCAGGGCTTCGTCGGTTTCGAGCGAAGTGGCCCCGCGCTCGGCGTCGAGGCCGGTGACGCTCAGGAAGACCCTATCCATATAGACGGTGTCGAGAAAGTTGAGCGCGGCGTTGCCGGAGAGCGCGAACGACCACGCCCACAGCACCACACCGCCGGTGAGATAGGTGCGGATGGCGGTGCGATTGCAAAGTTCCATGCCGATGTTGATGGCGTTGGTGACCACCTGAATCTTTTCGCGATGGCGCAGGCTGCGGCCGATGTGCGTGGTGGTGGTTCCGGCCGAAAGCCCCACGGTCTCGCCTTCGCGGATCATCTCCGCGGCGGCCAGGCCGATGCGGCGCTTTTCCGGAGCGTGGCGCTGCTCGCGCTTGAGAAACGAGCTGTCATAACGGAAGGGTTCGTAGAGCAGCGGCTCGGCCAGTTCGGCCCCGCCGTGGGTGCGCCGGATCAGGCCGCGGTTTTCCAGCCGGGCAAGGTCGCGGCGGATGCTGGGGGCCGACGAGCCGGCGACGGCAAGAAGTTCCTCAATGGTGGCGGCGCCGCTGGACAGAAGATGCTTGACGATCTGCTCAGATCGGCGGTTTATGGACTCGGACATACAGGGGAGATTCTACTCCGCAGCTGCGGAAAGGGAAGCTGGTTTTGAGCAATTTTCATCGGAAGTATCAGAATTTCAACCGGAATCATTCACACGTGTGATCGTCGATAGCGCATTTGCGCACAAAATCGGGACATTTTGTGGCGCGCCCCATGGGTGACGAAAAGCAGATTTATCGATACAAGCGGAGGGATCTCGTACGCAGTCCGGCCTGGAAGTGGACCGCCGGATTTGGCGCGCGACGATTTTTCTAGTTGACTTACGATATATCTTGAGATATAGTCTAAGCTATATTTTGGACGAGGAGGTCCAAGACCATGTTTGGAAGAGTTTTTGAACACGAAGAGTCCGGTCGACGCTGTGGCCGGCGGTATGAGAGAGAGCAGGAGCGTTGCGATCCGCGCGAGAGGGCGGATCGGCCTCACGGCTGGGCTCGCGCAGGCGGGTTTGAGGTGCCGGAAGGCTATGGCGGGCAAGGGCCGGGATTCGGCCGAGGCTTTGGCCGCGGCTTCGGGCGCGGTTTCAGTCACGGCCGCGAGCGGATGTTTGACGCCGGCGAGATCAAGCTGGTGATCCTCAAGCTGCTCTCCGAGCAGCCAAGCTACGGCTACCAGCTCATCAAGACGATGGAAGAGCGGCTGGGCGGCGGCTACACGCCGAGCGCCGGCGTGGTCTATCCCACGCTCACGCTGCTCGAAGAGGAAGGCCTGGCCGCGGCCACGGAGACTGAGGGCAAGAAGGTGTACGGTGTTACGCCGCAGGGGCTCACGTACCTGAAGGCCAACGCGGCGCGCGTGGATCAGCTCTTCGAGCGCCTCGAGGAAGCGGGAAGCGGTTTCCGGCGCGGGCGCTCGCCGGAGCTGATGAAGGCTTTCATGGATCTGCGCGGCGCGGTGATGTCGAAGGTGCTGCGGCGGAACGCGACGCCGGAGCAGATCCTCAAAATGGCCGAGGCCATTCACGCCGCGGCCAAGGCGATTGATGAGATGTGAGGGGCGGCCGCAAGGCCGCCAGCTTTCAGCTGCTAGAACTGGTTGCATAAATGCTCGGAAGGCGAGAGGAACGCATCCTCAGGGGCTAAAGCCCGCGATTTTGTTGGCCCTTTTTCGGCACGACTAAAGTCGTGCCCTTTCAAAGAACCATTTATGCAACCAGTTGTAGCCTCTCGCTCATAGCTTCCGGCGGCCAGTTTGGCTTGTCTTGCCGAAGGGCAGTAGTCAGGAGTTGCGGATTATGCTTACGTTGTGACGGACGGAGCGGTTTTACAGCCCCTCGCAATTCCAAAGAACAGGGCTCGCCGCACGGCGCGGGTGCGGGCGGTTTTGCTGTGCGTGGCGGCGGGCGTTGCCCAGCTGTGGCTGCTCGCGGCCCTGAGCCTGGTGGCCGCGCGGTGGATCGATCCGCCCACGACGGCCGTGCACATGGAGCGGCGCCTGCAGGCGTGGGTGGAAGGCAAGCCATATCGCGAGCGCTACACGTTTGTGCCGCTGAGCCGGATTTCGCCGGATTTCCAGCACGCGGTGATTGCGGCCGAGGACGCGCGCTTCTACCAGCACCACGGCTTTGACTGGCAGGCGATGGAGATTGCTGCCGAAGACGATATGGAGGGCGGGCGGCGGGTTCGCGGCGGGTCAACCATTACGCAGCAACTGGTGAAGAACCTGTTCTTCGGCACCGGGCGGTCGGTGCTGCGCAAGGGCGGAGAGGCGACGCTGGTGCCCGTGGCCGAACTGGTGCTGGGCAAGCAGCGCATTCTGGAGCTCTATTTGAACGTGGTGGAGTGGGGGCCGGGCATTTACGGCGCAGAGGCTGCGGCGCGGGCTTATTACGGAAAGGACGCGCGGGCCATCGACCGGGAGCAAGGGGCGCGCCTGGCGGCCATTCTGCCGGCTCCGTTGAAGCGGCGCCCCAACCGCATGGACCACTACAGCGCCATCATCGAAGAGCGGATGCAGGAGATGGGGTGGTGAGGGCCTGGGAGAGGCTTGACCCCCCCTCCCCCCTGGGGTTTGGGAGCAAATTCCTTGTTTGCAACGGGTTGGCCCGTGCGCGCGGCGCTAGAATCCTGCAGGGAAAAGACTTGGCCGCAGATTCCTGAAGCATCAGGGCTTAGAGGCGCGATCTTTCGGCGGCGCAGGTTTTGCGTGGGCTGATCCTGAAGCGATTGTGCCACGGAGCGGGGAAATAATCTGCAAAGGGTGTGCGCCGTCCCTCCGGGACTCCGGTTTCGTGGTTGGGGGTGCGATTACCCCACGCTGAAGCGCGGGGCTAAGGGCCGTTGCGCCTACGGCGCGGGTGGTGATCAACCGGATTAGCTCGTGTCGCGCACTAGATTCGAAAGTCGACTTCCGGTGAGGAATTCAGTGCTACCCGAAAAGCGGGGTGAATGCAAAAGGCATAGTCTCTAAGTCCTGCGGTCATCCGCTTCGGATCGTGCTCGTATTGGTGGGAATATCGCTCGTCATCTTCATTGATGTAAACTCCGAGGACGCCGAACCAAAGAAGGAGATCGATCACTCTGGAAAGATCCCCGTCAGTCACTCCTGCTTTTCTCAGGGTCTCCTCAACCTGTTTTCGCGATACGACCGCCGGTGAATCGATAAATGCGTACGGTGCATCGCCGTATTCCGGTTTAACGTCCTTCATTTCGAGCGTGATGTCCACGAGGGCGTCCGCTGAGTATGTTCGCTCAGCTTCGAGGATGTCGTCCTCGGTGACTGTCTCGTGGCGCCGATTTACCGCTGTGTTTATGCTTTCGCGAACGAAGCGGAGCACCTCTCTGGGGCGCATCAGGGTTCGATTAATTATGTAGTCGAAAGAGTCAACTCCCCGAACATGTGGTGCGAAGAAAGTGGCCCAGATTCCGTCGAAGTCCAGATCGAGACCGCTGCTCTGCGCAATTCGCCTGGCTACTAGGTCTTTGAGCAATTCCCGGTCGTCCCAGTCGAGCATGACCGGTGTTTCTTTCCCGCGATCGGCGGGCTCGAGCACCAGGTGTTGGTAAATGTCATTTCTGATAAACACGACCGAATATACGTCGATGTTGCGGCTCTCGAATTGCCGTTGCAGTTTCCTTGTTGCCTCTAGAAGCGAGCGGAGAAGGAGTATATCCTCGGCGCGAGTTGCTTGAATGGGCCAGCCTTTATCGAGGTTGTCAAAAAGCAGCCAAATGTCCCGCCTCTGTATGCTGAGGTGCTCGGCGAGCGCGTCGTTGAGTTCTCGGATTGGTTTTGAGTGAACTAGATTCGTGATTTCAGAGGTAGTCGCGAGGCGACTGATTTCCGAGCGCTTTTCAACGATCCGGTCGACTAGGTTCAGGAGCCTCTCAGAAAAGTCCGCCTGCTCCGTCGTCTCTTCCTCATCGAGAAGCCGGACGACCCGCTCGAAAGACCCGCGAATGCGCCCATCCCTATAGGCGAATGATGCCTCATAGTGTGCGATTTGGTGGGCTAACTCGACGACGAGAAGATAATTCCAGAATGCCGTCAGCACGTGCTGCTGGACGCCGGGCGGAAGGGTTGCTAACACCGCTTCCCGGAGCTTTACGAACTGGTGGCCTTCCGGCTTTAGATCGAGAACGAGATGGTTTCTGAGAGGGCGAAAGGTAGACCTGAGGCTGTAAAAGAGCGCGGTCTTTCCCGTCCCTTTCCTCCCGACCACCAGACGTGCGTGTCCTCTCTTGACCTCTTGGTATTCGGCCGTCGGGACAAAATATGAGTCAAGCGCGCGTATTTCATTCTCGGCTGCCAGGTCCCCGAGGTCGATCTTCTGGAGCGGGTTGAGCTTTAGCGCGGTCGGCACAAATCGAGTTGTCTGAATCTCCTCGATTACGTCACCCAATAATGGGACTAGGAGGTCGGGGATCTGCGCAGGCTTCCGGTAGGAAATGACGACATCTCTGTAGTCGATGGGCTGGTTCGCGGCTCCTTGCTGGATCATGACGGTGTGCTTCTGAGACGCCATCGCGAGTCCGGCGATGAACGCACATCTCGCGTTGTGTACGTCCGCTCCGCGCGTATCCGGGGATAGCAAGTGAAGTATTACGGCCCGCGAGGACACGGTTTGCTTGAATGCCTCATGAACGGATATTCGGGCAACTTCCTTGGCGTCGAAAGTCCGGAACCGCAGCCTCGACTTTTTTATGACCGACATAAGTTTTATCATTCCGTCGCTCTCGATCGGGCCCTTGACTATGTAAAGCGGCTGATCGGAATTTAGGGTCGGCTTTTGCAGAGAGAGCGGAACCATACCTTCGCGTGAGAGGATTTCGTTGCTAAGGTGGGCAGAATTTGAGTAGTCGAAGTAGCCGAGTGTATCGAACAGCCCGAGTTCTTCGAAATCCTTCGCATCTCGAATGTTCGAGGTGTCGCGTATAGGTAGGACGGGCGCACCCAAGCCAACGGCGTAGCCAACTTCAAACATGAGGTTGAAATTTAGGGTAGTAACGTCGGCCACGACCAGCTTCGAATGCCTGATTGCTTTACAAATCTCACAGAATATGATCTGGCCTGGGACGTCAAGGTTCTTCCAAGTTGTCCATACACGATCGCCTGCGACTCTGCTGAGATGATTGGCTGCCCCCTCGATCGCATCGGCGATGTTTTCAGGTTTGCTTGGATATACAAAGAGTGCGTCTGATCGGATGGCAGTTGAAAACTGTTGATCGCATGGTCCGCTCGCGTATTGGCAGAATTTTGGCGGGAGCTGAGCCTCCGGCACGAGTGGTAATTGGTCCTCGTTGAGCATTATCTGTCTCGGGATCACAATTAGTCTAACTCTGTTCTGGCAGGCGGAGGGATGTTTCGTGTTACTTCAACGGTAAGTTATCCGCGGTATTCGAGCCTTAGGATGGGAACCCCGTAACTAACAACTTATTCCTGCACGCGAATTCAGGGGCCTGAAGGCCCCTGCTCCCTCCGGTTAACCGAAAAGCAACTGCGGGTCCTTCGACTGCGGTCGCCGAGGGCGACCTTCGCTCAGGATGACAATGCGGGGGATGGGTTCGAGATTTCCCACCCATTCGGCAAAGAACGCCGAATGGATGGGGCACGGAGGCAAGTTATCTCTGCGTGCGGATTCAGGGGCCTGAAGGTCCCTGCTCCCTCCGGTTAACCGAAAAGCAACTGCGGGTCCTTCGGCTGCGGTCGCCGAGGGCGACCTTCGCTCAGGATGACATTTGGAGGTTAGGAGGAGTGCTTGGCGTACGGGCTGAAGCCCGTACCCTTCAAGCGATCTAAGCCGCAGCACGCGGTTATTCCTCTTCCTCCTCGATGGGCCGCTTGGCGTTCAAGAGGATTTTTTCGGCGACGAGTTGGGGGACGATGTCGTAGTGGTCGACTTCCATGCGGTAGCTGCCCTTGCCCTGGGTCATGGAGGTGAGCTGGGTGCCGTAGGCGAGCATCTCGGCCATGGGGACCTCGGCGTTGATGATGGTGGAGCGGCCCTTGGTGTCCATGCCCTGCACGCGGCCGCGGCGGGAGTTGAGATCGCCCATGAGGGTGCCGGCAAAGTCGTCGGGGGCTTCGATCTCGACTTTCATGATGGGCTCGAGCAGGCAGGGCTTGGCCTGCTCCATGCATTTGCGGAAGGCAATGCGGCCGGCCATCTTGAAGCTGAGCTCGTTTGAATCGACTTCGTGATAGCTGCCGTCATAGAGGATGACCTTGAAGTCGACGACCGGGTAGCCGGCGAGATAGCCGCGCGCGGCCGACTCGACGATGCCTTTTTCGACGGCGGGAATGAAGCCGCGGGGGATGGCGCCGCCGAAGATGTCGTTTTCGAACGCGAAGCCGGTGCCGCGCGGGAGCGGCTCCATTTTGATTTTGCAGTCGCCGAACTGGCCGTGGCCGCCGGTCTGCTTTTTGTGGCGGCCCTGCGCGTCGGCCTTGCCGCGGATGGTTTCGCGGTAGGGGACCTTGGGCGCTTTCAGCGTCACCTCAGCGTGGTAGCGCTTTTTGAGGCGGCTGACGATGGCCTCAATGTGCGGCTGGCCGGCGCCGGCGATGAGGAACTCGTTGGTCTGCGGATCGCGGAAGAAGCGGATGAGAAGATCTTCCTCCATCAATTTATGGATGGCGGGCGCGAGCTTGTCTTCGTCGGCGCGCGACTTGGGTTCGATGGCGTAGGTCATGGCCGGCTCAGGCAGCGCGGCGAGGGCGATCTGGATGTCGGCGCCTTTCTGGCCCAGGGTGTCGCCGGTGAGGGTCTCGCGCAGCTTGGCTACGGCGCCCAGGTCGCCGGCGTGGAGCTCGGGGACTTCGACGGCTTTGCGGCCCTGCATGATGGAGAGATGGGAGAATTTTTCCTGCCCGCGGCGGGTGTAGTTTTCGAGCGTGGCGTCGTTCTTGATAACGCCGGAGAGGACTTTGAAGAAGCTGATTCTTCCCGCAAAGGGATCGGACATGGTTTTGAAGACGAGCACGGCGGCGGGCTCGGAGTCCGCAACTTTGCGCGTGGGGGTTTCGGCTTCAGAGCCGGCGCCGTTGGCTGACGCGGCAACGGCTGTGGCGACGGGGATGGGAGCGCGCTCAACGGGCGCGGGCGCGTAGACCTTCAAAAAATCCAGGAGATGATCGAGGGCCATGTTGGCGAGGCCGCTCGAAAAGAGCACGGGGAAGATGCGGTCTTCGCGGATGGCCTCATGCAGCGCGGCGATGAGGTGGTCCTCGGGGATGGTGCCCTTCTCGAAGAATTCCTCCATCAGTTCGTCTTTGCCTTCGGCCACGAGCTCGACGAGGGCTTCGTGGCGCGCCTTGGCGTCGGCGGCCAGCGCGGCGGGAATTTCGGCGGAGACTTTGCCGCGGCCATCGCCGCCGGGGGTGTAGGTGTAAGCCTCCATGGTGACGAGATCGACGACGCCGTGAAAGCCGTTGGCGTCGGAAATGGGCAACTGCACGGGAACACAGTTGCGGCCCCAGCGCTCGTGCAGGTCGTCGATGAGGGCGTTGAGTCCGCCGCCGCCGCCGGCCTTGGGGTGGTCCATCTGATTGACGAGGACGATGCGGGGAACGCTGGCTTCCTCGGCGTAGCGCCACACGCGCTCGGTGACGGGCTCCACGCCGTTCTGCGCATTGACAACCACGATGGCGGATTCGACCGGAAGCAGCGCGGCGCGGGCTTCGTGGGTGAACATGTGGAAGCCGGGAGTGTCGACGAGATTGATTTTGACGCCCTGCCACTCGGCGAAGGCGACGGCGTTCTGCATGGTAGCGCCGCGGGCCACTTCTTCTTCGTCGTAAGCGGTGACGGCCGAGCCGTCGTCGACGCGGCCCTGGGTGGGGGTCATTTTGGCGGCATGCAGCAGAGCGGCCACGAGCGTGGTTTTGCCGCTGTGCGCATGCCCCACTACAGCGACGTTGCGGATGTCGCTTCCGGGGTAGGTTTTCATCGTGCTCTCCTTGGTGCGCCTGCGCCGAAAAGCGGATGCTATCACAGGCGGCGCGGGCACGTCAGCGGCAGGCCAACCCGAGCGTGAAGAATGCCAGGCCCGGACCATTTCCGCGGCATTGCTTCTGCCTTTTTGGGAGCCACTTCGCGCCATGGGATTGTCACGGGCAGTGGAATGCGGCGACGGCCGCATGGGCGAACGA
>JASHOQ010000141.1 GCA_030041045.1 Acidobacteriaceae bacterium
CTGTTGACCAAGTACCAGTTCCCGGGCGACGACGTGCCGGTGATCCGCGGCTCGGCGCTGGGCGCACTGAACGGCGAAGCGCAATGGGAGAAGAAGATCGACGAGCTGATGGAGTCGGTGGACAAGTACGTGCCTCTGCCGGCGCGCGCCGTCGACCAGCCCTTCCTGATGCCCATCGAGGATATCTTCTCGATCTCCGGCCGCGGCACGGTGGTGACGGGCCGCATCGAGCGGGGCAAGGTGAAGGTGGGCGAGGAGACGGAGATTGTGGGCTTCCGCGAAACCAGGAAGACGGTGGTCACGGGCGTGGAGATGTTCAAGAAGCAGCTGGACGAGGGCCTGGCCGGGGACAACGCGGGACTGCTGCTGCGCGGCATTCCCAAAGAGGATGTGGAGCGGGGGATGGTGCTGGCCAAGCCGGCATCGATCACGCCGCACACGGTGTTCAAGGGCGAGGTGTACGTGTTGAGCAAGGAAGAAGGCGGGCGGCACACGCCGTTCTTCAAGGGCTACCGGCCGCAGTTTTACTTCCGGACGACGGACGTGACCGGGGTGGCGGAGCTGCCCGATGGGGTGGAGATGGTGATGCCGGGCGACAACGTGGCCCTGAAGGTGGAGCTGATCACGCCGGTGGCTTTGGAGAAGGGCTTGCGCTTCGCCATCCGCGAAGGCGGACGCACGGTGGGCGCAGGCACGATTTCGGAGATTGTGAAGTAAGGCAGGGTTCAGGTGTCAGGTTTCAGGTGTCAGAAAGTGCGGCCGGAGCGCCGCGGTGATTGGGCCGATGAGGGATCGAACTGAACCCTGAACCCTGATCCCTGATCCCTGAAACCTGAACCCTCAAGGGGAGTGAAACATGCGGGAAATTGTCACATTGCAGTGTACGGAGTGCAAGGAGCGGAACTACTCGACGACCAAGAACAAGAAGACGACCACCGGCCGTCTCGAGTTCAAGAAGTTTTGTAGCCGTTGCCGCAAGCACACGCCGCACAAAGAGTCGAAGTAAGAAAGGCAGGGATCAGGGATCAGGGACAGGGATCAGTTAACGATGTGGCCGGATGGCCGAAGCGGCTCACTGCAGCGAAATTCAAACTGAACCCTGATCCCTGAACCCTGACCTCTGAAAAACAGGGGCGTAAGCTCAACGGCTAAACTGCCGGTCTCCAAAACCGGACTTGGGGGTTCGAATCCCTCCGCCCCTGCCAGTTTGGAACGCGGCCGGCACCAATGCCGGGCGCAAAGGAATGGAAGCATGGCGACGAGGACAGCAATGGCGAGTGGCGACGATCAGCCCTTCAAGAAGCCCAAGTTTGTTGAGATCGCAATCGAGAAGTGGAACGGCGTCACCGGTTTCTTGAGCGACGTGCGCGCCGAAATGCGCAAGGTGGTTGCACCCTCCTACAAAGAGGTCCGCGTCACCACCTGGGTGGTCCTTTTCGCAGTCTTTCTCTTTGGCGTGTTCTTTTTTGTTGTGGACTGGATATTCCAAGCCGCTATAACGGGACCCCACGGGCTGCTGCAAAAGCTGAGCGGACTTTAACCGCACCCCAACGCGGGAAACGAGTGAAGAATGGCAGAAGAAATGGAACCAACCAACGAGCAGCCGGAAGCGCAGCCTGAAGGGCGACCTGAGCCGCCGCCGGAGCCGCACAACGAGCGCTTCCGCTGGTACATCCTGCACGCCTATTCGGGCTTTGAGCGCAAGGTGCGCGAATCCATTGAGAGCCGCGTGCAGGCCTTTGGCCTTAAGGACCGCGTGGGCCGCGTCATGATTCCCACCGAACCCGTGACCGAAATCATCAACGGCAAAAAACGCACCGTGGAGCGCGTCTTTTTGCCCGGCTACGTGCTCGTCGAGATGGATCTCGACAACAATCTCTGGCACGTGCTCAAAGACACGCCCAAGGTCACCGGCTTTCTGGGCACCGGCGACAAGCCCGTAGCCCTCTCCGAAAGCGAAGTCAGCTCCATCCTCTTCCGCACCGAAGTCTCCAAGGATAAGCCCAGGCTCAAAATCAAATTCGAGAAGGGCGAGCAGGTGCGCATCACCGACGGCCCCTTCGCCAACTTCAACGGCGTAGTCGACGAGATCAACGAAGATCGCGAGACGCTCAAGGTCATGGTCACCATCTTCGGCCGCTCTACGCCGGTCGAGCTCGAGTTCGGCAAGGTGGAAAAGATTGAGTAGTTGCAGCTTCTAGCTACTAGCCTCTAGCTTGCGCGTCCCCTAGCGGCCGCCGGCTTGATGCGAACGCTGCAGCGGCAACATCAAAATTCGAATGGAGAACTGACCAGCTAGAAGCTAAAAGCTAGGAGCTAAGAGCTGGTTTAAGAAGGAACCCAACATGGCGCCACCAAAGAAAGTACAAACCTCCGTCAAACTGCAGATTGAAGCGGCCAAGGCCACGCCCGCGCCCCCGGTCGGCCCTGCGCTCGGTCAGGCGCAGGTCAACATCATGGAGTTCTGCAAGCAGTTCAACGCGCGCACGCAGGCCAGGGATTTGGCCGGCCTCATCATTCCCGTGGTCATCACCGTTTACACTGACCGCAGCTTCACCTTCGTCACCAAAACGCCTCCGGCCTCCGTGCTGCTCCTGAAGGCCGCCGGCATTCCCAAGGGCTCAGGCACGCCCAACAAGGAAAAGCTGGGCAAGGTGACGGAGAAGCAGGTGCGCGAGATCGCTACCCAGAAGATGCCCGATCTCAACGCCGCCTCCATCGACGCCGCCATCAAGAGCATCAAAGGCACGGCCCGCTCCATGGGCATTGAAGTGGTTGCGTAAGCCGCGGGCGCGCCAACTCAACACACGAAGGCCTTCCCTGCGCAGGGAAGGCCTTCGCGTCGAGCCTCTCTTGGATCCCGGCGCTTCGCTCGAATTTCTGTCGCCTCGGATTTACTTCGGCGGAGCCGGCGCCGGTGTGAACACTTCGCGCTTCCGCCCCGGTTCCGGTTTCGGTTTCGGCTTGGGCGCCTTCTTCTGCTCTCTCTTGCCTTTGTCTTTGTTTCCCATGCGTCAAAGCATGCCACAAAAGCGCCCTGCCTGAAAAGCCTCGCCTTCGCGCCTTCACCCGTTTGTGCACGAAAATGGGTGCCCCAGGTCCCTTGCACTTGGGGACCTGGGAAAGCACGAACACGAATTGGGGTTCTCAATCCGTCACCAGGACGGTCAACCAGGCTGGGATCGCACCAACCTCAACCCGCCTACTGCGGCGCCGGCCCGCGCACCACCTGCACCAGGTTGTCGGTGCGGAGCTGCTTGGCGAAAGCATTCTTCACGTCGTCGGCCGTCAGCTTCATGTAAATCTGCGCCGACCGCACCGGCTCATCGAGCGGCAGGCCGATGACGGCGCGCGCCAGCAACCCGCGGGCCACTGACTCCTCGCTCGCCGTGCTCAGCGGAATATGCCGCAGGAGCAGTGTCTTCGCCTGCTCGAGCTCGCTCGGCGAAACATCCTGCGTGCGCATCTGCTCCAGATCGCGAACAATCAGCGCCCGCGCCTTGGACACATTCTGCGGATCGCAGCCGTAGGTCACCGAATAACTGGCGCGCGTCTTCTCGGCGTTCAGGCTCACGTCCACGTCGTAGACGTAGCCGTTCACCTGGCGCAGGTCGTGATAGAGCCGCGTGGCATAGAACCCGCCGCCCAGCACATGATTGCCCAGCTCGAGCGGATAATAGTCCGGATCGAAGCGATTGAGGTTGAGCTGCTCGGCCAGCGTCACCTGGTCCTGCACCGCTTCGGGATCGGGCACCGTGGATGCGGAAGCCGGGTTCACGGGGATGGCCTTGAGATCGGTCTCGGGCTTCGCTCCCGCAGCCTTCCAGTTGCCGAACCATTGCTCGATCACCGTTTTCGCCTCGTCCGCGGTCACGTCGCCGATGACCACCATCGTCGTCAGATCCGGCCGCAGGGTCGAATCGTGATATTGCTTCACCTCATCGAGCGTCAGCTTGGTCACCGTATCCGGCGTAGTCTCGCGCAACGACGGATCGCCCGCAGGCACCAGGCCCAGCGTCAGCGCGCGCGAGGTCTGGTAGCCGGGGCTGCGGTTTCTTCCCGCCACGTACTGCGCCGTCTGTTGCCGCGTCACCAGAAACGCATTCTCCGGCAGCGCGGGATGCAGTTCGTTATCGGCCAGCAATTCCACGCCGCGCGAAAAATACTCCTTCAGCACAGTCAGCGAAAAATTGAAGCCCGCGTTCTCATCGGCGGCAATGTCGTCGAGCGCCTTGGCGAACGCCAGCCGGTCCAGCGATTGCGTCCCGTAGGAGTAAAGCCCGTCGAGCACGCCGGCCACGCCGTCCTCGCCCGTCGGCGTCTGCAAATCGTCCTCGTGCTTCACCTCGCCCAGCACCGTCACCGTGGGTGTGGTCGAGTCGGTGCGCACAATCAGCCGGATGCCGTTGGCCAGCGTGGTATCGGAAACAGCCAGCGTGTTCGAGGGAACCTCAAGCTGCTCCAGCGGCCCCTTCGCCCATTCCGGCAGCTCCACCGGCTTGGTCGGCGCTGAGGTCACCGTCTCGCTGCCGCCATAGCCTTTTTCCGCCACCGGCCCTCCGCCGTTCACCGGCTTCAGCGTGGCGGTAATCGTGCTCGCGTTCAGCAGATACTGCTTGGCCACGCGATTCACGTCAGCCAGCGTCACCTTGCGAATGGCGTCCACATCCTCCTCGGGCGAGTTGCGTCCCTCCGCGGCCAGCGCATTCGACCACACGTCGGCCAACCCGGGAATCGAATTGCGCTCGAATTCGGCCTGCGCAATCTCGCTGCGCTTGGCCGCGTCCACCAGGTCCTGGGGCACGCCGTCGGTCGCATACTTGGTCAGGATTTGCCGCATCTCTGCGATCGCGCTGGTGGCGTCGGCGCTCGCCGGCAGGGCCACGGCCCCGTAGCCCACGCTCGCTTTGGGATAGGTCTCGGCCATGCCGAACTCCGTCGCCAGCGCCTTGCCTGTCGGCACCAGGTTGCCGTAGAGGTCCGCCCTCTCGTTGCCCAGCACGTCGGCCAGAATCTGCACTGCTGCGTAATCGGGCGAATCGGTTCCCGGAAACCGGTAAGCAATGAAGCCCAGCACATACGGCAGATTGCTGTCGATCGAGAAAGTCTGCGACTCAAACGGCTGCAGATTCACCTGCGGCCGCGCGGGAACGGGATGGCTGGGAATGCCTTCGTACAGGCTCTTGATCTTCGTGATCGTCGCCGCGGGATCCACGTCGCCCACCACAATCAGGATCATGTCCGAAGGCGAGTACCACTTGGTGTAAAAATCCTTGAGCATCGTGCCCGTAGTCGCGTCGAACGAGGCCTTCGTCCCCAGCGGATCGTGCGCGTACGGCGTGCCCGCGAATATGGCTCCGTTCAGCCGGTCGACGAATTTGTATGTCGGGTTCGACAGGTCGCGCTGCACCTCCTGCTCGATTGCGCCGCGCTCCTGGCTCCACTCCGCATCCGAGTCGTCGATGCCTTTCAGGCACGCCGCCTGCGCCTCCAGCGCCACATCCACGTCGCCTGAAGGAACAGTTTCGAAGTACTGGGTGATGGTCTGTTGCGTGTCGGCGTTGTTTTCGCCGCCCAGCAGCGCATAGATTGCCGACGTCTGGTCGGCGGTCATGCCCGTGCATCCGCGAAAGGCCATGTGCTCTTGCGCGTGCGCCATGCCGGGAAAGCCTTCGGGCGTTTCGTTGCCGCCGACCAGGAAGTTGGCTTCCACTGTGGCCACGGGCGCCAGCGTGTTGCGGATGATGACCACCTGCATGCCGTTCGTGAGCGTGGCCCGCGTCACGTTGCTCTCTTGCGGCGCCGTGCTTGCCCCAAGAGGTGAGATTGCCGCGGCGACGAATAGAAGAAAGGGAAGGATTCGAGGGCTCTTCAAAGCGGGTTCTCCGTTCCTACCGATTTTACCGGCTCCCTGCGGGGCGCCGTTCCTTGCCCTCGCAACCCTTTGTGTCCGATGGACGCCCTGGCGGGGTGAATGGTGCGGTTCCCCGGCTCGACCGCATGGCAAAGGGGCAGAAAGAGTATTTCCTGCCGCCGGTTTCCCGGCTACAATCGCGGAAGGCTTGCGGCCAGTTGAGAAGCTTGCCCGGGGTGAGTCCTTCGTTCTCGCAGGAGGTCCCCATGTCCACTTACGTTTCCACCGCGCGTCCCCGTTCGTCGGCCGCAAGACTCCCCAAGACCATCGCCCTTTCAGCCGTATTGCTGGTTGCTGCCTGGTTCGTCTACGTGTATGTCTTCCCCTACTATTTCCACTACAACCCCGCGCAATACGGAGTCTATTGGCTTCGGCGCGGCGGCCTGCTGTTGCACATTTCCGGCGGCATGGTGGCGCTGCTCATCGGACCCTGGCAGTTCTCGCAGCGGCTGCGCCAGCGTCATCTTCAGGTTCACCGCGTGATGGGCCGCGTATACCTGGTTGCCATCGCCTGCGGCGCAACCGGCGCGTTCTATATGGGCTGCACCACCTTCTTCGGGTGGGGCTGGGGCACAAGCCTGGTGATTCTTGCCCTGGCGTGGGCCACCACGGCGGGCATGGCCTTTTACGCCATCAAGCAGCGCCAGATTCAAATTCACCAGGAGTGGATGATCCGCAGCTACGTCGTCACCTTCGCCTTTGTCACCTTCCGCTTCCTCAATGACATGGGCCCGACCTCGCATCTTCAGCCGCACCTCGTTCGCAGCATCACCTTCGTCTGGGTTTCCTGGGTCGTGCCGCTCGTAGTCGCGGAGGTCATCCTGCAGTTGAGAAGCATCCGTTCCCTGACAAGGGTGCCCCGGCAAGCGAAGCTCAGCTGACGTGACGCGCAATCGGGACGCGTGTGGTACCTGGACAATGCACCTGCGGTGGCCGGGGCGAAGGCCCGCGGACGGACCAATGTGCGCTTCCCGCCCGTCGAGCGCCGGGTGCGCGTTTCCCGCAAATCTACGGCGCCTTTGCTGAGGTGGCCACGCCCCAGGGTAGGCGCACCGAGGGCAGGCAATCGGAGGCCTCCGCGGTAATCAGCAGTGAGCCCTGCGACTTGCCCGGCACAGCGGGAAAGTCCGCCACCTCGGCGTGCCCATTCTCGTCCGTGGTCACATCGAGATGGGCAGCACTGCCCTCCGACTCCAGCACCAGCGAAAGCCGCGCGTCGGCCGGAAAGCCGTCGGCAACAATCAGGACCGCCGTGGTGCCCGGTTCCGCAATGCGCGCCTCCAGCGTGCACTCCTGGTCCTGCCCCACCACCGGATGGGGAACCAGCGTGCCCTGGATGGACAACTGATTATCGATGCTCAGCAGAACGTACCGGACCGGCTCCGCGCTCGCCGTTTCGGGAATGAGAACCACCTCGTCGCCGGGCGCCTTCATGGCAGTCTCCTGCTCCGGTGTGGGTTTGTGCCGCATAAGCAGGCCCTGTGTGTTCAGGTAGACATTCTCGTGCCGGTACAAAAGCTCCTTGCCGATAAACCAGACGCCGAGCGAGTAGACCTTGTTTTCCGGCGCGCCTTCGGCAAAAACCCGGTACTGCGCAGGCTCTCCCGCGTCGCTCTCCGGTGTTCGAATCATTTCAAAGCGCAGGCGCAGGCCATCCGGATTCTGGTCGCCGGCGCGGCGCGTGTCCCACCGGATTTGCTGCAGCAGCGTGTCCAGCCGGCTCGTGCGCGGCGCCGCTTCTCCCGGAAAACTTGTGTACGTCACCTTCTCAGCGGAACTCGACCGCTGGGCGCGAGAGGCAGCCGTACAGGCGACCAAGGCGAAAAAGAAAAGCAAAAGTGCACGGTAGAGAACCGGGCGCATGAGTCCAGTTTCGCGCATGAGTCCAGTTTCGGGAATGCAATTTACAAACGCAAGGAAACTATAGTTGCACCCTGGCGTGCGACCAAGGAAACGTGACGTTCCTCACCGTGCCTGGATTGCCGCGTCCGAAGGCCGCGCGCCCGACTCCGCCGTGCGGCCTAGCGGAGCGTAATGCGAAGCCCCGACGCATGCGGCACCTGGACCCTGCACGTGCCGTGCTGAAGGCGAAGGCTCGCGGAGGAAGCAATATGCGCCTCGCGGCTGTCCAGCGCCGGGGCGTGCAGCGCTTCCGTCTCCGCGCGCTCCCTCCTGCCGCTCCCGAAGTCCAGCGTCAAGTCGAGATCCTTTTCGGCGTCCTTGTTGAGGACGACCACGGTCGCGCGCCCATCGGCCAGTTTGGCCGCGTACGCGCTCGCATTCACGCCCGCGGCCTGAAGCGGCGCCGTTAGATCAGCCTTCACCAGCGTGCCTCCGCTTAGCGCTCCCGCAAACTTCAGCCCGTAGGCCACCGGCTCCATGACGTACTCCGCGCCGAACTGGGCGATCGGTGTGTAGAACGGATGCGGATGCGCGGCGATCTGCTCCGGCGTTGCGCCCTGCTCCTTGAGCAAATCGTCGCCGGGCAGAAACCCTCCCAACCCGCTGGCGATCGGCCCCATTGTGCCTCCATGCAGATTGATGCCCGTATAGCCGTTGCTCGCCAGCAGCAGCGCGTAGTCGGCCGCCCACAGCGCCGCGGCAAACACATCGGAAAGCCCGGGCTTGCCGCCGCGGAAACAGGTGTTGCCCTCGGTCATGCGCACGCGCACGCCCATCTTCGCCGCCGCTCCATTCGCCGTGTCGGCGGCGCTCTGCACCTTGCTCATCTCCGCCGGCGCCAGCAGGTTGGGAATGTTCACCGCAGGATTTGTCGCCGGGCCCCCGAAGTAGTGGTGGTGCGTCAGCGTGGTCACGCGCGGAGGATTGGCAATCGACCCCCACGCCGCGCCAATCTCCGTCAGCCATTCCATCCGGCCGGCCACATCCGGCATCCCGAACCGCGCATCGGGCACTTTCCCCGTCACCGCCTGCGCCAGCGTGAGCCACTCGGCAAGATAGGTCTGCGCGTTCCATGTCTTCGGGTCGCGCAGATGCCGGCTGAACAGATCCACTTCGTTGCCGATCTGGAAGTACTGCAATCTGTCCCCGAGCGTCTTGGCTGCGAACTCGCCCTCTGCCGCGGCGCGCTCCGGCACATTGGTGCCCATGCCGATGCCGTAAATGCACGTCCAGCCCGTGGCCTTCAAAAAATCGGCCAGGTTGCGCACCGCCTCTGCCGTGACCGGGTAGAAATCCGCCTTCGGTTCGCCCGGCACCTCGCGCGTTTGCGGATGCGCGGGCTCGGGTGAGTCGGGCGTGGGCTTCCAGTATCCGAACTCGCTGGTGTTGCCGCCCAAGCGCAGCACGCCGTTCGCCGAAAGCGCCTTGAACTGCGCAATTAGCCCCCTGTTCGCCCCCGAAAAGAACTGCGGGTCGGTCAGTTGCCGCACCTCGTAGGAGAGCCCGACAAAATCGTCCGGCATCTGCGCGCCCGCGGCTTCAGGCGGAATCGTCAGCGTAGCCTGCGCGGCCGAAGTCGACGAGTTTGACGGGCTCGCTTGGCCCGCGCTTGCCACGCGCAGCCTCATCGCGGCAAGGGTGAGGGCGGCGGAAGACAGAAAGCGGCGGCGGGAGAGGGTTTTCATCGAACTTCATACTAAACCCGGCGCGCGCGCATAGGCGCAAAGGTTTTGGGGCTCGCGGAGGAGGACTGTTCCTGCGCGGTGAAAGCGCCGCCTTCCTCGAGACTGTCATCCTGAGCGGAGCAAGCCGCGGCCCGAGCGCGGCTTGCGCAGTCGAAGGATCTGCGGTTGCCCTTCAAACGAGACGCGAGCCACGCAAAGGTTCGAGCCTTCACCGCCTCAAAATCCACCGTGCAGTGGATAAGCGCCGGAGGCGCGCCGGAATCTAGCCCCGCGTTTGAACGTGGGGTACCGTTGACCAACGACGCGCGCGTCCCGTAGGGACGATGCATTCTCGTTTCTGCGCAGTCCCTACGGGACTCCGGCCCCTGATTTTGCGCTTTTTTCCCCACGCTGAAGCGCGGGGCTAACGAAGTCGCCGCGGCGACCGCCTACGGCGCGGGGTGGTGAGGCTGGTTTGGGCTCGAGGCTTTCTGGGCCCCGGAAACGGGGCCCGTGGCGCCCACGTTTGTTGCTGGTTTCCCTTCCCGAGAAGCAGGCTGCCCGCCAGTTTTCAACTTTAACTTGGCCCTTTCGCTTCTCCTGAGAACGGCCGCCATTAGGCTTGACCCTGCCTCGGGGAATTTTTCTGCGAAATGGTTAACCGCTTCGACCAATTCGTCATACCGTTCCGACCTCCAAAGACAAAGAGTAAAGCGGTCCAGAATGCTGGCGTCTGCATATCTGCCATCGACATCGGCTTCGTAATCGTACATCTTCTTCATTGCGTCGCCGTAACGGCTCACGGCTAACGCAAGATTGGTCTCTTCCAGAGAACGAGTCTCCACGCAAAATGCTCGATTCGCATCTCGTTTTTCGTTGTATTGCACAGCCATTTGCCAATCGAGGGGATGATATTCCCAGCGCACCCTTTGGCCGATTTCCGATACTGCGGCTATGAATATCCGCAGAGCGCGCTCACAATCACCTAGGGCGCGATGCGTGCCATCTTCCGGCAGCCCCGCCCATCTCGCCAAGTCGGGCAGCCGATGGCTTCGAAGGTTAGGCCATGCCCGCCTCGACATCTGCAGCGCACAGGCGCACCGGTTCTTGATCTCGATCCCATGTTTGCCTCCTGTGATCCGGAGAAACCCCATGTCAAAAGGCGCATTATAGGTTACGAGGGGAAGATCGCCGATGAATTCGACAAATTCTCTGAGAGATAGATCTGCCGGTCGGCCATCACGATCAACCATGCGCTGGGTGATCCCATTGATCCGCGAAATCTCCTCCGTGATTTCCCTTTGCGGAATCACCAAAGTCTGGAACGTCGCGTGTGTCCCCACACCGAGCGCCGCGCGAATCGCCCCGATCTCGATGATTTCATTCATCTGAGGCGATAGGCCCGTTGTCTCCAAGTCGAGAACCACGAACTTTTCAGGCAACCAGGCCGATAAGCTGGCGTCGAGAGGGATTCTAAGCTCCCCAGTAAGTCTCGGGCGACGTGCCTCTCTGACGACGCGAAGACAATCCATACGACGCTGACGTTCCTCGACAGCGGATTCGCGTACGTCGTCTAGTGGGTCCTCCAGGTTAGACCCGTCCCGCCTCGCCTGCTGCCCGGAGACTCGCCCACCCTCGCGGACAGCTTTGGCGTGGAACTGGAGCTGATAATCCTCCGTCGGGTCAACGCGAAGTCCAAGCGACGGTTGAGGGCCGGATTTCTCCTGGGACGGCTCGAACATTCGAGCGGCCAAGACTACGAGGCCAACTGCCCCAGCTAGGGCAACAATGAGAAGGAGCGCTACACTCATTGTCCAAATCCGAACACACTCTCAATTGTTCTTGGTAATCAGTTCGACACTATATCACCGAGACCAGATATTTGCCATCGCAGATGTTGCGCGCTAGCAACTAGATGTTTGCAATTCCTCTACCAATTCGCTAGAATTCAAACAAGCGCCCGGAGCGCCTCTCCGGGCCGTCAATTGCACCACGGCCACTAAGCGTCGCCGCATCAGGGCTGGCGCTTCCGCCCAAGGCGGACTGGTAGTAGCGGTGGGAGACGAGGGAAGAATGGCCAAGCAGGGCAAGAATATTGCCAAGGCGCGCGCTGCCGTTACCAAAGCGGCGTATCCGCTGCCTGAGGCAGTCAGCCTCCTCAAGCAAGTCAAGTACGCCAAGTTCGACGAGACTGTCGATCTCACCCTTCGTCTCGGCGTCGACACGCGCCACGCCGATCAGATGGTCCGCGGCACCGTGGTCCTGCCGCACGGCCTGGGCAAGACCAAGACCGTCGCCGTCATCGCCACCGGCGACCGCCAGAAGGAAGCCAAGGACGCGGGAGCCGATTTTGTGGGCGGCGAAGAGATGGTCGAGAAGATTCAGAAGGAGAACTGGACCGAGTTCGACGCCCTCATCGCCACGCCGGACATGATGAAAGTCGTCGGCCGCCTGGGCAAGGTGCTCGGACCGAAAGGTCTGATGCCCAACCCCAAGACCGGCACCGTCACCCTGGACGTGGCCGCCGCCGTCAAAGAGATCAAGGCCGGCAAGGTGGAGTTTCGCGCCGACAAGACCAGCCTGGTGCACGTGCCCGTGGGCAAGCTCAGTTTCGAGCCGCAGAAGCTCATTGACAACGCGACCGTCGTGATTACCTCGATCGTCCGCGCCAAGCCCTCGGCGGCCAAGGGCAAGTACATCAAGAGCACCACACTGAGTTCGACCATGGGCCCCGGCATACCGCTGGATTCGTCCGTGGCCGATGCGGCCGGCAAGCATTGACGGCAGTGGTCAGTGAACAGTGGTCAGGGATCAGTTGATGCACAGGGACAGCGATCACCTTGCCGTTCAGCGAGAGTCGGCAAAAGTTTGAGAATCACGCCCGAGTCGGGCAAGGAGCGGCGGCGAAGTTGGCAATTCGGTGAAGAGGCTGACGTCAGCACCATTCGCTGACCACTGACCACTGAACACTGACCCCTGCCGCAGCGGAGCGAAGGCAATGGCAATTTCGAAAGCAAAAAAATCGGAAAAGGTGAAGCTGCTCGCGCATGAGCTCGAGACCTCCACCACCGCAATCGTCGGCACCTTCAGCAAACTCACCGTGGCCAAGGATTTTGAGCTGCGCAAGGTCATTCGCGAGGCCGGCGGCAAGTACCGCGTGGTCAAAAACAAGCTCGCCGGCATCGCCGGCAAGGGCACCAAGGTTGAAGCCGCGCTCAAGGGTCTCAAAGGCGTCAACTCGGTTGCCTTCACCGCCGGCGATCCCGTGGCTTTGGCCAAGGTCTTCGCCAAGTGGGCCGGCGACAACGCCGAGTTCCAGTTCAAGCTGGGCATCGTCGATGACAAGCTGCTCTCGGTCGACGAGGTCAAGTCTCTGGCCACCATGCCGGGCAAGGAAGAGATTTATTCCAAGCTCCTCTTCCTCATCAACGCCCCCGCGCAGCGGCTGGTCACCGTGCTCAACGCCACCGGCCGCGATCTGGCCGTGGTGCTGGGCCAGGGCGTGGAGAAGCAGAAGTTTGCAGGCGCTGCATAGCGGCGCACAAGTTGTCAGTTCTCAGTCGTCAGCAAGGCAGATCAAGTCAGCACACAAAAACTGATCACTGATCACTGACCACTGAAAGGGTTTTGGCCGGCAAACATTCGGAAAGGGCGCATGTCTGGCGCATCGGAAACTTTCTGAAGGGTTCTAGGCCGGCCGGGGTAAGACGAAGTCAAATCGGATTTGGATGGGAGAAGAACATGGCGGATATCGCGCAGTTGGAAGAGCAAATTGTCTCGCTGAGCCTGCTGGAAGCGGCGGCTCTGGTCAAAAAGCTGGAAGAGCGCCTCGGGGTCTCGGCCGCAGCCGCGGCTCCGGTCGTGGTTGCCGGCGGCGGTGCGGCAGCGGGCGCGGCAGCTCCGGCGGCCGAGGAGAAGACCGAGTTTCAGGTCATCCTGAAGGACGCAGGCGCTAACAAGATCAACACCATCAAGGCGGTACGGGAAGTCACCTCGCTCGGTCTCAAGGAAGCCAAGGACCTGGTCGACGGCGCTCCCAAGCCCATCAAGGAGAACGCGACCAAGGAAGAGGCTGAGGCCATCAAGAAGAAGTTTGAGGGCGTGGCCACCATCGAGGTCAAGTAGGCATCACACGCGCTTGCAAGTACCGCCCGGACGCGCTACGATAAAGGTTGCGCGTTTTTCCGGCTGCTTTTGGGCGTCCCGCCGTAAGTGATCCGGAAAGGACTGGCGCGCGCATTTCACTGGAAGGTGGTACGCAAGCGCCCGTGAGCCGGGGTTCCGGCGGCGGGCAACCGCAGGCGTTAAGTTCTTCATTGTCAATGGATTGTCTGAAGGTCAGGCAGGCGCTCCATTGACGCGCGTAGTGTGGCTGGCTCTTGAAGCGGCGAAGCGAACTTGGGATCGGCGAGAACAACGACACAGAATTTGGATGGGGGCACAGGCCGTTGGCCGCGCCCGTGAGGCATTGCGTCCTTACGGGCTTTTCGTGTCCAACCGGGATTTGAGAGAGCGATTTTTCACCCCGTCTCCTCTGGTGCGCACAGTCTCCCTTTGCGGTTTTTCCCCTTGTCCGAGACCAAACCGCGCTGCTCGCCACTTACGAACGTGCGCAGTCTAGCCCATTCGGCCTGCGCGCCGCAATGCCCGCAAAGCGGAATTCACATGGTTTTCGCGATACCCGCCTGACCCGGAAATACCCGCCCTTCTTCAAGCGCGCTCCGCGCACGTTGCGCGCCACGCGGGCGGCCGGAATCGGATGGGACCTGGATTTGAGGGTCCGCCTGTCTGGTACTTCGAATTCTTACCGTATTTCGCCGGCGCTGCCGAGACTCGGGCGCCGGCCCGGCGCTCCCCGAACTTTCCCGGACGCCGTAGCGCACGAGGCTCAGGAGTGATCATGTCCAACGAGAAGCGCGCGATCCGCAGCCGGCTCGATTTTTCCAAGATTCCCACTGCTACCCAGATTCCTAACCTGATTGAGGTCCAGCGCCTCTCCTACGAGCGCTTCCTGCAGATGGACAAGCTGCCCAACGAGCGCGACGACTCGGGGCTGCAGTCGGTCTTCGTCTCGGTGTTTCCCATTACCGATTTCCGCGGCATCTCGCAGCTCGACTTCGTCGACTATGCCATCGGCAATTGGGAGTGCAAGTGCGGCCACCTGAAAGGCCTGCACCACCTGCGCACCGCCTGCGTGCATTGCGGCGCCATGGTCATCACCAATCCCTTCCTCCCCGGCGACGTGCTCTGCCAGAAGTGCGGCACCTACAACAAGAACACACCCGACTTCTGCAACAAGTGCGGCGACCCCGTAAGCCTGCAGCTCAAGTACGACCAGCAGGAGTGCGAGGAGCGCGGCATGACTTTCTCCGCGCCGCTCAAAGTCACCGTGCGCCTCACCATCTACGACAAGGACGCCGAGACCGGCAACCGCACTGTCCGCGATATTAAAGAGCAGGAAGTCTTCTTCGGCGATATTCCGCTCATGACGCCCAACGGCACCTTCATCGTCAACGGCACTGAGCGCGTGATCGTGTCGCAGTTGCACCGCTCGCCCGGCGTCTTCTTTGAGACCGCCAATAACCGCACCTACTTCCTGGGCAAGATCATTCCCTACCGCGGCTCCTGGGTGGAGTTTGAGTACGACCAGAAGAACACGCTCTATGTGCGCATCGACCGCAAGCGCAAGTTCCTGGGAACCATCTTCCTGCGCGCCCTCGGCCTGCGCTCTGACGAGGAGATCCTCAAGACCTTCTACGTGGTCGACCGGGTGCACATTCAGGACGGGAAGCTTTTCTGGGGGGTAACCGAAGAGGGCAAGCCGACGCATCTGCTGGGCGCCAAGCCCGCCCACGCCATCGCCCACAAGGGCGAGGAGCTGGCCCACTCCGGGCGCAAAATTACTGCGCACGCACTCAAGGCTCTGCGCGGCGCGGGCATCGGCAAGGTCGAAGTCGAATCCGCCGAGCTCGACGGCGCGATCACAGCGGCCGATGTGATCGATACCGAAACCGGGGAAGTCGTCGTGGAAGCCAACGTGGAGCTGACTGCGGACCGTCTGCACAAGGTGATGGCCAGCAAGGCCACCAGCTTTGAGGTCTTTTTCCCCGACCGCGACGACGTGGGCAACATCATCACCAACACCCTCAAGCGCGACTCCGTGCGCAAGCCGGAGGAGGCGCTCATCGAGATCTACCGCAAGCTGCGCCCCGGCGACCCGCCCACGCTCGATACCGCCACCGCGCTCTTTGAAGGCATGTTCTTCGATCCGCGCAAATACGACTTCTCGCGCGTGGGCCGCCTCAAATTCAACATCAAGCTCTACGAGAATCAGGAAGCCACGCCCCTCGACCACCGCACCCTCACGCCCGAAGATTTCTATTCAACCATCCGCTACCTGCTCAAGCTGCGCAAAAATATCGGCATCGTGGACGACATCGATCACCTCGGCAACCGCCGCGTCCGCGCCGTCGGCGAGCTGATGGAAAACCAGTTCCGCATCGGCCTGGTGCGCATGGAGCGCGCCATCAAGGAAAAGATGAGCGTGTATCAGGAGCTGAACACCGCTATGCCCCACGACCTCATCAACGCCAAGCCGGTCATGGCGGCCATCCGCGAGTTCTTCGGGTCTTCTCAGTTGTCTCAATTCATGGACCAGACCAACCCGCTGTCGGAGATTACGCACAAGCGCCGTCTTTCGGCCCTCGGGCCAGGCGGTCTCTCGCGTGAACGCGCCGGGTTCGAAGTGCGCGACGTGCACCCCACGCACTACGGCCGCATCTGTCCCATCGAAACGCCGGAAGGCCCGAACATTGGCCTCATCAGCTCGCTCTCCTGCTTTGCGCGCATCAACGAGTACGGCTTCATTGAGTCGCCTTACCGCAAGGTGAAGGACTCGCGCATCCTCGACTACGTGGAGATCGTCAACGCCGGCGAAAGCGGCCTGCGCGTAGGCGACCACATTGAGAAGGAGGAGGCGCAGCGGCTTAACGCGCAGCTCAAGAAGGCCGGTAAACGCGCCATCGAGCACATTCCCTACAGCTTCTATCTATCCGCCTGGGAAGAGGACAAGCACACCATTGCCCAGGCCAACATCGAGTTCGACGAGAGCGGCCACATCACGGAAGACCTGGTGAACGCGCGCCGCCAGGGCAACTTCGTGCTCGTCAATCGCGCTGAAGTCGACTACATCGACGTCTCGCCCAAGCAGCTCGTCTCCGTCGCCGCCTCCCTGGTTCCGTTTCTGGAGCACGACGACGCCAACCGCGCTCTCATGGGCGCCAACATGCAGCGCCAGTCCGTTCCCCTCCTCGTCGCCGAGGCGCCTCTCGTGGGCACGGGCATGGAAGGCGTCACCGCGCGCGACTCCGGCGCCGTCATCCTGGCCAAGCGCAACGGCATCGTGGACTCGGTCGACTCCGAGCGCATCATCGTGCGCGTCGAAGGTGAGCACCATCCCACGCAGCTCTCGCGCGAGGTGGGCTCGGACATTTACCAGCTCATCAAGTTCAAGCGCTCCAACCAGAACACCTGCATTAATCAAAAACCCGTAGTCCGCGAGGGCGACCGCGTCGTCAAGGGCCAGGTCATCGCCGACGGTCCCTGCACCGAGCAGGGCGAGCTCGCCCTCGGCCGCAACGTGCTCGTGGCCTTCATGCCCTGGCGCGGCTACAACTTTGAGGATGCCATCCTCATCAGCGAAAAGCTGGTCAAGGAGGACTACTACACCTCCGTCCACATCGAGGAGTTCGAGATCGAGGCGCGCGACACCAAGCTCGGTCCTGAAGAAATCACGCGCGACATTCCCAACGTGAGCGAGCACGCGCTGCGCGACCTGGACGAGAGCGGCATCATCCGCATCGGCGCCCAGATCGGCCACGGTGACATCCTCGTGGGCAAGGTCACGCCCAAAGGCGAAACCCAGCTCACGCCGGAAGAAAAGCTGCTGCGCGCCATCTTCGGTGAGAAGGCCGGCGACGTGCGCGACGCCTCGCTTACCTGCCCGCCGGGCATCGAGGGCACGGTGGTCGATGTGCGCATCTTCTCGCGCAAGGGCCAGGAAAAGGACGAGCGCGCCAAGCTCATCGAAGCCGAATACGTGGCCAAGCTCGAGAAAAACCTCGGCGACGAGATCCGCATTTTGACTGACGAGCGTTTGAAGCGCCTCGAATCCATTCTTGGCGGCAAGGAAGTTCTGGCCGACCTCCACGACGAGCGCACCAACAAGCGTCTGTTGACCAAGGGCGCCATCCTCGACCGCGATACCATCGAGCGCATCTCCACTAAGAACCTCAAGCGCATCCGCTACAACGACAAGGACCCCCGCGTCAACGAGCAGATCGATGAGATCGAGGAGATGACCTCGCGCCAGATCGAGGTGCTGCGCAAGATCACCAACGAAAAAGTCGCCAAGCTGCAGAAGGGCGACGAGCTGCCTCCCGGTGTCATCAAGCTGGTCAAGGTTTACGTCGCCATGAAGCGCAAGCTCTCCGTCGGCGACAAGATGGCCGGCCGCCACGGCAACAAGGGCGTCATCGCGCGCATACTTCCCGAGGAAGATATGCCCTATCTGCCCGACGGCACCCCTGTCGAGATCGTGCTCAACCCCCTCGGCGTTCCTTCGCGTATGAACGTGGGCCAGATCCTGGAGACGCACCTGGGCTGGGCCGCGCATGACCTGGGCGAAAAGATCGCCGCCCTGATCAAGGGCGCGAGCGACCCCGCCTTAATCCGCGAAGTCGTGAAGAAGGAGTTTGCGGGAACTGCGGCTCTGCGGCAGTTGCTCGAGCTCGACGACGAGACGCTGGTGCGCGTGGCTGCCGGCATGGGGCGCGGCATCTGGTTCGGCACCGCGGTCTTTGACGGCGCCCAGGAGGGCGAAATCAAGTCGCTGCTCAAGGCCAGCGGCCTGCCGGAGTCGGGCAAATCCATGCTTTACGACGGCATGACCGGCGAGCAGTTTGAGCAGCCGGTGACCGTGGGCTACATCTACATGCTCAAGCTCTCGCACCTGGTCGACGACAAAATTCACGCTCGCTCCATCGGCCCGTACTCGCTCATTACCCAGCAGCCGCTGGGCGGCAAGGCGCAGTTCGGCGGACAGCGCTTCGGCGAAATGGAGGTGTGGGCGCTCGAAGCCTACGGCGCCGCCTACATCCTGCAGGAGCTTTTGACCGCCAAGTCCGACGACGTCTACGGCCGCACCAAGATTTACGAGGCCATCGTCAAGGGCGAAGCCGCCATCGAGCCCGGCGTGCCCGAGTCGTTCAACGTCCTCATCCGCGAATTGCAGTCGCTCTGTCTCGACGTGGAGCTGATCAAGCGCGCGGATATAGCCAAGAAGGCCGCAGCGCCGGAAGTAGCCGCGGTGGCGGATTGAAAAGCAGCCTCTAGCTGCTGGCTTCTAGCCTCTAGTTTGTTCGGGGCGAAACCGCAGCTCAGGCAAGGCAAAGTTTGCGAAATCTGCGGGCAATACCTCGCACGCGCATATTTCGCCGGAGAAATGAACCGCTTCCCCAACCTGGGAAGCCAATTGCTAGAAGCTAGTATCTAGCGGCTAGCAGCTAGAAACTGGAGGGTCGCCTTGTTCCGATCGAACCCGTTTGAGCTTACCAGCCCGATTACCGATTTCGACGCCATTCGCATCATGCTGGCCAGCCCGGAGAAAATCCGCTCGTGGTCGCATGGCGAGGTCACCAAGCCGGAAACCATCAACTACCGCACCTTCAAACCTGAGCGTGACGGTCTGTTCTGCGCGCGCATCTTCGGCCCCGTCACTGACTGGGAGTGCCTCTGCGGCAAATACAAGCGCATGAAGCACCGCGGCGTCATCTGCGACAAGTGCGGCGTCGAGGTGACCGTGAGCAAGGTGCGCCGCGAGCGCATGGGCCACATCGAGCTGGCCTCGCCCTGCTCCCACGTGTGGTTCTTCAAGGGACTGCCCTCGCGCATCGGCCACCTGCTCGATATCTCCCTGCGCGATCTCGAGAGCATTCTCTATTTCGAATCGTATGTCGTCGTCGATCCCGGCGACGCACCCGTGCGCGACCGCGAGATCATCAAGGACGAAACCCGTTTCCGCGAGCTCGACCAGCAGTTCCGCCCCTCCGGCTTCAAAGCCATGATGGGCGCCGAAGCCATCAAGGAATTGCTCAAGCGCGTCAGCGTCGACGAGCTCGCCACCGAGCTGCGCGAGCGCATGAAGAGCGAGACCTCCGCGCAGAAAAAGCTCAAGTTCGCCAAGCGCCTCAAGGTGGTCGAGGCCTTCCGCAAGTCCTCGAACAAGCCGCAGTGGATGATCCTCGACGTGCTGCCGGTCATCCCTCCCGAGCTGCGCCCGCTGGTTCCTCTCGACGGCGGCCGCTTCGCCACTTCGGATCTCAACGACCTCTACCGCCGCGTCATCAACCGCAACAACCGGTTGAAGAAGCTCATGGACCTCCACGCGCCCGAAGTCATCGTGCGCAATGAAAAGCGCATGCTGCAGGAGGCTGTCGACGCTCTCTTTGACAACGGCCGCCGCGGCCGCGTGTTGCGCGGCGCCAACAACCGCCCGCTCAAGTCGCTCTCTGACACGCTCAAGGGCAAGCAGGGCCGCTTCCGCCAGAACCTGCTGGGCAAGCGCGTCGACTACTCCGGCCGCTCCGTCATCGTCGTCGGCCCCGAGCTCAAGCTGCATCAGTGCGGCCTGCCCAAGAAGATGGCGCTCGAGCTCTTCAAGCCCTTCATCTATCACCGTCTGGAGCAGACCGGCCAGTGCACCACCATCAAGCAGGCCAAGGAAATGGTGGAGATGCAGGAGCCCGTGGTCTGGGACATCCTTGAGGAAGTCATCAAGGACCACCCCGTTCTGCTCAACCGCGCTCCCACCCTGCACCGCCTCGGCATCCAGGCCTTTGAGCCGGTGCTCGTTGAAGGCAAGGCCATCAAGATTCACCCCCTGGTCTGCACCGCTTTCAACGCCGACTTCGACGGCGACCAGATGGCCGTGCACATTCCGCTCTCGCCCGAGGCGCAGATTGAAGCCAGCGTCCTTATGCTGGCTTCGCACAACATCCTCTCGCCGGCCTCCGGCCAGCCCATTACCGTGCCCACGCAGGACATGGTTCTCGGCCTCTATTA
Source organism: Acidobacteriaceae bacterium (assembly GCA_030041045.1). GTDB lineage: Bacteria > Acidobacteriota > Terriglobia > Terriglobales > Acidobacteriaceae > Telmatobacter. The sequence goes on from JASHOQ010000141.1 coordinate 20,602, forward strand.
CCTCACCAAGGCCAAGAAGGGCGCCCGCGGCGAAGGACGCGTGTTCGCCAACACCGAAGAGATCCTCATGGCGCTCGAAGCGCGCGAAGTGGAAACGCTCTCGCCCATCCGCCTGCGCTACTCCGGCAAGGTGCTCGACATGACCACGGCTTACGACGACCAGGATCTCGTCCACACCGAGCCGGTCGACTTCGACAAGGAGTACCTCAACACCACCGTGGGCCGCGTCATCCTCAACGACGCGCTGCCCGGCGGCATGCCCTTCGTCAACGGCCTGCTCAAGAAAAAGGGCATCGGCCAGCTGGTCAATTACTGCAACCAGAACCTCGGCCTTGAAACCACCGTGGGCATGCTCGACCGCATCAAGGCTCTGGGCTTCCAGTTCGCCACGCGTTCCGGTCTTTCCGTGGGTCTCGACGACATGGTCATTCCCCAAACCAAGTACGGGGTCGTGTCTGAAGCCGACAAGAAAGTGATCGAGGTCCAAAAGCAGTACATGGACGGCGCCATCACCAACGGGGAACGCCAGAACAAGGTCATCCAGATGTGGTCTGCGGTCACCGACCAGGTGGCCGACGAGATGTTCTCCAACATGAAGCGGGCTGACGACGAAGGCGCCATGAACCCCATCTACATCATGGCCGACTCCGGCGCCCGCGGTTCCAAGCAGCAGATTCGCCAGCTCAGCGGCATGCGCGGCCTCATGGCCAAGCCGTCAGGTGAGGTCATTGAAACGCCCATCACCGCCAACTTCCGTGAAGGCCTCACCGTGCTCGAATACTTCATCTCCACGCACGGCGCGCGCAAGGGCCTGGCCGATACCGCTCTCAAGACCGCGGACTCCGGCTACCTCACCCGCCGCCTGGTCGACGTGGCCCAGGACGTGATCGTCACCGAGCAGGATTGCGGCACGCTCGAAGGCATCTACGTCGGCTCCATCGTCGAGTCCGGCGAGATCATCGAGCCGCTGCGCGACCGCATCATCGGCCGCGTTTCCCTCGAGCGCATCAAGGACTACGACGGCAACGTGGTGGTCGAAGTCAACCAGCCCATCGACGAAGACATCGCCTCGGCCATCCAGGGCGCGGGTGTGGAAAAGGTGAAGATCCGCTCCGTGCTCACCTGCGAGTCGCGCCGCGGCGTCTGCGCGCTGTGCTACGGCCGCAACCTCGGCTCCGGCCGCCTGGTGGAGCTGGGCGAGACCTGCGGCGTCATTGCCGCGCAGTCCATCGGCGAGCCCGGCACGCAGCTCACCATGCGCACCTTCCACGTGGGCGGCACCGCCAGCCGCGTGGCTGAAGTCTCGCGCCTCGACGCCAAGAACAACGGCTTCGTGCGCTTCATCAACCTCAACACCGTCGAAAGCAAGGACGGCTCGCTGGTGGCCATGAACCGCTCCGGCTCTCTGGCCATCGTCGACGAGCGCGGCCGTGAAAAGGAGCGCTACCAGGTGGTTTACGGCGCGCGCCTGCGGGTGAAAGACGGCGAGCCGGTCAAGCTCGGCGAGCTGCTGGCCGAGTGGGACCCCTACACCTACGCCATCCTTACTGAGATCGGCGGCACGGCGCAGTTCAAGGACCTGCAGGAAGGCATCACCCTCAACGAGGAGGTCGACGAAGTCACCGGCCTCTCGCGCTGGGTGGTTGCCGACTCGCCCGACGAGAAGCGGCAGCCGGCCATTGCCATCAAGGGCGTCAAGTCCAACAAGCGCTATCTGCTCCCGCGCGGCGCGCACCTCATGGTGCAGGACGGCGACGAGGTCGGTCCCGGCGACGTGCTGGCCAAAATTCCCAAGGAGTCGACGCGCACCAAGGACATCACCGGCGGTCTGCCCCGCGTGGTCGAGCTCTTTGAGGCACGCACCCCGCGCGAGAAGGCCATCATCAGCGAGATCGACGGCGTGGTCCGCTTCGGCGAGGTGACCAAGGGCCAGCGCAAGATCTACGTCACCGCCGACAACGGCGACGAGAAGGAGTACTCGGTCCCGCGCGGCATCCACGTCAACGTGCAGGAGGGCGAACGCCTGCGCGCCGGCGATCCGCTCATGGACGGCCCCTTGAACCCGCACGACATTCTCGCCGTGCTGGGCGAAAAGGAGCTGCAGGCTTACCTGGTGAACGAAATCCAGGAGGTCTACCGCCTGCAGGGCGTGGCCATCTCGGACAAGCACATCGAAGTGATTGTCCGCCAGATGCTGCGCTGGGTGCGCATCGACGAAGTGGGAGATACCAACTTCCTGCTCGAGCAGCAGGTCGATCGCTTCCGCTTCCGCGAAGAGAACGAGCGCGTGCTCCAGGCCGGCGGCCGTCCCGCCATCGGGCGTCCGCTGCTGCTGGGCATCACCAAGGCCTCGCTCTCCACTGACAGCTTCATCTCCGCTGCCAGCTTCCAGGAGACCACGCGCGTGCTCACGGAAGCCTCGATCAACGGCGCCGTCGACAACCTGCGCGGCCTCAAGGAGAACGTGATCGTCGGCCGGCTGATTCCCGCGGGCACCGGTCTCGAGTACTACCGTAACGTCCAGCTCTCGCCGGAACTCGAAGAAGCGGCCGCGCGCGTGCAGCAGGAAGTGCATGCGGAGATCGAAGCCGCCGAGCGCGAGCTCGAAATGATGCGCCGCGAAGGCGAAGCCGAGGAAATGGCCGCCGAATAGGACTTGCCGTCCAGGCGCACGCAAGCGCATCTTCCAACCCATCTTGCAACGTTAAAGGCCCGGAGCATTCCGGGCCTTTCTTTTGCTTCTCATCCGTAGTAGCATTCTGGAACCCCCCTAAAGCAAACTGGCTGCATTCCAAGACAGAGATCGAGAGGAAGATCGCCTTGACGTCCTCGTTCGTTGTTCTGGGTCTGTCTTTGCTCGCCATTTCCCCCGTCGTCTCCTTTGCGCAGCTGGAAAGAAACCAGCTGGCCGCCTTCACGGTGGCCGATTTCACCCGGCCTTCCCCCGGACAATTCGTTTCCGGTTGGAATGCGGGAACCAAGATCACTCAAACCTCGCGTGCCGGCGTGGGTCAATCTCTGGAGTACCGCTATGCGCTCCTGGCAAATTCGAGCGTGGGCTTGCTCTATTCCCGGACGCCGACCGATTCCAAGCTCATTGTCCCCAGCAGCTCGCCGGATATCTGGCCCATCACCCGCAACGAATTCGATCTCCTCTTTACCCACAGGACGAAACCGCTGGAGCACGGCATCTTTTCGCCCTATGGCTCGGCGGGCGCGGGAGCCATTGTGCTCGATGGCGGAAAAAGCGAATCCGGCCTCGACGGCCAATTTGCATGGGTTGCAGGCGGCGGCGCAGATTTCAGGATCTCCCGCCGCATCAGCCTGCGGATCGGCTTGACCGCCGACATCCTCAGGGCTTCCACTTACAGCGATCCAACCTACAGGAGTTCGTGGACCGTGATGGCCGAGCCGAAGATCGGCTTTGTTCTGCCCATCACCTGGCCGGAAAGGCTCTAGAGATGGTTGCATCAATGGGTTTGTAAAAGGGCACGGCTTGTCGGGGTCCCCATCGAGCGATTTGTGCTCGATGGGGTGATTTGAGCCGGGCCGCAAAGGCCGCATAAACATTGGGGCTTTACAGCGGCTTCACAGTTGCTGTATCCCGAAGCCGCAGATGCTAAGTGGCTTTTTCACCAAGAAAAAGCCACCTTCCGCAACTGTGAAATATGGCTACATGTACTGTGGAACCGCTCTAGCCCCTGAGGGAAGTCACCTCATGGCCTTAATCCATTTATGCAACCAGCTCTAGTATCCTGTCCCTGAAGTTCACAACATAAATTCCGCTGTCATCCTGAGCGAACGGGGCCCCAAACGCACTTCAGTTTGGGGGTGGTGAGTCGAAGGATCTGCATTTCTCGACCTCGGATTATGACACGAACTTCTGGGACGCTACACTAGGTGCGCATCGAGTGCGCTGCTTCGCGTTCCTGCTCGTCGGCTGGCGACGGCGCCGGCTCTCTCCGTGCGTGTTTGGCTGCGTACATGGCCACATCGGCGGCATTCAGCAGGCCGTCGCGGGTATTCGCATCGTCCGGGTAGAGCGCAATGCCGATGCTCGCCGAGCCGCGAATGGAGATGCTCTCGAGCACAAAAGGCTCGTCGAAGCAGCCGGCCAGCCGCTCGGCAATGTCTTCGATCGCGGCGCGATGGCGCACGTCCGGCACCAGCACCGCAAACTCGTCGCCGCCCACGCGCGCCATGGTGTCGCCGGGACGCAGTTGCCGTTTCATGCGCTCGGACGCCAATTGCAGATAAATGTCGCCGGCATGGTGGCCGTAATTGTCGTTTACCTGCTTGAAATGATTCAGGTCGATATAAATCAGACCGAATGTGCTCCCTGTCTGGCGTGCCGCGCAAATCCGCGCGTCCAGGCTCTTCTCTAGCGAAAAGCGGTTCTGCACGTCGGTCAGCAGGTCGAACTCCGAGCGGTGCACCAGGTCGGAATGCAGGTGCGAGGTTTCGATGGCCAGCGTGGCCAGCTCAGCGGCCATCCCCATTAACTCCCCGGCGTGGGCGCGGCCGGCCGGGCGCGCGCAAATGGACGCATGGAGCATGCCCAGCATTTGTCCCCCGGGCGCCATGAGGGCGCACTCCACATCGCCCAGCAGATCGGAGGTCCCCTCGGGACGATTCCCTGCAATGGTGCCGTCGCAAAGCTCGCACCAGCTCGGAGCACCATCCAGCCTGAACGAAACCAGCTCTGTGACCTGCTCCAGGATTTCGTTCAGCGGCCGCGAAGCGTGCATCGATTCCAGAATCCGGCTCCGCCGCTGCTCTAGGTACGCCAGGCCCAAGGTTTGCCGGCGCATGCGGCGCGCGATCAGCCATCCCCGCGTGCCCGCCGCCAGCGTCGCCGCCAGCAGCAATCCCACCAGAAACATCAGGTGCGGCACATTCAGCCACGGCGGATCGGCCACCACCGCCACGTCGTCTGTCGAGCGCATAAGAACGCTGAACGCCAAGGCCCCATTGAAGGGGTTGCCGTCTTCCAGGATGGCCACGCCGGTCACGCGGACCGTGCTTCCCGGAGCAATGCTGCGCAGGGGTGCGGGCCGGTTCCCGGTCCAGTTGTAACCGTACGGGCGATTGATCACGGCGGAAAAGAGATGGCCCTCGTTCGATACCACGCAAATGTCCTGTCCCTCTTCGCGCACCTGCACCACCACGGTTCCTTCAATTGAGACCAGATCGAAGGCATGCTTTCCCGTTGCCAGCTCGTTCCAGTCCAGCACCGCCGGCGCAATGGGCGCTGAAGTGCCGGTGCTGCGGATCGTGGCCAGCCGGATGGTCTGGAAGCCATCGTCGACGTAGGGGATTCCAATCGCTTCCACGCGCTCTCCAATATGGAGCGGGTCGATCTGCGCCGTGTACACCTGGATGCTGCGCTCGCCGTCCTGCAGGATGGCCATCTCGGAGGGGTAGTAATAGGTGAGCGTGCCTTCCACGCGAATCTGCGGCGTCTGTTCCTCCACGTTGTAGTCGTTGATCACTTGATCGAGGGGGGCCGCACGAATTGCCCATGGATCCTGCGCCGCCGGCCGCAGCACACGCAGATTACTCGCCGCCGTGGAGTGGAGCAGAATGCCCACCTGCTGCATCTTGGTGTCGAAGCGGCCTGCGGCTACGCCGGTCACCTCGACCTCCGAATCCAGCCAGCCCTTCAACTGCGCGGGGTCGCTGTTGTCCATGGTGACCGTAACGTAGGCTCCGGGAATCGCCAGCTCGAGCTGCGTGACCGCAACGTTGCTGCTCAAAACCACTTCGGCGGATCTCACCCTCCCCCGCACCGCCACGTACCGGCAATCGAGCTTCGCTGAAATCATCGCTGCAAAGGTCGCCGGCGCCGGTGCAGGCATCTTTCCGTGATGGAGAAAGGTAATGTCGCGCCCCATCACGCCGGGACGAAAATCCGCGTAGGTGTTCCCGCGCACCACGATGCGATCGCCGGGCTGGAGCTCTAACGGCGTATCGATGTGGACATAGACAGCCTCGTCCCCGTCCCCGACGAAGAGCGTCAATTCGTAGCTGCGAAAATACAAGACCGTGGCTTCAAATTCCACCGGCAGATGGCGCTGCGCTTCGGCATTGCTCAGGCTGTGGATGGCGTGCAGCGTGGTGAGGGGAGGCGTCGCCGCCGGCGCAAGACTTGGGTAGCACGCGGCAATCGCGGCCATGATCGGGATGAAGCGTCTGAGTGCCATGGATCTATGAGGGCCTTGCGCAGGCTCTCAAATCCTGTATCGGCAAACAGATTGAACGAAATTAGTTCTTGCTGAATGGCTGCAGGCTGTCCCGCGCGATTGGCCGGAAATGGGACAGTCTTGGCCCGCTGCCTATTTGCGGAGTCCCGGCTCGAGCTCCAGCATCGGCGCTGCGCTGCGCCGCGATCTTGCCTGTTTCGAGGCATACATGGCCGCGTCTGCGGCGCTCAGCAGTTCATCTTTGCTCGCGCCGTCCTCCGGATAAATGGCGATGCCGATGCTTGCCGAGCCATTCACCGCGAAGCCATCGCCCGCGAACGGGGCTGCAAAGCAGGCCTCGAGACGCAGCGAAATCTCCTCCGCGTCCGCGCGGCAGCGAATGTGCGGCACCAGGACGCCGAACTCATCGCCGCCCAGCCGCGCCAGAATATCGCCGGGACGCAGTTGGCGCTTCATGCGCAGCGCGACCTCCTGCAGATAAAGGTCGCCGGCGCGATGGCCAAACGCGTCGTTCACTTGCTTGAAGTCGTTCAGGTCGATGTAGAGAAGCCCGAGGATTCTCGCCGACTGGCGCGAGGCATGGATCAGCGAGTCCAGATGTTTTTCGAGCGAAAAGCGATTCTGAATGTCGGTAAGCTGATCGAACTCCGAGCGGTGCACCAGATCGGAGTAGAGACGCGAGGTCTCGATGGCAAGCGTAGCCAATCCCGTGGCCATGGAGAGCGCCTCTGCTTCCACGGCCCTCGGCGGCGTACTCGCATCGAAAGCCGCAAAGAGTATCCCCAGCGCCGGCCCGGACCGCGCCGGAATGGGCATCTCCGTCACGCGCAGCGTGGAGAGCACGGCCGGTCGGTTTCCCAGCTTGGCCCCTTCCGCAACCTGGCACCAGCAGGGCGCGCCATCCAGCCGGTAGGAGACCAGCTCCGTGATCTGCTCCAGGATTCCGGCCAGCGGTTGCGAATTGTTGATGTCCTCCAGAATCTTGCCGCGGCGCCGCTCCACGTAAGCCAGGCCGGCGATCTTGCGCCGCGCTTTGCGTTCCGCGTAGGCGTTGCGGATGCCGATGAAGAAGATGACCACCAGCAGGACGATCACCAGTTCCGTGAGGTGTTGCACGTTCAGCCAGCCCGGCTTGGCAATCACTTCCACATCGTCGAAATTCCGCATCAGGATGCGGAATGGCACTTCGCCGTTGAAGGGATTGGCGTCATCCAGCATGCAGATGCCGGTCACGCGGATTTGCGTGCCCACCGGAACCTGCTTCATCGGCGGCAGAGCCGGGCCGGCGGGCCCGTTGCGGTGCTCGAAGATCGCCGAGAACAAGCGCCCGTCGGACGCCAGCAGATAGTCGTCTTCGCTGGACTGCCGCACCTCCGTGATCACTTGCCCTTCCACTGAGACCAGATCGAAGTTGTGGCCGTTCGCGCTGTTTCCGCCGGAAGACAGTTCCTTTGCTGTGAGCAAGTCCGGAATCACCGGCGCCTGCGTCTGGTGGTCCTCCACTTCGCTGTGCGTCAACTTCAGGAAACCGTTCTGCACATCCGGAAATCCCACCGCGTCGGCCACGTCGCCGATCTGCATCGGCTGATAGCTGGCCGTCGAAACCCAGGCGCTCTTGGCGCCGTCCTGCAGCACCAGTGCGTTGCCGGGCTGGTAATAAGTGATCGTCCCGTGCACGCGCACTCGCTCCGTGAGCTCTTCTATGTCGTAGCCGGTGATGAGCCGGTCCATCGGCGTTACCGGCAGGGCCCAAGGTTCCACGCTCGCGCGCTTGAGAATCTTCACGTCGGCCAGGCTCTGCACGTGGAGCAGGACGCCGGTTTGCTGCATCTTGTTGTCGAATTCGCCCGACGCCACGCCGGTGACCTCTGCTTCGGCGTCCAGCAGGTTTTCGAGCGCCGACGCATCCGTGCTGTCCACGGTCGCATCCACCGGCCCTCCGTCCACCAGCATGTGCAAAAAGATCGTGGGAATCGGCGAATCCGCCATCGGCGCAATGTCCGCGGAACGGATGGTCGCCTTCACCTGCACCAGCTTGCAGTCCTTCTCCGCCGCAATCATCTCTTCGAATGTGGCGGGCTCGGGCTTGGGCACCGCCTCGTGGTCATACACCGTGATCTTGCGCGCCTCAACGTAAGGCCTGAAGCTCGGGCGCGCCACTCCCTGCACGCGCACCACGTCGCCCGGCACAAGGTGCAGGTTGTTCCCTGCGCTCACGTAAATGGCCGCGCCGCCGTCTTCGACGAATAATGTATGCTCGTAGTCGCGGAAGTACGTGACCGTGGCTTCAAAATCCGCCGCGGGCATTTGGCTGGCTTGCGCGTTGGTCAGCTTGGCCACTGCGCTTACGCTCGTCAATGGCGCCTGCGCCGCCGCCGCGCACGAAATCCAAAGCGCCGTCAGCCCTGCGAGCAGCATCCGCCTCACCGCTTGCCTCACGCGAAATGTGCGAGCGTCTTTCAGGCTTGCCTCGCTCTCTTCCGTGCCCCTGCCATTGCCTTGCTGCCCAATTCCCCGAAATCCCCTTTTCCCGGGCATCCAGCCGGCGCGCCGTGGCCCCTCATCCTTCACAACTGTCAGACCGCCGGTTGCGCTTCCGCCGGCGTACCGTCTCGGCCCTTTCTTGCAACACCTCTTGGCCGGCTTTTTCGCCGGCAATGAGCAGTAGGGCCATGGATTGCGAATTACTTTGTGTTTCCATAGTACTCGCATTAAGTTACGGCTTTATGGCCATTTTGGGGGATGGGGGACACACCGGTACCACCACAAAACGGTCAGTTTACCTATTGAAATCACCCTCCCCGCCCGCTCTCCCTGAGACCCCCGCGCGTTCGCCCCTGACCCCCGGCGCCCCGAGTACAATTCCGTTGCATGGCTGAGCCCGCTCCCCGTTCTTCCGTTTCCGCCGCTGCAACCCAGACCTTGCCCGCGCGGCGCATCCGCGTCCTCGGCGTGCCCCTCGACATGGGCGCCAGCCGCCGCGGCGTCGACATGGGGCCCTCCGCCCTGCGCGTGGCCGGCCTCGAAGCCCGCCTCGAGGCCCTGGGCCATCACGTCACTGACGGCGGCAACATCCGCGTCGAAGTCGCCGAAACCCGCGCTTCGGGCTCCAACAACGCCCGTTACTTGAGCGAAATCACTGAAACCTGTACGCGCACGGCTGAATCCGTCCTGGCCAGCCTCGAACAGGGTGAAATGCCCCTCGTCCTCGGCGGCGACCACTCCCTGGCCGCCGGCTCCATCTCCGGCGTGGCCGAGTTCTACCGCCGCCGCGAGCAGAAGATCGGCCTCATCTGGATCGACGCCCATTCTGACATCAACACCCCTGACACTTCGCCCTCCGGCAACGTTCACGGCATGCCCCTGGCCGCGCTCATGGGCCTCGGCCCCGAGCCGCTCTCGAACCTCTTCGGCTTCGCGCCCAAGGTCGCGCCGGAGAACACCGTGCTCCTGGGGGTGCGCAACATCGATGCCCCCGAGCGTTCGAACATCCGCCGCTCCGGCATCGCCCACGTCTTCACCATGCGCGACATCGACGAGCGCGGCATGCGCGCCGTCATGGAAGAAGCCCTGCGCGCCGCCGGCCGCGGCACCGCCGGCTACCACGTGTCTCTGGATTTGGATTGGATCGACCCCGAAGACGCGCCCGGCGTCGGCACCCCCGTCCGCGGCGGCGCCACCTACCGCGAAGCCCACCTCGCCATGGAGATCCTCGCCGACCACGGCCGCCTGCTCAGCTTCGAAATTGTCGAAGTCAACCCTGTCCTCGACGAGCACAACCGCACCGCCGACCTCGCCGTCGAACTCGCCTGCTCCGCCTTCGGCAAAAAAATCCTTTAGAATTTGTGGTCGGCTGGTAGAGTCAATACCCAACGCATCGCCGCCGGCTAGGCAAGCATTCGGAGCAAATAATTCATGAGTAAGTTCAAAGATTGGCACCAGATTGAAGAACTAGGAAGCGGAGGTCAGAGCACAGTATTCCTTGTCCGCCGACCGGAGCGAGCTGCGCAATTGGCCAGCGCGACAGAAACAATCACCTTGGCGCTACGAGGCCAAGGGTTCACCCCGGGTTTGTTCGCAAAGGCCGTAGTGGACGCGTCGAGGGTCGATAACGCGGACGAGCTTGGAGCCCTCAAACTATTCGACAAGGTCAGACACACCGGACCAATACCTGCGGAGCGGATCCGCAGAGAAATCGAAATCCTCAAAACCGGTCACGCCGGATTTCCGAAACTCCTCGATGAAGACGCTAACGAAAATTGGATGGTGACCGAGTATTTCCCTAGCGGCTCGCTCGATAAGTCGCCAGGGCGCTTCAAGGGAAATGTGTTCGCCGCGCTGAAGGAGTTTAGGGCATTAGTGGAAACGGTGGCCGATCTGCATAAGAGGGGCATTATCCACCGAGATATCAAGCCCGCGAACGTCTTCATCGGCAAAGAGGGCCGCCTAATCTTGGGTGACTTCGGCATCGCGTTTAGGAATGAAGGGACCGAGCGGGCTACAGTCACCGACGAACGGGTCGGCCCATGGGACTACATGCCCCAATGGGCGGATACCGGCGAGAGGCTTGAAAATATAAAGGCCAGTTTCGACATATACATGCTCGGCAAACTGCTCTGGTGCATGATCTCAGGCAAGTTAAGATTGCCTCGTGAGTACCATCGGCGAGACGAGTACAACCTGGCGAGGCTCTTTTCAGGCAATCGGCGTATGCACTCGATCAGCTCGGTCTTGGATAAGTGCATCGTTGAAAACGAAAGTGAGTGCCTGCAATCGGCAGGAGAATTATTAAAAGAGATTGACTTAGCTCGGGCAGAAATTGATTCGCCAGTCTATCTAAACGAAAGAGGCGAAGCAGAGCTTCCATGCCTTCTTTGTGGGAAGGGAAAATACCTCGAAGAGACCACAGGGGGAAAGATACGGCTGGAACAATTCGACTCCGAAACGCGGTTAACGGGTGCCATCGAGGTACGAGTATTCTCCTGCAATGTATGCACCCATCGCGCCTTCTTCTCGCTAAGGTTTCCAGAAAAGGCCATTGGCGCCGAGTCCTCGCCACCCAAGCTACCGAACACCCCGCTTCCCGACAAGCTGCGCGTAGCCCTCGGGAGCCTGTACGACGCGCTACAGAGACAATATCAAAGTTCCTCCGATACAACGGTGCTGAACGTGATCGGCCCGGCAGTCAATAACATTAGCAGCATTCTTACTAAAGACAATTTGTACAGATTTAAGGCCGACGCAGCACTTCTCCAGGCGCTTGCTACGCAAATCGACATCACGAGCGCCAACCTAAGAGCCTTAGAGACGCAAATCCGCTCCACTGCATCGCACTTCACCTTTGCGGGAAGCTTGCTAGAGGGAATCGAGAAGGTACTCTCTCTTATTCCTTAGACGTAGAGATACTCACGGGTCCGCGGCTGGGGCAGGCGGCTTGGTCAAGAGCCGTCTGTGGGCAGGCGCCCCACTCATGGCGGAATCGGGCTGTGCCCCGTTCATCGCGGTTTCATCGCGATGGGCGGGACGCAAAACACATGCGCAACGGGCATATGGTTATTGGTTTGCTTCCACGGTTTCCATCGGGGCCGGGTGCCCCAGGTCTCGCTTTTGAGACCTGGGAAAGCACGTCTGGCAGGTGCCCCAATCATGGGGCACGGCTTCACCCTGCTCAGTGCAGCTCATTGCGGCTATTGACCGGGCCACCAGCCGCCCCGCCAAGCCTGCCGGGATCGGAACCTCCCACCAGGTTTCCCGCGACTACTAAAATCAGAGTGCATGGCCAAAAAACTCCGCGTCGGCATTCTCTTTGGCGGGCGCAGCGGCGAGCATGAAGTCTCGCTGCTCTCCGCCGCGTCCATTCTCCAGGCGATCGACCGCGACAAGTTCGACGTGACGCCCATCGGCATTACCAAGGAGGGCCGCTGGCTCGCTGCCGCCGATGCGCGCGGACTGCTCCAAGGCGACCGGAGCGCCGTGGCCCGCCGCTTGCGCGCCGGCGACCCCGAAGCCACCCCCGGCGCCAGGCTGCTCCAGGAAGGCATGCCCACGTTGTTTGCCCCGGAGCCGCGTTCGTCCACTTCGCTTGTCCAAAACCAGGGCCCGGGTAGCCAACCCCTCGACGTGGTTTTTCCCGTCCTTCACGGCACCTTCGGCGAGGACGGCACCATCCAGGGACTCTTCGAGCTGGCCGGCATCGCCTACGTGGGCTCGGGTGTGCTCGGCTCGGCCGCGGGCATGGACAAGGACGCCATGAAGCGGCTCTTCGCCGAAGCCGGCCTGCCCATTGTGAAGCACGTCACGCTGCTGCGCGCCGGCTGGGAGAAATCCCCGCGCCAATGCGTCGCTCGCATCGAGTCCGCGCTGCGCTATCCGCTGTTTGTGAAGCCCGCGAACCTGGGCTCGTCCGTCGGCATCAGCAAGGCACATGGGCGCAAGGAGCTCGCGCCCGCGCTCTCGCTCGCCGCGCGCTACGATCGCAAACTCATCGTCGAAGAGGGCGTGGGCGGCAAGAAGGGCCGCGCGCGAGAGCTCGAAGTGGCCGTGCTCGGCAACGACTCGCCCCAGGCGAGCGTGGTAGGTGAAATCGTGCCAGGCAAAGAATTCTACGACTACGAAGCCAAGTATCTTTCCGAGGGCTCGGTGCCCATCATCCCGGCCAAGCTGAGCAAGTCCGAAAGCAGAAAAATACGCGAGATGGCCGTGGCCGCTTTTCGCGCCTGCGACCTCGCGGGTCTCGCGCGTGTCGATTTTCTCATGGAGCCCAGTGGCAGGCGCCGCATCTTCTTGAACGAGGTGAACACGTTGCCCGGCTTCACGCGCATCAGCATGTATCCCAAGCTGTGGGAGGCAACCGGCCTCAGCTACCGCGACCTGATCACACGCCTCATCGAACTCGCGCTCGAACGCCATGCGGAAAAAAGCCGCACGGTTTACAGCAGGGAGTAAAGCAGGGTTCAGGGATCAGGGTCCAGGGAACAGCGGTTCGTGGAACAGCAACGGTCTTGGCGGTGTCTAAATGATGTGGGGCCAAAGATTCCATGCCGGCTGCGCGCGTGCGAAGGTGCGGAGCCAAAAACGAAGGCGATGAGACAGCCGATTGTCAGGCCGATTCCGCTTCAGCCCTGACCCCTGACCCCTGAAACCTGAAACCTGAAACCTGTCTCTTTGCCGTATGCTGATTGCGAGGAACCCGCAGCAATGACCCTGCTCGATGCTCCCCAATTCGACGCCGTGCGCGACCGGCGCCGCCACGCGGTGATTACCCTCTCCGCCTGCATTCTGGGTGGGCTGCTCATCGCCTGGTGGCTGGCGGCCGGCCATCCCGTGGACTGGCCCTGGAACTGGGACGCGCACCTGTTCGGCCGCCGCGCCGTGAATCACTTCCTGGCAGCGGTGGAAAAAAACGATCTTCCCGCCGCTTACGGCATCTGGATGCACGACAAGAACTGGCAGCAGCATGAGCAGCGCTATGGCATCTATCCCTTCGGCCGCTTTGAGCAGGATTGGAGCCCGCAGAGCCCGGACAACGAGTACGGCGCCATTCAGAGCCACAAGATTGCCGCCGCGCGCATGTACGGCAACGTGCTGCTCGTGGCCGTATTCATCAACGGGCGCAAGAGCGACGCGCTCGATCTGGCATACGATCCCAAAACCAAGACCCTCAGCTTCTCGCCGCCGGGCGTGCAGCTTTATCTGGGGCCGTAGCGGGCTCCTCATCGCCTCCGCTGCTGAAACAATCGCTCGTCCCAGGCCACATCCTGCGGCTTCGTGGCTTTGATGGCCTTACATTGCCGATGCTCGGGATTGATAAGGACATTGCGCTCGCGGCCGCGGGTCACAAAGCTCGGCACCACCAGCACCGGTGATCGACGCTCCTCCAGCCACTGGTCGCCGAAGGCGCGCGCCGCGGATAAATCATGCCAATCCCAGCGTGGGACCATCTCTGCGGTGACGGTTTCGATGGAAATCTCATCCGGAATGGTGATTTCGATCCATGCCAGCGTACGCGGCAGGCGGCCCAGGTTGGCGTGCACCAGGACCTCGAGTACCGCGCCGGCATAGGTCTCCGCCGCGTAAATCACAGAGCGGCCCGGCGAGTTCCAGCGCCCTCCCACCAGCCGCGCGCCTGTGCCGTCGAAAATGGGAAAGCGGCGATCGGCGATGCGGAAGGCGCGCATGGAAGCCCGGCGTCAGGCGGGAATTCCATGGAAGAGCCGATCGAGAATCTCCTCCACCTGGCGCGCTCCCAGTTCCGTCATTCCCGACTCGAGCGGAGTGCGCCGGCCCAGTTCCGGGTGCGGCGTCGTCAGCCATTCCCGCGCATCGGCGCGATCGTTCCAGGCGTATTCTGCCGCGGCGATGACCCGTGCCAGGCGCTCCGTGCGTTCGCTTTCGAGAGGCGAGAGCCGCGTGCGCCGCTTGAATGTGGCCTCGGGAACGATGCGGAACATCACTCGCCGCGCATCGCCCGCCGCCGGATAGACGCGTTCCGCGGTAAGGCGCAGCGCGCGCTTGGGCAGTCCGCGGGAAATGGTCCGTTCCAGATCGCGCACCGAGCGGATAGGCTTGCCGAGGATGGCACGGCCGCCCATGATGTCCGCGATATTCTTCGGCCGGATCATGCTTCCTCCCTCTGGGATCATTATAGCCTCAAAGAGGGATCATTTGATCTCAGATCGCGCGCCCTGCTCCGCGCCCTCTGGCGCCGCTCACGGATTGAAGGCCGTCAGCACCTCCGTGCTGCGGCTCATGCGCGCGGTGCGCTCCAGCTTGTCCCAGTTGAAGGGCTTGCCGTCGACGGCGCGCACTAGCGTCTTGAACAGCACCACGCTGAACACCTGCCGGTAGGCAAAGCGCTGCAGCCAGATGTGGAAGAGCAGCCATCCGTCGCCCTTGTTGGCCGGGTGGCGCCGCTCCAGGCAGAACGCCACCGAGGAGGTGAGAAAGTCGATGACCAGGAAGCCGAGGAAGTAGGTCACCAGCTTTTCAAAGCTGGCTGGCGAAGCCGACTCCGGATGATAGTGGCGATCGATGACGTAGTTCACGATGCCCCAGGCGAACAACAGGTCGATGAACGGGGAAACCAGGGGAAGAAACATCTGGAAGATGAGAATGTTGGGCAGCGCGAACAGCCCCATCGCCTTGTTGCGCACAAACGCCGCGCGATGCTTGAAGATGGCCTGCAGCGTGCCGAATGACCAGCGGAAGCGCTGCCGCATCAGCCCCTTTGCATCAACCGGCGCCTCGGTGAACGCCAGCGAGCGGTCTTCGTAGTCCACCCTCCATCCATGCTGGAGCAGGTTCATGGTCAGGTCGGCGTCCTCGGCCACAGTGTCCAGCGGATATCCGCCCAGCGCCTTCACCGGCGCGGTGCGCCATGCGCCGATGGCGCCGGGAACCACCGTGACCACATGAAACAGATCGAGCGCCCGCCGCTCGAAGTTCTGGCTGGTGATGTATTCGAGCGCCTGCCAGCGCGTCCACAGGTTCACGCGGTTGCCCACCTTGGCATTGCCGGCCATGGCGCCGATGCGCGGGTCTTCGAAGTGGCTCACCAGCTTGGAGATGGCGTCGGGGGCAATCACGGTATCGGCATCGATGCCCACGAAAATCTCCTCGCGCATGCGGTCCAGCGCGTAGTTGAGCGCGGCTGCCTTGCCCTCGTTCGGCTTGCTGAGCACCTGCACGCGCCCGGCGCGGATCTCCTCCGCGTAGGCCGCCGACGCCAGTTCCGCGGTCCGGTCTTCAGAGCCGTCGTCCACCACGATGACGTGCAGGTTCCGGTAGTCGGAGTTGAGCACGGAGCGCACCGTACGCACGATCACCGCCTCTTCGTTGTAGGCGGGAATGAGCACGGCTACGCGCGGATTGTAGCCGGGCGAGGCCTGCCGGCGCGGGCGGCGCAAGCGGTCGATCACGGCAAAAAACCCCACCATCACCAGGCGCGCGCTCATCAGAACGTCGCCGATAAAGAAAACCATGACGATGAAGTTGCCGATGATATCGACCACGGAAAACGCGATGGAATCGGGGATGGTGCGCACGCGCTCCCAGAAGGTGAGCGGCGGCATCACTTCCGCCGTCGTCTTGCCCATGAGCGCGGAGACGGGCACGAAAGTATAGCCGTGCGCGCGCAGCGTATCGATGAGCACCGGCAGCGCATCCACCGTGGCCTGGCGGTTGCCGCCGCCGTCGTGCATCAGGATGACGGAGCCCTGGAACTGCGGCTTGGTCTTCATGATCCGGAGCTGCGCCAGCACGGAGTCGGTGATTTCCTGGGGCGTTTTACGCGGGTTCTCCTTCCAGTCGTTGGTATCGATCTTGTTGCCGATGACGATGTAGCCGTCGTTCTCCACCGGAACCACGGGCGCCGCCTGGTCGTCGGTCTCCGGCTCCTCGTCGATGTCGTACGGCGGACGGAAGTAGAGCGGCTGCACGCCCAGCTTGGCGGCAAACAGGCTCTCGGTCAGCTTGACCTGCAGATCCAGCTGGCGCAGCGAAATGTCGCTGATATCGGGATGGCTCCAGGTGTGGTTGCCGATTTCGTTGCCCTCGCGCACAATGCGCTTGAGCAGGCCCACGTTCTGCGCCGCCTCCGAGCCGATGATCATGAACGTGCCTTTCACGTTCTTCCGCTTCAGGATGTCGAGGATCTTCGGCGTCCACGTGGGGTCGGGGCCGTCGTCGAAGGAGATGGAAACTTCGTTGGGGTGGTATCCGTAGTACTCCACGCTGTAGTTGCGCGGATACACGTCCATGTGCTCGTCGTCGATGAGCTTCTTGCGCGGGTCGGGCTCGTCGGTATCCACTTCCACGGTGCGCTTGCCCTGCTGCGGCAGCCCGGTCACGCGCATGATGTCGCCGCTGCCTTCGATGTCCACGTCGTGGCCCGGCTGCACGGAGGCCAGCTCCTGGAAGGCGTCGGGGCTGCTGGGCTTGTCCCACACGTTCCACAGCGAGCTGTCTTCCGTGCCCAGGCGCCAGAGCGCGAAGGTCTGCAGGCCGAGCTCGTGCGCGCCGCGCATCTCGTCGAGCAGGGTGACGCCGTCGAGAAACCAGACCACGTGTTTTTGGTTGGCGTCCTCGTCGATGTACTCGAAGTGCGGGTTCAGGGTGTCGTAATCGAGATCGAGATCGGCATCGGCATCGGAAGCCTCCTGCCAAGTGTCGGAGACCGACATATCCTCGGTGTCGAGCACCTGCGGCTTGGCCTGCCTCCCGCCTTTGCGCTTGGGCGGAATGGAGAGCGTCCAGTCATAGCCGTAGTTGCCCAGCGCGCAGATGAGTTTGCTCTTGGGCACCACCTTGAGCACGCGCACCAGGTTGCCGATGAACCACTGCTGCGCGGCGATCGGCCCCGGATCGCTGGTGACCTGATGCTGGTCGTAATTCATCAGAATCACGCCGTCGGAGTTGGCGGCAATCTGCTTGAGCTCGTCGTCAGGCGTGGCCACGGCGGCGTTCACATAAAGCCGCAGATTGCGCGCATGCATCTCGGCGTGCAGCTCCTCAATGAAGCTCACGTACGCGGGCGTCGCGCCGTCGGGAAGGTTTTCGAAGTCCAGCGAGATGCCGCGATACGCGGGAAAGGCGCCGAGAAAGTGCACAATCTGCGCGCAGAGAGTGGCGCGCTTGCCGGGATCGGCCAGCATTTTGCCCACGTCTCCATCCCACACCTGCGTGGCGGAATTGAAGTTGTTCAGGTGGGGAAAGATCTCCGTGTCTTCGCGCGCTTCCTCGATGACCCGCTTGATGCGGTCGAGATCGTCCGGGTCGTGCACCGTGCCGCCCTCGATGACCGGGTAGGGCAGATGGCTGTCGTTGTTGATGGCCAGCAGTTCGGGTCCGGAAGAAAAGACGTGCAGCCACTCGGGAAACAGCATGTCGATCTGATGGACATGCTGTTTGAACGAGGAGTAGCTGGCCTCGTCGTAGGGCACGTAGTACGCGGCCCGCAGGCCCTCGCCGGTATTGAAGGGGATCTCCGAAGGCAGGCGGTTGGTCTTGCGCCGCGCCGGTCGCGGGGGTTTGCTGTTGCGGGGCAGCTCCGGCAGCGCGCGGTAGTTGTGGCGCGGGGTGGGCAGCAGCAGCTCCGGCAGCTCCTGATTGCGCACCACGTTGAATACGAATCCGGCCACCACCAGCGTGAAAAGCACCGCGGCTGCATCGAGAATGCGGCGCAGACGCTTCCAGCGTTTGCGTTCGGGGTCGAAGAAAATCTGTCGATCAGGCATCGATGGTTTCATCCCCGCGCCGCGAACGGGCGCGAAGACGGCATCCTACATTAGGATAACGAATGCAGGCAGTCCTCCCCTCCCGTGCCCACGCGGCCGCGGTCCAAGTCGGCCCGCTCGATCGCATCGGAAGAGCGTAATCCCATCCTGAAAATGCCGTAGGCTATACATTACGAATCGTATGAGAGCCGACCGCGGGAGTCAATCCAGGCTGGGGCGCGGCGCAGCTGTGGCCTTGCCGCTGGCCGCGGGCCTGGCGCTGCGCCTGTGGTTGTTCAAGGTGGTTTTTGAGGTCGCGGGCGATGGACTCCTGTACGGCGGCCTGGCGAAGAACCTGCTCCTGCACGGCCGCTACGCTTTGAGCGGTTCCGGCGGCGCGCTCATTCCCACCCTCATTCGCCTTCCCGGCTATCCTCTCTTTCTTGCCCTCTGCTTCCGCCTCTTCGGCATGGAGAACTACTACGCCGCCTGCTCGGTGCAGATAGCGCTCGATCTCGCGTCCTGCCTGCTGCTCGCGGATTTTGCGCGCCATATCGCACCGTCGCCATATCGCGCGCGCGCGGCGCTGGCCACGCTCTGGCTGGCCGCGCTGTGCCCGTTCACGGCCTCCTACGCGGCGCTCCCGCTCACGGAAACGCCCACCCTTTTTGCGCTCAGCCTGGCGCTCTTTTTCATGGCGCGCTTCCGCGAAAATCCCGGCTGGAAGTGTGCGCTCGGCTTCACCTTTGCCGTGTGCGCCTGCGCACTGTTGCGCCCGGATGGCGCGCTGGCCGCGGTGGTTTTTGCTCCCGCGCTGGTGGCCGCGCTCAAAGACCGGAAACTTGCGCCGGGCAGGCTCGCCCGCATCGCCGGCGTCTGCGCTCTGCTTGCGCTCGCTCCCTTTGCCGCCTGGACCGCCCGCAATTGGAAGACGTTTCATGTCTTCGAGCCGCTGGCGCCGCGCCTGGCCAACGATCCCGGCGAGCCCGCGCACACCGGCTGGGAGCAATGGGTAAAGACCTGGTGCCTCGACTACATCTCCACCTACCAGATTTACTGGAATGTGCCCGGCAGCGCGTTCCATCTCAGCGATCTGCCCCGCCGCGCCTTCGACTCGCCCGCGCAATTCGCCCAGACTGCCGCGCTCCAAAACGACTACGAGGACAATGGTGAGGATTTTTCCCCCGGCCTCGACGCGCGCTTTGGGCGCCTGGCGCAGGAGCGCATCGCCGCCCATCCCCTGCGCTACGATCTCTGGCTGCCGCTGGGGCGCGTGGCCGACATGGCTCTGCGCCCGCGCGTCGAAAACCTGCCCATCGATCTCGACTGGTGGGTCTACGCGCACCACCACGCGGAAACCCGGTTCAGCTGGGCCTGGGCCGCGCTCAACGCGCTTTATCTCGTCCTCGGCTTTGCCGGCCTTTGCCTGCGTCCCCGTTTTGCCTGGGCGCTTGCCGCCTACATGCTGCTGCGCGGCGCGGTGCTGGCGCTCACCGTGGCCGCGCCGGAGACGCGCTACACGCTGGAGTGGTTTCCCATGCTGATTGCGCTGGGAGGAGTCGCCGTCGCCGCGGCCTTGCGCCGAATGCGCGCTGCGGCCTGAGCGCATGCAACCGCCTCTGGCGCGCTCGCCGGCTCAGTGCGTCGTAAAGCTCGTCTTGCTGTCGGTCTTGAAGGTGAAGGCGTCCCTGGGCAGCGAACCATTCACCTTGATGTTGGTGTAATGGGAGGTGCGCGACTGGCCGTCGCCCTCGTCGAAGAACTGTTTCAGGCTGATGGCGCGGCTCAAGTCCATCCACAGAATCACCTTGGGCAATTTCTGCCGCACGTTGGGGTCCTTGGGCGCCAACTCGAGCTTGGCCGTCTCCACGCCGTCCACCGTCTCCGGGCCGTCGTAGGTAATGTCCCACTTGTCTTCAAGCTCTTTGCCGCTGGCGCCGAAGCCGAGCATGAACCAGCTCTGGTACTGGCTCAGCTTGCTCAGCGTGGTCACCTGGTCAGTGAGCTTTTCGTAGAGCTGGATCGATCCCTTGGCGCAGCAGACCACCACCTTGGGTGAAGGCTGCCCGTCGTCGGTGGCGATGTGCACGCCCATCTGAAAGGTTGCACCGCTGCGCTCGTAGTACACCACGCCCTTCTGCACGTCGGTGTCGGGAACGGGATTGGTCTGCGTCGTGTCAAACTCGACATCGGCGGAAGTGGTATGGAAATTGGCCGCCGCGGCATTCAGCTTGCCGATCACGGCGTTCAGGTCGTCGGCAGCCATGGCCGCTCGGCCGGCAACAAGAGTCAGACCAGTGAGCGAAACCAAGGCAAGCAGCCATTTACGATACATATTTTCCCTTGGGCATTGGATGCGGGTGGGGCCCTCCCGGGTCCCGAAAATCGACCGGTCCGGAGAATCGAGCTGTCCTCAAAAATTGCGCCGGTCCGGAAAAAAGAATCCGACCGGGAAAGATCCGCGATCCTATTTGTGGGCCCACACCTTCCAGGCAAGGTTCCCGTTCCCGTCCGTCACCGTCTCCCAATGCTCCACGAACACGTCGTCGCCGGTGACCGGCTCGATGGCCGCGCGCAGCGCCTTCTTCACCTGGGCATTCGTGGCTCCCGGAGCTACGGCCACGTCGGAGGCCTGCACCGTGATGATCACGCCGTGGCCGCCGTTCGTGCTCACCAGGATGGGATGCTGCGGTCCGGGCAAGGTTGATGGCCGGTCACCGAAGTTCCACCAAAACGGCGTTACGAAGATGAACAGCAGGATCAGCGTGACCATCACGTCGTAGTGAAACGAACCGCGCGTGTGCGTCCAGTAAAAATAGCTCTTTACCACCTGCCACGCGCTGCGGTCTGCTCCCGCGCGTTGCGGCTGCGATTCCGGTATGGCGGCGCTTTGCGAGTTCATCCACACTCCTTCACAATCCGGTCGGCTCCGCCCATATATGGCCGCAATGCCGCCGGGATCACCACCGAGCCATCGGCCTGCTGGTAATTCTCCAGAATCGCCAGCCAGGTGCGGCCCACAGCCAGCCCGCTGCCGTTGAGCGTATGTACAAACTCGGTCTTGGCCCGCGCTCCACCCTTGAGCCCCTCCGAAGGCCGGTAGCGGATGTTGGCCCGCCGCGCCTGAAAGGCCTCAAAGTTCGAGCACGAGGAAATCTCCCGGTAAAGCTGCTGCCCCGGCAACCATACCTCCAGATCGTACGTCTTGGCAGACGAGAAACCGGTGTCGCCGGTGCACAGCAGGACGCGCCGGTAGGGCAACTCCAGCGCTTCCAGGATCTCTTCGGCATCGCGCGTCAGTTTTTCGTGCTCCGCATCGGATTCCTCGGCCCTCGTAAACTTCACCAGCTCCACCTTCTGGAATTGATGCTGGCGGATGATCCCGCGGGTATCTTTTCCTGCGGCGCCCGCCTCGGCGCGAAAGCAGGGCGTATACGCCGTGAGCGCAATGGGCAGCTGCGCCTCGTCCAGAATCTCGTCGCGGTAGAGGTTCGTCACCGGCACCTCGGCCGTCGGAATCAGCCAATGATCGCTGTCCTTGAACTCGCCGCGCGTGGCTGCATCGGCATCGGCGTCCGAGCAGCGGAACAGGTCCTCGGCAAATTTGGGCAACTGCCCGGTGCCGAACAGCGACCTCGAGTTGACCATGAACGGCGGCAGCACTTCCATGTATCCGTGCTTCCGCGTGTGCAGGTCGAGCATGAAGCCGATCAGCGCCCGCTCCAGCCGCGCCCCCGCGCCCATGTAGACGGCAAACCGCGCCCCGCTCAGCTTGGCCGCGCGTTCAAGATCCAAAATCCCTAGCGCCTCGCCGATCTCCCAGTGCGGCTTGGGCTCGAAGTCGAATTTCCTTTCTTCGCCCCAGGTTTTGACGACTTTGTTGTCGGCCTCAGAGGTCCCCACGGGCACTTCGTCGCGCGTGAGGTTGGGGACCCGCGCCAGCGCCAGGCGCAGTTCTTCGTCGAGCGCGGCCGCTGTTTTGTCCAGCTCCTCCAGTTTCTCCTTGAGGGCCCGCGTCTCTTCCATCGCCGCCGCGGCTTCGTCGTTCTTGCCCGCCTTCTTGAGCGCACCCACTTGCTGGCTCAGCTCGTTGCGCCGCGCCTTCAGCCGCTCCGCCTGCGTAATCGCCTCGCGCCGGTTCTTGTCGAGGGCGCGAAAATCGCCCAGCAAGACCGCCGGATCGGCTCCCCGCGCGCGCAGTTTTTCCTCCACCAATTCCAGGTTCCCCCGGACAAACCCCAGGTCGAGCATCGCTCCTCCAGTTTACTCGACGCGCGCGCCGCCATCCCGCGGAGGAAACCGGCGAAAACCCTCTCGTCTGCTAGGCTTGCTCCCATGCAACCAACGGAGGCCGCAAAAGTTGAGCGAGAGTCCCCGTCCGTCTCGCACGAGCGCCCCTGGCTCTTTGCTTTCCTCATAGCGCCCGACGCGGCCATCGCCATCGGCCTGGTGAGTGGCGGGCTCGGTTACATCCTGCGGGACGAAGGAGTGCATCCCGCGCGCGTGGCCAGCCTGGTGGGTTTGCTTACGCTTCCCCACGCCATCTATTTTCTCTGGGGCCCGGTGACTGATTTCTGGATGCGCCGCCGCACCTGGCTCCTGCTCGCGGCCGTCGTTGCCGCGCTCATCCTTCTCGTCGCCTTTCACCAGCCGTTGCTCTCGTCTTCGTGGGCGCTTGCGCTCATCTTCCTGGCGGCGTGCATCGGGATGGTGGTCCCGTCTGCCTGCGGCGGGATGATGGGAGACCTGCGCAGCGAAGGGAACCGCCGCCGCGCCGGGGCTTTTTATCAGATCGGCTCGCTGGCTGTCGCCGCCGTCACCACCTTCGTTCTCATCTCCGGATCGCAGCGCTTCAGCCTGTCCCAGCTCGGTTGCATGGTCGCCTCCCTGGTGGCGCTGCCGGCGCTGGCCGCCCTGGCCACGCCGCCGCAGCCGGTCATCCACGATCAGACCCTTCGCCAAATGGCGCTGCGCATCAAGGGCGAGTTCAAGGCCACATTTTTGCGCCGCGACGCTATCCCTTACACCATGCTAGTCACCTTTCCCATGTGCAGCGGCGGCATGCTGGGTTTGCTCCCGGAGCTGGCCCGCGACTACGGCGTCAGCGGCGGGCAGGTTGCCTGGATCAACGGCATCGCCGGAGCGCTGCTCACTTCCGCCGGCGCGTTTGCGGCTTCGCTCATCCCCGTGCGCGTGCGCGCGCCCATTGCATTCCTTACGGCCGGCCTTGCCAACGCCGCCTCGCTCGCCATCCTCGCGCTTGGGCCGATGCGGCCGGCCGTCTACTTCACCGGCACCGTTCTTTTCCTCTTCACCATCGGCGCCTGCTTTGCGCTCTTTACCGCGGTGGCGCTCGAGTTTCTCGGCGGCTCCGGCAAAAGCGGCAGCGCACGCTATGCCATCATCAACTCGCTGGGCAATCTGCCTGTCGCCTACATGGCCTGGGTGGATGGCCGCGGCTACGCCCTCTGGGGACCGCGCGCCATGCCCGGCGCCGACGCATTGCTCAGCGCCGCCGCCGCGTGCCTGCTGCTGGCCTATCTTCTCCTGCCGCGGCGAGGGCCTTCCGCCTCTGCGAACTGAACTTCGCTGGAGCTGGTTGCCCGAAGAGCGGCAGGCGCTCGAAAAGCGTCCCGCAGGAGCTGAAGCCCGGGCGATTGGGTTGCGTCTATGCGGCCCGGCTGACACCGTGCCCTTGTCACAAGACCGCGCACCGGATTCGTCAATCGCCGCCTAGTCCGCGGCTCTACCTTTATCGCTCCGCTTCGCTTCTGTCTGCTCCTCCCAGCCCGGGAGCCGCTGGTCGCCGGTAATGAGCCGCGCCCCGCGGGTAAACGTGAAGTACGTCCACATCCAGTTGGCCAGCACCGAGAGCCGGTTGCGGAAGCCGATGAGAAAGAAGATGTGCACCGTAACCCACGTGAACCACGCCGGCCAGCCGCTCATGTGCGCGCGGAACGGCCACTTCACGTCGGCCACGGCAGACATGCGCCCGATGGTGGCCATGTCGCCCTTGTCGAAATAGCGGAAGACCGGCCGCGGCTTTCCCCCGAGATCGGCGGCAATGGCTTTGCCCAGAAAGTCGCCCATCTGCATGGCCGGCTGCGCCACGCCGGGCACCTGGCGGCCGTCCTGCTCCACGTGGGCCAGGTCGCCGAGCACAAACACCTCCGGCAGGCCCGGCGGATTCAACCGGTCGTTTACCAGGACGCAGCCGCGTTCATCGAGATTTACTTTGGGAGGCGCGCCCAGCATCTTGCCCAGCGGCGAGGCCTCGACGCCCGCGGCCCACAGCGTCACCACCGCTTCCATGCGCTCCCCGTTGGCCTCCACCCATCCCGGCCCCACGCCGGTGACCTGCGCCTCGGTGTGCACCTCCACGCCCAGCTTCTTGAGCGTGGCCTCGGCGCGCGCGGAAAGATCCTCAGGATAGGCAGCCAGGATGCGATGCCCGCCATCGAGCAGGCACACGCGCGCCTTGTCCGGCTGGATGTGGCGGAAATCATGGGTCATGTAATGCCGTGCAATGTCGCTGACGGCGCCGGCCAGTTCCACGCCCGTCGGCCCGCCGCCGATGACCACGAAATTCAGCGGCGGATGCCAGCCGCGCTCCACCATTTGCCGCTCCGCCAGCTCGAAGGCCAGCAGCACGCGTCGGCGAATCTCGATCGCATCCTCAATCGTCTTCAGCCCCGGCGCCTGCTTCGCCCATTCCTCATGCCCGAAGTAGGAATGCGTGGCGCCGGTGGCCAGAGCCAGGTAATCGTACTCGATCCGCACTCCGCTTGCGAGCGACACAACGCGCGCTTCGGCGTCGATCCCCACCACCTCGTCCATCAGCACTTCGGCATTCTTCTGCTGGCGCAGAATGGTGCGGATGGGCTGGGCAATATCGGCCGGCGACAGAACCGCCGTAGCCACCTGGTAGAGCAGCGGCTGAAAAAGATGATGGTTGCGCCGGTCGACCACGGTCGCGTCCACGTCGAGACGCGCAAGCCCGCTCGCCGCGTGGATGCCGGCAAACCCTCCGCCCACGATCACCACGCGCGGGCGCCGGCGCTTGTTCCCGGGCCTGGTTGCAACCGCCTCCTGCTTCACACGCTCGTCGGCCACGCCCACCTCCCGTTCTCACTATGCAGATGCCCGAAACGCGCCCTCGGACTCATGCTCGCCGACTCGATGGCTTGCCGGCTCGTTAACTCCGCTAACTCCGCTGACTCGCTGACTCGCTGACGTGCTGACGTGCTGCCTTGCTGTAGCATCCACCTTATGACTGCTGGCGCTTCCTGGCTCTGGTGGCTGGGCTTTCACGCAGCCGTGGCCGTGCTGCTCGTGGCCGATTCGCTGCTGCCGGGCCATCGCAGCCGGTCGCGCGCCGCGGAATTCGGGGCCGCGCGGAGCGCAGAGCTTTGGGCGTGGTTGGGCACCGGCTTTTTTGTCCTCGCTGCCGCCGGGTTCGCCGTCTGGATCGGCTTCGCCCAGGGGCGCCAGCCCGCTCTCGAATTCGTGGCCGGTTACACCATCGAAGCCTCCCTCAGCGTCGATAACCTCTTTGTCTTCCTGGTGCTGTTTCAAGGCTTTGAGATCAGCCGCGTGCGCCAGCACCGGGCGCTTTTGTGGGGAATATGGTGCGCGGTGGCGCTGCGCGCGCTGTTCATCTCTGCCGGCGTCACGCTGCTCGCGCGCTTCGACTGGATCACTTGGCTCTTCGGCCTGTTTCTGCTTTACGCTTCCTGGCGGCTGCTGCGCGGCGGCTCTGCGCGCGCCGTCATTCCCCAGTGGATCCGCCGCCTGCAGCCCGCGCGCGGCTCGCTCCTGCCGGTGATCCTCGCCGTCGAAGTCACTGATCTCGTCTTTGCCACCGACTCCATTCCCGCCGTGCTCTCCGTCACCCACAATCCCTTCGTCGCCTACACCTCCAACATTGCCGCCATCCTCGGCCTGCGCTCGCTGTATTTCGCGCTTGCCGGCCTGCTCGACCGCTTCCGCTCCCTCCACTACGGCCTTGCCGCAGTGCTCGCCTTTGCCGCTTTCAAAATGCTCTTTGCCCGCTGGATCGAAATTCCTATCGTGCCTTCGCTGGCCATCATCGGCGCCATTTTGGCCGTATGCGCCGTGGCGTCGTGGAGGCAGGGTGCAGGGACCAAGGGACCGAGGAAAGGGACCAGGGTCGAGCATCGGACTGAAACCTGACCCCTGACCCCTTACCCCTGAAACCTCGACAGCGCTCACCACTCCTCAAAGACCACGCGTCCATCGCGCCCCAGCACTGAGTGCCTCTGAAAATTCTCGTCGTCGCGCTGCGGATAGTCGCTGCGAAAGTGCGCGCCGCGGCTCTCCATTCGCGCCAGCGCGGATTTCAGAAT
Source organism: Acidobacteriaceae bacterium (assembly GCA_030041045.1). Classification (GTDB taxonomy): domain Bacteria; phylum Acidobacteriota; class Terriglobia; order Terriglobales; family Acidobacteriaceae; genus Telmatobacter. The sequence continues at coordinate 47,383 of JASHOQ010000141.1, forward strand.
CGCCCCGGCAACGCGGCTCAGAGCGTGCGCCTCGCGCAGCCGCCGGCCGGATTTGCCGCTGCGCGCCAGCCCGGCGAATACGGCCCCACATGCGGCCTGCGCCGCCAGCCCCTGGCGCAGACTGCGCTCTTCGCGCAACAGGCCGGCATGGATCCACATCGCTTGCCGAAGCCGAAGGATGATGTCCTCCACGTGCTGCTCTTCGTCCGCGCCCAGCGCAGTTGCCTCTTTCGGCGCGTCGGCTTCGCCGCGCACGAGCGGCAATCCATCGGCCAGCATCGCCCGCGCGGCGCGGGCGCCGAAGACCAGCCCCTCCAGTAAAGAATTGGAAGCCAGGCGGTTGGCGCCGTGCACGCCGGTGCAGGCCGCCTCACCCGCGGCGTAAAGGCCCGCAACGCTCGTGCGCCCCGCAAGATCGGTGCGGATGCCGCCCATGAGGTAGTGCGCGGCCGGCCGCACCGGGATGAGATCGTGCGCGAGGTCGAGCCCATGGCGCGCGAGAAAGCCGCTGATTTGAGGAAACCGCCGGTACAGGTCGATATTCGCCACCTGGCGCATGTCGAGAAAGACCGGCCGAGCCTGACCTGTTTCGTCCATCCCCTCGCGCGCAATCGCCCGCGCCACCACGTCCCGCGGCGCCAACTCCAGCAGCGGATGGTAGCGCTCCATGAAGCGCTCGCCGCGCTCGTTGCGCAGGTATGCGCCCTCGCCGCGCAGCGCCTCCGAGAGCAAAAACCGCGGCGCGCCCGCGACCGCGAGCGCCGTGGGATGGAACTGGTAGAACTCCATGTCGGCCAGCTCCGCGCCGGCCTCGGCCGCCAGGGCGATCCCGTCGCCGGTGGCCACGGCGGGATTTGTCGTCTCCGCGTACACCTGCCCCGCGCCGCCTGAGGCCAACAGCACCGCGCGCGCTCCAATCCTCCGCGGCGAAAGGCTCTGCTCACTCGCTCCGGCGCTGGCCGGCCCGGCGTCCGCCAACTCCGCGCCGATGACGCGCCCTCCCGCCGTGATCAGCCGCGTCACCTGCGTCCACTCGGCAAAGCGTATGCGCCCGAGCCCGCGCGCATAAGCCGCCAGCGCCCGGCCGATCTCTGCCCCCGTGGCGTCGCCATTGGCATGCAGAATGCGGGCCAGCGAGTGCGCGCCCTCTCGCGTGCGCAGGAACTCGCCCGTCAGGCGGCGGCCCTCCCTGTCGGTGGCCTGGTCGAAGTTCGTGCCCCACTCGATCAGCTCGGCCACGCGCAGCGGCCCCTCGCTCACCAGCGCCTCAGCCGCGGGCCGGTAAACCAGGCCATCGCCGGCGCGCACGGTGTCCTTGAGATGCGACGCGATGTCCTCGCTATTCTCCGCCGCCACGGCGATGCCGCCCTGCGCGTAGTGCGTGTTCGACTCGCCCAGGCCCTCCTTGGTAACCACCAGTACGCCGCCATGGCCGGCGAGCTTCACCGCAGCCCGCAACCCGGCCACGCCCGCCCCCACCACCAGAAAATCCACTTCCCCGTAATCCGCTTCTGCGCCCGTCTCCATTCAATTCCGAGGCTACCATCGCCCCCTGCGCCGTTCCGGTACCGGAAGAGTCATCCCCCGCGCCGAAGATTTCAATTGACCCCGCCGCGCACGCGGGGCAATAATTCCGCCAACCTTTGCCAGGGATCCAGGGGGAGTGGGCAGCGCAGCCCGGTTGGCGATGCCAGGGGTTTCGCTTCCGGGCGATCCAGTTCCGCCCGCAACCGGGGGCGTCTCTTAACCCAAATCCTCTCCATTTTCCGCTAAAATTCTGTTGACTCGCCGTCCGGGAGTTCGTCCATTCCATCAACCCGGGGGATTTCCCATGAACAGCCGATGCCTCACCTTGGCCTGTGCCGTCTCCTTTGCCTTCCTCGCTGTGCCGCTGCCGGCTTCCGCGCAGTTGGTTTCTTCCGCAGCAAACGGATCGGTTCCGAGCCTTCCCTACACGGCTGAATTCCGCACCACGCGGGTGCAGACTCTCGCCAACGGGGCCACAATCACCCGCGAAACCAGGGAAGTGAGGGCCCGCGACGCGCAGGGGCAAACCATGATGGCCATCACGCCGATCCCGGCCGTGGACGGAGAGAAAACATTCACCACTGTCCATGTCGACCTCGCTGACCGGACCGTGATCGATTGGAACTCAGGGTCCAGGCGGGCCCGCGTCCTGCACATGCAGCCGATGGGCAGCGGGGGTTGCTGGTCGAGCGAGCCGTCCAATGACTCGACAACGGTTGCGGTGACTCCGCCGAGAGCGGAGGCTGGAGGTGGAGTCGTTGGCGGTACTCTCGGCGCCGGCTCTGGCGGAGGCTTCGCCGGCTCGGTGCAGCTACCGGATGTGCCTCCGCAGTCGCTGCGCCAGGCACCGATCAAGCCGCAGCGCGAGGATCTGGGCACGGACACCATCATGGGCGTGGAAGTGAAGGGCTTCCGCATCACGCATACCACGCCTCCAGGCCGCATCGGCAATGACGTGCCGCTGGTGCGCACCGAGGAAATCTGGACGGCGCCCAGCCTGGGCGGCATGGTCCTGCGTGAGATTACCGACGATCCGCAGTCGGGCAAGTCCACGCGCGAGCTGGTGAGCCTCGATCTCAGCGAGCCCGACCCATCCGTCTTTGCGCCGCCCGAGGGCTACGAGGTCGTCGACGAGCAGATGCACCCGGTGCCCTGCCAGAGCGCCCGCTAGAACTGGCTGCGTACATGGCCTTGTAAAAGGGCCCGACTTCAGTCTGGCCGCAAAGGCCGGAAAGACCTTGGGGCTTTAAAGCATTTTCTGAGTAGCTATATCCCGAAGACGGAAAGCAGAGTCGACGCGACCAACAGGAAGCGGCGACCTTGCGAAGGAACGAAGAGGACACAGTAACTCAGAAAATGCCATAGCCCCTGAGGGACGTCGGTCGGCAGCGACCACCTCCGGAGCGGTACAATCCGCCAACAGCTATGGTGAGCGGCAAGATTCTGGTCAGCGGCCTGGTGGCGGTGGTGCTGCAGTTCGCGCTGGCCATTGCCGGCTGGGGCGGCTGGCACGCCTTCTTCGCGCACTCGGCCTTTCGCGCGCTGCTCGGGGTCACGGCCGCTTTGATGCTGCTCTCGGTCTTTTCAAGCGGCGGCATGAGCGCCGGCGAAAAAGAAGACCGCAGCAACCGCTGGGTGCTGGGCGCCTTCACCGGGATCGCCGTGCTCATGGCCTACTTTTCCGCTTTGACTGACCGCATCGGCTTCTGGACCCTCGACGGCGACCGCATGCGCTGGGCGGGCGTGGCCGTCTGCCTGGCCGGCGGCGTGCTGCGCATCGCGCCCGTGTATGTCTTGCGCAACCGCTTCAGCGGCCTCGTCGCCATCCAGCCCGGTCACACCCTCGAGACCCACGGCATCTACGGCCTCATCCGCAACCCCAGTTACCTGGGCATGCTCACCACTTCCCTTGGCTGGGTGCTCGCGTTTCGCAGTGTCGTGGGCGTGCTGCTCGCCCTTTCGCTCCTCGTCCCGCTCGTTGCCCGCATCCGCGCCGAAGAACGCCTCTTGCGCGCGCACTTCGGCGCCGCGTACGAGGCCTATTTTGCCAGGACGTGGCGGCTGCTGCCGGGAGTCTACTAAAGGCAGCGAGTCATCCTCGAACTTGTTGCCTAAATGGCCTTGTGAAAGGGCACGACCGGTAGGTCAGGGCTTTAGCCCTGACTGCCGCGAATGCCGCATAAACATTGGGGCTTTAGCCCCTGAGGCATATCACTGGTGGCCCAGGCCACTCATGCAACCCACTCCTGTCGAATGCTGACCGCCGCCAAAAGCGAAAAGGTTTTGTATATGTACAAATTGTGCATACAATGAATCGCGACGAGAAAGAGCTATGACTTTACCAAAGGCAAGCGAGGGCCTGTGATTGCGCCATCGGCCCCGCGCGGCAAGACGCGCATCACGATCCGGCTGGATGAGGATCTGCTCGATTACTTCCTCAAAGAGGCGGATGCCTTGGGCGGAACAGCCGGGTACCAGACGCTCATTAACGAAGCGTTGAGGCGGCACGTCGAAGGCAAAGCTCCCAGGCTCGAAGAGACGCTGCGCCGGATTGTGCGCGAAGAAGTGCGCAGGGCGGGATAGCAGGGTGGCCATCTCACTTTGCCCGATTCGCCACGGCAGAAATTGGCACTGCTTCTGAAACCCAGGCCCCATTTACGATAGAAATCACTGTGCAGACCATCCGCGTTGCCACCCCCTCGGCCCGCTACGACGTTTTTACCGGCTCCGGACTCCTCGCATCCCTCGCGCCCCGCATCGAAAAGGCCGCAGGCCGGCTGCCGCGCCGCGTCTTCGTCGTCACCTCGCCGGAGATCTGGTCCCTGTGGGCGGAAACCTTCCTGCATTCCTTCGCGCAAATCAAAGCCGACCCGCCCCTCGCGCTCTTTCTCGCTCCCGGCGAGCAGCACAAGACCATGGCCAGCGCCGAGCGGCTCACGCGCGAGATGATCCGCGCCGGCGGCGACCGCGGCTCCCTGCTCATCGCCTTCGGCGGGGGCATTGTGGGTGACGTGGGCGGCTTCGTGGCCTCCCTCTTCATGCGCGGCATTCCCTACGTGCAGGTGCCCACCACGTTTCTTGCCCAGGTGGACTCGAGCATCGGCGGCAAGGTGGGCGTAAACCTGCCCGAGGGCAAGAATCTCGTCGGCAGTTTTCACCAGCCCCGCGCCGTCTTTGCCGACATCGCCCTCCTCGGCACGCTGAGCGACCGCGAGCTGCGCGCGGGCCTGATGGAAAGCATCAAGGCCGGCATCATCCGCGACCGCGCCCTGCTGCGCTTTATGGAAGAGCAGGCCGAGTCCATCCTTGACCGCGACCCCAAGGCCCTGGAGCGCGTCATCGCCGCCTCCATCCGCATGAAGGCCGGCGTGGTCAACAGCGACGAGCGCGAGAGCGGCCTGCGCATGATCCTCAACTTCGGCCACACCGTGGGCCACGCGCTGGAACAGGTGACGCGTTACAAGGCCATGCTGCACGGCGAGGCCGTGGCCTGGGGCATGGTGGCCGCGCTCTCCGTCGGCCGCCGCCGCGGCACCCTCACCGCGGGGCAGATGGATCGGCTCGAGAGCCTGATTTACCGCTACGGCCCTCTGCCCGCGCTCAAGCTGCGCGCACGCAAAATTGTGGCCGCCACGGCGACCGACAAGAAGAACACCGGCGGCGTGCGCCGGTTCGTGCTGCCGCTCGGCATCGGCAACGCCGGCGTGGTGGAAGACGTGACCCCGGAAGAGCTCGAAGCCGCGGTGAATTACATGCTGGCCAAGGCGAAGATTGCAAGCTAGTGAGCAAATTAGCAAAGTGAGGAAGCCCCCCGGCTCTGCCGGGGCGACAGTCGGAGTTTGACATTTGAGGGAGTCCACCCAGAAAACTCCAAGCGTGAGCCGACCAAAGCATCACGCGAAGGAGAATCCGGATGGACGAGTACGAAAGCCTAAGCCACACGAAGTGGGATTGCAAGTATCACGTGATCTTCATTCCCAAATAC
>JASHOQ010000142.1 GCA_030041045.1 Acidobacteriaceae bacterium
AAGAAGTCCTGTGCGGGCGCGGCAGCTACACCGAACAGGGCAATGGCCACGCAGGATAGAGCGCGAACGAGAACGCGCCGGCGCAACGAAGACGCGAAAGAAACCATGGAAGACACTCCTTGTGAGTTGGTGGCGTGTTGGGATGAATGGGGAATTCTTTGGGCGCGCAGGACCATCACCGCGTCGACCGGAACCAACCTAACAGCGGATTGTGACAGGGGGGTTACAGCGGAAACGCAGCTTGATAAAGATGCAGCGCGGGCGAACTTGGTTCACTCTTTAAGGAAAAGCTAATCGGCGGCGCGCACGCAGTTTCGCCCAGCGGCCTTGGCGGCGTAGAGCGCGGCATCGGCGGCGGCAATGATCTCATTGACGTGCGCGCCGTCCCTCGGCACCACGGTAGCGCAGCCGACGGAGACGGTGACCACGCCGTGGGAGCTGCCCCCGTGAGCCATTTCAAGGTCAAGAATGGCCTTGCGCAGGCGCTCGGCCGTCTGCTGCGCGCCCTCCGCGTGGGTACCGGGAAGAATTACGGCGAACTCCTCACCGCCGTAGCGGGCCACGGTGTCTGACGAGCGGCGCGAGATCTCGGCCGCGATGCGCGCCACGGAGCGCAGGCAGCTATCGCCTTCGAGGTGCCCGTAAAGATCGTTGAAGGCCTTGAAGCGGTCAACGTCGATGAGCAGCAGGGTGAGCGGAGAGCGGTGGCGGTAGGCGCGGTGCCACTCCTTCTGAATCATGTGATCGAACTGCCGGCGGTTGGCCACGCCGGTCAGGGCGTCGACGGCAGCCAGCTCTTCCATGGAGCTGGCGAGCTGGCGGTAGCGCTCTTCGCTCAGGCCGGCCTCGGCGTGGGCGCGCTTGAGCTCGGCGAGCACGATGGCCACCACACTCACGCTCAGCACCGCGGTGGCGAGAAAGAGCTGCAGGATGAGGATGCGGTTTTCGAGGCTCGGGTCGACGAGCTGGCCAAGCGGCCCTCCGCGCGCGGAGATGGTGAAGCGCGTGCCGACGGCGGCAACCACGCAGCAGCCCAGCATGCCGCCGCTCAGGCCGAGTCGCACCACGAGAAAAAGCAGCGGAGGGAAGATGAGGAAGAGCCAGGGGAAGTCGGAGGTGGAGAAGATCGCAATGGTTGCCACCGCAATCATGAGCAGATAGAGGAGCGTGTTGAGCGCGTGGCCGGGTTGAAAGAGCTCGCGTGTCTCGCGGCGGGCAAGGCCGAGCACCAGCGGGACCACGACGCTCATACCCAGCGCGCTGGCCGGAAACCAGAAGAGCGGAACCGTGAAGGCCGAGCGCAGCGCAAGGTGCAGCACCACTCCGGCAACCAGGCTGGCGACCAGCGGCGCCAGCAGGACTGCAATGGCGACGAAACGAAGCAACTGCTTTTGCTGCGCGAGGTCGGCGCGGCCTTGAATGGCGCTGCCCACGCCGTAGACGGCGATGGCGGTTTCGCCGGTGTCAATGGCTGAGAGCAGCAGCACGGCCCAGAGAGGATCGTGAATGAGGAGATGGCCGGCCGCATTGCCCAGGTATCCGGCGGCCAGCAGTTGCGGCCAGCGGCGGCGGCGGTCGAGCAGGAGCGCGGAAACGAGCGCGGAGTTGGCCCACCAGATGGCGGGCACGTGACCCGCGCCGCGGCCGCTGGCCAGCCCCACCCAGGCCAGCCCGGCAGTGAGCGCCACGACAAACGCGAATTTGAGGCCGAACTTCAAAGGGACGACGGCGCGCACTTCCGGATGAGAATTCTCACCAATACGTTAAAGGGAAATGCGCCCGATTGCATTGGCGAAATAGTGTCAGGATTTCGCCCGCGCCTCTTCTTCCTAACCCCCCTTTTTCAATCATTAAGCGCGGCCAGAATCTGCGGCGCGAGCTGGCTCACGCTGCCGGCGCCGAGAGTGAGGATGAGATCGCCTTGCGCAGCAGAGGCACAGATGGCGGCAATGGCAGAGGAGAAATCGGGTGCAAATTCAACGCGGGGACCGCGAATGCACGCAGCCAGGCGCTCAGCGCTCACGCCGGGGATGGGCTCTTCGCTGGCAGCGTAGATGGGCAGGACGACGACGGTGTCCGCGGCCGTAAACGCGCCGGAAAACTGCTCCAGGAGATCCGCGGTGCGCGTGTACCGGTGAGGCTGAAAGATGACGTGCACGCGGCCAGATCCGAATTTGGGGCCGTAATCGCGCGCAGCGGCAAGCGTGGCGCGAATCTCAGTGGGGTGGTGGCCGTAGTCGTCCACCACGGTGATGCCGCGCGCGCTGCCGCGCCGCTGGAAGCGGCGATCGACGCCGCGGAAGTGGGCGATGCCCGCGGCAATTTTTTCCGGCGCCACCTCGAGCTGGCAGGCAACGGCGACGGCAGCGGTAGCATTGAGCGCGTTGTGGCGCCCCGGGACATGCAATTCAAAGGGACCGAGCAGACTTGAGGCCGCGTGCACCTGGAAGCGCGAGAAACAGCCGCCGGGAGCGCATGCGGACGCATCGAGGAACTCGAGGCGGAAATCGGCTTCGGCGTCCTGGCCGTAGGTGAAGACGCGGCGGCGCACCTCAAGAAGAATCTTCTTGAGCAACGGATCGTCGAGGCAGGCGGTGACGGCGCCGTAGAAGGGAACGCGGTCCATGAAGTCGAGAAAAGCCCGCTCCACATCGGCCATGTCGTGGTAGCAGTCCATGTGCTCGCGGTCGAGATTGGTGACGATGGCCAGGATGGGCGAGAGCTTGAGAAAGGAACGGTCGCTCTCGTCGGCCTCGGCCACGAGATACTGCGTGGTGCCCAGGCGCGCGTTCGAGCCCAGCGCGTCCACGCGGCCGCCCACCACGACCGTGGGGTCGAGGCCACCGGCCGCGAGCACGCTCGCCACCATGGAGGTGGTGGTGGTTTTGCCGTGCATGCCGGCGATGGCGATGCCGTACTTGAGGCGCATCAGCTCGGCCAGCATCTCTGCGCGCGGAATCACCGGGATTTTGCGCGCGTGCGCTTCCAGGACTTCAGGGTTGCGCGCGTTCACCGCGGAGCTGGTGACCACGACCGTGGCGCCGGCGACGTTGGCCGCGGCGTGGCCTTCGTAGATGGTTGCGCCCAGTGCGGCGAGGCGATCGGTGACGGCGCTGCGTTTCAAGTCGGAGCCGGAGATTTGCATGCCAAGGTTGAGCAAAATCTCGGCAATGCCGCTCATGCCGATGCCGCCGATGCCGACGAAGTGCGCGTGCTGGGAAGTGGCGAACATGGGAGGCGAAGGTCCAGAGTAGCAGGGACCAGGGGTCAGGGGGTGGGAAAGACTTGACGCTGCGACTCTATGGGCCCGTGCCCAGCGCCGCGCGGATCTCGGCGTTGGTATTCACCGCGGCGATCTTGTCTTTCATGTAGCGCAGGCTCACCTCGTGGTGCTCGCGATCGTAGGAGTCGATGCAATCCAGCGCCAGGATCACCGGCCAGTCGCGCTGGTAGGCATCGATGGCCGTGGTGCGGATGCAGGCATGGGTGTTGATCCCGGCCAGAATCAGCGTGTCGATCTGCGTGTTTAGCGCGAGACGCGCGAGAAGCTCATCGAGACCCGTGCCGAAGAACGCGCTGTAGCGCTTCTTGATCACCACCGGATCGGAGGCGTCAACAACGAGGCCGTCGAGCAGTTGGCAGCCCTCTGTGCCTTTGATGGTGATGCGGATATTTTTCTCGCGCATCTCCGTGAACGCGTCGCGCAAATCCGGCTCGAACTCCTGCCGCACCCAGATGACCGGGAATGCCAGCGCGCGCAACGCCGCGGCCAGGTCGTTGATCGCGCCAACCAGCGTGTCTCGGCGCGCGGCATCCTGCCCGGCCCAGAAATCGTTCAGCATGTCGATGACGAGGAGTGCAGGCTTCATTGCGGCGCGAACCGGCGTACGTGGAATTCAGAATACAGGAGCGGGTAAGCGGCCAGAGCCGGTGCCTTAACCCCCGCGCGAGGCCAAAGTTGCGCACAACCTTCGCGCACGGCTTCTGTTCAATCAGGCATAACCGGCAGGCCGGGGAGGCAGCAAGATCCAAGCTTCCAGGCGGCAGGAAGCCGGGACGGTTCCGCAAAGGTGGAGGGACCGGATGGAAGGAGGAAATATGGGCAGCATGAAGAAGTGGATGTTGGGAGCGGCATTGGCACTGGGAACCCTGGCACTGGGCGCAACCCAGCAGGCGCACGCAGCCCGCATCGGCGTGGGAGTTTACGTGGGCGGACCGGTGGCTTATGTTCCCCCTTGCCCTGGACCGGGATACGTTTGGACAGCGGGTTACTACAACGGTGGCGTGTGGGTGCCGGGATTCTGGCGCGCACCCGGGCCGCGCGTAGGCGTGGTGGTGCGCGGCGGCTGGGGCTGGGGACATCCGGTGTACGGCCGCGGGTTTTATCGGGGTGGTTTTCGCAGGTAGCTCTCCTTCTGCTGCCTGACTTTGCCTGACCTTACCTGGCCGCTCCCCCCAATGGAGCGGCCGCCTTTTTTTCAGAGCAGCGGATGGGCGCCTGAATCCGCACCCCGGAGGGGGTTTGAAGCGTCAAAGGAAGTGGCGGCAAAAAGTGAGTTGGAGCTGCCCGGCAAGGGGTTGCTGGAACAGGGCTTGCAGTTTGGCGAAACTTGGCTCATTCTGGAAGCAAAGACCGCAACTAAATTGTGAAATTGCTGTTAGAAAGAGTAGAACCGGCCAGGGTCAAAGAAAGAGGCCGGAGGGTGCTGAGGACGGAGGCAAACGAACCGCTTCCGGGGCCGAATTCCGCTAGGGCGGAACAGCACAAGGAGGATGTCATGCGGACGATCCGCTTGAGTTTGATTGCAATGCTGTTGGCGGTGCCGTTCCTGGTTACATCGACGGCGCAGGCCCAGGTGGCGGTAGGGGTGGGAGTGGGCCCGGCCGTGGTGGCTCCCGGATATTACGGCGACTACGGTCCCCCAGTTTGCGAGTGGGGCTATTACGCTTATTATCCTTATGCCTGCGCGCCGTACGGCTATTACGGACCTAACTGGTTCGTGGGCGGCGTGTTCATCGGCGCCGGCCCGTGGTACGGCTGGGGTCGCGGATGGGGCTGGGGCCGGTATGGCTACGGCTACGGTTATCGCGGCGGATACGGTTATCGCGGCGGGTATGGTTATGCCGGCAGGGGTTATGCGGGAGCGGCCAGAGGCTATGCCGGTGGCGTAGCCCGTGGATACGCGGGCGGTGGCGTGGCGCATGGCTATGCCGGCGGTGGAGTGGCCCACGGATACGCGGGCGGCGGCTTCCACGGCGGAGGCGGTGGTGGCTTCCACGGTGGCGGCGGCGGTGGACACCGCTAATTCCTGAAAGGGCTTGAAAAAAGGCCCGCTTGCTTCGGCAGGCGGGCTTTTTTGTTGAATGCAGGGACCAAGGGACCGAGGGACCGGGAGAACAAGGATCGTGGGAGCTTCTTATTCGTCTTCGTACATCCAGCTGGATTTGGAGTCCTGACGGTCGTCGCGGTAGCGCAGGGCGCGCGTCAGGCCGAAGAGATAGCCTCCGACCACTCCGGATAAGAACATGATGACCAGCACAAACGCCACCACCGCCCACTGGGCGAAGTGCAATGTGACGAATGGGTAGTCTGCCTGCATGGCATCTCCAGGGCGCAGATATACGCCTGCGGGTGGTTAGTGGATAGCCAAGGAGGAATGGAAAGCGATAACTTCAGCGATTGCAAGCGGGCTATGTGGGTCGAGGCCCTTGTTGTTCTGTATCGGCAGAGTAACGCCGCTGCGGCCAGCCGTCACCATGACCGAAGTTACGTGGGCATGCCACTTTTGTTGTGCGAAGGGACACGCCCGTGGTCCCATCCTTCGTCCGCCGCGGCGGACGAAGGGTGGGAAGGCATTCGCTGACTTGCCGTCTCGCTGACTTGCTGAATCGCTGAATCGCTACCGCGCCCCGGCCAGCTTCAGGTGGTCCGGCTCGTCGGCGATGGTGCGGTGACGGAAGGCGCGCACGATCTTCCGCCCTTCGAAAAAGAACACGCCCGGCATCTGATAGGCGTCCTCCTTGATCAGCCCGATTCCGTACTTGAACAGCGCGCCTTTGAGCCAGCCGATGACGACCGTCGGGTTGAAGAGATGCAGGTAAGGGTTGGTGCGCGACAAGCCGAAGAGCGGAAGCTGGTAGAGCGTTGCGTCGGGGTTGCTGATCCGCTCCACATCGGAGAGATGGTAGTAGTCGAAGTAAGGCTTGGCGCGCTCGGGAGTACCGAGATGGACAAAGACAGGCCGCACCTCTCTGGCTTCGAGCTGCGCGCGCACCTTCGAGACGCGGTCCAGCGCCTGGGCGCAAAATGTGCAGGAAAAGTGGCGAAGAAAGACGAGCAGGACCGGGGATTCATCGAGCAGATCGAGCAGCGACCGGCCGGTCTCACTGTGAAACGCGCGTAGTGCTTCGGCGGGGCTCGACCGCTCCGGCCGCAACTCGCCTATCGCCATTTTCGTCGGCTCCGTCATCCCTGTCCCGTTCGCATCCGCTCCGCTTACCCCATTTGACCTATTTTCGCTCGTTGCCCCATCCTTGGGGCGCCGCGGCGGACGAAGGGTGGGGGTCACGAACTCCGCTGACTCCGCTGACCCCGCTCCCCCCGCTAACTCGCCAGCTCCATCAGCCTTGCCGCGATGCGCTCCGCCGCGCCGGGATGTGCCTGCGTCTTTGCCGCAGCGGCCATCGACGCGAGCCCCGCGGGATCCTTGAGCAGCGAGCTGAGCGTCGAGAGCAGCAAACCGGGTGTCGAGAGATCCTTTTCCTCGAGCATAACCGCGGCTCCTGCGCTCTGCATGGCTTCGGCATTGCGGCGCTGGTGCTGGTCAGCGGCAGCGGCAAAGGGCACCAGGACGGCGGGCTTGCCCGCAGCCGTGAGCTCGGCCACGGTGGAGGCCCCGCTGCGCGCAAGCACCAGATGCGCGTGGCCCACACGCTCCGGCATGTCATCGAGAAACGCGCGCACCTGCCAGCGCGCGGCGTCGGCGCCGCTGGCCTTGTAAGCAACCAGCGTGGTCTCGTAGTGGCGCGCGCCGCTCTGGTGCAGCACGGTGAGCGAGGGAACGGCGTCGAGCAGCGCAGCCATGATTTTGGGCAGGTGCTGGTTAAAGATCCGCGCACCCTGCGAGCCGCCGAAGATGAGCAGATGCGGCGCAGCGGAGGCGCCGGGCGGCGCAAGCGCGAAGAACTCCGGGCGCACGGGAATGCCGGTGACCTCGGGATTGCGGAACCATTTCTCCGCTGCGGCAAAGTTGACGGCCGCCGCCTGCACGCGCTTGCCCACGAGCCGATTGGCCAGGCCGGGCATGGCGTTGGGCTCGAGGATCATGGAGGGAACTTTAAGGCGGATGGCCGCGGCCATGGCCGGCCCGGAGGCGTAGCCGCCCACGCCCAGCACCGCGCCGGGCTTGTACTCCTCAATCAGGCGCCGGCATTCGAAGTAGCTCGTGGGAATCTCGATCAGGGTGCGGATGCGCGTCGCCAGCGACACATTCTTGAGCGGGCCCACTTGGATCAGCCGCAGCGGAAAGCCGGCCTGGGGCACAAGCCGCGACTCGAGTCCGCGCGCGGTGCCGACGAAGAGCACCTCGGCTGCGTAGCGCGACTGGAGTTCGCGCGCCACGGCCAGCGCGGGAATGATGTGGCCCCCGGTGCCGCCGCCGGCGATGAGAATGCGCATCTTCGATCTCACAGTGGTCAGTGATCAGTGATCCGCGGACAGTGGTCAGAAACCGGCGCTGGGAAAGCTGGCGAAGAGTCTCCACGTCCTGTTCCCTGTCCCCTGTTCCCTATTCCCTCGTTTTCCGCCTCTTTCACTCCGCTTTCTTGCTGATGTTGAGCAGAATGCCGATGCTTGCCAGCGTGCAGAAGAGCGAGGTCCCGCCGGAAGAGACGAGCGGCAGCGGAATGCCCTTGGCGGGAACCAGCGAAAGCACCACGCTGATGTTGAAGAAGGCCTGCAAGAGAATTGCTGTAGAAATGCCGAAGGCCACGAGGCGGCTGAAGGGATCGGGTGCGCGAAAGGCGGCGCGGAGCCCGCGCGCGCCGAAAACCAGGAAGAGCAGAATGATGAGCCCGGCGCCGAGAAAGCCGAGCTCTTCCGCAATATTGGCGAAGATGAAGTCGGTCGCGGCTTCAGGCAGGTAGAAGAGCTTGCCCATGCCCTCCATATAGCCTTTGCCGGCAAAGCCGCCGGTGCCCACGGCAATGAGCGACTGCGTGATGTGGTAGCCGGCGCCCATGGGATCGGCCTGCGGGTGCAGAAAGACGAGCATGCGCGCGCGCCGCCAGGGAACCCACAGGAGCAGAGCGGCCAGAACCGGCAGCGCGGCGGCAAAAGCGCCCAAAAGATATTTCCATTCCATGCCCGCGAGCAGGAGCAGCATGGCGGTGATGCCGGCGAGAACGAGAGCAGTGCCCAGATCGGGCTGCTTGAGAACGAGCGCGATGAAGACCAGGGGAACGAGCGCGGCGCGCAGCAGGGTGTGCTTCCAGTCGCGCATGGCGTCAAGGCGCGTACTGAGAAACCAGGCCAGGAAGAGCACTAGCACCGGCTTGGCGATCTCAGAGGGTTGAAGGGTGAAGAAGCTGCCGAAACGGATCCAGCGATGGGTATTGTGCGAGCCGGGCATGACAAAGACCAGCAGCAGCAGGAGCGTGGTGACGCATAGCGCCGGGTAGATGAAGCGCGGCGAGTTCAGGCGGCTGGAGTCGATGTGCATGAGCACCAGCAGCGCAAAAACGCCGGCCAGCGCCCAGCAGGCCTGGCGGCCGACGTCGATGTAGGGCGAGTGGTAGCGCGCCTGCGCCACCACGGCCGACGCGGAAAAAACCATCAACAGACCCACCACCACGAGCAGCAGCGTGGTGAAGAAGAGCCACTTATCTACGCCGACGCGCTTCGCCATGGGCCTCCACGTTTTGCCATGCGCCTACACGTTTTGCCATATTTTCCCGCTTGCCTTTTGACTCACCAGTTCCTTGAAGACGCGCCCGCGATGCTCGTAGCTCTCGAACTGGTCGAAGCTGGAGCAGGCGGGAGCAAGCAGCACCACTTCGCCCGCATGGGCAGACGCAGCCGCGGCGTCGACTGCGCCGCTGAGGGTTTCGCAGGAGCGGATGGAAACCACGCCGCGCAACTGCGATTCGATCTTGGCCGCGGCGGAACCGATGGTATAGACCGCACGCACGCGCTCGCGCAAGAGCTGCGTCAGCACGGTGTAGTCGGAGCCTTTGTCCTTTCCGCCGAGAATGAGGTGAATGCCGGAGGAGAATGCAGCCAGGGCTTTGGCGGTCGCGTCCACGTTGGTGGCCTTCGAATCGTTGTAGAACTCGACGCCCTGCACCGTGGCCACGTATTCCAGGCGATGCTCGACGGCCTGAAATTTCTCAATGGCCGCGCGGATGGGCGCGGCCGCCACGCCGGCCAGGCGTGCGGCGCAGACCGCGGCGAGCACGTTTTCCACGTTGTGCTCGCCTTTGAGCGGAATCCTGTTCAGAGGGATGATCTGCTCGATTTCCCCATCCGGCGCCTGGCGATAGACCACGGATCCGTCCTGAATCCATGCGCCCATGCGAACGCGGTGCTCGAGCGAAAACCAGTGCACGGAGGCCGCCGAGCGCACCGCTGCCTCGGCGGCGCGGGCGTTATCGGCATTGAGCACGACGCAGTCGTTCGGCTGCTGCGCGGCAAAGATGCGCTCCTTGGCGCGCGCATAGTTCTCAAAGCTGCCGTGGCGGTCGAGATGATCGGGCGTGATATTGAGAATGACGGCGATGGCGGGATGGAATTGCTCCGTGCTTTCGAGCTGAAAGCTCGAGACCTCGAGCACGGACCAGGTCTCGTCTGTGCTCTCTTCGATGAGGCTGACCACGGGCACGCCGATGTTGCCGCCCACCAGCGTGGGCAGCCCCCCTTCCCTGAGGATTTCTCCCGCAAGCGCGGTGGTGGTCGTTTTGCCGTTGGAGCCGGTGATGGCGAGAATTTTGCCTTTGAGAAAGCGCGCGGCCAGTTCGAGCTCGCCGATGATGGGCAGGCCGAACTTGCGCACCTGCACCAGCTCGGGCGTATCGAGGGGCACGCCGGGGCTGACCACGATGAGGTCCTGGCGGCGAAAGGTGAGCAGGCCGTGGCCGCCGGCCTCAACCATAATGCCCTCTTCGAGCAGGGCGGGAATGTCCTTGGCCAGGGACTCGGCCGAGCGGATGTCAGAGACGGTGACCTGCGCGCCCTTGCGGCGCAGAAACAGAGCCGCCGCAAGACCGGATTTACCCAGTCCCACGACCAGAACCTTTTTGCCCTTAAGCTCCAACATGAGTCTCCAGCATCGATTCCCTTCCCCGGCAACCATCGACACTTCTATTGTGCACCGGCGGGCGCTCAAGCCGGACGGGGGCTAGCGCAGTTTGAGGGTGGTGAGTGCAAACAATGCAAACACGAGGGCGCCGATCCAGAAGCGGACAATGACTTTGGACTCGCTCCAGCCCAGCTGCTCGAAATGATGGTGCAGCGGCGCCATCTTGAAGATGCGCTTGCGTCGCAGCTTGTAGCTGCCCACCTGCAGAATGACGGAGACGGCCTCGAGAATGAAGATGCCGCCAACGAAAGGCAGAAGCAGCTCCTGGCGAATGATGAGAGCCACGGTGCCGATGGCGCCGCCGAGGGCGAGCGAGCCCACGTCGCCCATGAAGATTTCCGCCGGATGGGCGTTGTACCACAAAAATCCGATGGACGCGCCCACCATGGAGCCGCAGAAGACGGTGAGCTCGCCCACCATGGGCATGCGCTCGAGCTCAAGATAATCGGCAAAAACCACGTGGCCGGTGATGTAGGTGAGCACGGCCAATGCGCCCGCGGCGATGATGGTGCAGCCGATGGCCAGGCCATCGAGTCCGTCGGTGAGGTTGACCGCGTTCGAAGTGCCCACCAGCCAGAGAACCACCCACAGGACGAAGGGCGCAAATGCAATCAGGCCGAGATGCGGAACGGTCGCAGGCCAATGGTGCCAGAGCAGAGCGGGGCGCAGATTCTTGATGAAGGGCACGGAGACGCGCGTGGAAAACATTTTGAACTGGCTCAGGCCCACCAGCGCCGCGGCCACCAGCGCGCCGGCCACCCCCTGCCACAAGAGCTTGGCCCGCGGCGTAAGGCCCAGGCTGCGCCGCTGCACCACCTTGATGTAATCGTCGGTGAAGCCGATGGCGCCGAAAGCGAAGGTGGAAAGGACCGTGACCCAGACAAAAGGATTCGCGGGATCGGACCAGAGCACCGTGGGCAGCAGGATGGCGATGCAGATGAGCACGCCGCCCATGGTGGGCGTGCCGGTTTTTTTCAGATGCGACTGCGGCCCGTCTTCGCGCACGAACTGGCCGATCTGGAACTCGCGCAGCTTCTGAATCACGTATGGGCCGATGAAGAGCGCGATGAGCAGCGCGGTGAGCGAGGCGAACGCGGTGCGGAAGGTGAGATAGCGGAAGATCCGGAAGGGATGGAAATACGGGAACAGCTTTTCGTAAAGCAGCCAGTAAAGCAAGGGTCCTCCATCGCCGGAGTGGGGCAGGTATTAGGGAGATTTTACAGGGGTGTCAGTGATGATGGGCGGCGAGCACCAAGGCGAGCACTGGCGCGGCTAGCCGCATGCCCCTTTGAACCGATCAGCCGGGCGATCGCTTGGCGAGGGGGTATATATGTGATATATACAAGAGATGGGCGAGAGGGACCCGCTTGCGGCTTGCATCGGCTTTGACTGGGACGAAGACAATGCGGGCAAGAACTGGGAGCGCCACCGCGTAACGCCCGAGGAAGCAGAGGATGTCTTTTTCCACGATCCTTTTGTGATGCGTTCCGACCCCGCTCACTCGAAACGGGAGAGACGCTATTGGGCGCTGGGAAAAACTGCGCACGACCGAGGACTCTTTGTGGCCTTTACGATTCGCGGGAAGCTCATTCGGGTCATCTCCGCACGGGACATGAGCCGGAGAGAAATGGAGGACTATGGGCGCTACGAAAAAGACGATTCCTAAATTCAAAAGCGAAGCCGAGGAATTCGAATTCTGGTCTTCGACCGGGCCGGGTGCGGATTCGACCAAATACATTGACTGGCCTCAGGCGAAGCGCGCAAAGTTTCCCAATCTGCGCCCCACACTGCGCACCATCTCCGTACGGCTTCCGGTGGCGATGATCGAAGACCTGAAGATTCTCGCCAACCAGAGAGATGTGCCGTATCAGTCGTTGCTCAAGGTGTTTCTTGCCGAAAGGCTGGCGGCAGAGCGGAAGCTGCGCAAGGCGGGGTAGAGCTTCGTGCTTTCCTAGGTCCCAAAATGGAGATTTGGGGCACCTGGCTAGAATTGCCAACTAATCTAGCATTGCACGAGCATAAGTCTGCGCAACGACAGAGGGATCCTTACCCACAATCACCGGGATTTTCGTATTCGGCACGAATTTCGGCGGTGCGCTCTTCATTTCTCGCACAATGAAGGCCATGCGAAATATACCGTTCTCAGATTCAAATTTCTTTGCACTTTCTGCGGCTCCGGCAAGCCAAGCGGACTCCCTTCCGCCGCTATCGCATGCGATTATTCCGAAGGTCCTCTTTTCCGCAGAAATCACAAACTTGCAATCGTTAACGCTACCATCCGCATTCACGGGAATCTTGACCGTTATCAGTTTTCCTCTCATGCTCCTGACGCTGGAAATCAAAGTGTTCCACCAGAATCCGTCAGGATAGCCAATATAGGCAGCTTCAACATATCCTCCGCACGCAAGCAAACATTGTCCGTGCAACTTAAGAACACTGGATTTCTTCGGGACTCTATATTCGTTGAGGAGATGATAGAGCGCGGGGACGTATACGCCATCAATTACCGTCTTCTGAGAATGCTTTTCGCGCACTTTTTCATCTAACATGGTCGCACCCAACCGTTCAGAGAATGCCAGCATAGACCGTGTAATATCCCTAAATTCCCGAATGAGTGTTCCCCAATTAAACGAAACCCGATCTGTATACACCAATAGCGTTTTGCCCCGATGAACTATCGCTGTTCGCGTTGAGTTTATCCTCCCAAACCACGGGAGTTTTGTTGCTATCAAGCTGCGATACGAGGGGTCAAGCCGCTCACGATTCTTCAGTGCCCACTCGTTCAGCTTATGGAAGCTTTCCCACGGCGCCTGTCCTTTCTTTGCGCCTAGTGTTGCTATAACATCGGCCATGATGTCACAAGCCGACTGCAGCATAACGTAGTACGCTTCAGCATCAAGACCCACTGCGATCAAGTCGTGGGAGCGCCAAATCTCAGGTGTGACGCCTTCGTACCACAGTAGACGGCCCGCAAGAGCAGCAATGTTAAGCACATCATGCGAAAAAGAGTCTGCCAATTCCCGGAAGTGCACCGAATTCGCATACGTCACGCAATTCAAAGCGTCTGCCAGCCCCAAATAGAACTGGGACCTCGCAAGATGTTGATCGCGACGAATCTGAATGGGAATACCTAGCGCAGACACTGTCAAGTTTTACGTCAGTCCAAGTTTACCTTGGGCGTTATGAACCAAATCGATGCTCTTGTATTCGTCCTTGGTATATCGGTATCAAACCGCTGGTTTCACGTCGGTTTAGAATTCGGATGGACGGATCGATACAGGTTCGAAAGAAAGCCGTGGGGCGGCTGGATGCGCCCGGCGTTTTCTGTTTGACGAGATTTTGCTCGCTGCTTACCGCGTCTTCGCCACTTCCTCAACAGTGACTGGATCCAAAAACGGCATCTGCGCGCGGAGCTGCTTGCCTACAATCTCAACGGCGTGCTTGGCCTCGGCCTCGCGAAAGGCGAGGAACTCCTTCTTGCCGGAATTCTGGTCGGCGAGAAATTTTTTGGCAAAAGTCCCGTCCTGAATCTCGGCGAGAATCTGCTTCATGGCCCTGCGGCTTTCCTGGCCGATGACGCGCGGCCCGGAGACGTAATCGCCGTACTCGGCCGTGTCTGAAATTGAGTAGCGCATGTAGGCGAGGCCGCCGCGATAGATCAGATCGACAATCAGCTTGAGCTCGTGCAGCACTTCGAAGTAGGCGCTCTCGGGCTGATAGCCGGCTTCGACCAGCGTCTCGTACCCGGCCTTGATAAGCGCGCTCACGCCGCCGCAGAGCACCGCCTGCTCGCCGAAGAGATCGGTCTCGGTTTCTTCCTTGAACGTGGTCTCGAGCACGCCGGCGCGGGTGCAGCCGATGCCCTTGAGGTAGCTGAGCGTGAGCGCGTGCGCTTTGCCGGTAGGGTTCTGGTGCACGGCGATGAGGCCCGGAATGCCGCCGCCCTCAACGAAAACTTCGCGCACGCGATGACCGGGCCCCTTGGGGGCGGCCAGGCCCACGTCGATGCCCGCCGCGGGCACGATGGTCTTGAAGTGGATGTTGAAGCCGTGCGCGAAGAGCAGCAATTTGCCTGGCTTGAGGTTGGGGCCGATCTCGCTCGCGTAAAGCTTGGCCTGCGTCTGGTCGGGAGTGAGGATCATCACCACATCGGCCCACGCCGTGGCTTCGGCGGGCGTGGTCACTTCAAGGCCGGCCCTCTGCGCTTTGGTGACGGATTTGGAGCCGGCGGCGAGCCCGACTTTGACATGGACACCCGAGTCTTTGAGGTTGAGTGAGTGAGCGTGCCCCTGCGAGCCGTAGCCGATGATGGCCACTTTTTTGGCTTGAATGAGGGAAAGGTCGGCATCGTGATCGTAGTAAGTCTTGGCCATGATTTTCTTTTCGTTTCCTTTGCTGGCTGGTTTGAAATGGATGGAAATCTTTTGAGTGGTCTGGATTCGGCGTGCATTATTCCGGCTCGGCCGCCATCCGCTCCTCTTCGCGCACCGCGGCAGCCGCGTTGGCTTCCTCCTCACCCGCGCCCATGGCGCGCAGCACGCTGCTCAAGTGATGGCCGCGGCGCATGGTCATCTTGCCGCTGCGGCAGATTTCGAGGATCCTGCCCTCGTCCTCGCGCAGCACCTCGATGAGTCCTTCAATCTTGCTTTCGACGCCGGTCATCTCGATCATCAGCGACTCCGAAGTGAGATCGACGATGCGCGCGCGGAAGACCTCGACCAGATCGAAGATGCGGGAGCGGCTTTGCGGCGTGGCCGCCACCTTGATGAGCGCCAGCTCACGCGTAACGCTCGGCGCCTGCGCGATGTCATCCACGTCGACGACATTCTCGAGCTTGAACAGGCTGGCGCGGATGCGATCGCCGGCCTCAGCCGAGGACTCGCAGACCAGCGTGAGCCGCGAGAGCCCCGGGCGCTCGCTGCGGCCCACGGTGAGCGAGTTGATATTGATGTTCAGCCGGCGGAACAAGGACGCGACCCGCGTGAGCACGCCCGGCAGGTCTTCAACGTAAGCGACGAAGGTATGCAGCATAAAAGCAGCTCCTAGCCTCTAGCTCCTAGCTTCTAGCTCTCATTGCCTGCTTGGAAGCCTGCGCAGATCAGCGATTCGTCAATCTGCGAATCACAGGCTAGTGGCTAGAAGCTAGCAGCTAGAAGCTGTCTTAATTGTCTTCCGCCCGCTCTTCCAGCGGATCGCGATCCGGCCGGCGAATCATCTCATGCAATGCACTGCCGGCAGGAATCATGGGGTAAACCGAGTCTTCTTTTTCAACAAGGAAGTTAAGCAGAAACGCGCTCTGCGAGGAGCGTGCGGCCTCGACAGCGCCCAGAACTTCGCTGCGCGTGCGCACGGCGCGCCCCGGAATGCCATGCGCCTCGGCCAGCTTGACGAAGTCCGGGCTCACCAGCGGCGTGGCTTCGTAATTGCGCTCGTAGAAAAACTCCTGCCACTGGCGCACCATGCCCAGGTAGCCGTTGTTGATGACGGCGATGTTGATCTTGAGTTTTTCCTGCACGATGGTCGAGAGCTCGGCCGCCGTCATCTGGAAGCCGCCGTCGCCGGCAATCACCCATACTTCTTTTTCCGGGCAGGCCATCTTGACGCCGATAGCCGCGGGCAGCGCGTAGCCCATGGTGCCCAGGCCGCCGGAAGTGATGAGGGTGCGCGGATGCTCGTGATGGAAGTACTGCGCCTCCCACATCTGGTGCTGGCCCACATCCGTCACCACCACGGCGCTGCCCCCGGTGATGCGCCACAGATCGTGCATCACGTGCGCCGCGTAGAGGTGCCCGGAGTCGGGCAGGTTCTTGATGTCGTGCACCGCCACGGCGCCCTTGCTGGCTTCAATGGTCTTGAGCCACGCAGAGCCGTCGCGCCCCCCTTGCCCACGAGTCCCGATGCGCGGCAGCAACTCTTCAAGCACTGCGCGCAGGTCGCCCACCAGCGCCACCTCGGCCTTCACGTTTTTGTTGATCTCCGCCGGATCGATTTCGATGTGAATCTTCTTCGCGTTGGGCGCGTAAGAGGCCAGCTTGCCGGTCACGCGATCGTCAAAGCGCATGCCGCAGGCGATGAGCAGATCGGCCTCCTGGATGGCATGGTTCACCCACGCTTCGCCATGCATGCCCATCATGCCCAGGTTGAGCGGATGCGAAGCGGGAAAGCCGCCCAGGCCCAGCAGCGTAAGCGCCACCGGAATCTGCGCGCGTTCGGCCAGCGTGCGCACCTGCTCCATGGCGCCGGACTCGCTGACGCCGTGGCCGGCAAGGATGATGGGCCGCTTGGAGCTGCGAATGAGTTCAGCCGCGGCCGCGAGACCGGATTCGTCCACGCGCAGCATCGGATGCGGGCGATAGGCGCGCGGCTTGGCGGCTTCAAAGTCGAAGATGGCCGAGGCCTGCTGCGCATCCTTGGTGATGTCCACGAGCACCGGCCCGGGACGCCCCGAGCGCGCGATCTGGAAGGCATGGCGCAGCGTGGCAGCCAAATCTTCCGCGCGGCTCACGAGAAAATTGTGTTTGGTCACGGGCAGCGTGATGCCGGTAATATCGATCTCCTGAAACGCGTCGGTGCCCAGCACCTTGCTCGACACGTTGCCGGTGATGCAGACAATGGGAATCGAGTCGAGCATCGCCGTGGCAATGCCGGTCACAAGATTCGTCGCACCCGGACCGCTGGTGGCCACGGCCACGCCCACCTTGCCTGAGGCGCGCGCGTAGCCATCGGCCATGTGCGCCGCGCCCTGCTCGTGGCGGACGAGAATGTGCTTGATGGGAAACTTGCGCAGCGCGTCGTAGGCGGGCAGAATGGCGCCGCCGGGATAGCCGAAGACCGTATCCACGCCCTCGCCCACCAGCGTGGCCCACAGAATTTCAGATCCCGTGAGGCGCGTGGGTGTGTTGAGATGTGCGTTTGCGGCTTGCGTTGTGTCAGTGGTCATAATGACTCCTCTTAACTTACCTACAGCTGAGCCTCGGTTTGCGTTGACCCTGGCCCACCCTTGCGGATCACGATGCGCGCATTCTGGCAGAGCGGATAAGATCGCAAGACCGGCTCCATTGCCTTGTAGAGTCGATCCGCATCCGGGCCATACGTAAAGATTGTGGTTTCCTTGTCGCCGACTTCATTACCGTCCAATTCTCCCGCGCGGCTCTTCTGAATGGCTTCGATCAACTGATCTTCTAGCGTGGAAAGATCGCAATTTGCATAGACTTCGTCGGGAAGACTCACTCCATCGAGATGAATCAGCACGCATTCATCCACCTTCGGAGGTTCCTTCTTCTTCCCCAAGACCCGATCGAAGATTCCCATTGCTGTTCCTCCCTACGTGGTAGCGCCCTCGGACGCGCTGGTGACTCGGTCGACATATTTGCGAAACACGCCCTTGGGCCAGCGCAGCGCCGGCGGCTTGAAATTCTTGAGCCGCGCGGCCAACTCTTCCGCGCTGATCTCCACATTCAACGTGCGCTTGGGAATGTCGAAGGCAATGATGTCGCCCTCGCGCACGGCGGCAATGGGCCCGCCGACAAACGCCTCCGGCGCCACATGGCCCGCGGTCATGCCGCGCGTGGCGCCCGAGAAGCGGCCGTCGGTGAGCAGGGCCACGTGCGCGCTGAGCTCAGCGTTAGAGCTGATGGCCGCGGTCACTTGCAGCATCTCGCGCATGCCGGGTCCGCCTTTGGGCCCCTCGTAGCGTATGACAACGACGTCGCCCGGCTTGATGCCGCCCGATTGAACCACCTTGAAGCAGTCTTCTTCGCAATCGAAGACGCGCGCGGGGCCACGATGCGTGAGACGATTGGCCGCGGCAACCTTCATCACGCAACCCTCGGGCGCAAGATTGCCTTTGAGAATCACCAGGCCGCCGTTGGGCTTGATGGGCTTCTCGAAGGTCCCAATCACGTCCTGGCCCGGAGTTTCCTTGGCAAGCGCAGCTTCTTCAGCCAGCGTTCTGCCGCTGATGGTCAGGGCCGCGCCGTCAGCAAAGCCGGCATCGATCATGCGCTTCGCCAGCAGCCGCGAGCCGCCCGCAGCCTGATAGTCGTTGGCCACGTATTTGCCCGCCGGCGTAAGGCTGCAAATGTACGGCGTGCGCGTGGAGATCGCGTCGAAATCTTCGATCGTCAACGGAATGCCCATCTCGCGCGCGATGGCGAGCAAGTGCAGAACGGCATTCGTCGAACCGCCGCTCGCGGCCACGCTGGCAATGGTGTTCTCGAGCGATTTGCGGGTGATGATCTGCGAAGGCCGCCGATTGGCGCGCACCGCATCCATGAGCATCCGGCCGGCTTCGCGCGTCGCCGCAAGTTTTCCGGGATGCGTGGCCGGGACGCCGGAAAAATGGATGGGCGCGATGCCCAGAATCTCCGCACTCATGGCCATGGTGTTAGCGGTAAACTGGCCGCCGCACGCGCCCGCGCCGGGACAGGCGTTGGCCTCGAGCGCTTCGAGGCCGGCGTCGTCAATGCGTCCCGCGGCGTGCGAGCCGATGCCCTCGAAAACATTCTGAATGGTAATGTCGACGCCATTGAGTTTGCCGGGCGCAATGGAGCCGCCGTAGAGCATCATGCCGGGAATGTCGAGCCGGCACAGCGCCATGATGATGCCGGGCATGTTCTTGTCGCAGCCGCCGATGCCGACGAGGCCATCGAAGAGATTGCCGCGCGCCTCAAGCTCGATGGAGTCGGCGATCACCTCGCGCGAAACCAGCGAGGCCTTCATGCCCTGCGTGCCCATGGTGATGCCGTCGGAGATGGTAATGGTGTTGAACTCCATGGGCGTGCCGCCGGCTTCGCGAATGCCTTCCTTCAGCGCCTCAGCAATCTCGCGCAGGTGCACGTTGCAGGTGCCGATCTCAGTCCACGTGTTGGCCACGCCGATGATGGGCTTGTGCAGGTCTTCCTTCTTGAATCCGGAGCCGCGCAGATAGGATCGCGCCGCCGCGCGCGCCGGGCCTTCGGTAAGGGGGATCGAATTGCGTTTGCCGTCGATAGTCATTGGCTCTTCGCTTCGCTCATCGCCAGGCTCCTAGGTGTTAGCTTCTAGCTCCTGGCTTGTTGGTGCTGCAGTTAAATGCTTCCGTGATGAGAAACAATGAAATCGATTGCCGCTTTCGGCGCCTGCACATGCTGTTTGTTCCAGCAGGATGAGCTAGAAGCTAAAGGCTAGGAGCTAGTAGCTGCTTTTGCTTTCAGCCATCCCGCCTCGTCATGCTCTTTTTCAAAGGCGTCAAGAGCGGCCGCGTGCCGCAGGGTGAGGCCGATGTCGTCCAGCCCTTCGAGCAGGCAGAATTTGCGGAAGGGATCGATCTCGAACTTCGCGCTGAAGCCGCGGCCGTCGGTCACCGTTTGTTCCTCGAGCGAAACCGTGAGCTGGTAGCCGGGAATCCTCTGCGCGTTGCGGAGAAGAGTCTCGACGTCGCTCTCCGAAAGCCGGACGAGAACGATTCCATTCTTGCCCGCATTCGAGAAAAAAATGTCGGCGAAGGTGGGCGCAATCACCACGCGAAAACCGAAGTCGCTCAGCGCCCACGCGGCGTGTTCGCGGCTGGAGCCGCAGCCGAAGTTCTTGCCGGCAATCAGAATCTGCGCGCCCCGGTAGCGCGGATCGTTGAGCACAAAATCGGCCACCGGCTTGCCTTCGGGCGTCTGCCGCCAGTCGAAGAAGAGAAAATCGCCGTAGCCGGTGCGCTCGATGCGCTTCAAAAACTGCTTGGGAATGATCTGGTCGGTATCGACGTTGGTGCGGTCGAGCGGTGCGGCCAGCGCGGTGAGTGTCTTGAATGGTTGCATCAGGCCGTCACCTCCTCGTTCACTTTCCAGTTACGAATGTCGACAAAGTGGCCGGCGATCGCGGCCGCGGCGGCCATCTCCGGCGAGACCAGATGCGTGCGCCCGCCGCGTCCCTGGCGGCCTTCGAAGTTGCGGTTGCTGGTGGAAGCGCAGCGCTCGCCGGGTGAAAGAATGTCGGGATTCATGCCCAGGCACATGGAACAGCCAGGCTCGCGCCAGTCGAAGCCCGCGTCTTTGAAGATGCGGTCGAGGCCCTCGGCTTCAGCCTGCGCCTTCACCTGCTGCGAGCCCGGAACCACCATCGCGCTCACGTGAGTCGACACTTTGTTACCCGCGGCGATGCGCGCCGCGGCGCGCAGGTCTTCGATGCGGCCGTTGGTGCAGGAGCCGATGAAGACGCGGTCAATTTCGATTTGGTCGAGCGGCGTGCCCGGCTTGAGCGCCATGTATTCGAGCGCGCGCTCGAACGATTTGCGATCCAGCTCGTTCGTCGCGGCCGCAGGATCGGGCACACTTGCCGTCACCGGCGCAACCATGCCGGGGCTGGTGCCCCAGCTCACGTAAGGAACCAGCACAGCCGCGTCAATGACCAGCTCGCGATCGAATTTGGCGCCGGGATCGGAGGGCAGCTTGCTCCACTCGGCAACGGCACGGTCCCACTCCGCGCCTTTGGGCGCAAACCGCCGGCCCTTCAAATACGCAAACGTCGTCGCGTCCGGCGCGATCATGCCCGCGCGCGCGCCCGCCTCGATGCTCATGTTGCAGATGGTCATGCGGCCTTCCATGGAAAGTGCGCGAATGGCCGAGCCCGCATACTCGATCACGCAGCCGGTAGCGCCGTCGGTGCCGATGCGCCCGATGATGCTGAGGATGATATCTTTCGCCGTGACGCCGCGCGGCAGCACGCCCTCGACCGCGATGCGAAAAGTCTGTGGCTTCGATTGCGGCAGCGTCTGCGTAGCCAGCACGTGCTCCACCTCGCTGGTGCCGATGCCGAACGCGAGCGCCCCGAAGGCGCCGTGCGTGGAAGTGTGCGAGTCGCCGCAGACGATGGTCATGCCCGGCTTGGTAATGCCGAGCTCCGGCCCGATGACGTGCACAATGCCCTGCTCGCGCGAGTTCACGTCATAGAGCTCGATGCCGAATTCTTTGCAGTTCCCGCGCAGGGTGGCAATCTGCGTGGCCGCGATCTGGTCGACGATATGAAGCCGGCCCTCAATCGTGGTGGGCACGTTGTGGTCAACGGTAGCAATGGTGCGGTCCGGCCGGCGCACCTTGCGCCCGGCCAGGCGCAGCCCTTCGAATGCTTGAGGAGACGTGACCTCGTGCACCAACTGCAGATCGACGTAGAGCAGCGTGGGCTCACCCTTGGGCTCAACCACCACGTGCTGCTCCCAGACTTTTTCGAAGAGCGTTTTTGGTGCGCTCACTCTGTCAAGCTCCTAGCTGCTAGCTTCTAGCCACTAGCTCTTTTCTTGCCGTTCAATTGCTTTTGCTCCAAAGTGGAACATTTTCTGCGATCGCAATTAGCGATACAGGCTGAACTCGCACAACCTGCTGAAAGCTAGCGGCTAGCAGCTAGAAGCTGCTCTTTTGCCGTTTCGCATACTTTCGCGCCCATCTCCTTGGTCGAAAGCACAGTCAGACCCTGCGTCTGGCCGCGCGCCAGATCCGGTGTGCGGAATCCCTGCTCCAGCACTTTGCGCACCGAGGCCTCAACCGCCGCCGCTTCGGCCTCGAGCCCGCCGGAGTGGCGCAGAATCAGCGCACCGGTCAAAATCGCGCCCAGCGGATTCGCCAGCCCCTTGCCGGCGATATCCGGCGCCGAGCCGTGCACGGGCTCGTACAGATTCACCTTGCCGCCGATGGTCGCCGAGGGTAGCATGCCCAGCGAGCCGGTAATGACGGCCGACTCGTCACTGAGAATGTCGCCGAAGAGGTTCTCCGTGAGCACCACGTCGTAGGCCCGCGGCTGGTTCATCAGGTGCATGGCCATGGCGTCCACGTACTGGTGCTCGACGGTCACGCTGGGAAATTCTGTTGCCACTTCATTCACCGTCGCCCGCCAGAGCTGCGAAACCTCGAGCACGTTGGCTTTGTCCACGCTGGTCAGTTTTTTGCGCCGCTTCTGGGCCAGCTCGAAAGCGATGCGCGCCACTCGGGCGACTTCGTCGCGGGTGTAGACCATGGTGTTGAAGGCCTGATTTTTTGTCTTGTCCCAGGCGCGCGGCTGGCCGAAGTAGAGTCCGCCGAGCAGTTCGCGGACAAAAAGAATGTCGGCGCCCTCGACGATTTCGGCCTTGAGCGGGCTGTTGACCGCGAGCTCCCTGAATGCGAACGCGGGGCGCAGATTGGCAAAGCCGCCCAGCGCGGCGCGAATCTGCAAGAGGCCGGCCTCGGGGCGCTTGTCCGGCGGCAGCGCGTTGAACTCATTGCCGCCCACGGCGCCGAGCAAAACAGCATCCGACGCCAGCGCCGCATCCAGCGTGTCTTTCGGCAGCGGCGCGCCGTCCTGCACAATGGCCACGCCGCCGATGCGCTTTTCTTCGAACCTAAAATCGTGACCGCCTAGCGCAGCAATCTCCTTTAACACGGAGACCGCTTGGTACGTGACTTCGGGGCCGATACCGTCGCCCGCCGTTACCAGAATCTTCAAATGCATTCCTATTCCTGTCTTCCTTCTCTCAGTTTGCCCGCAGCAATCCACACCAACTCAATGACCACGCACAAAAGCAAAAAGCTCAGAAAGACCGCCAGCTTGAGGTATCCGTTCGCATGGGCGCCGCGAATCCCGCCGGGATAGAAAAGAAGCGCAATCTTCAGTCCCGGGAAAAAAATCGCCGACGCCAGCCATCTGAGCCCTGCCTCTCTTACGGAAATCATGGCCGCCCCATAGACCAGAGCCATCGCCAGGATGGCCGAAAGCAATCTTCTTCGCGCCGGGGATATCATCGCCGTCTTTCTCTCATCCTTCCGAATGCTTAATCCAGCTCCGCAACGGGCACGTGGCGCTTCTCGCGAATCGAGTCGGGGAGCAAGCCGACGAGATCCTGGTCGTAGATATTTTTCTTGCGGTCGGCCAGCGCCACAAAACGGTAGTAGACGTGCTGCAGCTCGTCGCGCGTGAGCGTAAAGCCAAGCTGCTCCAGTTTGTGCCGCAAAGCCGCGCGGCCAGAGTGCTTGCCCAGTACCAGATGCGTCTTGGCCACGCCCACCAGCTGCGGCGTCATGATCTCGTAGCAGAGCGGGTTGGCCAGCATGCCGTGCTGGTGGATGCCGCTCTCATGCGCGAAGGCGTTGGCGCCCACCACGGCCTTGTTCGGGGAGGGCTTGAAGGTAATGAGCTGGCCCAGCACCTCGCTCGTCGGGTACAGCTGGTCGAGCTTGATGCTCGTCGACAGGCCGTAGCGGTCGCCGCGCACGTAGAGCGCCGCGGCAATCTCCTCCAGCGCGGCGTTGCCGGCCCGCTCGCCGATACCGTTGATGGTGCACTCCACCTGGCGCGCGCCCGCCTCAATGGCCGCGAGAGAGTTGGCCACGGCCAGGCCGAGATCGTCGTGGCAGTGCGAGGAGAGGATCACGCCCTTTTGGTCGATCGCGGGAACGCGCGCGCGCACCTCGCCGAACATCCGCCCATACTCTTCGGGCGTGGAATAGCCCACCGTATCCGGCATGTTGATGGTGGTGGCGCCGGCTTCGACGGCGATGCGGACCATCTCCACCAGAAAATCGCGGTCGGAGCGCGTCGAGTCCTCGGGCGAAAACTCCACGTCGTCGCAATGCGCACGCGCCTGGCGCACGGAGTCGCCGCAGAGATCGAGGGCCTCATTGCGGCCCATTTTGAGCTTGTATTCAAGGTGCAGGTCGCTGGAAGCAAGGAAAACGTGGATGCGGGCGCGCTCGGCAAATTGCAGGGCGCGCGCCGCCATGTCGATATCTTCCTTTTTTGCCCGCGCCAGGGATGCAATGCGCGGCTTGCGGATGGCCTGGGTAATGGTAGAGATGGCGGCGAAGTCGCCTTCGGAGGCCATGGCAAAGCCGGCTTCGATGATGTCCACGCCCAGGTCCTCGAGCGCATGGGCCATGGTGAGCTTTTCCTGCGTGGTCATGCTGCAGCCGGGCGACTGCTCGCCATCGCGCAGGGTGGTGTCGAAAAAGACGACATGGTTGGTGGTCATGACGGTGGCGCGGAAAGGTCTCACCTTCCCGCCATTCCAGTTTCGCTCATTTCGGTGCTATAACGCAAAGTTATTATTTTTGTAGAATCGATTATATTTTCTTATGATGAGACAGACATCAGGGATCAGGGTTCAGTATCGCCGTGTTGTGGCGCAAAGCTGGAAGTGACTAAGCGCTTCGTTGTCTGACCCGACACCTGACACCCGAAACCTGACCCCTGCATTCCGGAGGAATGCCGCGTGGAACTCAACCAGCTCGAAACTTTTCTTGCCGTCGCCGAGGAGCGCAGTTTTTCCCGCGCGGCGGCGCGGCTCAACCGCACGCAGCCGGCAGTGAGCCAGGTGATCAAGAAGCTCGAGCAGGGCGTGGGCGAGCGGCTCTTCGACCGCGCGGCGCGGGATGGGGCGCTGACGGCTTCTGGCACGCTGCTGCGCGACTATGCCCGGCGGCTACTGGCCCTGCGGCGCGAGGCCGCGAGCGCGCTGGGCGAGTTGAAAACCCTGGAACGAGGCGAGCTGCAACTGGCGGCCAATGAGTACACGTGCATGTATCTGCTGCCCGCCTTGGACGCCTTCCGGCGCACGGCGCCGCACGTGCACGTAGCCGTGAACCGGACGCTGGCCTCGCGGATTCCCGATGAGCTGAACCTGCGCACATTCGAGCTGGGCGTGATCTCATTCCGGCCCGATCCGGAACAGTTCCGGTCGATTGCCGTGTACGGCGACAGCCTAGACCTGATCGTGAGCCCGCGTCACACCCTCGCCCGCCGGGAGCGGATTGCAATCGCCGACCTGGGCAGCGAGCTGTTCGTGGCCCACAACGTGGCCTCGCCGCTGCGGCGCAAGGTGATTGAGGCTTTTCAGCGCTACCGGACGCCGCTGAACATGGCCATCGAGCTGCCCACCATCGAAGCCATCAAGCGCTTTGTGGCCATGGGCAATGGCGTGGCGCTGGTTCCGCATCTGACGGTGGCGCGGGAGCTCGAGGCCGGAGACCTGGTGCGCGTGCCCGTGGACGAGTTGGAGATGCGGCGGGTTCTGCGGCTGGTTTACCGCCGGCAGGCCACGCTTTCTCATGCCGCCAGAGCGTTTTTGCGCACGCTGCGCGCGCTCGCCCGGGACCAGGGACCGCCGTTCTATTACCAGGTGGAACGCGCGGGGTGAAGACAGGTTTCAGGTTTCAGGTTTCGGGTTTCGGGTTTCAGGTTTCAAGGGTCAGGGGTCAGGGATATGAACAGCGCGAGCGCGCTTTTCAGGAAAACGCCGAATTCGGCCGGCCTGCGTCTAAGGCTGAAGAGAAAGATTCCACATCACGCAGGGGCACACCGGGGCGTTCCGGCCAGTTACAATGCTGAGAGCGGACCCCGGCGGGAGCCGGTACGCCGAAAAACAATCAGACAAGCCTTTTGCCACGCGTGCGCGCGGCGCACGAATGCGCAGGAGGTGAGGTTCAGGAACGAATGAAGAAGATCGCCTTTTTCGCATGCCTGCTGGCCGTGTGCGCAACCGCGGCGAGCGCCCAGGAAAGCCGCCAGGACATCAGCCTGAGCGGAACCGCGCTGATCGAACCGTTCATCGAGTCCTCAACCGACGTAGCCGTGCATTCGAACCCGGCCTACGGCGCGCTGCTGAGCTACCGGTTCATGACCACGCCGACAACCGCGCTCGAAGTCAACTACGGCCTCACCTATGAGAACACGATCCTGTTCCAGGGCCCTTCGTTCGACCAGCCTCCATCCTACGGCGTCAAGGTCCTGACGCGGACCGAGGAGATATCCGGCGCGTTCGTGAAGTCCTTTGTGCTGAAGAACTGGAACCCATTTGTGGAAGCGGGCCCGGCGGGCATGATCTTTCTGCCCATCATCAACTCCGGTACGAAAACGCTCGATGCGCACCAGCAGGTGGAGGTGGGCGCGTTGTACGGCGGCGGATTTGCCTACGAGATCAGTCCCAGTTTCGATGTTCGCGCCGAGTATCGCGGCATCGTGGTCAAGACGCCGACCTTTAACAACAGTGACGAATACAACTTCACCACCAACCGCTGGTACAACATCTCCGAACCGGTGGTGGGCATCGCCTATCACTTTTAGGAACAGGGGTCAGGGGTCAGGGGTCAGGGGTCAGAAAAACGGACTGGCGCAGAGCCGGTCCGTTTTGTTTTTTGGCTCACCACTTTTCAGGCTGGGTGCCCCCGGTCTCGATTCTGAGACCGGGGAGAGCGCGAACCTCGCGCGTTTTCACATCCCGGTTGCCCCATCCTTTCGCCGCTTTTGGCGAAAGGGTGGGAGCGATGCTGACCGGCGGTTTCGCTAACCCGCTTCAATGCTCCGCGCTTCGCGGTAGCGGCCCAGCTCTTTCACCATGCCGCAGTGAGGGCGCAGGGCATCGATGATCTGAGAAGCGCTGCCGGCTCCCGCACGCGCGCCCTCGTCGCTCGAGCCGATCTGGCAATCCACATAGAAGACATACTCCCAGGGTTTGCCGTGGACGGGGCGCGACTCGATCTTGGTGAGATTGGTGCCCAGCGCGGAGAGCGCGCTGAGCGCGCCAACGAGCGAGCCCGGCCGGTGCTCCAGCGAAAAGGCGATGCTGATCTTGTTGGCCTCGGGATCGGTGCGGGCCTCGGCCGAGCGGCGCACGAGGAAGAAGCGAGTGTAATTCTCCGGATTGTCTTCAATGCCGGCTTCGAGAATCTCCGCCCCGTAAGTGCGAGCCGCCTGCTCGCTGGCGATGGCGGCGGCGCGGCGGTCGCGCAGCTCCACCAGCTGCTTGACGCTGCCGGCCGTGTCATAGGCGGCGAAGGCCTCCATGCGCGGATGGCGGGCGAGGAAGCGCCGGCATTGCGCCAGGGCCACGGGATGCGAAAAGACGCGGTCGATCTCCGCGGTGGTCGCGCCCGCAACGGCAATGAGGTTGTGGCGGATGCGCAGCAGCGTCTCCTGCTCCACGGTCACGTCGTGCGCCAGGAGAAGATCGAAATGCTCGACCACCGATCCGGCGAGCGAGTTCTCGATGGGAATCACGGCGGCATCCGCAGCGCCGCCCGCGAGCGCGGAGAAGACCTCAGCCGAGAGCGAACAGGGAACGATTTCCGCCTGGGCAACGAGCTTCAGCGCCGCTTCATGGCTGAAGGAGCCCGGCTCTCCCTGGATCGCGATCCTGTTGGCGATTTTCATGCGGATGGCGTGCCTCTTAAGACGTAAGCGTCTGCCTCGCGCCCCTCCGCACGATAGCACAGAGGAGGGACTTCGCTTTTCCAGCAACCGGCGTATCATGGCGGGAAGTTAGCGGAAGTATCCCCATGACCCCTCTATGGGCTGTTTTTCTTTGGGTTGCCTTGCTTCCTCCCGGCTTGCCGCCAGAGGTTGCCATCCGGGGCCAGGTTGTGGACCCTGCCGGCGCCGCGATCGCGGGGGCCAGTATCCGTGTACTCGACGAGGCCAGCCGCAATACCATCGACACCGAGGTATCGGACAAGGACGGGAAGTTCGCCATCGGCGGGCTGGCCCAAGGGGTTTATCTGCTCGCGGTCTCGGCTCCCGGCTTTCAAGAGAAATTGGTCCGCGTGGATCAGTCGCAGGACGGAATCCGCACTCTCCCAGCGCTCGGGCTCGACGCCATGGATTGCGACGCCCCCGGCGCCAAATGCAACCGGCCTTCCGCCGGTGACAATGCCGATCCGCATCCGGTCATCCTCATGCGCGACATGACCGTGAATACCAACGAGGCGGTCGATCTCGAAAAAGGCGAGATGGTTCCCCGCGATTCGGCGAAGGCCGACGTCCGTCTCGATTCGGCGGCGGGCACACTTTTCGTGGTCCCCCTCAACGGGGCGGCCTTCACCACCTCCGGCGCAGGAGGGAGCTGCGGCAAGACCCGGAACAAGGATCCCTTGCGCATCGATGGCCGGGGCCCGGCAAGCGAGATTGTGGTTTTCACCGGCCACAAGCAATGTTCAAGGCTCTTCATCACCAGCGAGATCGCGCCCGGAAGCGATCAAGCCAGTTTCCACGTCGTCACCCGCTCCCGCTAAAGCATTTTTCACCCGCTGCAGAGCCAGGCGGCTCAGGCGATGTCTACGTGGCGAGTCTCCGGGCCCAGGAGCGCGCCGATCAGGGTGAGCAGGCCGCCCAGCGCCAGGATCACAATCTCCGTATATTCGTAGGGAATGCCCAGACCTTTTAGGCCGAGCATATAGACGGAAGAAAACGCGGGCAGAAGCATCGCGGCGCCGTAGCCCACGCCGAAACCGGAGGCGCGCACGCCGGTGCTGAAGCGCTCATTCAGATAGGCAGTGATGTTGGACCAGACAGGAATGGCGCATAGATTCACCAGCGTGACCAGCAGAATCAGCTCCGCGTTGCTCTTGAAACCGGAGCGCACCAGCAGGGTATAAAAAAGCGGCCCCGCGGTACATCCGGCCAGCCCGAAGAGCCAGAGGATGGTGCGGCGGCCGATCTTCTGGCCGAGAAGGCCGAAGGGAACAAACGAAGCTGCCAGCACCAGGTTGCTGATCAGCTGCGCATAGGTCACAGTGAGGCTGCTCGCGTGGCGCACCGTGAGCAGAACGCCGGGCAGGACGGGGGTGACGGCGTTGAGCATGAACCAGATGCCGGTCATTACCAGGAAGATCTGCACGAAGATGCGCCGGTTGGCGCCGCGGAAGAGCTCGAGCAGCGGCGCTTTGACTTTGGTTGCGGCCCTCCAGACGGGGCTCTCAGGAACGCAGCGCACGAAATAGACGAGAACGCAGAAGGCAAGCAGAGCGCCGACAAAGAACGGGATGCGCCAGCCCCAGACCGCATACGCCGAGTGGCGCGTGTCCGAAGGAATGCGGTTGAGCAGGCTGATGGTGAGCAGCGACATGGCCACGAGGGCCAGCGGAAAGCCGGTGTGGATGCATGCCGACCACAGGCCGCGCTGCTCCTTGGGCGCGTACTCCATGGCCAGGGGATTGGCGCCCGTATATTCGCCGCCCAAAAACACGCCGTCCACAAAACGCATCGCCACCAGCAGCGCCATGCTGGCCGGTCCCCACTGCTCGTACCCCGGCAGCAGACCAATGAGCAGCGTGACCACGGCGAATCCGGCCATGGAAATAACCGTCACTTTGCGCCGGCCGATCTTGTCGCTCAGGTGGCCGAAGATGGCCGAGCCCGCGGGCCGGCCCACCAGCGAGAGCGCGAAAACAATGTAATACAGAGTGGATTTGAGCACCGGGCTCAGCGAATCCGGCTCGAAGTAGACCATAGCCGGCGCGAGCACCACCACGGGCAGGTAGATGTCGAACATGTCGACGAAAAAACCCAGGAAGGCGGCAAGCAGGGCGCGCCGGCCGGCGCGGCGGAGTCCGTCTATGGAATCGCGCGCCGGAGTGCGGCTCGCGTGTGCCGGCGCCCCGTGCGCGGTGAGATCGCTCGCGGCGCGGGCCGGATTGTCCATTGGCGACATGGGCTGCGATGCTCTGGCGCGCCGTTTGGACCACGCCGGGAGTTGCGGAGAGGATAGGGTTCGCGCGCCGCGGCCGTCAATCCAATAGGCAGCGGGATCTCAGCGCCGGAGCCACAAATCCGCGGCCACGAAGCCGAAGAACACCAGGGCAATGACGCCGTTCATGGTGAAGAATGCGGCATTCAGGCGGCGCAGGTCGCGCGGCGAGACCAGCGCGTGCTCGTAGCTGAGCAGCGCGACCACCAGAGCGATGCCCAGCCAGCCGAGAGCGCGCAAATGGAAGAGCAGGCCGAACCAGGCCAGCAGCGCCAGCATGGCCAGGTGCATGAGCCGCGCAGCCCAGAAGGCGGCCGGGATGCCGGCCGATTGCGGCAGGCTGCGCAGGCCGGCGGCGCGGTCGTGGTCGTAGTCCTGGCACGCATAAAGCACGTCGAAGCCGCCTACCCACAGCGTGACCGCCGCGGTGAGCACCAGAATGCGCGGATCGAGGCTGGCGCGGACGGCGATCCACGCTGCCGCGGGCGCCAGGCCCAGCGCGAGGCCCAGCACCAGGTGCGACCAGCGCGTGAGCCGTTTCATGTAGCTGTAGCCGAAGAGCACGGCGAGCGCGACCGGTGAGAGGTAAAGCGCCACGCGGTTCAGCTCGCCCGCAGCGAGGACGAAGACAAGGGCAGCGGCCAGCGTGAAGCCGAAAACGAAACGGCGCGTGAGCAGGCCGGCGGGAATGGCCCGCGCGCGGGTGCGTGGATTGGCCGCGTCCAGCTCGGCATCGGCCCAGCGGTTGAAGGCCATGGCCGCTGAGCGCGCGGCCACCATGGCCACCAGAATCCAGGCCATGGTGCGCGCGCCGGGAAGCCCATGCGCGGCGAGCAGCATGGCGGTGAGCGCAAACGGGAGCGCAAAGATCGAGTGCTCCCACTTGATCATTTCCAGAGTGGTGCGCGTTTTGGTAAAGATGCCCGCCATGGCCGGTCTAAGGCCCAGTTTACCGGAGCAACCGAGCCGGGGATGGGCTGGATTGGGCTCCGCGATGATTCCCGCAAAGGCCTGCGAGCCGCGCCGGGACTCTGCGAGACAGGACGGCTTTTCGCGGACATCCGTGATACGCATCACAAACTCGGCGCACCATAGAGTGGAATCATCGGGCAAGCTGGTTCCAAACTCGTCCCTGGGGGCGTGTTCCGTGAGTGTTTGTTGCGAAAGGTTGCCTTTCGATCCGGCGGCGTTCGTGGCCGATCCGCATTTGCTCTCTGCACTCGAGCAGCACGCCGTTCTCGTCGCCTGCGAGCAGGAGCGGATTCTCTTCCGCCAGGGAGAGGCGCCGGCAATGCTGTTCATTCTGCACCAGGGCGAAGCCACGCTGGCCATGAACTCGGCCTTCGGGGAGAAGCTGCTCGCGGTCGAGGTCCGGGCCGGTTCGCTCTTGGGCCTTCCCGGGCTGATCGGCAACCATCCCTATACGCTGACGGCGACCGCGCACGCCGGCGCGCAGGTGAGTTCGGTGGAGCGCGACGCGGTGATGGCACTGATGCGTGCGGATCCGGCCATTTCCCTCAGCGTGCTCAAGGTGCTGGCAGCGGAGGTGCGCTCAGCGCGGCAAGCGATCGCGTAACCCGCCGCTTCACCCGCACCTGCTACACTCTCTCGTTGTGCTTCCTGCATGTATTCTTGCCATTGCGGCCTTTCTGCTGGGGTCGATTCCCACGGGTTACCTGCTGGTGCGCCTCTTCCGCCACCAGGACATCCGCGCCGTGGGCAGCGGCAACATCGGCGCCACCAACGTGCTGCGCACCGGCGGCAAGGGCCTGGGCGCGGCCACGTTCTTGCTCGACGTGCTGAAGGGCTGCTGCGCTGTCTGGCTGGGCGCGTGGATGGCCGCCTTCGTTCTCGGCTCCAATCCGCGCAATTTTGAAGCCGTGGGAGCGCTGTTCGCCGTGCTCGGACACATGTTCACGCCGTGGCTCCGTTTCCGCGGAGGCAAAGGCGTGGCCACCGGATTCGGCGTATTCCTGGTGGCCGCGCCCACCGCGGCGCTCCTTGCCATTGCTCTTTTCGCCGTCATCCTGGCCGCCACCCGCTTCGTTTCCGTGGCGTCCATTCTGGCCACGGCAAGCTTTCCCGTGTTCGCGTGGTTCTTCGACAGCGGCGGCCATCCCCCGTTCTTTTTTCTCGCCGGAATCGCCGTGCCGCTGCTGATCATCGCCAAACATCACCAGAACATTGGCCGCCTGCTCCGCGGCACGGAGTCGCGCTTTGGAGCCCATGCACGCGACGGGAAGCCCGCATGAGCCGCGTCTTCATCCTGGGTTGCGGCGCGTGGGGAACCGCCATCGCGCTCTCGCTCGAGCGCCGCGGCGGCCACCGTATCACGCTCTGGGCGCACAGCGAGGAGTTTGCCCGCGAGATCAACGCGGCCGGCGAAGTCACGCAGTTCCTGCCCGGATTTCCCATTCCGCAAGAGATCACCGTCACCGGCGACTGCGCCGCGGTGAGCGAGGCCGACATCGTGGTCTCCGTCATTCCCTCGGAGTTCCTTCGCCCCACGCTGCTCCGCCTGCGCAAGCACATGCACAACAGCCAACTGGTGGTGAGCGCCACCAAGGGCCTTGAAGACCGCAGCTTTCTGCGCATGACGGAAGTCATCTCAGAAACCCTCGAGCCGGCCGGGCTGCTGCTCTCGATCGGCGCGCTCTCCGGGCCCAGCTTTGCCCAGGAAGTGGCGCAGGGACAGCCCACGGCCATCACCGTGGCCTTCAGCGATGCCGATATGGCCGGCTTCATCCAGCAGGAATTTTCCTCCGAGTCGCTGCGGCTCTACACCTCGACGGACGTCATCGGCGTGGAGATGGGCGGCGCGCTCAAGAATGTCATCGCCATCTCCGCCGGCATCGCCGCCGGCGTGGGCCTGGGTTATAACTCCACAGCCGCGCTCATCACCCGCGGCATTGCCGAAATCACGCGCCTGGCCGTGGCCTGCGGCGGACGGCGCGAGACCCTCGCCGGGCTCTCCGGCACCGGCGACCTGGTGCTCACCTGCACCGGCTCGCTGAGCCGCAACCGCACCGTAGGCCAGGGACTGGGCCAGGGACGCCGGCTGCCTGAAATCCTGGAGAGCCTGGGCGGCAAGGTGGCCGAGGGCGTGCTCACCACGCGCGCCGCGCTCGGCCTCGCGCGCCAGCGCGGCATCGAGATGCCCATCACCGAGCAGATGGAGCTGATCCTCGACGAAGGCAAGGACCCGCGCGAGGCCATCCGCGACCTGATGCTCAGGCCGGGCAAGGTGGAGCACTAGCACCCCGTGCACACGCACCGGGTCTCCACTGCGAATCTGCCGAACCGCGGTAGCGGACTTCGAAAACCTCCGCTACTATAGATCAGATTTGCTTCTCCTCCGATCTTCGTAAACCGCCATTGGTCCTCATGGGAACTGGAACGCGGAGGAATCCCATGCTCATCCGCCATCTTCCCGGAGCACAGTTCTGGCGAGCACGCCGCGCCCTCCTTTGCGCGGCCATTGTTTTTCCTCTGCTCCAGCTTTCCCTTGCCCCGGCCCAGGCTTCGCGCGGCCTTCGGCCGGAGGCTCCCGCGCCCGGCGACGTTGCTCCCGGCGCCTACTACGCCCTCGTCATTGGCATCGACAATTATCCCTCGCTGCCGCGACTCACCACCGCGGTCCACGACGCCCAGGCGGTGGGAAAACTGCTCGAATCGAGCTACGGATTTGCAGGCCGCGTCACCTACCTGTTCAACCAGGACGCCACCCGCGCGCGCATCATGAACGCGCTCGAAGGCCCCACCGGTTACGGCCAGACCCTGAGCGCAACGGACAATCTGCTCATCTACTACGCCGGCCACGGCTACAACGATACGCGCACCGACAAAGCCTACTGGCTGCCCTATGACGCCGAGTCCGTTTTCAGCGCCAACCACATCTCGGCCGACGATCTCACCACGGCTATCCGGGGCATCGCCTCACATCATGTTCTCGTCATCTCCGATAGCTGCTACTCCGGCGACCTGACGCGGGGAGCCGACGACGACCTGACCAGTTCGCGCGGCGAAGAGGCCTTTGTGCGGCGCATGCTCGCCGCGCCCTCCCGTAATCTTCTTGCGAGCGGCGGCAATGAGCCCGTCTCCGACGCCGGCCCCGACGGCCACTCCGTCTTTGCCGCGGCTCTTTTGCGCGTCCTTGCAGATCAGCCCGGACCGCTGTTCACGGCCGCTGATCTCGCTGACCCGGTAAAGAAGATGGTCCGCGCTCACTCCGGCCAGATCCCCGAGTACTTCCGCATCGGCAACTCCATGCCGCGCGATTTCCCCATCGATCTCGGCGATTTCGTGTTCGCCCGGTCGGCGTCTTCGGGAGTCGTCCCACCCTCGGCTGCAACAGCGCCCGCGCCGGAATCCGCAGCCGGCCCGTCTCCTGCCCCACCTGCTCTCGCGCCGGCACCGCCGGCCGCATCTTCAGCCGACGACGAGTTCTCGCGGGGCGAAGCCCTCTTTAAGGCGGGGAAGTACTCGGACGCCGCGCCGGTTCTCACCAGCGCTTGCAACCAGGACAGTCTGGCAGGCTGCGTGGACCTCGGCTGGCTTTACCAAACCGGAAACGGAGTGTCGAAAGACTTGCCGATGTCGGCAACGCTCTACGACAAGGCGTGCACGGGCGGCTACGCCAGGGGCTGCTACAATCTCGGCTGGCTTTACATGGCAGGGATGGGAGTACCCAGGAACCCCGGTCGGGGCGCGGTGCTTATTCGCAAGGCGTGCGACGGAGGCTTCGCTCCAGCCTGCGACGCTCTTAAACAGATCGACCCTTGAGCGCGCTCAGTCACGGCCGCGTCTCAAGACGCCGCCCCACGGCGGTTGCAACCGGCCCCCACCCCCTTCACGCTACACACGCCAATCCAGCAAGCAAGGAGAATCGGCACGATGAAATTCGTCAGCACATGGTCAATGCGCAAGGCAACCATACCGGAAGCCGTGCGGCGCTTCCTCGCCGGCGGCGGCAAACCCCCGGCCGGCGTCAAGCTGCTCGGGCGCTGGCACCGGTCGGACGCGAGCGGCGGCTTCAGCCTTTACGAGACCAGCGATCCGGCTGCGCTCTTCGCCCACGCGGCAGAATGGGCGCCCTACCTGGAGATTCACACCAGCATGGTTCTCGAAGATGAGGAAGTCGGCCCCGTCCTTGCCAGGCTCTACGGCCAATAAGGGCGGCGCGCAGATCAATACAGGCGAAAATTCACCTCGACGCTGATCATGACAGGCACCGGCCTGCCTGCGCGCATGGCCGGCTTGAAGCGGTATTTGAGCACCGCTTCCACGGCCTTCTCATCCAGGCCCATGCCCAGATGCTGCACCACGCGCGGCGGTTAGCCGCGGCGTGGGCGGCGTTGGGCCGGTCTCCAGCCCCCGAGTCGAAGGGCCGCGCCCATGCAGGCGTCGCGCAGCGCGTCGGCTGCGGCGCGGTTCTCCAGGGCGCGGGCGACGACCATGCCGCCGATGCAAAGCGCCGCGATGGCCTGCGCGGCATCGCGCCGGTTGCGGCCCTGGGTCGGTTTGGTACGGGCGGCTATGCCTCTTTCGAGAACGCTGACCATGGCGGCGAAGACGGTCTCGAAGGCGCGGCGGGCGCGCTTGTCGCCGCGGGAGACGTCGGTGGGCAGGGCGACCATGGGGCAGGAGTTCTCCACGTCCTCATAGTGCTGGCGGGAAAGATACGCGCGCACCACCTGCGGGCCGGCATCGCGCGCGGCCAGGTCGACCTCGACGCCCTCCCAGCAGCTCTGCCACTCGGGTTCGGTGAAGAAGCAGCCGAGCACCTCGGCGTACAGCTCGCTCTTGCTCCCGAAGTAGCTGTAAAAGCCGCCGCGGGTGAGGCCCGCGCCGGCCATGATGGCATCGAGCGAGACCGCTTGAAAGCCATGGCGGTTGAAGAGACGGCGTGCGCTGGCGATGATGCGCTTCTTCACCTCAGGGCGATGGCCGGCAGGATAAGGCATGCTTTTCCCCTCGTTTGGGAACGAGAGTATCGCGGAACGCGGCGGCGGTGAAAATATGTTCTTGAACATAAGTTTCCGGCGTGTTCCGATGAATGGGGATTAGGGCCCGTTGGCCGGGAGGGACCATGAACGATGCCCGAAAACTGCTCACCCGCCGTGAGGCCATGGCTGGAATTGCGATTGTCCTGGGCGTAACAGGACGGGCGCAGCAACCAGCCGTGGAGGAGAAGCCGGCGGCGGACGCGAACGCGTCGCGCACCGCGCTGCATTTTGACGTGGAGTTCGCCGCGCCCCCGCGGCTGCTTTATGCCGCGCTGCTCGACCAGAAGCAATTTGCCGCGCTCACCGGCCTGCCCGCCACCATCGATCCGGCGGAGGGTGGAGCACTCTCGCTGTTCGGCGGGCTGATCGTGGCGCGCAACGTGGAGCTGGTAGAGAACCAGCGCATTGTGCAGGCGTGGCGGCCGACGCACTGGGACCCGGGCGTCTACTCGATTGTGCACTTCGAGTTCAGCACGCGCGGAAGCGGCTCCGCTCTGGCCTTCGATCATACCGGCTTTCCGGCCGGCGAATACGACCACTTGTACGCGGGCTGGCAGAGCCACTACTGGGAAGCGCTGCACAAGGTGCCGGCGAGCTAATGCATTTTCTGAGTAGCTGTATCCCGAAGGCGGACAGCTGAGTCGACGCGACCAACAGGGAGCGGCGATCTTGCGAGGCAGTGAAAAGGACACAGTCACTCAGAAAATGCCGTAGGCGGAGCGACCAGCTTTCGCGCTTTCATCCGACGGTGGCAGTTCCTCCCGCAACCGCTCCGATGATGAGGAATGGCTCGCGTCCTTCGATGACGGCTGCGGGAAGAGGCGCGTCGAGCGGTTCGAGCGAGAGATCTTCCTGGCAGGCGAAGAAGCGCAGAAACGGACGGCGCTCGCCGGTCGCGTAGTCGCGGATGGTGCCGCGCAGCATGGGGTAACGCGCCTCAAGCGCGTCCAGCACGGCGCGGATGTGGACGGGCGCGGGCACTTCGAGCTGCACCTCGCCTTCCGCCCGCGCGAGCGTGCGCAAATGGTAAGGAATCAGGACGCGGATGGTGGGCATACACAGCAGATCCTTCCACTGGTCCGCTACGCGGACTCGCTCAGGATGACATTACGCGAATAACGGTCTACTGCAGCGTCTGCACCTCGACCGAAAGCACGGCGGGCAGGTCGCGCACGATGGGCGCCCACGTGTCTCCCGAGTCGGCCGAGGCGTAGACCTGGCCGCCGGTGGTGCCGAAGTAAATGCCGCAATCGCCGAGCGAGTCCACGGCCATGGCGTCGCGCAGCACGTTCACGTAGCAGTTGCGCTCGGGCAATCCGCGGGCGAGCGGCTCCCACTCCTCGCCGCCGGAACGGCTGCGGTAGACGCGCAGCGCACCGTCGATGGGAAAGTGCTCGGAGTCGCTCTTGATGGGCACGACGTAGAGCGTCTCCGGCTCGTGCGCGTGCACATCGATGGCGAAGCCGAAATCGGTGGGAAGGTTTCCGCTGACTTCGCGCCAGTTGTCGCCGGCGTCGTCGGAACGCATGACGTCCCAGTGCTTCTGCATGAAAAGCACGCGGGGCCGCGCGCGATGCATGGCGATGTGGTGCACGCAGTGGCCCACCTCGGCGTTGGGGTCGGGAATGTACTGCGAGCGAAGCCCGCGGTTGATGGGCTTCCAGCTTGCGCCGCCGTCATCGGTGCGAAACGCGCCGGCGGAGGAGATGGCGATGAAAATGCGATCGAGATTGGAGGGATCGAGGATGATGGTGTGCAAACCCATGCCGCCTGCGCCCGGCGACCACTTGGGGCCGGTCGTGTGGCCGCGCAGACCGGCGAGCTCGCGCCAGTTTTCGCCGCCGTCGGTGGAGCGGAAGAGTGCTGCGTCTTCTACGCCGGCGTAAACCGTATCGGGATCGCTGAGCGAGGGTTCCAGGTGCCAGACGCGCTTGAACTCCCACGGGTGCTGCGTGCCGTCGTACCACTGGTGCGTGGTGAGCGGTCTGCCGGTTTCGGCGGAAGTGTCGTAGGCAAACCGGTTAGGCAGCGCCGTGGGCGGGCCGGGCGGAGGGATGGCTTCATTCGGCAAGCCGGGCTGATGCCAGGTTTTGCCGCCATCGTCAGAGCGCTGCAGCAACTGGCCGAACCAGCCGCTGGTCTGGGAAACGTAAATGCGATTGGGATCGGCCGGCG
Source organism: Acidobacteriaceae bacterium (assembly GCA_030041045.1). Classification (GTDB taxonomy): domain Bacteria; phylum Acidobacteriota; class Terriglobia; order Terriglobales; family Acidobacteriaceae; genus Telmatobacter. The sequence continues at coordinate 37,992 of JASHOQ010000142.1, forward strand.
AGCCCTTCATGTGGTAGATCTCCCAGCCGGCAAAGAACGGGCCGGAAACCTTCCAATCGCACCGCTTGCCGTCTGAGGTGAGAACGAAGGCGCCTTTCCGCGTTCCTACAAGCACTCGCACACTGCTCATGATTTTCTCCGGAGCTGGACCTGGACTGGACCTGGGTTGGGTCTGGACTGGGCCTAGATTGGGTCTGGCCCGGACCTGGCCGTCGGGCAATCTATTGCGGAACCCGCCCGCCCTGCCTTTTGCGAAGATTCTTGCCGATTTGCCTTGCAAGGTGCAAGCGAATCTGCGGCATTTTCGCCGAATTTTGCTCGCCAGGAAAGTCCAGGCTCCCAAAAGTAACGTCGGAGATGTTACCCATTAGTTGCATTTCTGAATTACTTTGGTGTCACCTATAATCCCCTCATTTAACGGGCCCAAAAAGGACTCCCCCATGCGACAGCTCCCCCGCCGCAGTTTCCTTGCCCTCTTTTTGCGCCAGGGCAGAAGCACTCGATCGGTCACCGCAAGAGCCGGTTTTCCTGCGCTGATCTTGTTGACAGGAATCGCGTTACAGACGGGGAATCTGCAGGCGCAGATTCCCGACCGCATTACCCAGGCAGTCGATGCGGGGCGGACGACAGTCCTGGCAGACCATCATCCGCAGTGGGCCAATGCCGGGAACGATCAAGGGGCTTTGCCTGCCGACGAGAAGCTTAGCCCCCTGACCCTGGTGCTCGAACGCGGCCCCGAGCAGGAGCAGGCGCTCGAGCAACTCATCGCCGATCAACACAATCCAGTCTCGCCTGCCTTTCACCAGTGGCTGACGCCGGAAGAGGTAGGCGAGCGGTTCGGGCTCTCCGACGCCGACCTTGCCGTTCTTACCGGGTGGCTGGAATCGCAGGGATTGCATGTGGATTGGGTTTCGCCCAGCCGGATTTTCATCGGCTTCAGCGGAACGGCGGGCGCGGTGGGAGCGGCCTTCGGGACCGAAGTGCACGCCTACCGGGTGAACGGCGAGCGGCGCGTGTCCGTCGCCTCCGATCCGACGATCCCGCAGGCGCTCCAGCCGGCCATCGCGGCGGTGCGCGGGTTGTTCACGATTGAAGACCGGCCGCTGAATCACATGACGCCGCCGCAGTTGAGCTCGCCGCAGATGACGGTGACGAACGGGAGCACGACCGCCTACTACATTGCGCCGGCCGATTTCGACACCATATACAACGTGCCCACGAGCCTGACCGGCGCGGGCGAGACGATCGGGATCGTTTCGGAATCGCGGACCGATTTTGCCGACTTCACGAATTTCGAGTCGCTGACCGGAACAAGCTTTCCCGACCCCACCGAAGTTGTGCCCACAGCTTACGGAGGCGTGGATCCGGGTGCGGCGTATACCAGTCCGCCTTCGAGCGGTACGTCGACTTCGGCGCAGGCGGAGGCGACGCTGGATGTGACGCGCGCCGGCAGCGTGGCGCCTGGCGCGAGCCTTCTGCTGATGGCGGCGACCTCAGGCAGCGGCGGCATTTGGCCTGACGCCGAGTACCTGGTGGAGACCACGCCGGTTCCGGCCAACATCATCAACATCAGCTTCGGTGAATGCGAATCGTCGGCGGGCTCCTCGGGAGTTGCGTCCTGGAACACGCTGTTCGAGCAGGCTGCGTCCGAGGGCATCTCGGTGCTGGTTTCTTCCGGCGACTCGGGTGCTTCCGGTTGCGACACGGCTTTCACAACACCGCCCTCCAGTCCCGCGGCCAATAGTCCGAATGCGATCTGCTCGTCGAGCTATGTGACCTGCGTGGGCGGCACGGAGTTCAACGACACCAGCGACCCCTCAGAGTACTGGAACTCGGCGGATGGCGCAGGACTGCTGTCGGCAATCGGGTACATTCCTGAGGGCGGATGGAACGAGCCGGGAACTTCGGGCGATACGCAGGTGGCTGCTTCCGGTGGCGGAGTGAGCGCGTACATTGCTACGCCAAACTGGCAGACAGGGACGGGTGTGCCTTCCGCGCGGGCCGGACGTTACACGCCGGATGTTTCATTTTCGGCGTCGTGTCACGACAGTTATTTCGGCTGCATGGCCGCCGCCGGAGGCAGTTGCGTTGCCGGCTCCGATGGCAGCTATTACTTCGTGGGCTACTGCGGAACGTCAGCCAGCGCTCCGGGGATGGCGGGCGTGACGGCGCTGCTCGACCAGAAACTGGACACGGCGCAAGGCAACCTGAACGCGCAGATTTACGCCGAGTCAGCCGCGACGGGCGCGGCTTTTCACGATGTGACGGTGGCCTCGAGCGGCGTGACCTCGTGCAGCGCCAGCACGCCGAGCATGTGCAACAACAGCATTGCCGGCCCCAGTACTCTGACTGGCGGTCAGGCGGGCTACCTGGTAGGAACCGGCTATGACGAAGTGACCGGCTTAGGCTCGCTCAACGTGACCGAATTTCTGGACAACTTCACCACCAAGCTGACGCCGACGGTGACCGTGACCCCGTCGCCCACCAGCATCACGACCGCGCAATCTCTCAGCGTGACCATTGCAGTGAGCGGCGGCAGCGGCAATCCGACACCCGCCGGAACGGTCACGCTCTCGAGCGGAACCTATACTTCCGCGGCGACGACGCTCGCGAGCGGCAGCGCCTCCATCACCGTGCCGGCGGGATCGCTGAGCGCAGGCTCAGATACGCTGACCGCGACTTACACTCCGAATTCGACCAGCTCACCGACTTATAACTCGGCCACGGGGACGCAGTCGATTACGGTGACTGCGGCCAAGACCACGCCGGCGGTGACAGTAACTCCTTCGGCCACGCAGATTACTACGGCCGAAACGCTGACGGTGACGGTGAGCGTGGCGCCGACCAGCGGTAATCCCACACCGACCGGCTCGGTGACCCTGACGAGCGGAAGTTACACTTCCGCGGCGGCGACGCTTGCAAGCGGAAGCGCGAGCATCACCGTTGCTTCGGGATCGCTGGCGACAGGCGCAGACACGCTGACGGCGACTTATACGCCGGACACGACGAGTTCATCGATTTACAATTCGTCCACCGGAAGTGGATCGGTAACCGTGACAGTGTTACAAACACCCACGGTGACGGTGTCACCTTCGCCTTCGACCATCACTACGTCGCAGTCGACCACGGTCACCATCACCGTGGCCGCGGCGGGGGGTTATGGCACGCCGACGGGCTCAGTGACTCTGACGAGCGGCAGTTACACCTCGGCGGCGGCTACGCTCGCGAGCGGCAGCGCGAGCATCACGATTCCCGCCGGTACGCTGGTGACCGGGAGCGATACGCTGACGGCGAGTTACACACCCGATTCGACTAGCTCGCCGATTTATAACAGTGCTTCCGGGACGCACGCGATCACGGTGAGCGCGACCAAGATTACTCCGACGGTTACAGTAACGCCTTCCTCCGCGCAGGTCACCACGGCCGAGGCATTCACCGTGACCGTAAGCGTCAGCGGAGGAAGCGGCACCTCCACGGCAACCGGATCGGTAACTCTCGCCAGCGGAAGTTACAGTTCGGCAGCGGCGACGCTTTCCGGCGGCAGCGCGATTATCACCATCCCTGCGGGAACGCTGACGGCGGGCGCGAACACGCTGACGGCGAGCTACACGCCCGATGCGAACAGCTCCACGGTCTATAACTCGGCCAGCGGCACGGGCTCAGTGACGGTGACGGCGAAGCAGACGCCGACGGTGACAGTTACAGCTTCACCCGCAAGCATCACCACGGCGCAGACGACCACGGTCACGATTACCGTGGCAGCGGAAGACGGGTACGGTGCGCCTACCGGCTCAGTCACCCTGACGAGCGGGAGCTACACTTCTTCTGCGACGACGCTTGCGAGCGGCAGCGCGAGCATTACGATTTCTGCGGGATCGCTGGCTGCAGGCACCGACACACTAACGGCGACTTACACTCCGGATTCGACCAGCTCGCCGATTTATAACTCGGCTTCCGGGACGCAATCCATCCCGGTGACTGTGGCCAAGAATACGCCGACGGTCACGGTTTCTTCCGCTGCCTCCGTAACTGTGGAGGAATCTCTGACGGTGACCATCACCGTGAGCGGTGGCTCCGGTAACCCCACGCCCACGGGGTCAATCATTCTAACCAGCGGAAGTTACACCTCTGCGAGCGCCATCCTTCTCGATGGCACGACCAGCATTGTGATACCGGCCAACACTTTGACCACTGGGACCGACACGCTGAAAGCGAGTTATACGCCCGACTCGAACAGCTCAGCAACCTATGGCTCCGCTTCGGGAACAACCTCGATCGCCGTAACTCCACTCGAAGGTCCGCCGGTTACAGTTACGCCAAGCGCCTCAGACATTACGTCAGGCCAGACGTTGACAGTAAATGTGAACGTGGGCGCGGTTGCCACGTTTGCCACGCCGACCGGCTCCGTGACGCTGACGAGTGGCAGCTACGCTTCGGCGGCGGTGACACTCACGAGCGGCACCGCCAGCTTCACGGTTCCCGCGGGATCGCTGGCCTCGGGGACGGACACGCTCACGGCGACTTACACGCCCGACTCGAACAGCTCACTGATTTATTCCACGTCTACGGGTACGAGCAGCGTGACCGTTTCCGCGACAGTCGTACCTGGATTTACGCTTTCTTCGGGTAATGTCACGCTGGAGCCGGGGGCAACCACGGACAATACCTCGGTGATTACGGTGACGCCTTCAGATGGCTTCAACGGGACGGTCACGCTGACGGCGGAGGTCACTTCTTACCCGCCGGGCGCGGAGGACAACCTGCCCACAATAAGCTTCGGCTCGTCCGGCGCGAGTGTCCCGGTCGCGATCTCGAGCGCCAGCGCAGCGACGGCCACACTGACGATCTCGACGACGGCGCCGGCCACGAGTACGCTCGCGCCGCCACAACCCACAAGCCGCTGGTACGCCGCGGGCGGAACGGCCATGGCGTGCCTGGTCTTCTTCTGCATACCCCTACGGAAACGCAGCTGGCGCAGAATGCTTGGGATGGTCGTGCTTACAGCGTTTGCGGGCGTTGCGATTTCCTGCAGCAACGGGGGGTCGGAGACAGAATCCTCGCCGCCGCCGCAATCGAAGATTACGCCCACGGTAACGGTGACGCCAACCAGTTCCAGCATCACCACCTCGCAGACGCTTACCGTCAACGTCGCGGTGAGCGGGGGCGCGGGCAATCCCACGCCCACGGGAACGGTGACGCTCACGAGCGGCAGTTACAATTCCGCGGCGACGACGCTCGCCGGCGGGGATGCAGGCATCACCATTCCGGCGGGATCGCTGGCCGCGGGCAGCGACACGCTGAGCGCAACTTATGCGCCGGATGCAGCCAGCTCCTCTACTTACGTCGGCTCATCAGGTACGGGCAAGGTGGTGGTGAGCGCGCCCTCGGGCACAGGCACCACGCCCGGGAGTTACACGGTAACCGTCACCGGCACCTGGGGAGCGACTACGCAAACCACAAGCTTTATTCTTACCGTGCAGTAACTCTGCTTCGCCCGGCTTGAAGGAATGAATAGGCGCGGGCGTTGACTATTTTACGGTAACCGAGAGCAGCCGCACCGGACCGAGCAGTCCCGAAGGCAGGAGGGGCGAATCGGCCTTGTACGGTGTGAAATCAGTGAATGTGAATTTCTTCTGCGCTCCAGGTTGCTGGTCGCCGATGAGCCGGTTCACCCACAGATTTGTAACTTTGATTCTAAGTTGATTCTTACCGGGAGTTAGCGCTTGAGTTACTTCCAGTCTGAAGGGTGTCTTCCAGAGGATGCCAAGGTCGCGACCGTTGATCTGAACATCGGCTATCTCCCGGACATCGCCTAAGTCGAGCCAAAGATGAGCGCCGGGTGTGAAGGCGCTGCGGGGTACGTTGATGGTTTTTGTGTAAGTCGCGGTTCCGGAGAAATATTTCACGCCGTGATCCGGGTTATCGGTCCAGGAAGCGAGCCGATCGAAGGAGGCGCCTACGGGCGCGCCGCGATCGGGCTCGAAGCTGACCATCCAATTCGCATTGAGTTTCTTGTCTGTGTCCGGCACCACGGTTTCGACGGGTTCCGGCACCTGGAGCGAGAGCGCCGTGGCCGGCTTATGGAAGACGACGAAGATGGATCCCCAGGGATCGAGGTGCAGAGACACAGTGGTGCGGCCGCTGCGAATTTGATAGGTAACCGGAAGTGCGGCGCCGGTTGCGGCGTCCCACAATTCCGGCTCCTTGCCATCCACGCGGAAGGTCGCAGCCACGCGCTCCTCGCGCTCCTGGCGATTGTCGACGAAATACAGGTCGCGATCGGCGAGAATGCGATGCACGAACATCAAGTCGGTGTCGGCTTCGGGCTTTGTGTACTCAAAATCGCGCAGCACGTGGAGCGCCGCAAGCACGTCGTTGGCGGTCATCCCGGAGTAGACTCTGCCCTTACCCACCAGGCCAACGGATGGCCCCTGGGTGCCGGTCGCCCCCCAAAGCAAATCAGCAAGCGTATGGAACTGCTGCTCATTGTCGGCGAGGCTGGGCGAATCCACGGGCTTGCTGCCGACAAGGATGGCGCCCTGCTCAACGAGCTGGGCGAGCTTGACGAGCACGGGAAGCGTCATGCGCCGGCTGCGGCCGCCGAGATAGAGAATGCGATAACTCGAACCGCCGGGAGTTACCAGGCGGCCATTTTCGAAAGACATGTGATGAAGGATCACATCGCTGTTGACAAAGTCGAACGCGTAGCCATCCGGGGCGTCTTCCATCGGCTTCCAGCCGAAGACCGCCGTGAGCGGGCCTTCTTCGCCATAAAAATAAGCCACGTCGGCAGCGAAACGGCCCTGCTGCAATAAGTAAGAACAGCGCGCAAGATAAGTGATCCATGGTCGCGCTTCATCAGCCCAGGTGTTATCGCGGTTGAACCAGAGACCGTAGGGACCAAGGGTGAGCCCGGGCGGACTATTCGGCAAAGGCTGATGCGTGGACTCGTGAATCTCAAAGCGATTGACGCCAAGCGCGAACTCGAGATCGGCAACTTTCTTGAGCGTGTTGGGCGAGAAAGACCACGCGGGTCCGCGGGAAGTCATCGATTCCGCGCCGGCAAGATTCTGCCCGTAGATGTGCGCGATGGACGCGGCGCCGCGCAGATCGGCGAAGTAATCGATGTCCGGGCCGGGACTGCCGGCCCAAGTCCACATGGCGCCCATGGGAACGTCGGCATGGCTGCGCATTTCCATGTCGTCGCCGAGGGAGGGGCGATGGTACTCGAGCGCTTCACTGTAATAGCGCATGCCGTGACGGTGCAGCTCGTCGGCGATCTCGCCGTAGTGGTTTTCGGCAAGCAACTGGCCGAGGGTGCGGCGGAAATCCCAAAGAAAGCGGTCAGTCTCCGCGGTGCTGTTGATGACGACACCGGTGAGCGCGGGCAGCCAGGGGCGCGGATCATAGCCGCGGCGTTGCTCGAATTCGCTCAGGATGTTATCAGTCCAGTTCTGCGGGCCCACTTCGATCGAATCGGTGAGCAGCCAGGAGATGCCGGAGGGGCCGATCTTATCGGCGCCGACGGTGTTCGCAAACAACTTCAGATAGCCGTCGACGTAGTTCTTGACGTAATCGCGATTGAGCTTGTCCACTTCAAGCCCGGTGGCTTCGGCGGATGCGGGGCCGTTTTCGTGGCCGGTGAGCGAGTAGCCGATGCGCAGAATCATCCATGCGCCCGCGGGCGGAGTCCAGTCGAGTGTGCCGTCGGGCTTCATTTTGCCGGTGAGGTCGACAATCTCGCTTTTGGGAACGAGGAATGCGGGCTGAACATCGGGGTCGCCGATGGCCCAGAAATCCCGTGCGTTGGCGTAGCCGGCGCGTTCCTCGAACTCGTTGACGCGCGCGCCGCTCGAAAGCACGAGCTCCGTGATGCGGTGGTTGCGGACGGGAATGTCCGCGGGCTGCGCGGGATAGACAATGCGGAAATAGCGGGCAGTGACGGCATCGAAGGAGACGGTGCGCTGAACGAGGCTGCTGGGGGGGATGTCGGCGATCTGGCGAAATTGCACGCCGTCTTCGCTGGCCTCGAGACGCGGGGGAATGGCGTCGCCCGTGTGATCGAAGATGCTGATCATGTCATCGGGACAAGCGAGCGTGACGGCCTGGATCAGCTGCGGATGGCCGTAGTCGAACTCAACCCAGGAGTCGGCGCCGGGCGCCGCGGGAAGATCGAGCGCGACGGTATTCACGTCGCCGTCAGAGAGCGCGGGAAAATTGACCGCGCCGCCGCTCGCGGTGACGCGCGGATTCAATGCCGGCTGCGGCTCATCGCCGGCGGGAATCGGGTAGGCGATCACTGCGGCGTCCGCATAGAACTCGGGCGGAACGGTGACTTTGCCGTCAGGGCCGCGGCGGCCGGGCTCGTTGAAGTTCTGAAAGGTTCCGTCCACTTCGGGCGGGTGCGGCAATGCACCGGTGAACGGCCGGCCGCCCTCGACGCGCGTGGCGGTCCACACCATTTTCTTCATGCCTTGGGCGGGTGGAACCCACGGGCCGCCGGTCTCGCTCCAGCCGGGCGAGCTGGCAATGGCGACTTCCATGCCGTAGCTGCGCGCGGTGGAGACGGCGTAGTTAAAGGCGTGCTTCCACTCCGGCGTCATATAAATGAGCCGTTGAGGCACCACCTGCGGCGTGTTGATGGCGCCTTCGAAGATGGTGACGCCGCCGAGTCCCGCGCGATGCATCCAGTCGAGATCGAGCTTGATGCCTTGCTCGGAGATATTGCCGTTTATCCAGTGCCACCACACGCGCGGCCGGGCGCTGTTGGGCGGATTGAGGAAGTTCTGGTAAAGAGTGTCAATATCGGCTGCGGGAGCGGCGGGCGCCTGCGCGGGCAGGTTGGCAACGAGCGGCCCAGAGCTAAGAAGAACGATGAGGAGAGAGCGGCGCAGGATCATTGGCGAATGGTCCGAATTCATTTTGCCCAAAACGCTATTTCTTGGGTGCGACGGTGGCGCGCGTGGAGCCGGTGGAGATGCCACCATCCACGAGGAGGGTCTGGCCGGTGACGTAGCGGCTTGCTTCCGAGGCGAGAAAGACGATGGCGCCGTCGAGATCGTGCGGCTCGCCGGGCCGCTTCATGGGAATGCGCTCGACCAGATACTCGACCCACGCGGGGTCTTGGTAGAGAACTTTGTTCTGCTCGGTACGAAACCAGCCGGGCGCGAGGCAGTTGACAGTGATGCCGAACCTGCCCCAGTCGTCGGCAAGGCTCATGGTTAGCTGGCGCACGCCGCCCCGGCTCGCGCCATAGGGCGCCAGGCCCGCATAGCCAAAGACGCTGGTCACGGAACCGATGTTGACGATGCGGCCGTAGCCGTTGGCGATCATGCGCCGCGCCACCGCCTGCGCCACAAAGAACGTGCCGCGGAGATTGGTGTCGAGAATCTGGTTCCAGTCGGACCAGGTGACGTCGAGAGCCGGCTTGCGGATGTTCATTCCGGCGTTGTTGACGAGGATGTGAATTTGGCCGAAGGCGGCTTGGGCATCGGCGGCCATTTTTTCGATGCTCTCCTGGGAGCAGACATCGAGCGCGAGCGCGACGACGCGCCGGCCGAAGGCTTTGATTTCCGATTCGAATTGCATGAGCGCGTCGCGGTTGCGGCTGGTGAGAACGAGATCGGCGCCGGCCTTGGCCAAAGCGCGGGCGAAGTACTGGCCCAGTCCACGGCTGGCGCCGGTGACAATAGCCACCTGGCCGGTGAGATCGAAAAGTGAGCCGGGCCCCGCATGACGCATATCGAGACGGCTCATTGCGCCCTCGGCGTGAGGATGATCTTCATCAGGTTGGGCTCGCGCGCGTGCAGGCGCGCAAACCAGCGCGGACCCTCTTCGAGCGCGGCGATGGCGGTGATAAGCGGGCCGACCACGATTTTGCCGCTGGCGATGAGCTCGATGGCTTGCGGATACTCGCCCGCGGAGGCGCAGGAGCCCTGCAGGCGAATCTGGCGCGAGACGACCTTCTGCAAAGGCAGCGTGATTTCCGGCTGGATATTGCCGATGAGCGTGACCGTACCTCCCTTGCGCGTGCAGTCGATGGCCGAGGAGACGGTTTCGCTGCGGCCCACAGCTTCGAAGACGAGATCGACGCCGCGGCCGCCGGTGAGCGCGAGGATTTGCTCGAGAAGCTCGGCGCCGGAGGCATGCAGGGTTTTGTCCGCGCCGGCCTTGGCGGCAAGCTCCAGGCGCGTCGCGTCGATATCGGCGACAAACACGCGGGCGCAACCGGCAGCGCGCGCCGCCTGCTGCGTGAGCAGGCCGATCATGCCCGAGCCGAGGACAAGAGCCGTTTCTCCGCCGCGCGCACCGGAGACGCGCACGGCATGCAGGGCCACGGAGACCGCTTCGAGCATGGCGGCTTCAGCGAAGGAGATGGCCGCGGGCAACGGATAGAGAATGCGCTGGGGAACGACGACGAACTCGGCAAAGGCGCCGTGGCGGCGGTAATCGCCGCAGGAGACGCCGATGACCTGGCGGTTGTCGCAGAGGTTGACGTCGCCGCTCCGGCAGTAGGCGCATTGTCCGCAGTAGACGGTTGAATCGAAAGTCACGCGGTCGCCTTCGGCGTAGCCGCGCACTTCCGAGCCCAGCGCAGCCACGGTTCCCGCGGCTTCATGGCCCATGACGATGGGCGGGATGCGGCGGCCGGAAGTGCCGTCGTAGCCGTGCACATCGCTGCCGCAGATGCCGCAGGCCTCAACGCGCACCATAACCTCATCCGGACCGACAGACGGCATCGGCGTATCGGCGATTTCAAGGTGATTGTATTCGGAGAGAAGTAGAGACTTCATAGTTTTAGCGGGGATAGCGGTGTTAGCGGAGTCAGCGGAGTTAGACATCGCACAAATCAACGGCAGCGCGAAGGCTCGAAATGGGATCGCGCGTGGGGATAAATTCATGCGCAACGTAGCCCTCGAAGCTTGCGCCCGCAATGGCCCGCATGACCCCATCCCATTGTACCTCCTGGGTATCGTCGAGCTCGTGGCGGCCGGGCACGCCGCCGGTGTGAAAGTGGCCGATCCACGCAGACGTGGGAGCGAGGTTGGCGCCGATGGTCGCAATCAGATCGCCCTCCATGATCTGCATGTGGTAGATGTCGTAGAGCAGCTTGACGCGCGGCGAGTTGACCGCTTCGACCACGCGCACGCCCCAGGCGGTGTGATCGGCCATGTAGTCGGGGTGGTTGACCTTGCTGTTGAGCAGCTCCATGCAGATAGTCACGCCCGCGTCTTCGGCGATTTTTTTCACGCGGTTCAGGCCGGCGATGGTATTGCGCGCGCCTTCGTCGTCGCTCATGCCACGGCGGTTGCCGGAGAAAGTGATCACGTTGGGAACGCCGGCCTTGGCGGCAAGCGGAATGTTCAAGCGGAAGCCGGCTTCAATGGCGGCGTGGTTTTCCGGGCGGTTGAGCGCGTCGGGGATGGTGCCGCCTCCGGCATACCCCATGGTGCAGATGAGGCCGTAGCGGCGAGGAACCTCATATTCGGCGGGTTCGAGCAAATCGATGCCCTTAAGGCCGATCTGGGCCGCGGATGCGCAGAGCTGGTCGAGAGGGATCTCTTGATAGCACCAGCGGCAGACGGATTGGCGGATTCGGTCTTTGCGCGGAGCCGGCGCGGTCTCTGCGCCGCCCAAGGGAGCAAGCGATGCAAGTGCGGTTGCGGCCAGGCCGGATTTGAGCGCCGCGCGGCGGCTGAGTTGCGAAGGCATCATGTCAGCGTTTCCCCTGCAAAGGGGAATGATACGCGGCTGCGCCGCCGATGCAATCCTGCCGCTGTTTGAAAAAGACAACTGCGGGTCCTTCGAGTTTGTCTGCCGCGGCGGACTCCGCTCAGGATGACAACGTGAGTTGTTTGTTGGCTAGAAGGTGAAGGCCAGGCCGCCGCGGAGGGCGCGCTGGCTCTGGGCAAAGATGAGAACGGAACCATCGCTGAGGATGAAAGGACGGTAGCCTTCAGCGAGAAGGTTGCGGACATCGAGAAGAGCTTCCACGCCACCGGAACCGTCGCGCGTCAGGTGAATGGGTTGGCGAAAATGGATGCTCAGGTAGGGCTCGGCGGCATCGAGATCGAAAGGCGCGACTTCAGTCACCGTGTCATCGGCTTGCCATCGATAGCTGGCGCGCCAGCGGGTATGCGTGCCGTCCAACGTGCCGGAGAGCGAAAGCGCATAAGCCTGCATGCGCCGGGGATGGGCCGAAGCGAGAATCTGGGTGAATCCGGAAGGACCGGGCACTGCCGGCATCACCAAAGCAGCGCCATTGAGGTAACTCACGCGGACGCGAGCCTGGCAGGGAAGGCTGTGCTCAACGGTCGCTTCCATGCCGGCGGCGGTGAACGACGGGCCGGCCGCGCGCATCAGGCTGCTGGTGGAGTCCAGCAGCGCGGGAACAGAATCCTGCTGCGAGACAAAGCGGCTCATGGCTTCCAGGACGGGATTCTCGATGTTGTCGGAATATACCAGGACCGCCATTCCGGAGCCGGCAGAGTTACGCTCCCAACCAATCTCCTGGTGCAGCCCGCGCTCGAGAACAAGTTCGCTGCCGCGTTCAGAGAATTGGGGCAGCGTGGCCGCGGCTTCAGTCTCGTCATTGGCGTTTGCATTCGGAACCATGGTCGCGAGGCGGTAATGCACGTCCGAGTTGCCATCATGCCATGCGACCGCAGCGAAGGGCAGGCCGTCGGCCAACGTATCCGGCGATGCGCCGCCGATGCGCGCGAGCACTTCCGTAGCTCCGGCCTCGGCTTCGATGGCTTCGCCCAGACGGATGGTCTCCTGGGAACGGACGGCAGCCTCGTCGAGCCCCTGATCGCCGGTGCCGTCTGAGTACTCAGGATGAATGGCCACAGCGGCGACGGACTGGACCGAGCCGGCGAAGCCCAGGTCCTGGCGGAAACCGAGCATCGACTCCATGCCGGCGTCCGAATCGGGCGCAAAATCCACGCGCGCCAGCAATTCACGGCTGTCGGCGGGCGTGTCTTCCACGGTAGCGGTATAGCGCTCGCCGCTCTCGCCAAAGGATCCGGCCTGTCCGGTGGCCATCAGACGGGCCTTAAGTTTCGGCGTCGCCCCGGGGCCATCGGTAACCACGACCAGCGGACCATCCTCAAGCCAGCGCAGCAACGGGCGATTGGCGGCCGAGCGCAGAGTCCAGGCCCAATCGTCTTCCTGGTTGCTGCCGGCGCGCGGCGCAGCCGGAAGCCACTGCATCACCTCGTACAGCGTATTGAGGGTGAGGTTGACGACCGTGTCGCGGCGGACGCGAACATTTTCGCGCAGCGAGGGCAGGAACTCGGGGCCCATGGCCTTGAGCGCGTAGCGGCCGGGAAGCAGCGAGGAGATGACGAAGCGGCCGTAGCCGTTGGTGTAAACACTGGAAATGACGGTGAGGTCGGGGCGCAGGAGCTGAACTTCAACGCCGATTTGGGGCACACCGGCCGAGTCGCGTACCACGCCGGACACCGACGCGGAAACCGCCCGGCACAACGGAGCAGCTCCCAAAGCGATGAGCACGGCGAAACCGGCGAGATGGGCACTACGCTTCATCAACAGAGTCTGTGACCCGTCGCGTCCCCCTGGCAGATTCCCCGAAGTTTCCCATCCCGCGCGTCTTCCGGATCTGCGGCCCGGATCGAAGCCCGCGGGATTACGTCTATTCGACGACAAAAGGCGCCGATTGCGCAATCTCTTGTTTGGAAATTGCGTCATTTATTTTCACTGTTACCTGGTACTTGCCTGGCTCCAGCCCGGCGATGGGCAGCGACTTGGCCACGGTCAACTCGTCGCTGTGTTCCCCTAAGTCCTTTGATTCTAGTTGCTTCTGCAAAAGCACGGCTCCGGTTGAGTCGGTAATCTGGTAGATCACCGTGGCGGAGTTGCTCTTGGTCGCGTCGCTGATGCCGAGGTTGTACACCTGCAACCAGAAATTAAGGTCCTGGTTACGGCTAAAACTGACAGGCGCGGCCGGGCCCGTACTCACGCGGGGACGGATAAACGTATTACCGATGACGTAGTCGCCTTCCCCGATGTCGTGAGAGGAGACGGGGTGCATCTCATCGCCCAGGATCAGAGACGAGGTGCCGAGCTTTTCATCGTCGAAGAAGGGCACGTTGAGGGCGCGCCCGTAAATGCCGATGTGGTCGGGGTTATTTACGTCCTTGATGGCGATGTCGAGGCGGTAGAGACCCGGCTGCAGCGGGAGGGCCTTCCAGTAGACGTAGCGCTTCTCCAGGGTCTTCTCGAGCAGCTCCGAAGGCTGATCGATTTCGACCGTGTCCTCAAAGGTCTGCACCGTCTTGTGCATGATGGTGGTGACCTTGCCCAGGATATTGACCTCGCCCTTCGAGACGCCGTCCTTGGTCACGAAGGTGATGTCGCGATTCCTGATCTGCAGGGTAATCGGAACCAGATCGGTATTGTCAGTGACCTTGACGAAATCGGTGCGGACGTCGAAGGGAAAGACCGGGCCGGTAAGCAGCTTATGCGTGGAGAAGGCGTCTAGGTCATTCTCAAGATCCTTGAACTGGACCGGCGGCGGCGCGAACAACTTGGCGGCCATCTCGATGCGGTCGAATTCCTTGCCCTGATCCATGCTGCCCATGGGACCTGCGCCGAGGTTCTCGATACCGCCGCCCTTGAAGCGATCCGTCTTGTCCATGTGATTCATCTCTTCGTACTCGGTGAGGCCGGCGCCGGGGACATGGAGGAGCGCGTCTTTTTCGCTGCGGTCGATGGTGAAGTGATAATCGCCGCACTGGCAGGTGTCGACAAATTCGATGTTCACGTTCTCGCCGATGCTCTCGAGATAGCGGTAGTGCCAGACTTCGAAGGGAAAGGTGGAGGTTTCGCCGCCGCCTTCTTCCGGGGGCCGCTCGTACATTCCGCCGGAGGGGTGGGCGTCAATGTCGTCGGGCGGTCCGAAGGCGATATAGATGTGGCCGCGATCGGTCTTCCATCCGGGCTTGCCTGCAGCAAAATGCTCGTTGGCGTAAGCGATGCGGCGGTAATACTCTTCGCGGAACTCGTTCTCAGGAGAATCGGGATTGGGATTGCGGCGCTGCCAGAAGGCCTCAATAAACGCGTCGCGTTCTTCGTCGTTGCTCAGGCTGAGAAAGGCCTTGCGCTCCTCGTCGGTGATGATGTAGGGAACCTCTTCGTTCAGCCATTTCTTGTAGGTCTCGCTCAGCTCCTGCCGTAACAGCTTCTGGTCGCGGGCGCGCTGCTGTTCTGAGCGCGGGCGGTTGAGCGGGTCCATCTCCTGACCCTGATCCTGGTCGGAGGCCGGTTGCGCCTGCTGCTGGCCCTGGGCAGAGGAATTCGCTGCGGAGGAATTCTGGGCGAGGAGAACCGGCGCCGGCGCGGAAATCAGCCCGCAACCGATCACCGAGACGAGGAAACGGCGGTTGATGAGCATCATGGCCTTCAAAAACTCCTGCGATCCCTTATTCTACGGGTGCCTGAAGGACGTGAGCAAGGCTCCAAGCGCAGTTTAATGCCGATTGGACGGAAAGAAACCGCTGAGGTAACCAGCGCCAGGGGAGCTGAAGCGGTAAAATTGGGGGCGGGAAGTAACGCTCCAGCGCCAAATCCAAGTCTCCAATCCGCCCCGAGAGCTTGGGCGAAGGGGTGGATGGCCTTGAGCGGGCAGTGGTCAAGCGCGCCTTCGAGGCCTGCCGATCTTGCGGAGACGGCTTCCGGCGATGGCTTCCGCGAACAACCCGCTCAGGGGCCGCGCGCGGAGATTTTTCCGCTCGCCGACTGGCGGAGAACGGTGATCGAGATCACCCAGGCGGACGCGGGAACCGATGGGGAGCTCATTGCGTAAACTGGAGTGAGGAAACCCGGAACACGAAGCGACCATGAAAAAGAT
>JASHOQ010000013.1 GCA_030041045.1 Acidobacteriaceae bacterium
GCGCGGCCAGAACGGGCGCGTTACCTGGGATCGGATGCGCCGCCTGATGGCGTGCTGGCTGCCTCTGCCTGTGGTCTGTCATCCCTATCCTCTACGCCGCATGGGCGTCATCACCTAAGGCAAGAGCCGGATGCGGTAGTTCCGCTTGTCCGGATCTGTGGAGGGGGTTATGAGGAATCATGATCCCTACTCCGACTGCAAGTGCGGTGACAGTGCGGGCCGTTACGGCCGGTTGTTGAGCGAGGTTTGTTCAAAGCCTGCGAGTTTGCCTCCCAGGGGCTTGGCGCGCGGGCGGCCGCCGGCACTCCCGTTGAGCGCATGCGCCACGCGTTCGGCCGCGGGAATGGCAGCGGGCGGACTCAGATTGCCCGGGAGGCGGCGTGGAGTTTGCGCAACAGCCGACGAAGCCGCGCCGGCGGATGAGAAGGCGCCAATCGCACCGGGAATGGAAGTGGGGGCGGGCGCAGAGACGCGGCCGAGCGCGGTGCTGGACGGCGAGCCGGATGGGGTGAGCGCGGAGGACGCCGAGGTAGAGCCACCCGGAGTTTGCGCAGTGGCCGCGTCACTGGTCGAGCTCGAAGACGATGTGCCGAAGGCGCCGCTCAAAGTTTGATTGATGTCGATGAGCTGCTCCAGACTATTCACGTCGACAAGCTGATCGATGTACTCGTTCGGGTCAGTCTCGTCGGTTGGGTCCTGGTTCTGCATCTCCGTGACCAGAAGCTCGAGAAAGTCGTTGGCGGAGATGGTGGCCGAGCCCGAGTCGGAGCTGCTCGAGCTGCTGCTGCTCGTCGAGCCCGAGCCCGAGGTCGAGCTCGAGTCAAGCGGCGCCAGCGTCTGCCCCGCCGTCATTGCGTGATTCAGAAGTCCTGCTGCTGCCGCCATTGGATTCCCTTCGTGCGTGCGGTTTGTGCTGCCGCTGTAGCCGTTCGTCGCCTGCGAGGGCGATGGGCCGTCGCGGCGTTGATTCACCCAATCGAGTTTCGATCCCCCTGCTTCCCTTCTCTTTCCCCCACCCTCTCGAAGTTCGCTTCTGACTTCAGTTCCCTGCTCGCGGCGCGCGGCTCAGGCGAGGACCGAAATGTAAGCGCCGGCGTGCTCGTAGAGAGGGACAAGAATCTCCGGCTGGCCCGGTTGCGCTGCGGCGGCTGAGCGCTCGCCGGCCGCAGCGATGGACGATGGAAGGGCGGGTGCGGGCGGCGGATCGCCCGGATGCTGGTTTTGAGGATTGCCCGCCAAGCCGGAATTCCCGCCTGCCGATGCGCCGCCTTCCGGCGCGGCCAGCGCGAGCGAACCAACCGGCGTGCGCTGGTCATTCAGATAGGCGTGCAGGCCCGCCAACTGGCCGCCGAGGGCCTGCGCCGCCTCCGCAGAGCCGGGAACCACGGTGGCATGCACTTGACCGGCGGCAAGATCGGCGCGAACGCCGACCCATCCGAGAGAGGGATCTTCAAAACCTGCCTCGACGCTGTGCGCGCCCGTGCGGGTCCAGGCGGCAGAATCGGCAGCCGTGTTTGCGGCGGCCACGCCGGGAGTGGCGCCCGAGTCGAGCGCAGCGAAGGGCTCGCGCGCGAGCGAAGGCGCGGCCGGCGCCGTGGGCAGAGCAGTGGACTGCTGCGGGAGCGCGGCCGCGGCGTTTTGCGCCAAGGCTGGCGACGCGGCCTGCGCGGCAACCGGCGAAACAGTAACCGCCTGCGCAGTGGACGAGACCGCCTGGGCCGTGCCGGCCGTGTGCGCGGCGCGCACGGAGGACGCGGCGTCTGCGGAGCGATCGACGTTGACGCCGTTGACCGGCGCACTGGCTCGGGCTGCGCCGGCCGGCTCCATCGGCAACGGAGGGAAACTCGCGTTCTGCGCCGGCTGCAGGGCAGCGGGATTGGCGGCGTTGATGTTCACGACGGGCTCACTGCCGGCCGCAGAGGCGCTTCCCTGCGCGCGCGTGCTGGCTGCGTGCGCGGCGGGCTCAACGCCGGACACGACCGGGCTCGCGGCGAGAAGCGGAGGCGCGTCGATTGCGGGAGCGCCGGCGGCATCGGCAGCAAGCGGAGCCGACGCCATACCCGCGCTGGTGCGCAGCAACGTTGGCGCTGCAGCACCAGAAGATTGCGGCGCACGCATGAGGCCCGGCCAGAGATTCGAGGAAGAAGTCGCAGCGGAACTCATGGCGGAGTTCGTGGCGGAGTTTGCGACGGAGTTCGCGACGGAACCTGTGCGTGGATTCGCGGCGGGATTTTGAGGAGACGCGGAGATTGCGGCGGGCGGCAGAAAATCCGAAGACGCCTGCATGAGCACGGCAGAAAGCGAGCTGGAGCCCGCGGCTGGCGGCGCGGTCGGCGGCGCAGGCGGGGGCGCGGGCGAGGCTGCGGATTGGATCGCAGGCTGCGGAATCGATTGCGGAGCCGGAAGATCGATCGCCGTTTGCGGGTTGGCCGAATTCGGATTGGCGGCCAGCGGAGATTTCTCCGCGGCATCGGATGCATGGCGCAGAGCTTTGCCGGAGCCTGCGGAGGTTGCGGAAGAGGCGACCGGCGCGGATGGAGCCTCCGCTTCCGGCGGGGACGGCTGCGGAATCGGCATCGGCTGCGCCGCGCGCGCCAGCAGACTTTCAGTCAAGGACGGCGATGCACTTTGCGTGGCGGCTGCGGCGCCATTCTGCGCCTGGTTGAGCGCTGTAATTACGCCTGGCGCGGTCGCCGAAGAGCTCCAGGCAAGATGCGCTTGCGCGGGCGCGACCGAAAAGGACGGCGCATCGATCTGGGTTGAAGATTCTTGCATTGCCGCAGCTTCGATGCCTTCGGCCACCGACGGCGCCGCGAATGCGCGCGGAGCAGCGCCCGCCGAAGCGAGCACGGAGAGCCAGTTGGCGCGCAGAGTTCCCTCGCCCGATAACGCAAAGCCGCTTGCGCTGGCACGGGCGAAGACCGAAGAAGCATTGGCGCCGACTGCAGCGGGCCCGCCTGCTTCCATTTCCATTGCGGGAGTTGCGGCCATGTCCGAAAACGATGCAGACGCGGTGCCAAACGAGGTTCGGGTGGGTTAGAACCTTGTCAGGAATGGAACGCTCGCCTGGATTGCGGCCCGATTGCGGAAGCGGGCGCAAGCCGGATGAGAATTTTCTTTCAAGTTATTGAGAACCGCCCCGACGAGCTCCGCCTCTCAGCGATCGCCGTCGTCGGGATCGCGAGCGGACGGGAGGCCGGCAACAGAGCGGTCCCCCGTCCCGGCTTCGGCTTCGGCGTCGGCCACAGCTTCCGCGCGGCGCAGGCGGTTGAGATGCCAGTCGTCGAGGGAGCGCTGGGTGCGCCGCGCGGTTTCGAGCGCATCGCGCGTCTCGGCTTCCTGGACGAGGGTCTCGGCCTGGCGGCGCTCGACGCGCTTGGCGAGATAGAGCTCGCGGCGCAAGGCGGCCTGCTGCTCCGCATCGCGGATGCGCGGCAGAAGGGCAGCGCTGCGGCGCGCGGCGGCGAGCGACTCTTCGAGGCCGGCGAGCCGGTCAACGAACTCGCCGGTAACAGCGCTGCGCAGCACCAGGCCGCGGCCGGAGCGATCACGCGCCTGAGCGGCGGCCAGCGCATTTTCCAGCTGCCGCAGAGTGCCGAGCGCGAATTCAAGCGAGCGTCGCGTCTCTTCTTCCTCGAGATGAAGAACGCGCAGCAGGCGGCGCAGCGCGCGGGAGGCGGGCATGAGTTTTACACCTCGGCAGCCAATGCGGCCAGGCGCGCCAGGCAGTCGGCGAAGGCGACGTGATCGGCAGCGTCCTGGGTAAGAAATGCGCGCAGCGCGGGCCGCGCGCGCAGGGCGCGATCGAGGTCAGGATCGGCGCCGGGCTTGTAAGCGCCGATGCGCACCAGGTCTTCGGAACGCGCGTAGGCGGCCATGAGCTTGCGCAGGAGCGCGGCCTGCTCGCGATGCGCAGGCGCGGTGACAACGGGCATAAGCCGGCTGATGGAATCGAGCACCTCGATGGGCGGATACCAGCCCTCGGCGGCCAGCGCGCGCGCGAGCACAACGTGGCCATCGAGGAGCGAGCGCACGGCGTCGACCAGCGGATCCTGCTGGTCGTCGCCCTCCATGAGCACGGTGTAGAAAGCGGTGATGGAGCCCACGCGGAATTCGCCGGCGCGCTCGACCAGGCGCGCAAGCCGGGCGAAGACGGAGGGCGTGTAGCCCTTGGCGGTGGGCGGCTCGCCCGCGGCCAGACCGATCTCGCGCGCAGCCATGGCGAAGCGGGTAAGCGAGTCAAGGACGAGCAGCACGTGTTTGCCCTGCGCGGCGAAGAATTCGGCCACAGTAGTGGCGGCGAGGGCGGCACGCATGCGTTTGAGCGGGGACTCGTCGGAAGTGGAGACGAGAACGACGGAGCGGGCCCGGCCCTCCGGCCCAAGCGAGTCCGAAAGGAACTCGCCCACCTCGCGGCCGCGCTCGCCCACCAGACCCACCACGGTAACGTCGGCCTCGGTGTTGCGCGTCATCATGCCGATGAGCGTGCTCTTGCCCACGCCGGAGCCGCCGAAGATGCCCACGCGCTGCCCGCGGCCCACGGTGAGCAGCGCGTCGAGGGCGCGGATGCCGGTGCCGAGAGGGGCGCGGATGGGCACGCGCTCGAGCGGCGAACGCACGTGGCCGTCGAGCGGAAGCGAGACGGACGCCGGACTTGCGCCGCGGGCGAGCGCAGAGCTCGTGTCGAGCGGCTCGCCGAGCGCGTTGAGCACGCTGCCCATGAGCGCGGGTCCGACTTCGAAGGCGGGCCCGGCGCCGAGGGCAGAGACCTGGTCGCCGTAGCGGATGCCGTCCGCGGTTTCGACGGGCATGGAGAGCACGTTGGAGCCGCGGAAGCCGATCACTTCGGCCAGGTGCCCCCGGCCCGACTGATCGACAATCTCGCAGCTTTCGCCCACGGTGGCAAGCGGACCTTCGGACTCGATGGTCTGGCCGACGGATTCGATCACACGGCCGCGCCAGCGCCAGGGTTGGCCGCGCTCGAGGCGGGCGAAGTAGCGCGCAAGAAGCAGAGGCGCGGTCACGGCTGCTTCTCCGCGAGGGAAGGACTGGGACCGGAAAGCGCAACGCCCGATTGCGCTTCGTGAGCGGGCGCCTGCTTGCCGGCGCGATCGAAGAAACCGCGCTCGATCTCGGCGAGCTGCGAGCGAAGGCCGAGATCGACCGTGCCCAGCCGGGTTTCAACCAGGCAATCGCCCAGACGCAAGCCGTCATCGCCGGCGACCGTCGGCTTGACAGGAAGATTAGGCAGAAGCGCGATGGCCTCGGTCCACAGCGCGAGATCGGCTGCAGGCACGCGCAGGCGCACCTCGATGGATGCGGAGAGCTGGCCCAGGGCCACGCGCACGGCGCCGGTCAACAGCAACGGATCCATCTGCGCCTCGCGGCGCAAAATACGCGCAGCCACCGCAAGGGCGAGCTTGACCACCTCCGGCTCGACTAGGTGCAGATAGCGCTCGCGCTCGGCGTGGAAGGTTTCAAGGAGGGAGGCAAGCTGGCGTTTCTCACGCTCGCGCGCGGCAGCCTGCTCGGCCAAGTGCGCCTTGTGCTGCTCCTCGAGTCCGCGCTGGCGGCCGGCCTCGAAGGCGCGGCGGGTCTCCTCAGCCAGGCGGTCATCGAAACCGGCAGTCGCCGGCGACGCCGGTACGGCGGCGGAGACAGACGCGTCCATCCAGTCCAGCGAGGGAGAACGATAGGGCGCAGCGGGATCGGAGGGATAAGAAAAGGTCTCAATGTGCTCGGCGGCGGAAGCCGAGGCCGGCGGGCCGGAGACGGGCGGTTGCGGCATGGCATCGGCTCCAACGTCCACAGTCTGGGATCCAGGCTCAGGCCAGCATCTCGTCGCCGGTCTCGAGCTTGAGAATCACTTTGCCTTCGGCTTCGAGCCGGCGCGCCAGGTTGAGAATCTCCTGCTGCGCCTGCGCCACCTCCCGCGAGCGCACCGGTCCGAGGACTTCCATATCCTCCTTGAGCATCTCCACCGCGCGCGAGCTCATGGCCTTGAAGATCTGGGCGCGCAACTCGTCGTTGGCGCCGCGCAGGGCGAGCGCGAGCTGGCGCTTGTCTACGCCGGAGACGATCTCGCGGATACTGGCCGGAGGCACGGTAACCAGGTCTTCAAAGGTGAACATGAGATTGCGCACATTCAAGGCAAGCTCTGGCTGGGTCTCCTCGAGGGCTTCGAGAATCTTTTTCGACTCCTCGGCGTTGAGCCGGTTGAGGAGGTCGGCGACGGCCTTGAAGCCGGAGTAGCTTTCGCGCCCGCTGTCGCCCACCGCCTCAAGGCGGCGATGGAGGACCTGCGCGACCTTCTGCGCCATCTCCGGCGAGAACTGGCGCATCTCCGCCAGACGCTGGACGGAGAGCACCTTCTGCTCCTCGCTCAGGCTGTCGAGCACCTGCGACGCGCGCCGCGGATCGAGATGAGCCAGCACCAGAGCGACGGTCTGCGGATGCTCGGCATCGAGCAGCTTGCCCAGCTGCGCCGGATCCGTGCGCTGCAGCTTGGTCAGGTTGCCCTGCGACGCCTCCTGCGCGCGGCGCACCAGCATGAGCAGAGCGTCGGCGCGTTCCTGTCCGAAGGTGTCGACGAGCAGGCGCGAGGCGTAGTCGAGACCGCCGCGGAAGGCGAAGCTTTGCGTCTCCAGCAGCTCCCAGAACTGCTCGAGGACATCCACGGAGAGCTCGTGGGTGATGCCGCTCAACTCCGCCAGCTCTTCGGCAAGGCTTTCCACATCGGCGTCCGGCAGAGCTCGCAGAATTTCGCGGGCGAGGTCCTCGCCCACCACGATGAGAAGAATGGCGGCCTTGCGCACCCCGGAGAGATTCGCCGAAGGGCGCTGCCGCGCCGTTCCATATCCAGTTCCGGATCCAGTTCCGGGCTCGGCCAAGGCAAACATCCTTTCTGCCGCGGTGAGAGGGCCCTTTTCGTCGAAAACAAGCCTTCCCGGAGTTAGTCAGCCGCCGATTTCCGCGCCTGCAAGCGGCGTCTTGCGTTCGTCGGCTCCAACGCAGAGCGGAAGGAGAGAGGCTCTACTCGGAGTGAATCCAGCCCTGCAGCAGGCGCGAGCTCTGCGTGGGGTCGCGCTTGAGGTGCGAGGTCACCTCTTCAAAAACAGCATGAGAACGAAGGCGCTCCGGATCGAGCTCGCGGGCCGGCGCGCCCGCCAGCGCCGGCGCGGCGCGCGAGGCGGAGAGCTCGTGCGGCAGGCTCTTGCCCGCTTCGATGAGGAGCGCGCGGGCGTGCGCCAGCGCCGGCCGCACGCCCAGGATGAGCACCACCAGCAGAGCAAGCAGCAAAGCGATGTATTTGACCAGCAGGGGCGAGCTTTCCGCCGAGGTAAGCACGCGCGCGGGCAAAGGCGCGGCCTGCTGCGGGCGATTCTCGTCGAAAGCCAGGTCCTGGACCGTGAGTGCGTCTCCGCGCGTGGAGTCAAAGCCCACCGCGGCCTGGGCCAGCGCCGTCAGCTGGCGCAGCTCGTCGGCCGAGCGCGGCTGCCAGACAGCGGGCTTGTTCTTCACGGCCGGAGAGACAAAGCGATCGTTGACCACGATGGCCGCCGTAAGCCGGCGCATGCGCCCCGGGTTTTGGACCACGTGCTTGACGGTCTTCGAAGCGGCGTAGGTGTCGGACTCGGACTTGGCCGACTGGGGCGCCGTGCTTTGCTGCGGGTAAACCGGCAGGGCATTGGAGTTGGGCGCGTTGGAGGCGGTGCCGGGAACGCCGGCCGCGACCGGCTGCGGCCCCGAGACCTGCTCTGTGCGCTGCATGGAGAGCGTAACCGTCTGGCTGGGATCGTAGATCTCCTGCGTGGTGTCGGTGGCCGAGGGATCGTAATCGAGGACCACGGAGGCGCGCACATTGCCCGCGCCGGTGACCGGCTCGAGCGTGGCGATGAGCTTGTCCTCAAGATTCTGCTCGGCGGCGAGCTCAAGCGCCTCCGGCGTCCTGGGGCCAAGAGGCACGCGGCCATCGGCGTCGACCAGGACCACATGATCGGGTGTGAGGCCGTCGACGGCCGCGGCGACAAGGTTGCGAATCGCTTCCGGCTCGCCTTCGGCCAGCGAGCCATGGCGCAGCTTGAGCACCACCGAGGCTTTGGCCGGGCGATCCTGGTCGCGGAAGAGCGAATCGTGCGGCAGGACGAGATGCACGCGCGCCGACTCGACATCGGCCAGGGTGCCCACGGTGTGCTCGAGCTCGCCCTCGAGCGCGCGCTGGTAGTTGACCTGCTCGTCGAACTCCGAGCCCACCCAGTTGGGCTTGTCGAAGATCTCGAAGCCCAGCCGGCCGCTCTTGACTCCGCCCTTGGCGGCGGTGGCCAGACGCGCCTTGTCGAGATCCGGTGCGGGGACGCGGATGGCCGAGCCGTCCTGCGCCAGATCGTAGGGAATCTGCGCCTGGGTCAGGGTCTGGCCGATCTGCCGCGCATCGTCGGGATCGAGGCCGGTGTAGAGGGTGCGCCAGTCGGTGCGCAACACGTACCAGAGCAGGCCGCCGGTGAGCGCGGCGACGAGAAGCATCGCCGTGAGGAAACGCGTGCGCTGCCCGGGCGCAAGCTGCGCCCAGGCCACGCGCGTGCGTCCCCAGAGGCCGGCCAGCCGGTCGGTCCATTGCGGGCGGGGGGGCAAAGTTCGCGGCGATTTGGCAAGCTGCGTGGCGGTGGCCATGGCGGGCGATGAGGGCTCGTTTCTCTAAAGTCGATTCAAGAAAGATCAGAACTGCATGCCAAGTACGGATTGATATGCCTGCACGGCCTTGTTGCGCAGGGCGAGAGCGAGCTCGAAGGCCATGCTGGCTTTCTGGGTGGCGATGATGGCCGTATGCACGTCGACGCCGCTGCCGGTCATCAGGCCGGTGACCGCAGCCTGCGCCTGCGACTCGAGCTGATCCACCTGGCCGGCCGCATCGCTGAGCAGATCGGCAAACGGCGTCTTCTCCGGCGCGCCGCCGGCCGAAGCGGGCGCCAAAGTGGACGAAGCCTGCGCCGCGAGACCGGCAGGGCCCCCGGAGGCGGCAACGATGGAGGTGACAGCGGACGACATGACCATCCCCCTTGCGGATGAGGAGCGGCGCAGCCGAGGCTAGGACTTGGCGATCTCAAGCGCCGAGCCGATCATCTCCTTCTCTGCCTGCACCGCGGAACCATTCAATCCGTATGCACGCGTTGCGCCCATCAGGTCCACCATCTCTGTAAGCGGGTTAATGTCCGGATATGCGACATAGCCATCAGGCCCTGCGTCGGGATGGCCGGGATCGTAGCGCTTGAGCGGCGGGCCGGGGTCCTCGACCACGCCGGCAATATGCACGGTGGGCGCAACCGCGGTCGAGCCGGGCGGATTCAACGGAGGAAGATTGAACCCGGGCAGCGCAGGCAACGCGGGCAGGCTGGATGTGTCAGGCGCGGCGCCCGCGGCGACCGAATTCATCGAATCGAGAAAATCGCCGTCGCCGGTGGAAGCGGCGAAGATCAGGTGCTGGCGCTTGTACGGCCCTCCCGTGGCGGTGCGCGTGGTTTCGGCGTTGGCCATATTGGCGGCCACGACCTCGGCGCGCATGCGCTCAGCCTCCATCGCCTCGCCGGAAGCGTCCATCATGCCGAAGAGATTCATGGTTCTGCTCCTTGAAGGCAGCTTCTAGCTCCTAGCTTCTAGCTTGCCCGTGCCCCGCCTGACGGCTTCAACCGCCTTCGAATCCGGCGAGATCATGGGTGCAGCCCTCATTCTTTCCTGACCACGAACAGCTAGGAGCTAGAAGCTAAAAGCTAGACGCTGCTTTTCTCACTTGTCCGCGTGAATGGCGTCCATCACGCACTGGTACTCCTCGCGCCAGAGAGCCACGCCGGTTTTGAATTCAAGCTGCGCTTCGGCCAGGTTCAGGCTCTCGCGATCGACGGAGACGTTGTTGCCGTCGGGGCGCGCGATCAGGCCGTCGACAGCTTTGACGCGGACTTTGTGCTCTGCCTTCTCCTGTTCCACATCCTGGATGGCCTCGCGCATCTCCGCTTCGAAATCCAGCCCCACGGTGCGGTAACCGGGCGTATCGAGGTTGGCCATGTTGGCCGCAGTCAATTTGGCCTCAGCGGCCGCGAGATCGAGATAGCGGGCAATCTCATCGCTCAAGCGGGTTTCCACTTCCATGCTCATCGCCTGTTTCTCTCCCCGGCGCATCCCGGTTCCCTTCCCTGGCTCGATGGATCCTTCTCCATCACCCGGAGGCCGCGGGGGCCGTGTTCGCCGGCTACGCTCGCAGGCGGCGGGCCATCGCCGCCCCGCGAAAGCTGTGCCCTTTCCAATCCCGAGGCGGATAAGTGCACCTAAGGGCAATTCCCGCCTCCGTGTGCCGGGGAGGGAAAGGTCACTGCTCTCTGTACGCTCCCGGCGGCAAGTCGTTGCGGAACCCGATTCGTCGCATCGGCCGCAGTTCCGCGGCTACAAAATGCAGCGGCTCAAACATTGCGCAGGTTCGCCGCGCGGCCGAAGTCGATTTCCGCCGCGGTGAGAACCGGCTCATCGCCGGCCAGAATCACGGCCCGCTCGAGCACGTGCTCGAGCTCGCGCACGTTGCCGGGCCAGTCGTGCGCGGCCAGCTTGGCCATGGCGCCTTCATCGACGCGCTTGACCGGGGTTTCACGGCCCATGCGTTCGAGGAAGTGCTCCACCAGGAGCGGCAGGTCTTCGGCGTGCTCGGCCAGGGCCGGGGTGTGGATCAAAAAGACGGCAAGACGGAAGTAAAGGTCGGAGCGGAACGAGCCCGCAAGCGCGTGCTCGGCGAGCGGGCGATGGGTGGCGGCGAGGATGCGGACATCGACCTTGACGGTTTCGTTGTCGCCCACGCGCTGCAGTTCGCCGCACTCGACAAAGCGCAGAAGCTTGGACTGGAGACCGAGGGGCATTTCGCCGATCTCATCCAGAAACAGCGTGCCGCCGTCGGCCGACTCGATGCGGCCGATGCGCCCCTGCACGGCGCCGGTAAAGGCGCCGCGGGTGTGGCCGAAGAGCTCAGCTTCGAGCAGCGACTCGGGTATGGCCGCACAGTTGATGGCAACAAACAGCTTGCGGCTGCGCGGCGAGAGCCGGTGCAGCGCCTCGGCCACCAGTTCCTTTCCGGAGCCGGTAGGACCCTCGACCAGAACCGGCGTCATGCGCGGCGCGACCAGGCGCACGCGGCGGCTGATCTCAAGCATGCAGGGCGCATTGCCCACAAGCTCGGGCAGCCGATCGGAAGACCCCGATTCAGCGCGGATGGTCTCCACGTGGCCGGTCTCCCCGCGGGCCGCCTCGAAGCGGATCGGCTGCGGACGTGCGGGCAGGGGCGGCAACTCAGCCAGCGGAGGCGCAGCGGGACGGGCAAAGGGCGAAGCCGGATCGGGCCCCTGCAATGCCGGCGCCGCGTTCCACGCCGCGGTGTCCGTATCCTGGCTGCGACGGACGGCGTACAGCAGCTCCTGCCGGTAGGGGCCGCGCGGGCCCTCGGGCTGCGCGGCGCCGTGCGCGGTGACCAGATCAACCTGGGGAAAGCTGCCGCGAAAGTCGCGAAGAAACTCGGCCACATCCAGATCAGGCAGCCAGGAGTCGACGATCACCGCTTCAACGGGCGAGGTCTCGGCCTCGGACCAGGCCTGCGCGCCGCCTTCGGCCTCGCGCACCTGCCAGCGCAGGCCGGCAAGCGTATGGGCCAGCCGCTGGCGGAAGCTGCGGTCGGCGCTGGCCACCAGCACGGTGCGCGGCCGGAGGCGCACGGGGCTGGGCAGTACGGCGATGGGCGAGGACGGCGGCAGGGCCGGCAACGAGGACGGTGACGAGCTTGGTGACGGGGACTGTGACGCGGATGGCATTGTGGGTCTCCTCAAAATTTCAGACATGCTATTGCATCTCCGTTGCGCCCGAGGCCGGCCCGCCGGAGCGATCGGCAGAGGGGCTCGCCCCCGCACCGGCAAGCGGGTCGGGCGCCAGCTGGGCGGCGTTTGCTGAAACCTCCTGCGACCCGCGCGCCAGTGTGGCCGCGGCGTCGAGCGCGAGCTCGGGCTCGGATGGAACCATGTAGCCGCGGCCGCGCACCGTGCAGATCAGATGGCCGGGCGGCGGATCCTTGAGCTTGCGGCGCAGATAGTTCACGTACACATCCACAATGTTGGTGGTTTGCGCGGGCTCGAGATTCCACACCGAATCCAGAAGCTCGACGCGCGTGACACATTGGCCGCGATTGAGCAGCAGGTGCTCGAGCAGCGCAAACTCCTTGTTGGTCAGCACCACCGGCTCGCCCGCGCGGCGGACGGTGTGCTCCAGCCGGTCGAGCTCGAGGTCGCCCGCGCGCAGCTGCAGGCGGGTTTCGCGCTTGCGCCGGAGCAGGGCGCGGCAGCGGGCGCGCAGTTCATGCAGGCTGAAAGGTTTGGTCATCAGGTCGTCGGCGCCAAGGTCGAGGCAGCGGACGCGGGTATCGACCTCGGCGCGCCCGGTAAGAATCAGAACGGGCAAATCGGCGTCGAGAGCGCGCACCTCCTCGAGCACATGCTCGCCATCCTTGACCGGCATGTTGAGATCAAGGATGGTGAGATCGGGCATCTCCTGGCGAAAGGCCTCCACGGCTGCGCCGCCATCGTAGGCCAGTCGCACGCGGTGGCCGTCGGCCTCGAGTCCGCGGCTCAAGAACAGCGCCAGCGCCTTATCGTCTTCGGCGATCAGTAGCCTCATGCCATGCCTTTCCCGCGCTTTTCCGCTTCTCCGTGATTCCGTGCAATTGCCAGGACAGAGAAGCCGGTTAGCGCGCGCTAAAAATGGGTGTACGTCAACCTTCCCCCGCAACCGAAAGGAACTCAAGGATACGCAGCAGTAACGAAGGTCCATGATTCCCGGATTGGCAAAATGCACAATGCAGTTCCCAATTTCGATTCGATTCCTGGATCGCTGCGATCCGGGCTGCGAGCCGTGCGGACAAGCGGGGGGCGCAATTCGTTTCTGTTGTTGCTCCGGCGGAGTAATCTGCGTGTCCGGCGGCTGCCGAGATGGCTTCAAACCAGAGAGTTGAACGGTGAAGATAAAGAGATGCTTTAATTCATTGCGTCTGCAGATGGTGCGGAAAGGTTACCGGCCGGCGTGCTTGCGAAATCAGCAGGCGCGGGTACCTGGGGATTTCCTCTGGTTTTCCACAGTGCGTAGGTTACTCGAGTCATCACCTTTGCAGGCCGCGAGCGATCGCGCCCTTGCGCCCCAACCAATCGGTCTTCCGATTGAAAAGAAAACTGATGTGCTCTTCTCAGTAAGGTGACCGCGTGGAATTTGGAAAAGCAAATCGTGCATGAGAGACCACGGTGGGGAGTACCTTTTAGAGAAACTTTCTTGTTACTGAAGTTTACTCGTTGGAGAGAAAGATGATACAAAAGCGCCATAGAGTTCGCTCGGAATTCAGCGATTCTATGTCTTTGGGGGACCTTGGCGCTGTCAAGGTGAGCTGAGTTTGGACTGGGGAAAACTTCCAGACGTAGGAGCTGTAGCGCTGCTGACGTGCGCCTTCGCGTCGGTAGCGCGCCGCGGCTTCACGGCTGTTTCCGGTTTATGGCTGAGCGGATGGCTCCTGATTGAGCTGCACTTTGTCGCGTCCATCTTTCAGCAAGACGGCCGCATAGGCCCCTATGCATCCTTCATCAGCCTGGCCTCGCTGGTGTGGGCCGGGGCAATTTTCATGTGGGCCTGCGTCCCCTATCGCAACGATTTCTCCAGCCGCTCGATGCTCGGTCTCCTGCTGGGTACGAACACACTTTATCTTGGGCTGCTGATCTTTGCGCCCTCCGGCTACTGGGCCTTTGCGCCGACGGCGTTGTTGTTGGGTCTGGCGCCGCTGGGTCTGGCGCTGTTGACCTTGGGGCGAAAGAACCATCCGCTGCGCTGGTCGGTGGCCAGCCTGTACGGTGGGCTGGCGGCGTTTCTGCTGGCGGTGGAAAACCAGCCGGGCAACGGGCAGGACCTGGCCCTGAACGCGGTGTTCTTTACCGTTTACTTTGGATGCGGCATCCACTTCTGGTACACCTACCGGCGCGCGACCACGGGCGCGCTGATCACCATCGCCGGATTCCTGGCCTGGGCGCTGGTGTTTGTGGCGGCTCCCGGAATCAGCACCTACTTCCCTCACCTGCATCCGGAAAGCGAAGTTTGGAACCTGCCCAAGTACGTGGTCGCAGTGGGCATGATTCTTCTGCTGCTGGAGAGCCAGATCGAGCACAACAAGTATTTGGCGTTGCACGATGAGCTCACCGGGCTGCCGAACCGCCGGCTGTTTCAGGACCGGCTGACGGGGGCGCTGGAGCGCGCGCACCGCTCCGGCAAACAGGCTGCGCTGCTGCTGGTGGACCTGGACCACTTCAAGGAAGTGAACGATACTTCCGGCCATCATGTGGGCGACCTGCTGCTGAAGCGCGCGGGTGAGATCTTTCTGGGGCGGGTGCGGCGCTCAGACACGGTGGCGCGCACGGGCGGCGACGAATTCAGCGTAATCCTCGAGGAGCCGACGAGCCGCGAGGACGCCGAGCACGTGGGCCAGTCGCTGATTCAACTGCTGAATCAGCCTTTCGAACTCGACGGGCACCGCGTGCGCATTGGGGCCAGCGTGGGCATTGCCGTTTATCCCCAGGATGCCCCGGACGCCGAAGCGCTGTGCATTGCAGCGGACCGGCGCATGTACACGGAAAAGAATGCGAGCCGCTCGCTTCTGCCCGAGAACGCGAGCCTCGGACCCTTGCCGGAGCCGTATGCGGAGGACAAGGAGCAACGCGATCTGCAACCGGCGCGGTTGCAGGCTTCGCGGATGCACTCGCGCTGATGCGGGCATTTTCAGAAGGGCAAAGAAGAAGGCCCGGATCGATGCGATCCGGGCCTTTCGTTCTTGCGAATGCTTGAAAAGGGATCAGCCCTGGCCTCCGCCGGGACCGCGGCCGCTGCCGCCGCGACGGCGGCGACGGCGGCGATTGCCACCGCCGGGCCTTCCGCCTCCTCCGCCATGCGCCTGGCCGGCGTGGACAGACACTCCCTCGGCGCGGTTGAAGTTGGGCTCATTTTCTTCGTCGATCTCCCCGCTCTCCTCCTCGTCGAAATCGCCGCCTTCGATCAGGATCGTGCTTTGATTCGACTTGGGCTGGCGCTCGTCGAACTCGTTGCGCGGGCGTGCGGAGATGGTGGTGTGCGCCTCACGCGGCGCATTCTCGCCTTCAGGCGCGGCTTCCTCAGCCGTTGATTGCGCCAGTTTCGCTTTCTGCTCCCGGATGAGCGCCTTGCGGCTGAGCTTGATGCGATTGCCCTCGATGGCGAGCACCTTCACCATGACCTGATCGCCCTCGCGCAGCTCGTCTTTGACTTCCTTGACGCGATGCTCGGCTATCTCCGAGATGTGCAGCAGCCCGTCGGTGCCGGGGAAGAGCTCGACGAAGGCGCCGAATTCAGCGATGCGAACCACCTTGCCGAGATAGACTTTGCCCACTTCGGGCACAGCAGTGATGTCGTTGATCATGGCCAGCGCCTTCTTGAGGCCCTCGGCGTCGGCTGAGGCCACGCTGACCTTGCCGCTGTCGTCGACGTCGATCTTGGCGCCCGTCTGCTCCACGATGCCACGAATCGTGGCGCCGCCCTTGCCGATGAGGTCGCGAATCTTCTCCACGGGAATCTGCACCGTCTCGATGCGCGGGGCGTATTTGGACCGCTCGAGGCGCGGGCCGGGCAGCGCATCATCCATCTTGTCGAGAAGGAAGAGACGGCCGCGGCGCGCCTGGTCCATGGCCTGCTGAAGGATTTCGCGGGTGAGGCCGCCGATCTTGATGTCCATTTGCAGCGCGGTGATGCCCTTGCGCGTTCCGGCAACCTTGAAGTCCATGTCGCCGTAGTGGTCTTCGGCGCCGGCGATGTCAGTAAGGATGGCGTAGTCGTCGCCCTCCTTAACCAGACCCATGGCCACGCCGGCCACGGCGCCTGAGAGCTTGATGCCCGCGTCGAAGAGCGCGAGGCTGGCGCCGCAGACCGAGGCCATCGAAGACGATCCGTTGGACTCGAGAATGTCGGAGACGATGCGGATGGAGTAAGGAAGGTCTTCGCCCACGGGAAGAACCGCGGAGATGGCGCGCTCGGCGAGCGCTCCATGGCCCACTTCGCGGCGGCCCACGCCGGTCATACGTCCTGTTTCGCCAACGCTGAAGGGGGGAAAGTTGTAGTGGAGCATGAAGCCCTTCTTCTGCTCGCCTTCGTAGCTTTCCAAGCGCTGGCTTTCGTCGGGCGTGCCCAAGGTTGCGGTGACCAGCGCCTGGGTTTCTCCGCGCGTGAACAGCGCCGAGCCGTGCGTGCGCGGCAGGACGCCGGTTTCAATGCTGATGGGACGAATTTCGTCGAAGGCGCGGCGATCGGGCCGAATGCGGTCTTTGGTCACCTGCTCGCGGAAGAGGCGCTCGCGCAGGAGCTCGTAGTAGTGCGCCAGCTTCTTTTTGGCGTTGGGATCGTCGGCGGGCAGTTCCGCAGCCAGCTCGTCCTGGAGCTGCTTGATGAGCGAATAGCTCTCGATCTTGCCATGCTTCTTGGTATCGAGTGCGTCTTTGAGCCGCTCGCCGATCTTCGATTTGAGCTCGTTATAGTAGCTCTCGTCGGACTCGGGCGCGGTGAAGGCGCGCTTGGGCTTTCCGGCTTCGGAGACGAGCTCTTCGATGGCGGCGACGATCTGCCTGATCTGCTCATGCGCGAACTCGATAGCACCGAGCACTACGTCTTCGGTTTCTTCCTTGGCGCCGGATTCGATCATCACGATGCCGTCTTTGTGGCCGACGACCATGATGTTGAGGGTGCTCACTGCGCGTTCGGCGTAGGTGGGATTGACGACGTACTCGCCGTTGACGCGGCCCACGCGCACGGCGGCCACGGTGGCGCCGAAGGGAACGTCGGAGAGCGCGAGAGCGGCGGCGGCGGCGTTGATGGCGATTACGTCGGGGTCGTTGTCCTTGTCGGCGGAGAAGACCAGCGCGATGACCTGGGTTTCGTTGCGGAAGCCATCGGGAAAGAGCGGGCGAATGGGACGGTCGATCTGGCGGGCGGTGAGAATTTCCTTTTCGCTGGGCCGGCCTTCCCGCTTGATGAAGCCGCCCGGAATGCGGCCGCCGGCATAGGTGTACTCGCGGTAATCGACCGTGAGGGGGAAGAAATCAATGCCCTCGCGGGTTTCAGGCGAGGCTACGGCAGTGGCCAGGACGACGGTTTCGCCGGTGGTGACGAGCGCGGCGCCGGAAGCTTGCTTGGCCATGCGCCCGGTCTCGAAGGCCAGACGCTTGCCGCCGGCAAGCTCGACGGCTACTTCATGCTTGGTAGACATAGAGTCCTCATTTCAGTTTTTTCGCTTGGGAAACTTGTGGGGAAGGAGCGCCGGAGAGTGTGCGCCGCAAGGCTGAAGGCCGGTGCGAGCGTCCTCGTAGCCGCCGCGCGCAGCCCATAGCAGTGCGCAGGCCCTGGCACGAATTGAGAATTGCCAGGTGCACCGAGGCCCCGCGGGTTGAGGCGAGCAGGGACCGCGACCGATTTCGGGTCTGGGCGCTTCCGGTTCAATGCGGGCTTTCTGGATTACTTGCGGAGACCGAGTTTGCCGATTACGTCCCGATAACGGTCCGAATCGTGGGTCTTCAGGTAATCCAGCAGGCGGCGGCGCTTGCTGACCAGCATCAAGAGTCCACGCCGGGATGCGTGGTCTTTCTTATGAGTTTTGAAGTGCTCGGTCAGGTCGCCGATCCGCTCGCTCAGAATTGCGATCTGGACTTCCGGCGATCCGGTGTCCTTCTCGTGGGTGCGGAAGCGTTGGATCAGGTCTGTCTTCTTTTGAGTCGCCAGCACGGCGTCAGGTGCTCCTCGTTTTCTCTCAGTTCCACTCTCAAGTGTCTACTAAGAGACTAACACGAACGGAATTCTCTGTGGAAGCCCGGCAGCCGCGCACGTGCCGTCTCTTGACAACCTCCCAAATTTCGGGGCTCAAACCGGGTTTGCGGCGGCGATGCCTCGGCTTCCCGCACCGCAGCGCATGCGCGAGCCGCGCTCACCATCTTTTCAACGGGTAATTAAGAAAGCACCATGGCCAACCCTGCGCCGTGTATAGTGTTTTTCTCCTCTCAATGAGGAAGCCTCCGCGTTCGGCGGGAACCCGCGCTGCAAGCAGCGGCGCAACGAGGAGAAGGAGATAGAAATGGCCGATTCATCCCTGATTGGAATCGCAAAAGGATCCGTGGGCTGGACGGTCGCGCTCAGCGTTCTGTTGAGCGTGGCCGGCATACTGGCCATTGTCATTCCGCCGGCGGCGGGCATCGCTGTGGCCGTTTTCATCGCCTGGCTCCTGGTTCTTGGTGGAGTGGCGCACCTGATCCTTGCCTGGCATGTGCGTCCAACTGGAGGCCTGCTCTGGGAGCTTCTCGTTGGACTGCTTTATCTCGGGCTGGGGATTTACTTGCTGGTCAGGCCGGCCGTCGCCCTCGCCTCACTCACACTTCTTCTGGCGAGCTATCTCTTTGCCAAGGGCATCCTGGTATTGATTCTGGCCTTCCGCATCCGACACTTGCCGGGCACCGGATGGCTGTTCTTCGACGGCGTCGTCGCTCTTATCCTGGGCGCAATGATCGGGCTGAGCTGGCCCTCCAGCAGCGAATGGGCCATCGGCACCCTGATCGGAGTGAGCATGTTCTTCGCCGGGTTCACCCGACTTCCGATGGCTCTTGCGGCGCGCCGTCTCCTCGCGAAGGCCGCATAGACGCCGGCAATGCCGGCGGGGCATTCGCCGTTTTACAATTGGTCCTACATCCACAACACACGCGCAACGTGGAGGGACCATGCGTACGATGTGCATTTGGCCCGCTCGCTTCAGCTTGATCTGCGTGAGCGGCGTTCTCTGCTGTGTTTCTTCTCTGGCAACTCATGCGGCGTCGAAGACCCCGCCTGGCAAGACGCGCACCTACTACGTGGCTGCGGACGAAGTGGACTGGGACTACGCGCCCAGCGGCCAAGACGAGGCCATGGGCATGCCGTTCGACGCCGTGGCGCGGGGATTTACGGAACCAGGTCCGCACCAGATCGGGCGCGTGAACAAGAAGGCTGTCTACCGCCAATACACTGACGCCACGTTTTCCAGGCTCAAGCCGCGGAGTCCGGACGAAGCATACTTGGGAATCCTCGGGCCGCTTCTGCGCGCCGAGGTGGGCGACACCATCCAGGTGGTTTTCAAAAACAATGCCACGCACCCTTTCGGGATGCACCCGCACGGGGTGCTGTATGCGAAGGATTCCGAGGGCGCGGATTATAACGACGGCACCAGCGCCGCGGACAAGGAAGACGCATGCGTGGCGCCGGGCGCGACGCATACCTATACGTGGCAGGTTCCTGAGCGCGCGGGACCGGGCCCCAACGATCCCAGCTCCATCTTCTGGCTCTACCACTCGCATTGCGACGAGCTGCGCGACGTGGCTTCGGGACTCTTCGGCATGATGGTGATCACGCGCCGAGGCATGGCGCTTCCCGATGGCCGGCCCAAGGATGTGGATCACGAGTTCGCGACCATGTTTATCGCCATCAACGAAAACGAAAGCTGGTATCTGGACGACAACATCCGCGCGCATTGCACTGATCCCGCAGGCGTGAAGAAAGGCGAGCTGGGTCTCCTCACTCCTCTCGGCTTCTACACGCCGGCAACCACTTCCGGTTTCATCTCCACGAATATCAAGTGGACCATCAACGGCTACATCTACGGCAACATGCCCATGATGACCATGAGGAAGGGCGACCGCGTGCGCTGGTACGTGGCCACGCTGGGCGACTTCAACAACGCGCACACGCCGCACTGGCATGGCAACACGGTGCTGGTTGCGGGCCAGCGCACCGATGTGCTGGCGGTGACGTCAGCGCAGATGATCACGGCGGACATGGCGCCCGATGCTCCGGGCATCTGGCTCTTCCACTGCCACATCAGCGACCACATGCTGGCGGGGATGTCGGCAAGGTACCAGGTGCTGGAAAAGTGAGAGCACTGCTTGCCTGAGGCAGTACGGGCGCGCCGATGGAATGGAAGACGATTCATGAAGGCGATGCGCCTAGACGGAAGAGGCGGTTGTCGAAGCGCTTGCGGATCACCGAGACAACTTTGACCTCACGAGCTTCAGGATGTTCAGGATTCAACGCGCCGGCGCGGCGGCCCAATAATGGTCCCGCGCCACGATGCGGGCGCCGTAGTCCTCGGCTGTCCGGACGCGAATGCTGTGCAGGCCGGGCGTGGGGTTCGACGGGCTGAAGGTGATGAGATAGCGGTTGCGTGCGTGCTTGGCCGCGTCCACCACGCGGGCCTCGAATTTCTTGTCGCCGGCAAAAGTGGTGAACTCGCCGCCGCTCATGTCCGCGATCTCCCGGCTCACATTTTTCTTGAAGGTTTTTGCCATCATGGCCAGCGCGGAAACCATGTTGAGGGTGCGGTCGTCGAGGTTGGGGTCGGCTGCATCATGCGCGAACTCAGCGCGCGCGGGATTGAAGGCCACGCTGAGCACCAGCACATCCGACTGGCCGATTTGCCGGATCAGATTCACCGGCCGGGTGTGCTTGCTGCCGTGGTCGCGCTCCTCGCTGACGAGGAGCAAGACGCGGCGGAATTCCTTGGGTTGCGATTCGAGACGAGTGACGGCGTAGCTGACGGTATCGAGGATGGCGGCGCCGCCGTCGCCCGGCTGGAGATTTTTGAGCTCATCGTTCACTGCGTCGCCGGAGCGGGTGAAGTCCTGAATGAGGTGCGGCGTGGAGTCGAAACCGACCAGGGCCACGCCGCTGCGCGGATCGGAGAGAAAGAGATCGAGGAGGGGCCCGAGATGGGCCAGCTTGTCGAACTCGAGCACGCTGGCGCCGCCCAGCTCGACGGCGACCACGAGGGCCACGGGCGCGGTATCCATCTCTTCCTGCACGCGGATGGTCTGCGGAACTCCGTTGTCTTCAAGGATGAAATCCTTCTGCTTAAGGCCGTAGAGAATTTCGCCGTCGCGCTTCTCCACCAGCGTGGGAACGAGAACTTCCGTGGTGGTGACGCGCAGCGTGGGCGCGGGGCCCTGTGTGTTGGGCATGGGCTTGGGCGGCTCGATAGGAGGAATCTGCGAGGCGGGGCGCTCCTGGCTGCGCGCGGCCGAGGGTGAGACGAGCGCGAGCAGAAAAGAAACGATGAGTCCAAATCGCATCAGAAGGTGTGACTTTCTGGAATAGGGCCTTGCGGAGATTTTCCCACGCGCTCCCTTCCGATGGACGGATTCAGGCGGCGGAGGGTGAGGCGGAGGGGTGCGCCGCGTCAAAATGCGCGCTGTCGAGCGCGGCGCGGAGAGAGAAAAAGGCCGGCGTGGGATTGAAGTCGTCGTCGAAGGGTAAGGGCCGCTGCTCGGCGCCATGGGGAAGCTGGTCGTCCGCCTTGAACGGGTTGTTGAGCCAGGTGTGGGCGCTGGTGATGCCCCAGGTGAGGGCGATGGGAACGTTGGGCTCGGCGAGCACGCGGCCGAGATAGTCTCGATAGATCCCGGCGACGATCTTGTCGCGTTTGTCCTGGCTGAGGTCGAGGCCGTGGCAGTTCACGTCCATCTCGGTAACGAAGACCTGAAGGCCCATCTGCGCGCAGGCGCGGATGAGTGCGGTGAGGCTCGCCCCCGGAGGCGCGGCATTGGCGTGGAGATGGCTCTGGAGGCCGAGGGCGCCAATGGGAACGCCGGCGGCCTTGAGACGGCGCAGGAGCGCGAGGACCTGGCGGCGCTTTTCCATTTGCCACGGCTGGTCGGTCTCCAGGTCATAGTCGTTATAGGTGAGGATGGCGTTGGGATCAGCTTCAGCGGCGGTGCGGAAGGCGAGCTCGATGTAGTCGGGACCGATGAGCCGGAGCCAGGGCGAGTTGCGCAGTCCATCTGGCCGGCCGTCGGGCGGGTTGACGGCTTCATTGACGACGTCCCAGCTATGGATGCGCCCGCGAAAATGACCAACCACGGTGCGAACGTGATCGGTGAGAAGCTGGCGCGCATTTTGCGGGGTCGCGGTTGAGGAGAACCAGGAAGGCAGTGCCTCATGCCAGCAGAGATTGTGGCCGCGGACGCGTTTTTGGGTGAGCTCGGCGAAGCGCATGAGGCGGTCGGCCTGAGTGAAGTTGAAGCTCGTGGGCGAGGAGCGCAGCGCAGCCCATTTCATGTCGTTTTCCGCCACCAGGATGCCCGTCTGATCGGCAACGAGGCGGGTGTAAGCGTCAGTGGTGCGGCCAGAGGCGAGACCGTCCAGATCGATCAGGCGCGGGTTGACTGCAGCGCCATAAAGGAGGCCGTGCGGCGTGGCGTGCGCCTGAAGAGAATTCACTCCGGTGATGGCAGGCTGGGCTGCGTTGGCATCGCTGAGGCGGCCGTGCGCCCACGCGCGGTGGGCGAGCGTGGCCGCTTCGCCGGCAAGGATGGCCATGGCGCCGCAGCCGAAGGCATTCCACGCCAACTGACGGCGGGTGAGGCGGGTTGGGTCCGGTTGCGGCATTGTCTTATGTGTGCACGCGAACGCGACGCCGGGTTTCGCGCTCGAGCTGATGCGTCCAGCCGAGGAAGCTCAAAAGCTCCCAGCGCGTGGTCCAGAAGAAGCCCAGGAATTTGGAGGCTGTGAGTTTTTCCGCCCACTTGCCGGAGAAGGTTTCGACGCGCCAGCGCAGGTACTCGCTCTTCCACGGCCGGAAGCGATGGCCGCGGGTGGCGTTCCAGAGAAAGCGCAGCGGTGCGAGCAAAAACGCTTTTCCTCCCGCTTTCAGTATAGATGGAGGCGAGTGGCCGCAGGGGTCCATTTGGAAATTCGAGCGCGAGGGCTCCATTGGCGGAGAACCAACAACCGCACATCCCCGTTTCGCTCCGGCCGTCCGCTATAGCGGTTTCACAGTTGCTGTATCCCGAAGCCGCAGATGCTAAGTGGCTTTTTCACCAAGAAAAAGCCACCTTCCGCAACTGTGAGATATGGCTACATGTACTGTGGAACCGCTCTCGTGCGGGCAACCTCCGCTCAGGGCAGGCTTTCGACTCCGATCGCTGCGGAGAATGCGGCGATCTTCGCTCAGGATGACGACTGAACACATGGATGCAGCGAGCCGAAAAGGCCGCAGCCGCAGACAAACTGGCCGGTTAGTCGGGCAGCTTGGTGAACAGGTCGTTCTGGTCAGAGCTGAGCTGCGCGATCACGTCTTCGAGGGCAGTCTGCTGGGTTTCAGCGAGCGAAAGCTGCGTGGAAACCGAGGCCACATCGGCTTGCATCAGGTTGGTCTGCGCGGTGGTGAGCTGGGTCTGCTCGTTGGTGACTGCGTCCGACGCGGTGTTGAGGCTGGTGATGGAATTGTCGATGGTGACGCGCTGCTCGGAGACGTAGTTAAGGGCGGAGTTGAGCGCCTCGGTATCGCTGACGGCCTGCTGCGTGTTGATGCTGCCGCTGGAGAAGTCGGCGACCAGGTTGTTGAGCGCGGCAAAGACGTTGCCCGACCCGGAACCCTGAAAGATCTGATTGCCGGGCACGTTCAACTGGATCTTTCCGCCGTTGGGCAGCTCCAGATAGTTGATATCGCTGTCGCCGTTGTAGGTGGTGGTGGCGGGCGTGGTGGCGTTGGAGGTGGTGAAGGGCGCGGTGGTGGTCTGCCCGCCGGCAAAGATGTACTGGCCCTGGTAGCTGGTATTGGCCAGCGACTGAACCTCATCGAGAATGCCGGCGATCTGATTGCCGACCGACTGCACATCGCTTGTGGACATGGTGCCGTTGGTGGCGCTGGTGGCGAGGCTGATGGCCTGGGTAAGCTCGGTGACCACGCTCCCCAAGGCGGAGTCGGCTACCTGCAACTGGCCGGTCACGAGGCTGGCGTTCGAAGTAAACGCAGTGTCCTGATCCATCTGGTTGAGGAGGAGCACATTTTCCCCGGAAGCGAGCGGATCGACGCCGAGCGAAGTGACGCGCACGCCGCTCGAAAGCTCCTGGGTAAGCTGCTGCTCGTTGGCCTGCACCTGATCGAGCGAGCCGGCGAGGTTGGTAATGTAGTTCGGATCTACGCGCATGGTGTTCGTCTTTCTGTTGCAATTCCGTTTCAGCGGGAAGCCTTCCCTCAGGGGCTAAAGCCTCCGATTTTGTCGGCCCCTTTTCGGCAGTCAGGGCTGAAGCCCTGACCTACCAGCCGTGCCCTTTCAAAACCGGATTGATGCAGCTAGCTCCAATTGCCTTGTATACAGTCTTTCTCCGCCCCCTGTTCTCTGTTCCCTAATCCCTGTTCCCTTGCCCCCTTTTCTTTCTTGACCGCCCCCCGTGCGCGCGCCGCGAGCGCCTGCCCGCGGAGGGCGCTCTCAGGAGACGGTCGTTTGTTCCCCCAGGTTGAGGGCCGAGGCCATGATGGTGTCGAGCATGGTGAACGCCTGCGCGGCGGCCTGGTAGCTGCGCTCGAGCACCGTCATGTCCGAGGCCTGATCGTTGAGGTTGACGCTCGAGAGCGCATCGTTCTGCGTCTGCAGCTGGGTGACGGAGGCCGTCTGCGCCGTGTTTTCCGTCTGCACCTGGGAGACGGTGGATCCGAGTTGGGTGACAAAGTTCGAGAAAAAGTCAGTGGGCGACTGGCCGTTGACGATGGTCTGGTTGGCCAGGTTGGCGAGGGCGACAGCGTTGGAGTTGTCGCCGGTGCCATCGCCGGCGCCGGCGGCAGCGATCTGGTTGGGATCGGTCATGACGACGCTCATGCTCTCCGCCGAGCCGGCCACCTGCGTAGGCTCATTGAAGATGTAGAGCGGCGCCGCGGCCGTGCCGGTCACGCCGTCAAGATCAGTGCCGGTGTTGTTGAGCGCATTCACCTGCGTGGAGATGCCGTAGGCAAGTTGATCCAGCGAATTGAGCGTGTTGGGAATGTCGGTGTCGCGCGCGGTGAGATAACCGCCGAGCTCTCCCCCGCCCTGCTCGAGCTCGGAAGTAATATCGGTGCCGTTGACGAAGAAATCGGTGACGCCGTTAACCACCCCGGTAGTCATCTGGAAGCTCTGCCCCTCGGAGACCAGAAGCTCACCCGAAGCGGTGGTGATCGACAGGCCGTTGTTTTCCGTGGTGATCTGATTGATGCCGATCAACTGCGAAAGCTGGCTCAAATCCTGCTGGCGCTGGTCTTCGAGCGGGCCGGCGTCGGCGTTGGGCGACTCGGACTGGATCTCGGTATTGAGCTGCGCCAAAGCGCTGGTGAGCGAGTTCACCTGGCTGGCCACGCCCGCGGCCTCCTGGTCGAGCGCCGCGCGCTGGGAGTTAAGGCTGGCGGCGGCGCTGGAGATGTCGCCGGCGAGGGTCTGCGCCGTCGAAAGCACGTTCTGGCGCAGGGCATTGTCGGTGGGGTTGGCTTCGAGCGAGGAGAAGGAATCGAAGAAGTTGGTGATGTCGCTGCCGATGTCGCCGGCGCTGGACGAGGTCGAAGAGCCGGAATCCGGCGTAAACAGGGATTCGATGGTGTTGAGCGCAGTGAGCCGCACGCCGGAAGCCGAGGCCAGTTGCTGCTGCTGGTCAATGCGCTCGTCGAGCACGCGGTCGCGCTGCGAAGTGGCGCCGGTCTCGGTGGCGCCCTCGCCTGTAAGCACGCCGTTGATGTCGATAGGCGGGTTCTGCTCCCAGTCGGGAGTCTCGGTGGTGTAACCCGGGGTGTTGGCGTTGGCCACGTTGTT
>JASHOQ010000014.1 GCA_030041045.1 Acidobacteriaceae bacterium
GGGTTTTTGCCCAGGCTGAGATCGATCACCGTCAGCCGCTTGGAAATACCCACCTGCGGTGCGGCCAGGCCGATGCCCTGCGCCGCGTACACGGTCTCGAACATATCGGCCACCAGCTGGCGCAGCTCGTCGTTGAATTCGGTCACCGGCTCGCCGGGCTGCGAAAGCACCGGCTCGGGATACTTAACGATCTTCAAGGCCATGATCGCGTGCTAAAAGCTCCGTATCTGTTCAATGTAGCTCAAGAAATTCCGCTTCAGCTCGAGCAGAGAGTCACCGCCGAATTTCTGGCCGGCAAGGCCTGCCAGCGTGAGCGCCACCATGGCTTCGGCGCCCACGCCCGCCGCGGGCACCACGCAGATGTCGCTGCGCTCGTAACTCGCGCTCGTCGCTTCGCGCGTGTCGAAGCGCACGGACTCGAGCGGCTTGCGCAACGTGGAGATGGGCTTCAAGTACCCGCGCACCACCACGTCCTCGCCGTTCGATACGCCGCCCTCGATGCCTCCGGCGTTGTTGTGCGGACGCGTGAACCGCGTGGGCTTGCCGTTGTCTTCAGCGGCGTAGTGAATGGGATCGTGCACCTGCGAGCCGAACGACCCGGCCGCCGTCACCCCGCGCCCGATCTCCACGGCTTTCACCGCCTGCAGGCTCATCACCGTCCACGCCAGCAGCCCGTCCAGGCGCTCATCCCAATTCGCATAGGTGCCCAGCCCCGCGGGCACATTGTGCGCCACCACTTCAAACACGCCGTTCACCGTATCGCCGGTGCGCGCAGCTTCTTCCACTTCTTCTTTCATGCGCGCTTCGGTCGCGGCATCGACGCAGCCCAGCACCACTTCATCTTTTGCGGTCGTGGCAACAATCTCATCCCACTGCGCCGCGCGCTCCAGTTCCACGCGCCCCACGCGGATGACGTGGCTGAGCACGTCGATACCCACTTCGCGCAAGAGCAGCTTGGCAAACGCACCTGCGGCCACGCGCGCCGCGCTCTCCCGCGCGGAAGCCCGCTCCAGCACGTAGCGCGCATCGGAAAAGTTGTACTTGAGCGCGCCGGCCAGGTCGGCGTGCCCGGGCCGCGGAGAAGAAACAGCCTGGTGCTTGGCCGGATCGCCCGCCTCTACGGGAAGTTTTTCCTCCCAGTTTTTCCAGTCGCGGTTCACGATCTCGATGGCCACCGGCGAGCCGATGGTCTTGCCGTGGCGCACGCCGCTCAGCACATGCGCCTTGTCCGTCTCAATCTTCATACGCCCGCCGCGCCCGTAGCCCTGCTGCCGGCGCCACAGCTCGCGGTTTACGAATTCGAGATCGACAGGGACACCGGCCGGCAGCCCGGAGATGAGCGCAATCAGCGCTTCGCCGTGCGACTCGCCCGCCGTGGAAAAACGCATCATCGTGATTTCATTGTAACGGCAGGATACAGGGATCAGGTTTCAGGTGTCAGGGGTCAGCGCGCGGAACTGCTTCGCTAATTGAGAGAAGAGACAGACGGGTAGTGTATTCTTCTTGCGTCAACCACGGCCGTGGGATGAGCCGCGGAACCTCTGATCCCTGACCCCTGATCCCTGATCTCTGATCCCTGACCCCGACCCCTGTCATGGCCTACTTCCTCTTCAAATCCGAACCCGGCGTCTACTCCTTCGACGACCTCGTGCGTGATGGCGAAACCGTCTGGGACGGCGTGACCGCGCCCGCGGCCGTCAAGAACCTGCGCGAAATGAAGGCGGGCACGAAGTGGATCTTCTATCACACCGGCGACGAGCGCACGGCCGTCGGCACCGGCACGGTGGTCAGCGTGGACGCAAGCGACCCCAAGGTTCCCATCGTGCGCGTCAAGGCCGGCAAGCGGCTCAAGCATCCGAAAACACTGGCCGCCATCAAGGCGGAGAAGATCTTCGCGAAATCGCCACTGCTGCTCATCGGCCGGCTCTCGGTGGTGCCGCTCACCGAGGAGCAGTGGAAGTGGTTTTTGGCCTGATGGTGAGGGACGTAGGGACTAGGGACCAAGGGACATAGGGATTGGAACGCGCGGCCGGGAACAGTCAACGAGTAAGCGGGATGCTCCCTTCCTTGTTCCCTATCTTGCCTGCCTGCCGCCGCTGGGCGAAGATTGTGCTGTGACCCGCTACCTACTCGACGCGAGCATTCTGCGCAACATCCTCGACGCGCACCCTTCGGCGCCGCTGGCCGCGTGGTTCGATGCCCAGCCGGACGAAAGCCTCTACATCAGCTCCATGAATCTGGCCGAAATCTGGAACGGCATCCTTGCCCTGGCCTCGTCTGCGC
This sequence comes from Acidobacteriaceae bacterium, assembly GCA_030041045.1. Lineage (GTDB taxonomy): Bacteria > Acidobacteriota > Terriglobia > Terriglobales > Acidobacteriaceae > Telmatobacter. The sequence goes on from JASHOQ010000014.1 coordinate 2,284, forward strand.
AGCGCCAGGAGAAAGAGGGCTGGTTCGCCGGGCCGCATGGCCCGCGTCTGGCCTTTGGCAATCGCGTGCTCACCTTCGACGACAAAGCCGCCCTGGTCTGGGGCCGGCTGGTCTCCGAGCGTGAACAGGCCGGCCTGCCCTGCGCGCCCGTCGACATGATCTACGCCGCTATCGCCGAGGCGAACGGGTGCATCCTGGTCACCGACAACGAAGAGCGGTTTGCGGGACTGAAGGTGTTGAATCCGCTGAAAGCCAGTGAACAGTGAGCAGTGGCCAGTGAACAGTGGTCAGTGGTCAGTGGTCAGTGATAAGTGGTCATTGGTCAGGAATCCGAAGCAGAGGACCGGAACCTGAGCCTGTTGCATCGGCGGCTGGCGACAGGAGGCGGTGTCCCTCCAGGGGCTGAAGCCCGTGCGTTTGTGCGGCTTTTTCGACAGTCAGGGCTAAAAGCCCTGACCTGCCAGACGCGCCCTGCTACAAAGCCACCTATGCAGCTGGTGCTGGTATATACGAAGCGAGTGAACGAAAGAGCAGCAACTCTTTGATCACTGTTCACTGTCCACTGTCCACTGTCCACTGTCCACTGTCCACTGTTCACTGTTCCCTGTTCCCTGTTCACTGTTCCCTGACCCCTACTCCCCGCCTTCTCCCAGCCATCGCTTCGTCTGCAGCAACTGCCGGTTGTCGAGCGACCAGACTTTGCCCGTCAGCTCATCCGGGCTGCGGCCCTCGCGCTCGGATTTCTCAAACTCGCTCTCGACGGCGCGCATCTTGGCATCAAAGTCATCAATAAAGTTGAGCGCCAGCGCTTCGGGCGTCATGGGCAGCTTGGGCGAGCCGAACTCGAGCTTGCCATGGTGCGAGAGAATCATGTGCAGAACGAGCGTGCGCAGCCGGTCTGGAAACCCGGGTAAAGCCGCAATCTTTTTCTCCACCAGGTCCACGCCCATCTGGATGTGGCCGAGGAGAATTCCCTCGACGGTGTAATCAAAGCCCGCTGCCCAGGTGAGCTCGTAGATTTTGCCGATGTCGTGCAGGACGACGCCGGCGATGAGCAGGTCGCGGTCGAGCAGCGGATAATGCGCGGCCACGCGCTCGGCAAGCCCCAACAGGCTGACCACGTGCTCCAGCAAGCCGCCCAGCCAGGCATGGTGCAGGCCGCGCGCTGCGGGCGCTTCGCGAAAGGCGCCGGCCACGGCCTCGTCCGCGAGAACTGCGCTCAGCAGCCGCTTCAGATCCGCGTTGTTCAGGCTCTCGACGCTTGCCTGCAGCTTGCTCCAGAGCACGGACACGTCCTGCTTAGTCGCGGGCAGCATGTCCGCCTTGTCGGCCTCGCCTGGCAACGCGGGGCGTAGCTGGTCGACTTTGATCTGCAGCGCTTCGTTGAAGCGGGAGACGCAGCCGCGGATTTTTACGATCTGGCCGCGGTCGAAGTCCTTGGCAATGCGCGGGTCGCCCGGTTCCCACACGCGAGCCTCAAGCTGGCCGGTCTTGTCGCCGAGCATCAGGTTCAGATAAGGCTTGCCGTTTTTGGTCGCGCGCTGCTGCTTGCTGAGAACCAGGAAAAAACTGTCGAAGAGCCGGCCCTCCTCGTATGAGGTCAAATTCTCAATAAAGAGGTCTTTCATTCTGCCCGCAAGCATACATCATCGGCGACCGCTGCTCATACAGCTGTCCGCGTGTGCAAAGATGTTCAGCATGGCTGCAGAATCAGCGGCGGTTTCAATCCGCGAGATGGAGCCTGCTGACGCGGAGGCGGTGAGCCGGCTCTCCCTCGAGCTCGGCTACCAGCGCTCGGCTGCCCAGGTTCGCGCCTGGATTGAAGCACTCCGCTGCGCTGGCCGCGAACAGGAAGCCTTCGTCGCGGCCACTGAAAACAACATCGCCGGCTGGATCGAAATCTCCATCGAGCGCCGCCTGCAAGCGGCGCCCTTCGCCTTCATAGGCGGTCTTGTCGTGAGTGAAGGCTGGCGCAGCCGTGGCATTGGACGCCGGCTTTGTGCGCGCGCCGAAGCCTGGGCGTGGGAACGTGACGTGGAGACTGTGCGCGTGACCTCGCGCAGCACGCGCGCCGATGCCCACCGTTTCTATCTCCGCGACGGTTACCGGGAAGTCAAAACCTCGCTGGTCTTCGAGAAACCCCGGCCGCACAACTGAATCGGGTCTGAAGCGCGAGGCCTCAGACCCGAACTCTGGCGAAGCGAAACTCCATTAGTTTACTACTGCGGCTGGCTCTGGGGCTGATTCTGCGGCGCATTGGCCGGAGCGGGCGCGCCAGGCACGGGGGCAATCGGCGTGGGCTGCGGCGCGGGTTGCGGGGTATTGTTTTCCTCGGACTTTTTCTCCTGGGAGTAGCGCGTCTTCTCCCCCGTGGTCGCCTGAACCTGCTTCTTTTTCTTCTTGTTGTTCTTGGCCGTATTTCCGTTCAAGCCCAGCGGAGCCGACTGCGTCTCCTGGTCGGCGATCTCGGCAGCGGTCGGCGGAGTGGGTGCGTTGGCGTCAGTGTGCAGCAATGTGGTCTTTGCCTTCTTGGCTTCGCGCGCGCGCTCGCTGAAGCGCGTCTTCTGCGTGGGTGCCGTCGGTTCCAGCGGATTCACGGGCTGCTGCGAATTGTCCGCCGTCTCTGCGCCGCCGTTCGCGCCGGCGGCAGACCCCCCGGGGGCAGAATTGTCCGGAAGGGCGCCGGCATTCTCCGTGTTGGCGTTGGTCGTGGCGGTCGGGAGGGTCTCGCGCGGAGCCTGGCCGTAGCGAATCTTCTCTTTTTTGCCCGGCTTCTCGCTCGCCTCTTCCTTCTTCTTATCGGCTTTCGATTCCTTCGCGGGCGCCTGAGCCGTCTCCGGCGCGCTTCCACCCGACTTCTGCCGGAAGGTGTGCGTGCTCTCGCGGAACCGCGTCCGCTCCACCTTCGGCCTCTTCTTGGGCGAAGGAGGAACGTAGGCGCTGTAAATCGGCTTGGTCTCGTTGGGGCTCGCGCCGGAATCCACGTAGCCTGGCGTGATATCGATAAACGCGTTCTCGCGCATCTTGGTCAGGTATTCGCGGATCGCCGGCTCCATGCGGCTCATGTACAAGGCATCGTCCACCTGCTCTTCGACGTCCTTGTACGGCGCCGCACCGCCTCCGATATGCTGCGTGACCTTGAGAATGATGTAGCCCTGGCGCGTGAGAATGGGATCGGTATACTGTCCGGCCGAGAGAGAGAATGTCTTCTCTTCAAGCACCTTGGGCAACTGGCTCTGGCCCAGTTTGTACTGGCCCAGGTCCCCGCCCTCGCTGGCCGTTGGACCCTCGCTGAAGCTGCGCGCCAGTTGCGCGAAATCCCCGCCCGCATGCAGCCGCGATTCGAGGTCGTCGGCCTTGGCCTTGGCCGCAGCCACCTTCGCCGCATCGTCGGCATTGGCCGCAATCAGAATCTCGCTCAGCCGCTCGCTCTCCGGCTGCGTGAACTCCTGCTTGTGCTGGTCGTAGTACTGCTGGGCTTCGCCGGGAGTGAACTGGATATGTTCGCCCACTTCCTGGCGCATCACTTCCTGGGTGATGATCTGGTTGCGGATATTCTGCTTGAAGTCCTCGAAGGAAACGCCCTGCTCCTTGGCCGCCTGCGCCAGCGCATCAATGTCAGGAAGGTTGTACTGTTTGCGGATTTCGTCCAGCCGCTTCACCAGCTCGGTTTCGCCGGTGATGCCCAGCTCCTTGCCCTTGGAAAGCCATAGCTGCTGGTCGATCAGGCTGCGCAGCAGGTCCTTGCGTTCGGCCGAGATCTCCTGCATGGACTCGCCGCGCTGGCGGGCGTCGTCCTCGAGCTCGCTGAGCGCGCGATCGTAGTCGGAGCTGGTGATGATCTGGTCATTCACGCGGGCGATGATCTGCTCTACCGTCGATCCGCCGTAGGGGCTGGCGGGCAAATTCGCCTGGGCATCGAGCAGAACGGCGCCCGAAAAGAGCATGCTCCCGAAGGCGAACGCAGCGGAGATGGGAAGAAATCTGTAGACCATGAGCTTGGCGCGGAAGACGGTTCGCAAACGGCCGCGGTTCGCCGCCTTCTGCATAGACGCCATTGTAAACGCAGGGGGAGCAGAAAGGCGTGGGGCGCGCGATTTCCTCTCTCCCGGGCTGCGTCCGCAGGCTCCCGCCGCCATGGCCATCCCGGCCTTGGCCCGATGCCTAAGCCCGTTACTTTGCGCAAAAAAGGCCTGAATCCGGTTACCCTCAAGTAACCCCCGCTATCGGAAACCCGCTCCCGCGCGTCAAATAGGGCGGTGCTATACTTTAGGTGAAGATGGCTCTGCTGGGTTCGTAGGGCGGTCTTGTTGGTTCCCAGGCCTTTCCGGAGTCGGGCAAGGCAAAATTTTATCGAGCGGCAGCCCCCAACCCGGAGCCGCTTCGGTCCCAGAGGGAACTTGAGAAGACGCGCAAGACGCCGATCGCAACCGCCATCTGGAGGTTCGGTCTGCCTATGAGTTCCCGCGCGCGCCGCGCACTCTTCGCCGTCATTGTCTTCTTTTCCGTCTGCGCCCTGGCGGGCCTGGTGTTGCAGCGCAAGGTGGGCGCCCAGACCTCGGAAGACGAGAGCCAGCTCCGCGACAGCCTGAAGACCTTCACCAACGTCTACGCGCTGGTGGAGCAGAACTACGCCGAGCCTATTACCGGCGACCGCGCCGACGACGCCATCTACGACGGCGCCATCCCGGGCATGCTGCAGGTGCTCGATCCCCACTCCCACTTCTACGATCCCAAGGCCTACGCCCGCCTGCGCGAGGATCAGCGCGGCCATTATTACGGCGTCGGCATGGTGATCCAGGAGCAGAACAGCAAGGTCTACGTGCTCACGCCCTACGAGGACACGCCTTCTTACCGCGCCGGCATTCACCCCGGCGACGTGATTGCTGCCGTGGACGGCAAGAGCACCGATGGGTGGTCGTCCGATCAGGTGGCCAAGGCGCTCAAAGGCCCCAAGGGCACGCATGTCCAGGTGACCATGATTCGCTACGGCCAGCCCAAGCCGCTGGTCTTCGATCTTACCCGCGACGAGATTCCTCATCCGTCGATTGATTTGAAGTATGAGATTCGTCCCGGCGTCGGTTACATTCACCTCACCCAGTTCCAGGAAACCACCGGCGAGGAGATGGAAGACGCCATCAACGGCTTCGGCAACCTGAAGGGGCTTATCCTGGATCTGCGCGAGAATCCCGGCGGCCTTTTGAGCCAGGCAGTGGACGTTTGCGATCACCTGCTCGCCAAGGGACAGACCATCGTCTCCCAGCGCGGCCGCGCCTATCCTGACCAGAACTACACCGCCACGCACGGCAATAGCGGCAAGACCTTCCCCATCGTGGTCCTGGTGAACCGCGACACCGCCTCGGCGGCCGAGATCGTCTCCGGCGCGCTGCAGGATCACGACCGCGCCCTCATCGTGGGTGAAACCACCTTCGGCAAGGGCCTGGTGCAGACCGTCTATAACCTGAGCGAAAACACCGGTCTCGCCCTCACCACCTACCACTACTACACGCCCTCAGGCCGGCTCATCCAGCGCAACTACGCGGGGCTTTCGCTCTACGACTACTACAACCACGCCGGCGCACTGCCCGCCGACTCGAGCAACCGCGAGGTCAAGCTCACTGACTCCGGGCGCACCGTCTACGGCGGCGGCGGAATTACACCGGACGAAAAAATCGAGCCGCCCAAGACCAATCGCTTCCAGGACGAACTGCTCGACCGCAGTGCGTTTTTCCACTTCGCGCCCGTCTATGTCTCCGATCACACTGTCGACAAGGACTTCCAGGCGGACGACGCGGTGATCTTGGAATTCGAAAAGTTTCTCACCAGCCAGGGCATCGAGTGGTCGAACGCCGATATCGACGGCGACAAGGATTGGCTGAAGACCAATATCAAGAAAGAAGTAGTCACAATCGAATTCGGCCAGTTGCAGGGTTTGCGCGTAATGGCCGACTGGGATCCCATGATCCAGAAGGCGCTCACCTACTTGCCTGAAGCGCAGGCGCTCGAAGACAACGCCAAGAAGGTGGACGAGGAAAAGGCCGAGGCGCGGAATCCGAACGCGAGCAGCGGCCCGCAATAACCTTTCTGACCCTATAGGAACCAAAGGCCATCCCGATTGGGATGGCCTTTCTCTTGGCCGCTGAACAAGGCCGAAGAAGATCAGGCAGCAAACGGTTCGTTGCTGGTACTTTGGTCGCCGAGCCCCCTCAGCAGACCGGCAACCGATATATCTTCATCCAACCCGTCCCAGTGCAAACCCCGGCTGGTGATTCTCACCTGCTCACGCTGCTGCGCGGTTCCGCGCAAGAGGCGTGGGAACCACGCCAGCGGAACACCGATTGTCCGGCCGTCGCTTAATTCCACCCATAGGCTGTCCTCATCGAATCTGACATTCGTCGGACTAACGGAAGAACTCACTCCATGCCCTCTCAATCAAACCACGGTTTGCTTCGACAATGCCAGCCAGCTCGCGAAGGGCCCGGGCGCTGTAGCCACTATTGTAGGCCAATGTGACCTCAGGGTTAAGCCAGAACTTGGCTTCCATGCCGCTCTTCTCAACGTGGATGTGCATAGGTTCGCGGGGAGACCCTTCGTTGGAGTAGAAAAAGAATCTGTAGCCTCGCTCCCAGAAGACTGTCGGCACACAATCGCTCCTCATTGGATTCGAGAATTCTCACGGCTCGTCGGCGTAAATGCCCACCTCGATTGTGCCGCCCTCCACTTGCCGCGCGCGGTACATGCCCGGGGTGTTGAAGCTCCACGCCAGTTGGCCGTCGGGCGTAATGGCGATCAGGCCGCCGTCTCCGTGCAAGGCGGCAAGCTCCGTATGAATCACTTCGTCGGCCGCCGCCCGCAGGGGCATGTTTTTGTACTCGACCAGCGCGCACACTTCGCGCGCCACCGTCAGGCGGATGAAGTACTCGCCCGTGCCCGTCGCCGACACCGCGCACGATTGGTTCGAGGCATAGGTTCCCGCGCCAATCACCGGCGAGTCGCCCACGCGCCCCCAGCGCTTGGCCTGCGTGCCTCCGGTCGAAGTGCCCGCGGCGATGTTGCCCGCGCGATCGAGCGCCACCACGCCCACGGTGCCGAACTTGTGCGCCTCTTCGGGCTCAATCTCTGCCATCGGCTCCTTGGGCTCCGGAGGCGCGCCCTCGGGCCTGGGTGGAATGGGCAGGCCCTCCTTCTTGAGTTGCTTGACGAGCGACTGCCAGCGCCGCTCGGTGAAAAAGAAGCTCTGGTCCACCTGTTCCAGGCCGGCCTGCCTGGAGAATTCATCCGCGCCCGCACCGGCCAGGAACACGAACGGGGTTTTTTCCATGACCGCGCGCGCCAGGCTGATCGTGTACCGGGTGTGGGTTACGTCCGCAACCGCGCCGGCGCGCAGCGTGGCGCCATCCATGATGGCCGCATCCAGCTGGATCTTGCCGTCTGCCGTAAACACCGCGCCCCGTCCCGCGTTGAACAGCGGATTGTCCTCCATCACGCGGATGGCCGCTTCCACCGCGTCAAGCGACGAGCCTCCGCGATCGAGAACCGCCGTGCCCGCTTCGAGCGCCTGCTTGAGCGCGGCGCGGTAGTCAGCCTCGGTCTGCGGATTCATCGAGGCGCGCTCGATGATGCCCGCCCCGCCGTGCAGCACCATCGCCCAGTGCCCCTGTGTCTTCGCCTGCGCCGCAGCCGTTACTGCGCTCAGCGCCATCACCGCGCCCACCATGCCTGTTTTCGCCCTGCGCACACGCGCACCTCCTTGGCCCGCAGAACCATGCTACTCTCGCGCCAAGCTCACTTCAGCGGAAATCGAACTCGCTCGTTTTTCCGTCAGGGTCGGAGACCCGGGTGCGCATAACACGGCTTGAAGCATCCACGTCGTAGGTGACGCTGTAAAGCTCTCCGCTGGGCAAGCGTATTTTAGAAACCCTGCCGTAGGAATAAACAATCCCGAGAATCTCCTTGCCGCTTCCATCCAGGATGCGGGTCATGAAGCCGCGGTCATACGCGAACCGGTACAGAGTAGAAGTTCCGTCCAGAACATACGCAAGGTAGCCATCGGGATCGTAGCCGTATTGCCTTTCACTTCCAAGGTCATCGCGCGCCTCGACGATGCGGTCTGAATTGTCGTAGGAAAACTCCATTCTCTGACCCGACGAGGAGATCACGCTCTTGATGTCTCCGGCTGGGCTTCGACTTACCTTGATGCGTTCTCCTGAGGCGCTCCGGATTTCCGTAGTGGCTCCTTGCGCAAGAGTCTTCGCGTAGTAGGCCTCCGGAAAGATAAAAGTCCTTCCCCCGGGAAGCGACAGGTCCCACTCATCTACATTCCAGCGGATGCGCGCCCCGAAGAATTCTTTTGAAGACGTCGCCCGGTGCTCATAGACCGCATCCGTATACCCGCTGCCCTTTGAGATCCTCTCGAAGTGAACGGAGTCGCCGTCCTCCAGTTCCAGATCGAGATACGTGTAGGGGAAACGCGACCCCACGGGGCATACATCGTAGGGCTGATCGGCGGCAACGCCGAACGAGCGGGCCTGCACACCGAATGAGTTGAATGTGCGTGTGAGCGCGAGTGGGAATTCCCCCGCCTCGAAGAGGTCAGTCTGCCTGAGGACGAACTTCCCCGTGCTGAGATTCACTTCAAACTGGTTGACGGGAGCGTCGTGTGTCAGCGAAGGCGAATTCCTTGCGTAGGAAACCTCAAGTGGCGTGCGCGCGGAGCTCGCCGGATCATAGCGGATCAGCAACTCAGGGTACGAGCCGTCCGAAGCCGGATGGGCGGGGGGTAATGGAAGCAGCTCGGTCCTATGCAAGGGAAAATACAGAGACCAGATAAAAATGCCTGCGGCAAGGAGGAAGCATAAGAAGAGTGATCGATACAGGTATTGCCGCCATTTGGGAGCGGCAGCCGGGAGTGGGCGCCTCTCCAGGCGAACAGGTTCATCCGTATCTTTCGTTGTCTCCTTCATTGCCCTCCTTTCGACAGCGTTATGCGTCTATCCGTTTAGGGTAACTGGTGGCCGATGTGATTGCATTTGCCGGGTTCGTGTCAAGATGGGTCAGGACGAGGAATAGGCTTTTCCGCATCCGTCGCCGCGCGCTCTCCGCGGGCGCTCGATAGTTCGACGGGCAAGTCCAGTGGGTTTCCGCCCGCAGGAAAGCGTGGCCGAAGGGAATTTTCTTGTATCGAACTGAACCCATGCCTCGCCTGCCAACCCGCTTGCTTTTCGCCGCTGCTTTGGCCGCGTTGAGCCTTTCCCGCGCGGCGCCGGCGCAGCAGCCGCCCCCGGGAAACCCCAATGGTCCGCTCCCCGATATCCGCGAACTCATGCGCCAGGTGGTCGAGCACCAGCGGCAGCTCGAGAAGGTGCGCGAAAACTACACCTTCAACTCCGTCCAGACCGTCGAGGACATCGATGCCGGCGGCAAGGTAACCAAGACCGAGTCCGAGGAGTACAACGACTTCTTCGTCAACGGCCACATTATTGAGCGCATGATGAAGAAAAACGGCCAGCCGCTCACCGCCGGCGAAGAGCAGAAGGAAACCGGGCGCGTGACCAAGCTGATCGAGAAGGCCCAGAAGACACCGCCGGACCAGCCGCTCGAGGGCCAGGAAGTGAGCGTGAGCCGGCTGCTGGACATCATGGACGTGCGCAATCCGCGGCGCGCGATCTTTCGCGGCCGGCCCACCATTCTCTTCGATTTTGTCGGCCGCAAGGATGCCAAGACTCACGGCATCGTGGAAGACGCTTCCAAGAAGCTCAAGGGCACCATCTGGATCGACGACGCCGACCGCGAGGTTGCACACCTCGAGGTCAGCTTCGACGACAACTTCCGCATCGCCGGCGGGCTTTTTGCCAGCGTGCAGAGGGGCTCCAATTTCCAATTTGATCAGGCGCCGGTGGAGAGTGCGGCGGCGAGCGGTCTGTGGCTGCCCACCGGAGGCCAGGCCAACATGACGGCGCGTCTGCTCCTGGTCAAGAATCTGCGCCAGCGCGTCACCGAGCGCGACTTCGACTTTGAGCACTTCGGCGTGGAGACGCAGCAATCCAAAGACGCGAAAGCCGTCGCGCCGGCTCAACCTTAACGCATTTTCTGAGTAGCTATATCCCGAAGACGGAAAGCGGACTCGACGCGACCAACAGAGAGCGGCGACCTTGCGAAGAAACGAAAAGGACACAGCAACTCAGAAAATGCCGTAGCGTGCGCCGTCATTCTGAGCGGAGTCGACCGCGCCAGCTATCAAGGCTGGGTGCCCCCGGCCGGGTGCCCCCGAGCCTGCCCTGAGCGAAGTCGAAGGATCCCTCGCTTTTGGGGACCAGGGAAAGCACGGAAGTGCACTTCCGTTTGCAGAGAATTTCCCTTCGTCGTAGCACAATGAAGTCAAGAGATCGCAGGCCTGCCGCAATCCCGGAGCCGTCGCCACTCGAAATCGCCGTAACTCCAGCGGACACACGAATCTGCGGACAAACCCCTTGTTGAGAAGAATTTGGCGCGATTCACCGTGGCCAACCCCAAGAATCCAGGGAATTTGCTTCCAGAGACGGGGGGAGGGGGGTACCCCCGGACAGAACTTCTCCCCTCAGCCCGGCGCCGCTACCATGGAATGCATGTTCGCGCGCCGCATCTCCGTTGAGCGCATCGACGCTGCAGGGGTGCGCCACGCCTGTCCCATCGCCTGGATCGACAACTTTGCCATGCGCAACTTCACCAACGATCCCGTCTTCGACGATACCCTGCCCCGGGCTGACGGCGTGCTCGAAGCGGGATTCCGCGTGCCGCTCGATCGCCTGTGCGCGGACATGGAAGACTGGTTTCGCCGCAAAGGCTATCTCAAGCCGGAGGAGCGCCTGGAAGTCCTGGAGGTTGAATCGTTGAAAGCGCGGGAATAGGTTCGTACATTTTAGGGCGTTGTGGCCGGCGCGGGCGGCTGCGCTCCGCTCACCTCGACAAAATCGTTCACCGTCGCCTTGATGGCGTCGTCCAGATTGCGGTCGTGGGATTTCTGCAGCAGCGCCGTTTCCACGGACTCGGTAATCGCCCAGAGAACATAATGCGTGGCCCGATCGTAGACCACCAGGCGCAGCATGGGCAGCGGATCGGAGGCGCCGTTGACTTTGCTGGGATTCTGCGGGCCGTTCGGCGCCAGCAGCCGCAGTTCCAGCACCAGGTCGGCCTGCCCCGGATCGCTCACCAGCTTGTACTGCGCCGTTGCCTTCAGAGCGTTGTAGAACTCCGTGTACGGCCGGTTGGGGTCGCCGCTGAAGGGCTCCGGAAACAGGCCGCTGTCCGACCCTGCGTTGGAGACGAAGATATTCTTGGCCGCGCGGATGGCCGGCGGCACCGGCCCAGCAGGATCGGAGGAGGGCGCCTGCGCTCGCGCAGCAGGATCTGCCCAGAGTGCACACACGGCAAGAAAAGCAAAATAAGCAGCTCGCTTCAAAGGAAGATCCTCCTCGCGGCCCTGCTCCGGCTCAATCGCTGTCGGGCCGCTTGTACGGCTTCTCGAGATATTGCCGCGCCTCGTTCACCGCGCCCTGGGTGTTGTCGTTGGTCTGCACCGCCAGCCGGTACTCGTTGACCGCGCGGTCGCGCTGCCCGGTGATGTCGAAGATCTTGCCGATGGCGATGTGGCTCCAAACCTCGGTCCACGGCGGCTCGTCGTCGCCGCGCAGGGCATCGCGGAAGGCGTTCACGCTGGCCTGGTAATTGCGCTGCGTGAACAGCACCTCGCCGATGCGGTAGCTGGCGAGCGAGCTCTGCGGGTTGAAGGTGAGCGCCTTCTGGTAGTCGGCCAGCGCGCCCACCAGGTCGCCCTGCGCCACCAGCTGCTGGCCCTTGAGAATGGCGATGCGCACTTGCAGATCGGGACTGGTCTTGAGCACCCAGTCCTGCGGATCGATGCTGATGCGCCGCGGCCGCCCGAAGGTGTCCACCACGTACTGCGTATCCGTGCCCACCACTTCCACCTTCTGGTCCACGGTCTTGCCGTCGGTCTCGATGCGCAGGTCCACGGGCATGCGGAACAGATCAAGATCCTGGTCGATCTCGCCGATGGTGCGGAAGCCCTTGTTGTTGCCCAGCCGGTAGACCGCGTATTTATCCGTGAACTGCGGCGCGCCCGTGCCATCGATCCACTGGGCAAAGAACGGCGTCAGCTCCTGCTGGCTCTGCGCTTCGGCCACGCGTTCCAGGTCCTCCGCGCGCATTCCCTTGTCGGTGTACTGGCTCAGCGCTCCCTTCAAAATGTTCAGAAACATGGGTTCGCCCACTTCGCCGCGCAGCATGTGAAAGATCATGGCGCCTTTTTCCAGAGTCATCGACTGAAACTCGGGCGAAAAGGGATCGAGATGACCGGCGCTCGAGAGCGGAATGGTGTCGTAGGCCAGCGCACCTGCCGAAACGTCTTCAAGCGCAGCCTTCAGCGCATTGCGGCCGCTCTCGTCCTCCACATACATCAGCTCGCCGTAGCGCGACATCCCGTTGGTGATCCACGCATCGTCCAGCGTCCTGGGGCTCACTTCCAGACCCCACCACTGGTGGGCGATGGTATTGGCCAGCCAGCGCACGCTGGATTTGTCGCCCACGCGATTTCCCGGGATGCTGGCAAGCTCCGGCGCCAATGCGGCCACTGCCACGTCATCCGGCATCTCCACCACATTCAAGTGGCTGGTCTCCAGTTCGCCAAAATCTTCGGTAAAGAAATCGAACTCCTTCTGCGCCGTCTCCGCCACCTGGTTCGCCGACTGCTGATGGCTCACGGTCAAATACACCTTCACGTTGCCCGAGCCCACGGAAACCGGCGCCACATAGCGGCCGGCAATCACCGTGCCTGGAAATCCCGGCTTGTCCCACTTGAAGTCGTATTCGTCGCCCGGCTTGCCGTCCGCGAGTGTCACCGTCTGCGGCGCGCCCGTGCTTCCGCTCGCAAACACGCGCATGCCCTGCGGCACTTTGATGTGCATTTCTGCCGTGAACCGGTCCGTCAAATAGCCCGTCGTGGGGAACCATCGCGCGGGATACAGCAGGTAGCTGATCGGCTCTTGGATGGCCGCCAGCTTCAGTCCTTCCACCGGACCATCCTCGTCGCCCGTGATTACGCCGTCGTAGGCAAAGGTCCAGGTAAGGGATTGGCCCGCGCTGAAGGTTGCAGTAGGCGTCACCCGCACCGACCCGTCCGCCGTCCTCTCGCCGTCCAGCACCTTGCCGCTCTCGTCCGTAATCTTGTCGATTTTGAGCGCCGGATGAAAGCCGAACGTCACCACATCCAGGTTGGCCGGCGGCGTAAAGGTCACCGCCGCTGTCGCCGTCAAATGATGCGTCGCCGGATCCAGCTCCGCGTCGATCACGTACCCGGTGATCTTGAGCGCCGGCCGCTCTCTCTGCGCCCTCGCCGGAACTGCCACGCTGAGGCCGGCGGCCAGCATTCCGGCCGCCGCTGCCAGGAAAATGCCGCATCGCCTAATTGCACCCTTGATCGAGGCTCCGGTTCGCAGTGCACACATTGTTTCCGTCCGTTCCCGCATAGCACTTATCCTCGCATCCCCGCCGTACTGGTGGCGCCCATACCTGCGCCGCATCCCGTCCCGCTTTCCCGCGTTTCCCTCTGGAAAATCACCCTGCCCCGGCCTGGGCAGCCCGGTTTCCGAGGGCGGGCGAAGCGGCTTCAAGTTCTTCAAGAATAACGGCAGCCACCCGCTCCACGGCTGCCATCCCGGCTCCCGGGTCTCGGCCCCGCTCTCCGGCAAGCGCAGCGCGAACCCCAGCCAACTCCCTTTGCATGGACTCCCGCGCCGGTCCATCGGGTAGCAAAGGCTCAAGTTGTTGGACGATATTTGCCGCCGTAAAGTCCTGCTGGATCAGCTCCGGCACCACCCTTTTGCCGGCGATGAGGTTGGCCATGGCCACGTGCGGCACCTTGACCATCCGCTTGGCGAGGGCGTAGGTAAGCGGCGAAACCCGGTATACCACCACAAAGGGATTTCCCATGAGCGCCGCCTCAACCGTAGCTGTACCGCTGGCGACCACGGAAGCGCGCGCATGGAGAAGCGCCGCGCGCGCGTCGCGGACGAAGGAGAAGCGCGGAGGATTCTCGGGCAGCATATTATCGCCGAGCTCGTACTGGATGAAACTGATCTGCCGCTCGGTCAGGGTGGGCGCTAGCGGGATCAGATACTCGTACTTGCCGCCTAACAAAGCTGCCGCTTCGACCATCCCCCTTAGGTTCCTGATGATCTCGCTGATGCGGCTGCCGGGCAGCAGCCCGATCCAGACTTTCCGCGCGTCCAGGCCATTCTGCGCCGCAAATTGCTCGCGCGGGATCGTCGGCATCGGCAACTCGGCGAGCGGATGGCCCACAAACTCGGCGTCCACGCCGCGCTCCCGGTAAAACCGCTCCTCGAAGGGAAAGATCACCAGCATGCGTTTCACGTATTTCTGAACGAGCTTGATGCGGCGCTTCTTCCACGCCCACAGCTGCGGGCTCACAAAGTAAATCACGGGCACGCCCATGGCGTGGAGCTGTTTCGCCAATCGAAAATGGATCTCGGGAAAATCGATGAGCACGGCCACGTCCGGCTTACGCTCCCTGATCGCCCGCTTCAGCTTGCGGAACTCGCCGTAGATGCGCGGCAGATGGCGCACCACTTCCGTCAGCCCCATCACGGCCACGTCTTCGGCGCGCACCACGCGCTCAAGGCCGGCTGCTTCCATGCGCGGCCCGCCCATGCCGTAGAACTGCGCCGTCTCGCCGCGTTCCGCGAATTGCCGTTTGAGCGCCTCCACCAGCAGCGCCCCATACTGCTCGCCGCTGGCTTCGCCCGCCGAGATGAAGAGTGTGAACGGCATCAGGGATGGCCCCATTCTATTGTCTCGCCCGCACCCGCTCGGCGCCTTGTGCCGGCGAGCGAACAGGGCTTTTCCTGGCCGTCATATCGACTCGGTCATGAGTGGTACACTCATTCCACCGCAATTCAGCTCCGCGTTCATCGCGTCCCCCAGGGCTCCCAAGGAGGTCAACTGTGACGTCTGCAATTCCCGTGGCAGAATCGGTGAATCAAACCCTGGAGCAAAGCCCCAGTCAGGCCCTGAATCCGGGGCTGGTGTTCGAAATGGCGCAGGCCCATCAACGGACTGCCGCTCTCACCGCGGCCATCCAGCTCGACCTGTTCCGGGCCGTCGGTCAGGGACCGGGCGACGTGACCTCCATTGCCCGCCACTGCGCGGCCTCCGAGCGCGGCATTCGCATCCTGTGCGACTTTCTTGTGATCAACGGCATTCTTGCCAAGGAAGACAGCCACTACCGGCACACGCCTTCGAGCGCCGCTTTTCTCGATCCGGCGTCGCCCGCTTGCATGGCCTCGGTTGCACCCTTTCTGAGCGCGCCGCAGCTGATTGAAGCCCACACCCGTCTGGCGGACGTGGTGCGCACCGGCCGCACCAGCCTCCCCGGCTCCGGGACGGTCGAACCCGAAAACCCGCTGTGGGTGCAATTCGCCGAGTGCATGGCTCCGATGATGGGTCCTTTGGCGGCGCCTCTGGCCGCGGCCGTGCTCGACGGCCACAACGGCCCCATGCGCGTGCTCGATATCGCCGCGGGCCATGGGTTGTTCGGAATCGAGATCGCGAAGCAGAACCCGCAGGCGCGCGTCACCGGCCTCGACTGGTCGCCGGTGCTGCGCGTGGCGCTCAAGAACGCGGAGAAAGCCGGCGTGCGCGACCGCTACGATATGCTGCCGGGCAGCGCCTTCGACGTGGACTTCGGCGGACCGTACGATGTGGTGCTGCTCACGAACTTTCTGCACCACTTCGACCAGCCCACCTGCGTTGAACTGCTCAAGAAAGTACGCGGCGCGCTCAAGCCGGGCGGAAGGGCCGCCACGCTCGAGTTCGTGCCCAACGATGACCGCGTTTCGCCGCCGGCGCCCGCGGCGTTCGCCCTCACGATGCTCGTAACCACCGCCTCGGGCGACGCCTACACCTTCAGCGAGCTGCGCGCCATGCACCAGCAGGCGGGATTCGGCACGGTCAAGGCGCTTCCCATCCCCATGAGCCCGCATACGATCGTTATCGGCAACGCATGAGCTCACGGCGGGAGGCGAATGCACCCGCACTCGCCTCGCGCACCGGCAGCGGCAGACTGGTTCCATCGCCGGCATCGGCCGGGCCGCCCGTGCCGATTTTTATTCTGGCGATGCGAACCTCCCGGCTTACAATGAGACCAAAATTACCCTCGGCGCCAGCGAAAGCGATCGACGGCGTGCGCGTAATCCTGGGAAATTCTGAAGGAATCGCATGAAATCAATCAGTCCATCGCTGCTCAAAAGTGCGGCGCGGTTCACCTGTTGGCCGGCGCTGTTCGCCTGCTGGTCTGCCCTCGCCTTGGCGCAGTCAGCTCCCGATCCGGGCGCACCGCCGCAGCCGGACGCTTCGCCTGCCGCGCAGGCGCCGGCGACGAACCCCGCGCCCGCCCAGGCGCCCGCGCCGAGCCCTGCGCCCGATTCTCCGCCCGCTCTGCCGCCTCCCGGTCCTCCGCCACCGGCGAATTTTCAGAAACTCATTCCCCCCGATCAGCTCGCGTTCCTGAACGATTACGCCAACCAGCCCGCAAGGACCCTGCTCAAGGACAAGCGCTTCCACAGCCTCATGAAGCAAAGCATCTCCAGCACCGAATACCACTATGGCCGCGACATGCCCCTCTTCGATGCCGTCCAAACCGTTCTCGACGGCTCGATGCTGCCCGTCCTGGTCCGCGACGGCCGCTTCGTGACCGTCTCCGGCAACAGCGGCCCCTATCTCGGCGGCCGTGGCTTCCTGTGGTTCGATATGCAAACCGGCGTCGCGCTCGGCGCATTTTATTTCCACCCCACCAACGGCGAGCCCACGCCCACGGTCACCGTCTTTTCCCGGCAGTTGACGGATCGCGAGCTGTCCATGGGCCAGCTTCCGGAGCCGTTCGCCGAGGATCTGGAACAGTGGCAGGCGGTCTCGCGCGTTCCCGAAGTTACGCCTCGCTACTTCATCCCTGAAAACGGCAAGAAGTATGTGCTGGTGCACGACGAGGATTATTGCTGGCACCCGGAGGGCACGCCGGAGCCGGACCCCGATGCGTGTCAGCAGCAGAACGCCGACGCCGCCGACGACGACATGAACGCCGCTTATTTCATGCAGGAGACCGACAATGCCGCCAACGCCACGGCGTGGATGCTCGAGCCCGACCAGGTGGCCTGGCTCAGCCTGCGCGAGCGCACCTGCGGCGCCGGCCTGGCGTGCCGGATTCGGGTGACGCGCCAGCGCACGCGCGTGCTGCTGGGCAATCCGCCGCTCCCGCCTTCAAGGGGCCGATAGGCGCGGCCCCGCGCAAAGCAGCACGTCCTCCAAAAGTCTCGATTGATAGCGGAATGTGATATCATCCTTGCATGAGCGAGGCGATGGGATACGATCGCCTTGCTCATGAATAAGACCCAGCAGACCACGCTTCACGAAGTGCTTTCGCGTCCGACCCGGGCAAACATCCGCTGGAGCGCCATCGAATCCCTGATACGCGCGCTGGGAGGCGAAGTCATCCAGCGGGAGGGTAGCCGCGTCGCCGCCCGGTTAAATGGAGTGACCGCTGTCTTTCATCGGCCGCACCCTCGGCCGGAAACCAAGAAGGGTGCGGTCGACGCCGTCCGCCAGTTTCTGCTGAACGCGGGAGTCAAATCATGATGGAGTACAAAGGCTATGCGGCTGGTCCAATCGACTTCGATCCCGAGGACGGCACTTTTTCGGGAACCGTCGTCGGGCTTCGAGATGTGATTCACTTTGAAGGTTCGACGGCTAGAGAACTTAAGCGGGCCTTTCGCGAGAGTATCGACAGCTATCTCAAGCTTTGCGCAGAGGAAGGGAAGGAGCCGGACCGTCCTTTCAACGGGAAGATCCTATTGCGCACGGAGTCAGACCTGCACCGCAAAGCTGCCTTGCGCGCGGCCGCCGAGGGCGTGAGCCTCAACCAGTGGATCTCCGATCAGCTGGAAATCAGATTGAAAATGCGCCGGAGTTAGCATTCGCGCCGCTTGCGCACTGCACTCGCCAGCTCCTCGAGCAGCGCGTGCGTCTCCTTCCAGTCGATGCACCCGTCGGTGATGCTCTGCCCGTAGACGAGATCGCTCAGCGGCTTGCCCGCTTCGAGCTTCTGCGCGCCGGCCACCAGGTTGCTCTCCATCATCACGCCCAGAATACGTGTATCGCCGCGCCGATCGCCTGAGCCGGCAATCTGCGCGGCCACGTCGCGGCAGACCTCGGCCTGCCGGCGGTAATCTTTTTGGCTGTTGGCATGGCTGAAGTCGATCATGATGCGCGGCTCGACGCCCGCCTGCTCCATGCGCGCCGCGGTCTCGGCCACGCAAGCGGAGGTGTAATTCACGGTTTTGCGGCCGCCGCGCAGGATGATGTGGCAATCGGGATTGCCCGTGGTCACAAAAATGGCCGACTGCCCGTGCTTGGTGTGGCCGAGAAAGGTGTGCGAAAAGGCCGCGGAAAAAATTGCGTCGATGGCCACCTGCACGTCGCCCGAGGTCGCGTTCTTGAACCCCACCGGGCATGACACGCCGCTCACCAGCTGCCGGTGCACCTGGCTCTCCGTGGTACGTGCGCCGATGGCGCCCCAGCTCACCAGGCCGGCGATGTACTGCGGCGAAATCATGTCCAGGAACTCCGTCCCCGTGGGCACGCCCATCTCGGCCAGGTCGAGCAGCAGATGCCGCGCCAGCCGCAGACCGTCGTTGATCTTGTACGACTGGTCGAGATAAGGATCGTTGATGAGCCCCTTCCAGCCGATGGTGGTGCGCGGCTTCTCGAAGTAGACGCGCATCACCACGCGCAGATCGCGCCAGAACTCGCCGATGGCGCCCTTGAGAAGCCCGGCGTACTCGCGTGCGGCCTTGGGG